>NZ_JAHBYN010000001.1:2908037-3588306 GCF_019635935.1 Parvibaculum sp. | reverse complement strand
CCTTCCAATTTCCGTCTCGAATTTTCGCTTCAAATCATCGTCAAGTCACGTCGCACCATCGCCGGACGGTTTGGGTCGCCTTCCGAGTTTCCGCAACTCCACAATTTCGCGACGCCACTCGGAAATGGGACGCGCGGGCGCGCCGCCATATTGTTGACCGGCCGGAACATCGTGCACGACGCCGCCGCGCGCGGCGACCTGCGCGCCGGAGTTGATCGTCAGATGACCGGCGACACCTACTTGTGCCGCCAGCACTACGAAATCTCCCAGCTTCGCACTGCCCGCGATTCCAGTCTGAGCAACAATGATGCAGTGACGCCCGATTTCCACGTTGTGACCGATCTGCACAAGGTTGTCGATCTTGGTTCCCTCTCCGATCACCGTGTCGGGGCCGGCGCCGCGATCCACCGTCGAATTGGCTCCGATTTCCACATCGTCCTGGATGATGACACGGCCGAGCTGAGGCACTTTCTCGTGTCTCGGCAAACCCATTGCGAAGCCGAACCCATCCTGCCCGATGCCGACGCCCGGATGCAGCATGACGCGGTCGCCAATATGAGCATGGCTGATCGTGACGTTAGAACCTATCGAGCAATCCTTGCCGATCGTGCAGGCCTTTCCGATGCTGGCATTTGCACCGATGATCGTCCTGTCGCCGATTTCGGCATGAGCACCGATCGACACACCGGGCTCGACCGTCACGCCCGCACCGAGTTTTGCCGTTGGGTGTACAGCCGCCCTCGGATCGATCCGTGCGGCCTCACCGAACGTGTCCGTTCCCTTCGTTGCATCGGGATAGAACATCTGCGCCGCCAGCGCATACGCCCGATATGGCTGCTCCGACAGGAGCAGTGCAATACGCGCAGGCGCGCGGTCCGCAAAGCGCGGATGAACGATGCACGCACCCGCTTCGGTCGTTTCGAACTGACTTACATACTTGGGATTGTCGAGAAAACTCAGATCGTCGGAGCCAGCCACTTCCAGCGAGGCGACACTCAGCAATTTACGCGCACCATCCACACCCGGCGCAAGCGTCGCGCCAATACGCACGGCGATATCGCCGAGCGTGCACGGGCCGCTATTCGCGAAGAAGCGTTTATCCGCCATGGCCGTCGCATATCGGCGGCCGCATCCCGGCGCGCCTCTCCGTCAGATCAATTGCCGCTCTTCTGTTGCGCCTGAAGCTCGGCGAGCGAAACCGGCTTCACTTCGATTGTCGTCAGCTTCTCGTTGAGGCGTTTCAGAACTTCGGCCGAAATATCGAGATCGGAACCGCCCGCGACAATCACCGACTGGTCGAAGAGAACCGTTCCACCCTTTTCCTTCATGACCTCGGCGAATATCGGACGGAGCGCCGCCTCGACCTTGGCATTCGCCTGCTGGACACCGAGCTGAAGAGCCTGCCCCTTTTCCTGCATCGACTGCTGAAATTCCATTTCGCGTTGCTGCAACGCCTGGAATTTCTTTTGAAGGTCTTCCTGCGAAAGAAGCGCACGCTCATCGCTCAGCTTCTTTGCATCGGCTTGGAGCTTCTCTTCCGCCTTGGCGCTTTCGGCCTGCAGCTTTTTCGCCTGGTCCTGGAACTGAGTGCGGATGCTCTGGCCGACTTTCGACTGTGCAAACACAGACTCGGTGTTGACGATCAGAATAACTGCCGGGCCAGCCGCAAAGGCCGAACCCGCCGTCAACGGCGCCACGGCAAGCGACAGGAGCGCGACAGCCCCAAGGGTACGCATAATTACCGACTTCAACTTCATCTCAAAGCATCCTTGTTGCATCAGTTTCAAACGTGCCGGCCGGTCCGGCATGCCTTAGAACGACGTTCCCGCGCTGAAACGGAACGACTCCCTCTCGTCATACGGTTCGTCCAGAAGCACGTTAGCGAAATCGAGGCGGATCGGACCAAACGGCGATTGCCAGTAGAGACTGAGACCGACCGAAGCGCGCGGCGCGAAGTCATCGACGACACCCGGATAGATCGTCCGGTCGAAATCCGAATAGCCGATGTAGCCGGCGTCGGCGAAAACCGATGTCCGGATACCCAGCGCCTCTGGCAGACCGTTGGGGAAAGACAATTCCGACGTCCCGAAAATGAATGCCTTGGCGCCCACGGCGTCCCTGTTCGGAGAGCCAAGGTCGCGCGGACCGACGCCGGCGCGGGCGAAACCCCGAATTGTGTTGCCGCCTTTGAAGAAATGGTCGTTGAGCTCAACGTCTTGGCCAATCCCATGGACATAACCGCCGTTAATGCGCCAACTCGTGAGGAATCCTTCGGTGAGCTGGTGGTAGTATCGCGCCAGCACTTCCGTCGACACATAGCGAACCGTCCCCCCCAGGCCGGCGAAGTTCTGTGTAAACAGGAAGTCCCAGCCGCCGGTCGGGTCAACGGGATCATTGCGGTTGTCGTAATAGTAGTCATAGCCGACGATCGACCGGTAGTCGCTGCCTTCCGCTGCCTTGACTGCATTCGACGCAAACGGATGAACGTTGAAAATCTCGTCGAAACGGAATTGGTAGCGGGCCAGAAAGCGGCTCTTCTCGGACAACGGGAAGCCAAACCTCAATCCGAAACCCTGCGAACGGGAGTCGAACGACGATTCATTCTGGAAGTTGGTCTCGCTGCCGAAGAGGTCAAAACCGCCGACGAGATCGCGATCCAGGAAATAGGGATCGGTGTAATGAAACTCGATCAACTGGCGGCGCTTCGATATCGACAAGGCGGTGCTCAACTGGAGACCGCGGCCGAGAAAGTTTCGTTCCGACAGCTGGATGCCTGCAACGGCATTGTCGAGCGTTGAAAAGCCGGCGCTCAACGTCAGCGATCCGGTCGACTGTTCCTGAACGTCGACATTCAGGATCGTCTTGTCGGGCGCGGTCCCCGGATCCTGCGTCACAGTTACTCTCGAAAAATACTGCAGGCCGCGGATATTTTTCTCCGAATTGTCGAGCAGCACCTTGTTGAATGCGTCACCCTCCGACATCCGCATCTGGCGGCGCACGACCTTGTCGAGCGTGCGTGAGTTGCCGGTGATGTTGATGCGCTCAACGTAAACGCGTGGACCCTCCGTAATCTGGAATGTCAGATCGATGACGCGCTCGTCCTTGCGGCGGCTGACGCGCGGCCGGACTTCGGCGAAAGCGTAGCCGCTCGTACCGGCGGCGAAGGTCAAGGCGTCGATTGTCTTGTCGATCAGTCCGGCATTGTAGGTGTCGCCGGTTTTGGCCAGCACCAGCGATTCAAGTTCCGCCTGATCGAGCGTGTCGATGGTCGTGGTTACCTTGATGTCGCCGAACTCATAGACCTCGCCTTCATCGACCGTAAAGGTAATGTAGAAGGCCGCATCGTCGCGGCTCAGATCGGCAACCGCCGAAACCACGCGGAAGTCGGCATAGCCGCGCTGCAAATAGTGCCGGCGCAGCAATTCGCGGTCGTAGGTCAGGCGGTCGGGATCGTAGGTGTCCGACGAAGACAGGAACTTCCACCACGCGGATTCGCCGGTCGAGATCACTTCGCGCAGCTTTCCGTCGCTGAACTGCGTGTTGCCGATGAAATTGATCGAGGCAATCTTCGTCTTCGGACCCTCGGTGATTTCAAAGACAAGATCGACGCGGTTCTGCGGAAGCTGAATTACCTTTGGCTCGACGGAAGCGGAAAACCGGCCGCTGCGCCGATAGAGTTCGATCATACGCGAGACGTCGCCCTGCACTTTTGCCCGCGTATAGACGACGCGCGGCTGAAGCTGAACTTCCTTTTGGAGGTCCTCTTCCTTGAGCGCGCTGTTGCCCTCGAAGGCGACCCGATTGACGATCGGGTTTTCGACGACCGACACAACGAGTCGGTTTCCGTCCTGACGCATCGTTATGTCGGCAAACAGACCGGTCTCGAACAATCTCTTGAGTGAGGCGTCGGCGAGCGCCGGGTCATAGGGCATGCCCTCTCGGATGATCATGTAGGACCGCACCGTGTCGGATTCGATGCGCTGGTTTCCCTGCACGGAAATCTGGGTAATTATCGGTCCACCGGGCGCTTCCTGGGCAACCGCAGCACCCGATAGCGTCCAGACCATGACAAGCGCGCCGACGAATATGCCGACATTCGCAATTCCGGCCAAAAATCCGGCTAGTCGCCCCATCCTGTCCCCTGCCTGTCTTGATGCACCGGTCATAAGCCGGCGACACAACCAATTCCACGCTCGTCGTCAGCCGACGAATAGCGAAGCATTCAACTAAAAAGCCCTGTCAGAAACGAAAAGACCTGGAGATGAACCAGATCGTTCCATGTCGCGAAGACCATCAACATCATCACCAGCGCCAGGCCGATGCGAAAGCCGTATTCCTGCGCCTGTTCGCCGAGGGGCCGTCCGCGGACGGCCTCAACCGCATAGTACAGAAGATGCCCGCCATCAAGCAGCGGCACCGGAAAGAGATTGAGCAGTCCGATACTGACCGACAACACGGCAACCATGCTCAAAAGCGCCATAAAGCCGATGGTCGCTACCTGACCCGACACCTGCGCGATCCCCAGAACGCCGCGCAATTGATCGGCGGGCTCGCGACCCGTCACGATGCCGCCGAGATAGCTCAGCGTCCGTTCCGCGACAAACCATGTCTCCTTGGCGCCCAGCCAGAGCGCGCTCACAGGATCGCTGCGGACGATTTCGATATTGCCGGCGCCGCCGTGACGCTGGATGCCGAGCCGCGCTATCCGATGGACATTGCCAAAATTGTCGACGACTTCCTGAACTTCCGGCTTCGCGCGGATCGGAACCTCGATACCACCTCGATCGACACGGAAATCGAGTTCCGACGAGCTCGTCGAAACGATGCGTTGCATCGCTTCAAAACTCGAAACCGGCGTGCCGTCGATAGAGACGATCCGGTCGCCGACGACAAACCCCGCCGCGGCCGCCGGGCTGTCCGGCACGATATCGTCCACGATGGGCGTTGCCACCGTTCGTCCGACAAAGGTGAAAATGCACGCAAAGACAACCGTCGCCAGAATGAAGTTGGCGATCGGCCCGGCCGCCACAATTGCCGCGCGCTGCCGCAGCGGCTTGAAGTGGAAAAGATGCTCCTGATCGGCGGCGGATACCTGCGCAAGGCGTTCGCGATCGGGAACGCTCGCTGCATTTTCGTCGCCGGCGAACTTCACGTAACCGCCAAGTGGAATCCAGCTCACCTTCCAGCGTGTGCCGTGCTTGTCGTTCCAGCCGAGTATCTCGCGACCGAAGCCGATCGAGAAAGTGTCGACCTTCACGCCGCACCACCGCGCCACAAGAAAATGTCCCAGTTCGTGAAAAAAGACGACAACCGTCAACACGAACAAGAAAGGGATGACGTAGCTTCCGAGCGATCCTCCGAAACCACCGATACCTGACAAAAAGTCCATCGCGTTCAAGCTATTGTCCCACTCATACCGATCTCGACCGGCCGTTTTTCCGGCCGCCGGACCGCTCCCCCGACACGCATCGACCGCGGCCTGCCATTGCCGGCGACCTGTGCCCATCCAAGGGGCACAGCCTACGTCAGCGGCCGCTTTTTTGCACCATTTCCTCTGCCCGAATCCGGGTCATTCGGTCAAGTTCGTAAACTTCGGCAAGTCCGGCCGGGGGTGCGCCCAACCCGCTTGATTGCGCCAGTATAGCGTCCGTCAGTGCCACCATATCCGGGAAGGCTATACGGCCGGCCAGGAAAGCGGCGACGGCAACTTCATTGGCGGCGTTGAGCACCGTCGGCGCACTGCCGCCTATCCGAAGCGCTTCCCGCGCCAGAGACAAAGCCGGAAACCGTTTTAAATCAGGCGCTTCGAAGGTTAATTGGCCAATCTGCGCGAGGTCGAGGCGTGCCGCGGGCGCCGCCATTCGTCGCGGCCATGCCAGCGCATAGGCGATCGGCGTACGCATGTCCGGCATGCCGAGCTGCGCCAATACAGACCCATCGATATAGGCCACCATGCTGTGAACGATGGATTCCGGGTGAATGATGACATCGAGCCGGTCCTGACCGACCGGGAACAGGTAGTGAGCCTCGATCAGTTCCAGCCCCTTGTTCATCAGGGTTGCGGAATCGACGGAGATCTTGGCGCCCATGTCCCAACGCGGGTGGGCGACGGCCTGGGCCGGCGTCGCCTTGGCCATCTCCTGCAGGCTCCACGTTCTGAATGGGCCGCCCGATGCTGTCAGCACGATGCTTTCGACGGTGTCCAGCCGGCCAGCGTCGAGCACCTGGAAGATTGCATTGTGTTCGCTGTCCACCGGCAGCAGCGTCGCGCCCGACCGGCGCACTTCATCGAGGAAAAGCGGCCCCGCCGAAACGAGGCATTCCTTGTTGGCAAGGGCCACACAGGCGCCGCGCTTTACCGCCGCGAGAGTTGGGGCGAGGCCGGCTGCGCCAACGATGCCGGCCATCACCCAGTCGGCGGGCCGCGCCGCGGCGTCCACGACCGCTTCGGGGCCCGCAGCAACTTCGATCCCTGTGCCTTTCAATCCTTCCTTCAATTCCGCGAAACATGCCGGGTCGGCCACCACCGCGAGATGCGGCCGATATTCCTTTGCCTGCGCGATCAACGTTGCAACATTGCGATGCGCCGTCAGCGCCACAAGGTTGAAGCGCGACCGGTCGCGCCCGATCAGATCGAGAGTCGAGCAGCCGACAGAACCGGTCGACCCCAGGATGGTGACGCTTTTCACCGCGCCGGCGTCGGCATCGGCAAGACGGTCGTTTGCAGCCTCGGCGATCAGGGCCAAATCAAAACTCCCGCGCCCGGATGGGCGGCATTGTGCAGCAGGGCGAGAAGTGCCGCGCCGGCAGCGACCGCGACGAGGCCGTCCACGCGGTCGAGGATACCGCCGTGCCCCGGGATCAGCGTACCGGAATCCTTGACGCCAGCCCGCCTCTTGAGCGCGGATTCAAAGAAATCGCCTGCCTGTTCAAGTACCGTCATGCCGACGCCGATCAATGCCAGCAGCAGCGGCGATCCGGCGCCGATCCATAGCGACGTAACGACGCCGACCGCTGCGGCTCCGGTCATGCCGCCGATGAGGCCGGCCCAGGTTTTTTTCGGAGAGATGCTCGGCGCAAGCTTTGGCCCGCCAATGAAGCGGCCGGCGAAATACGCGCATATGTCGATGGCCCAGACCGTCGCCAGCAGCCAGATGGTGACGGCGAGCCCCAGTTCGGGGTCGTTGCGCAGCCAGACCAGCGCAACCAGCGGTATGACGAGATAGCAGTAGGCAATTAGGGCCGGCATCATCGCCCGACTGCTCCAGCTTCGGGAGGCCAGGGCAAAGGTCAGCACCGCGCCGGCGGCGGCAAGCGCCGCTCCCGGCAAACCGGCTGTCGCCAGAACGATTGCGGAAAGACCTGCAACCGCCAGCCCGGCTGCATCGCGGGGTCCGACTGCGGCGCCATAGAGGAGCCGCGCCAGTTCCTGCGCCATGACCAGCGCTGCGGCAGCCAGCAGAGCCGCGAAGAACCAACCGCCCATCCACGTGGCGCCCAGCGCAACGGGGGCCAGCACAGCAGCCGACATGACCCTCGTCTTCAGATCGGAAGCGGCTCCCGATGGATGGCCGGCGTTGTCCACCATCGTCGCTTACCCCTCACCGCATGTCGCGTCGTCCGGTCCGGTCGCGCCGAAGCGGCGATTGCGGCGGCGATATTCGTCGACCGCCGCGCGTAGTCCTTCCGGCGTGAAATCCGGCCAAAGCGCGTCGGCGAACACAAGCTCCGAATAGGCGCTCTGCCAAAGCAGAAAGTTCGAGAGCCTCATTTCGCCGCTCGTCCGGATAATGAGATCTGGGTCTGGAATGCCGGCCGTGTCGAGATGCGCGGATACCGTTGCCGGTGTGATGGTGTCGGGATCGAGATGACCCGCCTGCACCTCGCGGGCGATGCGGCGCATCGCCGAGGTAATCTCCGACTGACCGCCATAGTTGAAGGCAATAATCAGCTTCAGACGCGTATTGTTGCGGGTCAGCGCCTCGGCCTCGCCGATCAGCGCGACAATGTCGGCATCCAGATGGTCGCGGTCGCCGATGACCCGGACCTGGACGCCGTTCTGATGCAGTTCGGCCAGATCGCGGCGAATGAAAAGCCGCAGCAGACCCATCAGGTCGCTGACTTCCTCGGCCGGGCGGTTCCAGTTTTCGGAACTGAAGCCGTAGAGCGTCAGGTATTCAATGCCGAGCTCGCCGGCCGCCCGGACGATGACGCGGACGGTTTCGACGCCCTGCCGGTGACCGGCAACACGGGGCATATGCCGTTTCGCCGCCCAGCGTCCGTTGCCATCCATGATAATCGCTACATGCCGCGGCATCGCGCCGGGCGCCGTCTCGCTTACCGTATGGCCGGACTTCAACATCATTCTCTCGGCACTTTTTCCTTGAACGACATATGGTTAACGTACGTTCTTCACCGCATGCAACAAGTGTATCCCAACAGGTTACACCTGCATGATTTCCGCTTCCTTGTGCGCGAGCGCGCCATCGATCTCGGCGATGATCTTGTCGGTCAACTTCTGGACCTTGTCGGACCAAGCCTTGTGGTCGTCTTGTCCCATGTGTGCGTCTTTTTCGAGGCGCTTCAACTCGTCCATCGCATCGCGGCGGACGTTGCGGACCGCGACGCGGGCCTGCTCGGTGTATTTAGCGGCGATCTTGGACAATTCGGCGCGGCGCTCCTGATTGAGCTCCGGGATCGGCAGGCGGATCAGGGTGCCGTCGATATTGGGGTTGAGGCCGAGGCCGGAATTGCGGATCGCCTTCTCGACGGCCAAAACCATTCCCTTGTCCCACACCTGCACCGTCAGCATGCGGGATTCGGGAACGCCGATCGTGCCGACCTGATTGATGGGCATGCTCTGGCCATACGCCTCGACGACGATGGGCTCGAGCAGGCTTGCCGAGGCGCGGCCGGTGCGCAAGCCGCCAAACTCCTGCTTGAGCGCCTGCAATGCGCCGCGCATGCGGCGTTCGACATCATCGAGATCAAAGTCGGTATCAGCCATTTCCTGTCCTTCCGGTCTTTCCTGTCTTCGGTCGGGCGAGTTCAGGCCGCGTCCGAAATGATAGTGCAGCGGCCGGCGCCCGTCAGAACGTTGACGAAGCCGCCCGCGTCGTCGATCGAATAGACGATGATCGGGATGCCGTTTTCGCGGGCGAGCGAGATCGCCGAGGCGTCCATTACTTTCAGGTCGCGCGACAACACGTCCATATAGGTCAGGCGATCATATCTTTCGGCATTGGCGACCTTGTGGGGGTCGGCCGAATAGACGCCGTCGACCTGCGTGCCTTTCAGCAAGGCGTCGCAGCCCATTTCCACTGCGCGAAGGGCCGCCGCCGTGTCGGTCGTGAAGAAAGGATTGCCGGTGCCGGCAGCGAAAATCACGACCCGGCCTTTTTCCATGTGCCGCACGGCGCGGCGGCGAATATAGGGTTCGCATACGGTCATCATCGGAATTGCCGACTGAACGCGCGTCGGTACGCCGATGCTTTCGAGCGATTGCTGCATGGCGAGTGCGTTCATCACGGTCGCCAGCATGCCCATGTAGTCGGCGCTGGCGCGCTCCATGCCCTTGGCCGCACCCGACAGACCGCGAAAGATGTTGCCGCCGCCGATGACCAGGCAAACCTGGATGCCTGCATCCGTCGCCTGCTTGATTTCACCCGCGATGCGGCCGACCGTATCGACATCGATACCGTATTGCCCCTCGCCCATCAGGGCTTCGCCGGAGACCTTGAGCAGGACGCGCGAATAGAGCGGTTGCGGGGACATGGGCTCACTTCCATCAGGTCATGGCAGGGCACCCGAACGGCGCGGTGCCTGTGCCGAATCCGCCGGGATGTCCAACAATAACGCCCCCAACGCACAATGGCGAAGGGGGCGTCAATTCTATCGGCACATCGGCTCAGCCGCGCGCCGCAGCCGCCACTTCGGCCGCAAAGTCCGATTCTTCCTTTTCGATGCCCTCGCCCAGCGCGAAACGGACGAAACCGATGACGCTGACCGGCGCACCGATGCCGGCTTCCGCCGCCTTGACCGCTTTTTCAACGGTGTTGTCGGGGTCGATCACGAAAGCCTGCGAAAGCAGGACGACTTCTTCGTAGAATTTGCGGATGCGGCCCTCGACCATCTTTTCGATGATGTTGTCGGGGCGGCCGCTTTCCTTCGCTTCGGCGATCAGCACATTGCGCTCGCGCTCGACGACGGCCGGGTCGAGTTCGTCGGTCCGGGTCGCAAGCGGATTGGTCGCCGCGATATGCATGGCGATCTGCCGGCCGAGTTCGGCGAGCTTCGCCTTGTCGCCGGTCGACTCGAGGCCCACCAACACGCCGATCTTGCCGAGACCCGGCACGACGGAGCTGTGGACATAGGCCGATACCACGCCATCCGACACGGAGATCGAACCGGCGCGGCGCACGTTCATGTTCTCGCCGATGGTGCCGACCATTTCCGTGACGTAGTCTTTCACGGACTTCGACGCACCCGGATAGTTCGTCGCGGCAAGCTTGTCGACATCGCCACCTGCCGTCAGCGCGACCGACGCAATATCGCTCACCATCTTCTGGAACTGTTCGTTGCGCGCGACGAAGTCGGTTTCGGAATTAACTTCGACGACGGCGCCCTTTGTGCCTTCCGCGACAACGCCGATCAGGCCTTCGGCCGCAACGCGGCCGGCCTTTTTCGCCGCCTTGGCGAGGCCCTTGGTGCGCAGCCAGTCGACGGCCGCTTCCATGTCGCCGCCCGTTTCGTTGAGCGCCGACTTGCAGTCCATCATGCCTGCGCCGGTTTTTTCGCGCAGTTCCTTCACCATGCTCGCGGTGATTTCAGCCATTGTATTTCCTCGGTAATCGTATGAAGCGGGACGGCGAAAGCCTTAGTCGGCGGTCGCCGGCACCTCGACGACAGGTTCGGCTTCGGCTCCGACATCGGCGCCCGACGCGGCATGGCTCTGCGAGATGCCGTCGATGACCGAGCGGGCGACGAGATCGCAATAGAGCGAAATCGCGCGGGCCGCGTCGTCATTGCCCGGAACCGGATAGGCGATGCCATCGGGATTGGAATTGGAGTCGAGGATCGCGACGACCGGAATGCCGAGTTTGCGGGCTTCCTGAATCGCGATCTCTTCCTTGTTGGTGTCGATCACGAAAATCAAGTCAGGGAGGCCGCCCATGTCCTTGATGCCGCCGATGGCGCGTTCGAGCTTGTCGCGCTCGCGGGTCAGGTTCAGCACTTCCTTTTTGGTCAGGCCGCGCGCTTCGCCGGAGAGCATCTCGTCGAGCTGACGCAGGCGCCGGATCGAATTCGAGATGGTTTTCCAATTGGTTAGCATGCCACCGAGCCAGCGGTGGTTGATGTAGTACTGGGCGCACTGACGGGCCGCCGCGGCGACCGGATCGGAAGCCTGACGCTTGGTGCCGACGAAAAGCACGCGGCCACCGCCGGCCACCGCGTCGCGGACCGCGACAAGGGCCTGGTGGAGCAGCGGGACGGTCTGCGCCAAGTCTATGATATGTATGTTGTTTCGGTCGCCGAAGAGGAAGGGTTCCATCTTCGGATTCCAGCGGTGGGTCTGGTGGCCGAAGTGAACGCCGGCTTCCAGCAATTGACGCATAGAGAAATCGGGAAGTGCCATGGCACTTGTGCTCCTTTTCCGGTTGAACCTCCGCGGGGAGTGAACGACAGATGTCGCACCGGACCGACTAACCCTATGTTTTCCTTTACTAAAAGGAAGTGGGAGAGCCGAACCCCGCGTGTGGAATGGCGCCTTGATAGGCGTAAAACGGCTAAAAAGCAAGCGCGGACAGGCCTTTGGCGGGTTATCCACGAATGCCGGATCAGCGGCTGTTACCGATCTGTCAAAAAACTGTCACGCCTCTGTCAAATCTCCTGCACCTCGACCACGCCCGGGATCGATTTGACCGCGCCGCGGATTTGCGGCGTGACGCGGTAGCGTCCCTTGAGACGCAGCTCGACCTCCCTGCCGCCCTCGCTCATCAGGACCAGCGAGACGAGACCCTTGCCGCGCTCGCCGAGACGCGCCTTCAGGGGTTCGAGGGAGGCCGGATCCTCAATGAAGACCTTCAGGCCCTCGCCGGCGTCCTTGACCACCTCGTCGACGGACCGGACTGACTGGGCGCGGAGCTTCACCTCCTCGCCGGCGCGGTCGATCTCGACGCCGATGACGACGGAGCTACCCGGCTCCATCAGGTCGCGCGAACGGGCGAGGACTTCGGAGAAGACGACGACCTCGAACTGGCCGGTGGCGTCCGACAGGCTCAGGAAGGCGAAGGGGTTGCCCTTTTTCGATTTGCGCTCCTGCTTGGCGGTGACGGTGCCGGCGACGAAACCGGCCTGCATGTTTTTGGCGAGGAGGTCGGCGAGGGTCGAGACGCCTGATCGCTTCAATGAGGTGCGGTAGTCGTCGAGAGGGTGGCCGGAGAGGTAGAAGCCGACGGCGTTGAATTCCTCGGTGAGGCGCTGCATCGCCTGCCAGGGCTCAACGGCAGGCAAGGCGGGCGCGGAGGCGGCGGCGCTCTCTTCGCCGAAGAGGCTGACCTGCTGGCTCTCGCGGTCCTGCGCGGAGGCGTTGGCGGTGCCGAGCACCAGATCGACGGCGGCCAGCACCTGCGCGCGGTCGGGATTGAGACAATCGAAGGCGCCGGCGCGGGCCAGATTTTCGAAGGCGCGCTTGTTGACGATGCGCGGATTGATGCGGCGGGCGAAATCGAAGAGGTCGCGGAAGGGGCCGCCCTCGCGGCGGACCTCGACCAGATGCTCCATCGCCTGACGGCCGACATTCTTGATCGCAGCAAGCGCATAGAGGATTTCGCCTTCGGCGACGCCGAACATCGCTTCCGAACGGTTGACGCAGGGCGGACGCACCTTGATGCCGAGACGCTCGGCCTCCTGCTTGAAGGTGCCGAGCTTGTCGGTGTTGCCGAGATCGAGGCTCATCGAGGCGGCGAGGAATTCAACCGGGTGATTGGCTTTCAGCCATGCGGTCTGATAGGCGACGACCGCGTAGCAGGCCGAATGCGATTTGTTGAAGCCGTAGCCGGCGAACTTGTCGACGAGGTCGAAAACGAATTCGGCCTGTTTCGGCGCGACGCCGCGCTCAACCGCGCCGGAAACGAAACGGGCGCGCTGCGCTTCCATCTCGGCCTTGATCTTCTTGCCCATCGCGCGGCGCAGCAGATCGGCTTCGCCCAGCGAATAGCCGGCGAAGACCTGCGCAATCTGCATCACCTGTTCCTGATAGATGATGACGCCGTAAGTGTCCTCCACCACAGGCACGATAGTGTCGTGCAGGAATTCGGGCTTCTCGCGGCCGTGCTTGCAAGCGAGATATTTCGGGATGTTCTCCATCGGTCCCGGCCGGTAGAGCGCGACAAGGGCGATGATGTCCTCGATGTTGGTGGGGCGCGCCTGACGCACCAGATCGCGCATGCCCGAACTTTCAAGCTGGAACACGCCGACCGTTTCGCCGCGCGTCAGCATCTCGAATGTCTTTTCGTCTTCCAACGGAAGATTCAGCAGATCGACGGCGATGTCGCGGCGGGCGAGAAGCTTGACCGCCTGATCGAGCACGGTGAGGGTTTTCAATCCCAGAAAGTCGAACTTCACAAGACCGGCGGGCTCGACCCATTTCATGTTGAACTGCGTGACCGGCATGTCGGACCGCGGATCGCGGTAGAGCGGCACCAGCTCGTCGAGCGGGCGGTCGGCGATGACGACACCGGCGGCGTGGGTCGAGGCATGGCGATAGAGCCCTTCGAGGCGCAGGCCGATTTCGAGCATGCGCGCGACGCCCTCGTCCGACGCCTGCTCCTCGCGCAAGCGCGGCTCGCCGGCGATCGCCTCGGCGAGCGTGACGGGCGCGGCCGGATTGTTGGGCACCAGCTTGCAGAGACGGTCGACCTGACCGTAAGGCAGTTGCAGCACGCGGCCGACGTCGCGCAGCACGGCGCGCGCCTGAAGCTTTCCGAAGGTGATGATCTGGGCGACGCGATCTTCGCCGTAGCGATCCTGCACATAGCGGATCACCTCGTCGCGGCGGTCCTGACAGAAGTCGATGTCGAAGTCCGGCATCGAAACGCGTTCGGGATTGAGGAAGCGCTCGAACAGCAGACCGAAGCGCAAGGGATCGAGGTCGGTGATGGTGAGCGCCCAGGCGACGACCGAACCCGCGCCCGAACCGCGGCCGGGGCCGACCGGGATGCCCTGCCCCTTCGCCCATTTGATGAAGTCGGCAACGATCAGGAAGTAGCCGGGGAAGTCCATCTTGATGAGGACGTCGAGTTCGAAATTCAGACGGGCGTAGTAATCCTCTTTCGGCGCGACGGTTTCGAGCGTCGCGAGACGTTGCGCCAGACCCTCTTCCGCCTGACGGCGCAATTCGTCGGCCTCGCTGACGCCGGCCGAGAATTTCGGCAGGATCGGATCGCGGGTCAACGGACGGACCGCGCAGCGGTGCGCGATTTCGACGGTGTTCTCGATCGCCTCGGGAATGTCGGCGAAGAGCGCGACCATTTCGGCTTGCGTCTTGAAGCGATGCTCGGGCGTCAGGCGGCGGCGGTCGGCCTGCACGACATAGGCGCCCTCGGCAATGCAGATCAGCGCGTCATGCGCCTCGTAATCGGCCTCGGCGACGAAGCAGGCTTCGTTGGTGGCGACCAGCGGCAGGCCATGGGCATAGGCAAGTTCGATCAGCGCCGGTTCCACCTGACGCTCGCGGGGCTGGCCGTGGCGCTGCAGCTCGACATAGAGGCGGTCGCCGAAGGTTTGCTTGAGGCCGAGCAGCAGCCCTTCCGCCGCCGGACGCTGGCCGGCTTCGAGCAGGCGATTGACGACGCCGTCCGGCCCGCCGGTGAGGCAGATCACGCCCGCCTGATGCTCGGCCAGCAGGGCGAGCGGCACATAGGGCGGCTCGCCGGGCTCGGGGCCCAGAAAGGCGCGGCTCGAGAGCTTCATCAGGTTTTGGTAGCCCTGCTCGTCCTTGGCGATGAGGGCGAGCGTGCCGGAGGGCTCGCGGCGCAGGGGGCCGCGGCCCGGCTCGTCGCCTTCGTCCAGCAGGACCGGGAGCGTGCAGCCGATGATCGGCTGGATGCCGGCTTCGGAGAGCGTTTCGGAGAATTCCAGCGCGCCGAAGAGATTGGCCGTGTCGGTGATGGCGACGGCGGGCATGCCGTCTGCCTTGCAGAGCTTCGGCACTTCCTTGACGCGGATCGCGCCCTCCAGCAGCGAATAGGCCGTGTGGAGGCGCAGATGGATGAACCGGGGTGAGTCGGGCATGCCCCATTGTCGGGGCGCCGGGCACGCGAGTCACGCCCCGGGACGGCGGCGGGCCGGGAAAGCTGTGGACAAGCCCGATGAGCACGTCTTCAGCCCGCCAAGGCCTCGGCGATGCCGATCCAGGCGCCGGCGGCCCAGATGAAGGCGGCGACCGAGACGAGCGCCGCCACGTCCTGAAGCCAATCGCCGGCTTCGCTATCCCTCGTCCGGTTCCACAATCCGCGCATCGGCAGCCCTCCATGAGTTCATGTAATGTTCTCGTTTGGAGAGTTGCTGTTTTGTTCTTGTGTGTCAAGGGGTGTGAGGACTTTTCGATGTAACGGGATTGGTTGCGGCGCTCAGCCCCCCACCCGGGAAATCCGCGCGGCGCGCGCATTTCCCGACCTCCCCGCAAGGGGGAGGTGAAAGGTGCTGTCAATCCTCGCGAACCGGCCGTTCAGTCGCGGCGGCGGGGCTGGCGGTAGTAGAACGCCATGCCGGCCAGCAGCAGGGCGGCGGCCGCCCAGCTCCAGGTCGCGATTTCAGGACTGGATGCGAAATATGGCGCCACGCGTTCGAGCAGCGACACGAATGCCGACTGCAAGTCGCTGCTGACGAGTTGTTGCGTTTCCCCCCTCAAGGAATCGCCCTCCCTCTGTGTCTCCCCATCCGAATGGTAGGACCAAAGCCCGAGTAAATGGAAGGGCTTTTTTGGGGTTCAGAGGCTCTGGAAGGCGGTGGCGAGGTTGGCGCCTTCGTGGAGGCGGCCTTCGTGGAGGAGGACGACGCGGTCCATCTGGGCGGCGAGGTCGAGATTGTGGGTGGCGACGAGGGCGGCGACACCCTGGGTGCGGCAGATGTTGAGCAATTCGCCGAAGACCATTTTGGCTGTCTTCGGGTCGAGATTGCCGGTCGGCTCGTCGGCCAGGAGGATGCGCGGGCGGTTGGCAAGCGCGCGGGCGATGGCGACGCGCTGCTGCTCGCCGCCGGAAAGCTCGGCCGGGCGGTGGACGGCGCGGGCGGCGAGGCCCATGCGGGTCAGCAATTCGAGCGCGAAGGCCTCGGCGCGGCGGCGGGGAACGCCGGCGATCATCTGCGGCAGGACGACATTTTCGAGCGCCGAAAACTCGGGCAGCAGATTGTGGAACTGGTAGACGAAGCCGATGTCGCCGCGACGGATCGCGGTACGCTTTGCGTCGGACAGCGCGACCGCCTCGCGACCGGCGACCCAGACCTCGCCCTCGTCCGGCGCTTCGAGCAGCCCGGCGATGTGGAGCAGCGAGGATTTGCCCGAACCCGAGGGGCCGACCAGCGCGACGATCTCGCCGGCGAAAACATCGAGGTCGGCGCCAGCGAAAATGCGCAAGGTCTCCTCGCCCTGCTTGTAGGTGCGGGTGATCGAACGGAGGCTCAGAACGGCGTCACTCATAGCGCAGCGCCTCCACCGGATCGAGCGAGGCGGCGCGCCAGGCGGGATAAAGCGTCGCGGCGAAGGAGAGGAAGAGCGCCATCAGCACGACCGCGCCGACTTCGCTCGGGTCGATCTCGGCCGGCATGCGGCTCAGGAAATAAACTTCCGGCGAGAAAAGCTCGGTGCCGGAAAGTTTCGACAACCATTGGCGCAATGTTTCGATGTTGAGGCAGAAGACCGTGCCGAGCGCGAAGCCCGCCAGCGTGCCGGCGACGCCGATGGAGGCGCCCGAAATGAAGAAGGCGCGCATGACGGCGCCCTTGGTCGCGCCCATGGTGCGCAACACCGCGATGTCGCGGCCCTTGTCCTTCACCAGCATGATGAGGCCGGAGACGATGTTGAGCGCGGCGACGATCAGGATCAGCGTCAAGATCAGGAACATCACATTGCGTTCGACCTGAAGCGCGGAGAAGAAGCTCTGGTTGGTCTGCTGCCATGTCAGCACGTCGCAACAATCGCCGGCAGCGGCGCGCACGGCGGGCGCAACCGCTTGCACACGGTCGGGATTGTCGATGCGGATTTCAAGCGCGCTGACGCCTTCGAAGGTGCGGAAATAATTGCGCGCCTCGTCGAGCGGCATGAAGAGGAAGCTGGCGTCGTATTCCGACATGCCAAGTTCGAAGATCGCGACGATGGGATAGGAGCCGACGCGGGGCGCGGTGCCGAAGGGGGTGATGGCGCCGCGCGGCGACAAGAGCGTGATGTTGTCGCCGACGGTCAGCGCCAGCGACTGCGCGAGGCGCGAGCCGACGACGACGCCGCCTTCGTCGAAACCGTCGAGCGAACCGACAATGACGCTGTCGGCGACGGTTCGCAGGTTCTTGAGGTCGCGTTCGCGCATGCCGCGGACGATGGCGCCGCCGGCATTCTGCGCGCTCGAGACCATGACCTGACCTTCGACCAGCGGCATGACGCCGGTGACGCCCGGGAGCTCGGCGATGTTGGCGGCCATTTCGTCGTAGTTCATCACATGCATGCCGATGCCGCGGACGAACATGTGGCCGTTGAGGCCGAGGATTTTCGACAGCAGTTCGGTGCGGAAGCCGTTCATCACCGACATCACGATGATGAGGGTGGCGACGCCGAGCATGATGCCGGCGAAGGAGAAGCCGGCGATGACCGAGATGAAGCCCTCGCGGCGGCGAGCGCGCAGGTAGCGCATCGCCAGCAGCCATTCGAAGGCGCCGAAGGGGCGGCTTTTACCGGCTTCACGGGCGGGCTGTGCGATGTCGGTCATACCTTGTCCTGTTTCGCCCTTTATTGTTTGGCCTCAAGCGCCGGCGCCGCCATCCGGCGGCTTGGCTTACGCGCCATAAGGCGCGGCGGCCAGTCGGCCTTGCCGTTTTTCGAAAACGAAAAACGGTTGTCTTCATACAGCGCTCTCAGCCCGCGACTTTCGCGAGCGCGGCTTCGGGCGAGAGTTCTTCCTTTTCGCCGGTGGCGCGATATTTCAGCTCGACTGTGCCGGATTTAAGGCCGCGTGGGCCGACGACCAGCTGCCAGGGCAGGCCGATCAGGTCCATGTTGGAGAACTTGGCCCCTGCCCGCTCGTCGGTGTCGTCGTAGAGGACGGAGATGCCGGCCGCCTGAAGCTTGTCGTAGAGCGTCGCGCAGGCAGCGTCGGTTTCGGCGTCGCCGGATTTCAGGTTGACGAGGCCGACGCGGAAGGGGGCGACGGCTTCCGGCCAGACGATGCCGTTGTCGTCGTGGCTCGCCTCGATGATGGCGCCGACAAGGCGTGAGACGCCAATGCCATAGGAGCCCATTTGAAGCGGCGTTTCCTTGCCGTCCGGTCCCTGAACGACGCAGCCCATGGCCTGCGAGTATTTGGTGCCGAAGAAGAAGATGTGGCCGACCTCGATGCCGCGGGCGGAGAGCTGCTTGTCGGCCGGGACTTCGGCGTCGAAGCGGGCGGCGTCGTGTTTTTCGTCGGTGGCGGCGTAGAGCGTGGTGCGGGCGTCGATGACGGGCGTCAGATCGCCCTCGTAATCGAGGTCGTCGCCGGGGACGGGCATGTCCACCAGATCGCGGTGGCAGAAGACGGCGCTCTCGCCGGTTTCGGCAAGGATGATGAATTCGTGACTCATGTCGCCGCCGATGGGGCCGGTGTCGGCGGCCATCGGGATCGCCTTCAGGCCGAGGCGCTCGAAGGTGCGCAGGTAGGCGACGAACATCTTGCGGTAGGCGCGGCGCGCGCCCTCGACGTCGAGATCGAAGGAGTAGCCGTCCTTCATCAGGAATTCGCGGCCGCGCATGACGCCGAAGCGGGGGCGGATCTCGTCGCGGAATTTCCACTGGATGTGGAAGAGGTTGCGCGGCAGGTCGCGATAGGATTTCACGGCGCCCTTGAAGATGTCGGTGATGACTTCCTCGTTGGTGGGACCGTAGAGAATGTCGCGTTCGTGGCGATCCTTGATGCGGAGCATTTCCGGGCCGTAGGCGTCGTAGCGGCCGGACTGACGCCAGAGGTCGGCGGATTGCAGCGTCGGCATCAGGAGTTCGAGCGCGCCGGCGCGGGCCTGCTCGTCGCGGACAATGGCCTCGATGCGGCGCAGGACCGCGAGGCCCAAGGGCAGCCAGGCATAGATGCCGGCGGCGGTCTGGCGAACCATGCCGGCGCGCAGCATCAGCCGGTGCGAGGGGATCTGCGCCTCGGCCGGGTTTTCCTTCAGGGTGGGCAGAAAATAGTTCGAAAGGCGCATGATGACCTGACCGCGGGGCGCAAGCCTTGCGGGAGCCGCCGAGGCTTCGGATTGGGGGTCAAGTTTTAGGGGGTTGCGACCGGATTCGCAATGTCGGGCGCGGCGGCCTGCTGGCGGGCGACGAGGCCCTTGAGATACCCCCTCACATCGACCTCGGGACCGGCCTCGACGCCGCGGCCGGTGCGCGGACCCCAGGGGCCGCGTTCGAGCTCCTCGATCGAATAACCCATTTCGACATCGTAGGTGCGGTCGATCTGGTTGCGCAGGTAGCGCTGGGCCTCGTACCAGCGGGTTTTCAGCGCGCCGTCGTTGCAGGTCGCGAGTTCCTCGCCGGCGGCGCCCCAGCGGCGTTCGATGCACTGGTAGGGATCGAAGGAGAGGTCATAGAGGCGGTTGACGATGTCGTCGATGGTGAGCGTCACCGTGCGGCCGGCGGAGTTTTTGTACTCGATGCGGCAGAGTTCATTTTGTTCGCGGTAGGCGGCGAGGAGATCGCCCGCGAGATCGTCGCCGTCATAGACGAGGCGCGGGGCATCGACCATGTCCATCTTGATGAAGTCGACTGTCTGATCGTACATCTCCTTGAAGGCGGTCTTCAGACGGGCATCGCGTGAGGGCGTCGAGTAAAGCTCCCAGACGCCATGCGTGCCGTAGATGTTGCTGGGCAGGCGATGCGGCGGTTCCGTGTTCTGGATGCCGCGGCCGATCGAGATTTCGACAGCGTGCCTGCGGGCGCGCAGGTCGAAGCAGATCGATTGCATCATGCCGCGCATTTCGGCGACCGGATGATATTCGAGGTCGCCGAGCGACATGCGGGCGCGGAGGTAGGTGTAGAAGTCCATGCTCTCGCCGTTCCAGACCCATTGCGCGGTGCCCCAGGCGTAGGGATTGACGGGCGGGTTGCCGGCATATTGTTCGAGCGAGAAATCCTCAAGATCGGCGTTCATCACCGGCACGATGCGGCCGCCGACCAGCGCGCCATTGGCGGCGCGGGTCGCGCCGGCGACCTCGATGGGGCGGAACTTCTGGAAGATCGAACCGAGCTGCGGGCCGGTGCGCAGGAATTCGCGGCCGAGAAAGGTGCGGCTCAACGAATGGTCCGGGTGGGACGAAAAGATCAGGATGCGGCCGCTCGTCTCGACGCGCCAGACAAGCGAGGCATGACCGTTGACGTCGTAGGCGATGGTGCCGGGGCGGATCGCGGCGCGGTCGAGGCGCGGCGAATAGGTGTCGGTGAACATGACAGGGTCGTCGATCGTCGCGTCGCGGCGGAACATGGCGGTCGAGACATAGTTTACGATGCCGTGAAGGATCGGCACGGCGGCGACGCCGCGGGCGGTGCGCGGCACGGAATCGCGAGCGACGATGTCGTTGCCTTCGAGCGAGTAACGAATATCCGTACCCGGACCGTCATGGGCGCGCATCGCCGACTGCCAGGCGAATGGCAGGCCGTTCTTCCATGCGAAATAGGCGCGCAGCACATAGGGCATGTCGGCGCAGTCGGCGTAAAACCTCGTGCGGGGGTCGGTGTGGCGGTAGGGATTGGCGGGGCTTTTCAGGCACTCGTCGAGCGTCCAGCAATCGGCGGCGCCGAGGCCGGCGATGAAATCCTCCCACGCCTTTTCGTGCGCGTCGCTCCAGCGTTCCTCGGTGATGCGCCACAGGCCGTCATTTGCCGAAGCGGCAGGCGCAAACGCCATCGAGCCGAGCGTCACGAAAACGACACTTAAAGACAGAATGACAGCTTTGCAGCCCTGACCCAGCATTTCGACGCCCTACCCTTTGCCGCTTTTCAGCCTGTGGGCGGGCGCTTCGCCTGTCAACAACAGCCGGAAGGTGCGCCGGTCATTTCACCGGTTTGTGATGCAATCTTGCACAGGCTTCGGCCAAGGCATGGTTAGCGCCGGACACATCATGGCCGTCGATGGTGGTGCGGCCGGTCGTCATGTCGATTGCCATGCGGGCGACGGTCATTTTCGTCGCCGAGTTGAAGGCCGGGTTGCGGCCGATCAGCGGGTCGAGCGTCACATCGAATTCGTAAACGGGGCGCAGACCGTAGGAATAGCCGCCGCCGAGATCGGCCGGTGCGACACGGCTACCATCGGCGGCGACGCCGGGCACATAGTCGGCGCCGCCGGGGAAGTGGACGGCGATGGCGTCGCAATCGGATTGCTCGATATAGGCGATGTCGGTGCCCGCCAGTTCCTCGGCCGTGGCCGGGAGGGCCAGCAGCAGAACCGCGCCCGCGATGATGCTTTGCCTTGTCATGCTTCCATCCTGCCCGGCTTCGCCTTAAAGGAGTGTTGCGGGATTTTGCTGCCGACACAAATGGCGTCCGGGGGCCATACCAAAAGCTGACTTGAAGAGGGGCGCACCGCCGCGACCCCGCCCCGAAATTTGCGGCGCAAATTTCGACCCTCCCCCAAGGGGAGGGTGGGAAAGGAACGAAAGCATGTATTTCGAGCGGCTGTTCGAACTCAAGGCGAACGGAACGAATGTCCGTACAGAGATACTGGCCGGGGGTACGACCTACCTGACCATGGCCTATATCGTCTTCGTCAATCCGGCGATCCTGGCGGCGGCGGGGATGGATTTCGGGGCGGTGTTCGTTGCGACCTGTCTCGCGGCGGCGGCCGGTTCGCTCATCATGGGACTCTATGCCAACTACCCGGTGGCGCTGGCCCCCGGCATGGGGCTCAACGCCTATTTTGCATTCTCCGTGGTGCCGGCCTTTGGCGGCGACTGGCGCCTTGCGCTGGGCGGGGTTTTTCTCTCGGGCGTGCTCTTCTTCCTGCTTTCGATTTCGCCGCTCAGGGAGCGGATGGTCAATGCGATCCCGCGCTCGCTGAAATACGGCATCGGCGCCGGCATCGGGTTGTTCCTGGCGCTGATCGGGCTGAAGAATGCCGGGATCGTGGTTGCCGATCCCGTGACGCTGGTGACGCTGGGCGACATGGCCGCGCCGGGGGCGCTGCTGGCGGCAGGCGGCTTCATGGTTCTGGTGGCGATGCAGGTGCGGCGCGTGCCGGGCGCGATCATGCTGACGGTGCTGGCCGTGACGGCGATTGCCGTTGCGCTCGGGCTGCAACCGCTCAAGGGCGTTGCGTCGTTGCCGCCATCGCTCGCGCCGACATTTCTGCAGATGGATGTTGCCGGCGCCATGCAGGTGGGGTTCGTCACCATCGTTTTCGTTTTCCTGCTGGTCGATCTCCTCGACACGACGGGGACGCTGGTGAGCGTCGGACAGCGCGCCGGGATGCTCGACGCGGATGGCAAGCTGCCGCGCCTGCGCAAGGCGATGCTCGCCGATTCTTCGGCGACGATGATCGGCGCGGCACTCGGCACTTCGACGACCACCAGCTATATCGAGAGCGCGGCCGGCGTCGATGCGGGCGGGCGGACCGGGCTTGTGGCGGTGACGGTGGCGGTGCTCTTCGTCGCCAGCCTCTTCCTCGCGCCGCTTGCCGAGGCCGTGCCGCCCTATGCCACGGCGCCGGCGTTGGTCTTCGTCGCCTGCCTGATGGCGCGCAGCCTTGCCGACATCGAATGGGACGAGATCAGCGAGACCGTGCCGGCCGTCGTGACGGCCATTGCCATTCCGCTGACCTTCTCGATCGCCGACGGGATCGGCCTCGGGCTCGTCACCTATGCGGCGGTGAAGCTTCTGGCGGGACGCATTCGCGACATCAATCCGGCGGTGGCCGTCCTCGCGGCGGCCTTCGCGGTCAAGCTCGCTTTGCAATGAAACGGAAGCTCGAGGGCGTCCGCCGACCGGAAATTTCCCGACTGCATGACTCGGGTTTGCAAAAATTGCTTCCGGCGCAAATAGGCGCGTGACACGTCGCCGCAGGCTGGCTATAGTCCCCGCACAAAAAGGGGAATAAGCGTTCAAGCGCGGCCCAGGTTTAGGGAGGATACGCAGACTTCATCCGCCGGAAACGGGCGGTGGAGGCGCGACAAGAGGGAAAGACTATCGAAGCAAGGCCACGAGAGTGGACCTTGCTTTTTTTTGTTCTGTTCGCTGCGCGAACGGGGGCCACGAGAGTGGACCTTGCTTTTTTTGCCTTGTTCGCTGCGTGGATCGCTTCGTTTTCCGTTCGCTGCGCGAACGGGGGAGAGCGGAAAGATATCCCCAATTGTCAGCGGGGCGCTCGGACCCCACCTATCCATTATCTCCAGAATTGGGCGTGCGGCAGCGATCGGGCCGTTTCAGTACTCGCCTCCGAAATCCGGCATGAAGGGAATGCTGTCATAGGATATCGGCTGGTAGACGATCAGCCAGGCGACGAACAGCCAGACGAGCGTGGAAACCAGGGTCGTAATTCCCGCCTTGCGCAGAACACGCGGCGCGACCGGGGCGCCCGGATCGGTGCCGGGCGCGACGTCGCCATTGCCGGACGGCGCGCGGACGCCCCAGGGCAGGACCGCGAAAAACGTCAGCCACCAGAGGACTAGATAGATCGCCAGACCGGCTGTCCAGGTCATTCGCCCCCCTACCCGTTTTTACGGCCGCTCAAGCCTGTTCCAGCTCGACCAGCGTTCCGTTGAGATCCTTCGGATGCAGGAAGACGACCGGCTTGCCATGGGCGCCGATGCGCGGCTTGCCGGTGCCGGTGATGGTGACGCCTTCGGCGTTCATCTTGTCGCAAGCCGCGTCGATGTCGTCGACCTCGATGCAGATGTGATGGATGCCGCCTTTCGGGTTCTTCGCGAGGAAGCCGGCGATGGGCGAATTTTCACCCAGAGGTTCCAGCAGTTCGATCTTGGTGTTGCCGAGATCGACGAAAACCGTGGTGACGCCGTGGTCGGGCTGCGGCACCGCATCCGACACCTTGGCGTTGAACTTCTTGCGGTAAAGCTCGCCCGCCGCCTTGACGTCGGGGACGGCTATGGCGACGTGATTGAGGGGACCAAGCATCGGATTTTCCTTACCGTTGAATTCGAATAGCCCATGTTTAGGCCGGTTTTCGGACGCGGGCAAGGCGGGGTCAGATGCGCGTGACGACCACGGCGACCTGCGGTTTCTTGCCCCATTCGCGGCGCAGCGCGCCGCGCACGGCGCGGCGGAGAAATTCGGCCACCGTGTCGTCGTCGCCGCGGCGCTTGGCGGGCAGGCGGTCGAGCGCGGTGTCGATGGCGTCGAGCGCGATGTCTTCGAAATCGGTGCCGTTGCCATCTTCCTCGGGCAAGCCCATCAGGCGGACCTGCGGGTCGCCGCGAAGCTGGCCTTTGCCGTCGAGCACCACGCTGACGAAGACCGAGCCGGCAAAAGCCAGGCGGCGGCGCTCCTGCACCGCGCCTTCGTCGGATTCGATCAGCACTTCGCCGTCGAGATAGATGCGGCCGGAGGGCGCTTCGTCGACGATCTCGGCCGGACCGGGCGCGAGGCGGACCATCAGGCCGTTGCGGATGACGACCTGTTGCGGCACCTGAAGCTCGCGGGCCAGCGCCGCGTGCTCGGCGAGGTGGCGGGCCTCGCCGTGAACCGGCACCGAAATTTCGGGCCTGATCCACTGATACATGCGGGCAAGCTCGTCGCGGCAGGGATGGCCCGAGACATGGACGAAGTGATCCTTCTCGGTGATCACACGGATGCCGCGCAGCGCCAGCGTGTTCTGCAGGTCGAAGATCGAGGTTTCGTTGCCGGGGATCACGCGGGATGAAAAGACCACGCAGTCGCCCTTGCCCAGCACGATGTTGGGATGGCCGTCCTCGGCGATGCGGGCAAGCGCGGCGCGCGGCTCGCCCTGACTGCCGGTGCAGATGAAAAGCACTTTTTCGCGCGGCAGATAGCCGGCGTCGTTTTCGCTGACGAAGGGCGGCAGGTCGTTGAGATAGCCGGCGTCGCGCGCGGCGGCGACGACGCGATGCATGGACCGGCCGACCAGCACCGCATGACGGTCGCATGCGGCGGCGGCGCGGGCGATGCTGTCGAGACGGGCGACATTGGAGGCGAAGGTGGTGACGGCCACCCTGCCCTCCATCGGGCGGATCAGTTCGATCAGGCTCGCGGCGACATCGGCCTCCGAGCCCGCGGTGCCGGGCGTGAAGACATTGGTGGAATCGCAGACGATGGCGCGCACGCCCTCGTCGCCGATTTCGGTGAGGCGGACGATGTCGATGTCGTCGCCAAGCACGGGGTCGGGGTCGATCTTCCAGTCGCCGGTGTGCATGACGAGGCCGAGCGGGGTGCGGATGGCGAGCGCATTCGGTTCGAGGATCGAGTGGGTGAGCGTGACCAGCTCGATGTCAAAGGGGCCGAGATCGAAGCGGTGACCGAGGGGGATGATGTGCATGGGCACTTCGCCCTCGAGACCGGCCTCGATCAGCTTGCCGCGCACCATCGCCGCGGTGAAGGGCGTCGCATAGACCGGGCAGCGCAGGCGCGGCCAGAGATGCGCGACGGCGCCGATGTGATCTTCATGCGCATGCGTCAGCACGATGCCGAGCAATTCTTCGCGGCGGTCCTCGATGAAGGCGGGGTCCGGCATGATGAGATCGACGCCGGGCGTGCGCTCGTCTCCGAAGGTGACGCCGAGATCGACGACGATCCATTGGCGGGCGTCTTCCGGTCCGTAGCCGTAGAGATTGAGGTTCATGCCGATTTCGCCCGAACCGCCCAGCGGCAGGAACAGGAGTTCGTCGTCGGATTTCGGCGATGCGGGGGATTTGGTCATGGGTACAAACTAATGCGTCGCGGCCGGAAAGAACACATCGCCGGCGGAGACAAGGCGCAGCGTGCCGTCGGCAAGGCGGAGTTGCAAGGCGCCGTCGGGGGCGAGGCCTTCGAAGGTGCCGGTGAATGTTTCCTGCGCGAGGCGGACGGTGAGGTGCTCGCCAAGGCCGGCGGCGCGTGTGAGCCAGGCTTCGCGGATGGCGGCGAAACCCTGGACACCGCGCCAAACGGCGAGCCAGCGCTCGAAGGCGGCGGCGAGCGCCGACAGCGCCTCATCGGGCGCGACCGGCGGCGCGCCGATGGCCGGAAGCGAGGTTGCCGGGAATTCGACATTGTCGGGGTGGCCCGCGAGGTTGATGCCGATGCCGATGGCGAGCCATGCGACCTCGGCGCCGGCGACGCCGGAGGATTCGAGCAGGATGCCGGCGAGCTTGCGTTTGTCATGCAAGAGGTCGTTCGGCCATTTGAGACGGAGGGCGGCGCGCGCGGGCGGCGGCAGCAGTGCCTCGACCGCATCGAAGACGGCGACGGCGGCGACGAAGGAGAGCTCGCCGGCCTGACGCGGGCCGCAGCGGGGCGTCAGATAGAGCGTGCCCATGAAATTGCCGGGCGGCGAGACCCAGCTTCGGCCGCGCCGGCCGCGACCGGCGGTCTGGCGTTCGGCGACGATCCAGAGCGGGCCCTGCGTGCCCGCCTCGCCGAGGCGGCGGGCTTCCTCGTTGGTGCTGTCGATTTCGGCGAAGCGGCGAAGCGCGACACCTGGCGGAAGCTCGGCCATTGCCGGTCAGGGTATCAGCGCGCCGACCGCAACCTGCGATGCGACGATGAGCGGCGCCGGATAGAGGACGAAGAAAAGCGTGAAGACGCTCGATATGCCGAGCACCGCCGTCAGCTCGCCGGGCATCGGCTGTTCGAACGCCTCGGCCGGTTCGTCGAAATACATGATCTTGACGATGCGCAGGTAGTAGAAGGCGCCGACGACGCTGGCGAGTACGCCGATGACGGCCAGCGGATAGAGCCCCGCCTGGATCGCCGGGGCGAAGACATAGAACTTGCCGAAGAATCCGGCGAGCGGCGGGATGCCGGTCAGCGAGAACATCAGCATGGCGAGCATGGCCGCGACCATCGGCTGGTTGCGCGACAGGCCGGCGAGATCGCCGATGGTTTCGACATAGCCTTCCTTGCGACGCATGGCGAGGATGCAGCAGAAGACACCGGCGTTCATCACGACATAGATGACCATGTAGATCAGGACGCCGCGCACGCCTTCGGGCGTTCCGGCGGCGAGGCCGACCAGCGCGAAACCCATGTGGGATATCGACGAGTAGGCCATCAGGCGCTTGATGTTGGTCTGGCCGATGGCGGCGAAGGCGCCGAGCACCATCGAGGCGATGGAGATGAAGACGACGATCTGCTGCCATTCGGACATCATCGAGGGGAAGGCACCGAAGAGGATGCGCAGCAGCAGCGCCATGGCCGCGACTTTCGGCGCGCCGGCAAAGAAGGCGGTGACGGGCGTCGGCGCGCCTTCATAGACGTCGGGCGTCCACATGTGGAAGGGGACCGCCGAAATCTTGAAGGCGAGGCCAGCCAGCACGAAAACGATGCCGAAGACGACGCCGATGTTGGCGCCGTCGCTCGCGAGCACGGCGGCGATCGCGTCGAACTCGACGCTGCCGGTGAAGCCGTAGATCAGCGAGGCACCGTAGAGCAGCATGCCGGAGGCGAGCGCGCCGAGGACGAAATATTTGAGGCCGGCTTCGGAACCGCGGCCGCTGTCGCGATTGAAGGCGGCGATCACGTAGAGCGCGAGGCTTTGCAGCTCGAGGCCCATGTAGAGCGCGATCAATCCGTTGGCCGACACCATCATGAACATGCCGAGCGTCGCCAGCACGATCAGCACCGGGAACTCGAAGCGGTCCATGCCTTCGTGGCGGACATAGGATAGCGACATCACCATGGCGGCGGCGGCGGCCAGCAGGATCAGCAGCTTCATGAATTTGCCGAAACCGTCGACGATGAACATGCCGCCGAAGGTGTGGATCGTGACGCCGGGTTCGACGACCAGAAAGGCCGCGACCAGCAGGAAGAGGCCCAGCGCGCCATAGCTCGCTTCGCGGGCCGTGCAGTCCTTGCGGAAGACGCCGTACATCAGCAGCGCCATGGCGCCGACGGCCAGCAGGATTTCGGGGAACGCCGGCAAGAGCGGGGGGACGGTCATTGCATTTTCCATTTGCCGCTCTCCCTATCGGCCCGTGAAGAGGGCGGCGATGTGGGACATCGCCCCTGCCCCTTCGGCCAACCGATGCGCTTCTACGGCGGCGTTGTAGTTCGTTACCAGATTTTCGACCGACACCGCCGTCACATCCATGATCGGCGCCGGATAGATGCCGAAGAAGAGCGTGGCGGCAAAGAGCGGGCCGAGCGTCGCGACTTCGCGGCGGTTGAGATCAGCGATCGCTTTCAGCGTGTCCTTCTCGAGCACGCCGAAGACGACGCGCCGATAGAGATAAAGTGCGTAGCCGGCGGCGAGAATGACGCCGGTGGCGGCAATGGCGCCGACCCAGGTGTTGACCTTGAAGGCGCCGACGATGGTGAGGAATTCGCCGACGAAGCCGCTTGTGCCGGGCAGGCCGACATTGGCCATCGTGAAGACCATGAAGGCCACCGCATAAAGCGGCATGCGGTTGACGAGGCCGCCATAGGCCGAAATCTCGCGCGTGTGCATGCGGTCGTAGATGACGCCGACGCAGAGGAAGAGCGCGCCCGAGACCCAGCCGTGGCTCAGCATCTGGAAGATGCCGCCCTGCACGCCCTGCTGGTTGGCGGCGAAGATGCCCATGGTCACAAAGCCCATGTGGGCGACCGAGGAATAGGCGATCAGCTTTTTCATGTCCTCCTGCACCAGCGCGACCAGCGAGGTGTAGACGATGGCGACGAGGCTGAGGCCGAAGACCAGCCAGGCGAGATCGGCGGAGGCGACCGGGAACATCGGCAGCGAGAAACGCAGGAAGCCGTAGCCGCCCATTTTAAGGAGGATGCCGGCCAGGATGACCGAACCCGCCGTCGGCGCCTCGACGTGCGCGTCGGGCAACCATGTGTGGACCGGCCACATCGGCATCTTGACCGCGAAGGAGGCGAAGAAGGCGAGCCACAGCCAGAATTGCATGTCGGCCGGGAAGTCGTGGGCGAGCAGCGCCGGAATGCTGGTGGTGCCGGCCTCCCAGTACATCGCCATGATGGCGAGCAGCATCAGCACCGAGCCTGCCAGCGTGTAGAGGAAGAACTTGAAGCTGGCATAGATGCGCCGCTTGCCGCCCCAGACGCCGATGATCAGGAACATCGGGATCAGCCCGCCTTCGAAGAAGAGATAGAAGAGCACGAGGTCGAGCGCGCAGAAGACGCCGATCATCAGCGTTTCGAGCACGAGGAAGGCGATCATGTATTCCTTGACGCGGGTGTCGATCGACGTCCAGCTCGCCAGGATGCAGGCGGGCATCAGGAATGCCGTCAGGACGACGAAGAGCACCGAAATGCCATCGACGCCCATGTGATAGTCGATCGCACCGCCGAGCCATGCGGCGCGCTGCACGAACTGAAAATCGGCCGTTGTCGGGTCGAACTGCGCCCAGATGTAGAGCGAGAGAACGAAGGTGACGCCGGTGGTCCAGAGCGCCACATAGCGCGCGTTGCGCGCGACCGCGGCCTCGTCGCCGCGCACCGTCAGGATGATCAGGGCGCCGACAAGCGGGAGAAAGGTGACCAGAGAAAGAATGTAGCCGTCGGCCATCACTGCGCTCCCCCGAGCATGAACCAGGTCACCAGGCCGGCGACGCCGAGCAGCATGGCAAAGGCATAGTGGTAGAGATAGCCGCTCTGCAAGCGGACGACGCCACGCGTGATGTCGAGGACACGCGCCGAAATGCCGTCAGGCCCCCAGCCGTCGATGATGCGGCCGTCGCCCTGCTTCCAGAACAGGCGGCCGAGCCAGAACGCCGGGCGGACGAACAGGAAGTCGTAGATTTCGTCGAAGTACCACTTGTTGAGCAGGAAGTTGTAGAGCGGCTCCTGCGTGCGTGCGAGCTGCTTTGGAATGTCGGGCCGCGCGATATAGAAGAGCCAGGCGGTGGCAAAGCCGACAATCATCATCAGCGTCGGCACGAAGGGCACCCAGTCCGGCACGTTGTGGAATTCGTGCATGATGTGGTTTTCCGCGCCGCGATAGATCGCCTCGAGCCAGAACGCCTCGTGGGCATGGCCGATGAAGAGCGGCGCGAAGAGGAAACCGGCGCCGAGCGCGCCGACCGCCAGAATGAACAGCGGCACCAGCATGACCAGCGGCGACTCGTGCACATGGGCGATGGTTTCGTTCGAGGCGCGGGATTCGCCGTGGAAGGTCATGAAGATCAGGCGCCACGAGTAGAAGGACGTCAGCAGCGCCGCCGCGACGGTGAGCGCGAAGGCATACATGTGCGCCGGGTTGTGGGCCGCAAACGCCGCTTCGATGACCGCGTCCTTGGAATAGTAACCGGCGGTGAAGGGGAAACCGGTCAGCGCCAATGTGCCGATGACCATCATCAGCCAGGTGATGGGGATCATCTTGTAGAGACCACCCATCTTGCGCATGTCCTGCTCGTCGCTCATCGCGTGGATGACGGAGCCCGAACCGAGGAACAGGAGCGCCTTGAAGAAGGCGTGGGTGAAGAGGTGGAACATCGCCACTTCGTAGGCGCCGACGCCGATCGCCACGAACATGTAGCCGAGCTGCGAACAGGTCGAATAGGCGATGACGCGCTTGATGTCGTTCTGCACGAGGCCGACGGTGGCGGCGAAGAAGGCGGTGGTCGCGCCGATGACCGTGACGACGGTGAGCGCATAGGGCGAGAATTCGAAGACGGGCGAGAGACGCGCCAGCAGGAAGACGCCCGCCGTGACCATCGTCGCCGCATGGATCAGCGCCGACACAGGCGTCGGGCCTTCCATCGCGTCCGGCAGCCATGTGTGCAGGAAGAACTGCGCCGACTTGCCCATGGCGCCCATGAAGAGCAGCAGGCAGGCCGTGGTGACGACCGGCACATCGTAGCCGAGGAAGGAGAAGGTTTCGTCGGCAAGCTCAGGGATCGCCTTGAAGACCGTGTCGAAATCGACTGAGCCGACAGTGAGGAAAAGTGTCGCGATGCCGAGGATCAGGCCGAAGTCGCCGACGCGGTTGACGACGAAGGCCTTGATGGCGGCGGCGTTGGCGCTCGGTTTCTGGTACCAGAAGCCGATCAGCAGGTAGGAGGCAAGACCGACGCCTTCCCAACCGAAGAAGAGCTGCACGAAATTGTCGGCCGTCACCAGCATCAGCATGGCGAAGGTGAAGAGCGACAGATAGGCAAAGAAGCGCGGCTGGTGCGGATCATGGCTCATGTAGCCGATCGAATAGATGTGCACCAGCGCCGAGACGACGTTGACGACGACGAGCATCACCGCCGTCAGCGTGTCGATGCGCAGGCGCCAGTCCGCCTCGAAACTTCCGGAATCGATGAAGGTCAGCACCTGCACAGTGGTCGTCTCGCCGCCGAGACCGACAGAGACCAAAGCGACGACCGACAACAGCGCCGAGACGACGAGGAGGCTCGAGGTGACGATCTGCGCGCCGCGGACACCGAGCCAGCGGCCGAAGATGCCGGCGATCAGAAAACCGAGAAGCGGCAGAAAGACAATGGCCGAATACATTCTGCCTTACCCCTTCATCACGTTGATGTCTTCGACCGCGATGGAACCGCGGTTGCGGAAATAGACGACCAGAATGGCAAGGCCGATGGCGGCCTCGGCGGCCGCGACCGTCAGGACGAAGAGCGCGAAGACCTGGCCCACCAGATCGCCGAGATGGGCGGAGAAGGCGACCAGATTGATGTTGACCGCGAGCAGCATCAATTCGATCGACATCAGGATGACGATGACGTTCTTCCGGTTGAGGAAGATGCCGAAAATGCCGAGCGTGAACAGGATCGCCGCCACTGTCAGATAATGTCCGAGGCCGATTGCCATTCTCTATCTCTCCTGTCCCGTCGCGCCAGATGCGCGGGGACCAGTCCCCTCTTCTTTCGTTGCGCCCGTCAGAGACCCTGACCGGGCTCGACCTTCTTCATTTCGACGGCCTGATCGCGCGTCCGCCCGACCTGATCCGCGATGACCTGACGTTTCGCATTCGGTTTGTGGCGCAGCGTCAGCACGATGGCGCCGATCATCGCGACCAGCAGGATCAGGCCTGCCGCCTGGAACAGATAGGCATATTGCGTGTAGATGAGTTGGCCGAGCGCCCGCGTGTTGTGGGTGTCGGCAATCGCCGGCGCGGGGGCCGCGGCGACGCCGGCGGCCTCCGGCGAAACGATCCACGCGCCGAGAACGAGCAGCAGCTCAACGAGCAGGATCAGACCGACCAATGCGCCGACGGGCAGATATTGCAGGGAGCCCTGACGCAGATCGCGGAAGTCGACGTCGAGCATCATCACGACGAACAGAAAGAGCACCGCAACCGCGCCGACATAGACGATGACGAGGATCAGGGCCAGGAACTCGGCGCCGAGCAGCACGAACAGCGCGGCCGAGTTGAAGAAGGCGAGGATCAGGAACAACACCGAGTGAACGGGGTTGCGCGCCGCAATCACCATGAAGCCCGCGGCGACGGTTATGCCCGCGAAAAGATAAAACGCGATGGCGGTGGCAATCATTTGGACCCCTCGTCCCCTCGACGATCTTCGTTCAGCGGTAAGGCGCGTCGAGCGCGATGCTCGTCGCGATCTCGCGTTCCCAACGGTCGCCATTGGCCAGCAACCGATCCTTGTCGTACATCAGCTCTTCGCGTGTTTCGGTCGCGAATTCGAAATTCGGTCCTTCGACGATCGCATCGACAGGGCATGCCTCCTGGCAGAGACCGCAATAGATGCATTTCGTCATGTCGATGTCGTAGCGCGTGGTGCGCCGCGTACCGTCGTTGCGGCGCGGGCCCGCCTCGATGGTGATGGCGAGCGCCGGGCAGATTGCCTCGCAGAGCTTGCAGGCGATGCAGCGTTCCTCGCCGTTCGGATAGCGGCGCAGCGCATGTTCGCCGCGAAAGCGGGGCGAGAGCGGGCCTTTTTCGAACGGATAGTTGACGGTCACTTTCGGTTTGAAAAAGTAACGCATCGCGAGCACGAAGCTCGAAACGAACTCCGCGAGAAAGAGCGACCGCGCCGACTGTTCCAGCCAGGCCATTGTTCAGTCCTTTCCCGTATGTGTCATCGTGCCCATCCTCAATGCTGCGGCACGATGTCGAAGCCGACCAGCACGCCGGCCGTCAGCACAACCCAGAACAGCGAGAACGGCAGGAATACTTTCCAGCCGAGACGCATGAGCTGGTCGTAGCGGTAGCGCGGCACGAAGGCCTTGACCATGGCGAACATGAAGAAGACGAACATCACCTTCAGCAGGAACCAGACGATGCCGGGCACCCAGTTGAACGGTGCGATGTCGAAGGGAGGCAGCCAGCCGCCGAGAAACAGGATCGTCGTCATGGCGCACATCAGCAGGATCGACACATATTCGCCGAGCATGAACATCATGTAGGAGGTCGAGGAGTACTCGACCATGAAGCCGGCGACGAGTTCGGATTCCGCTTCCACCAGATCGAAGGGCGGGCGGTTGGTTTCGGCCAGCGCCGAGATGAAGAAGATCGCGAACATCGGCAGATGCGGGATGAAATACCAGACGGTCTTCTGCGCCTCGACGATTTCGGTGAGGTTCAGCGTTCCGGCGGTCAACAAAACCGTGACGATGACGAAGCCGATGGAAACTTCGTAGGAAACCATCTGTGCGGCCGCGCGAAGCGCCGAGAGGAAAGGGTATTTCGAGTTCGACGCCCAACCCGCCATGATGACGCCGTAAACGCCGAGCGAGGAAATGGCGAAGATATAAAGGACGCCGACATTGATGTTGGAGATGACGACGCCGGCGTCGAAAGGAATGACAACCCAGGCGGAGAGCGCCAGCGTGACCGTGACCAGCGGCGCCAGCAGGAAGACGCCCTTGTTGGCGCCTGCCGGGATGATGACTTCCTTGAAGACGAATTTCAGCAAGTCGGCGAAAGATTGCAGCAGGCCAAAGGCGCCGACGACATTGGGGCCGCGGCGAAGCTGCACCGCCGCCCAGATCTTGCGGTCGGCCAGCAGCACATAGGCCGTGACGATCAGAACGGCGACAATCAGCGCCAGCGATTGGCCGACGATGATGGCGAGCGGGATGCCGTATGCGATCAGAAATTCGGTCATGCCGCCCTCACTCCGCCGCCTGGATGCGCGACGGCGCAAGTTCCGCCGAGCAACGCGCCATGACCGCGCTCGCACGCGCAATGGGGTTTGTCAGATAGAAATCCTTCACCGGCGTTTCGAACGGCGCGGCGTCGAGATCGCCCTGCGGCAGGTCGGGCAGCGCGCCTGCCGGCACAACCATGTCGATCTCGGCGAAATGCGGCGCGGCCTCGGCCATCGCGGCGCGCAGGGCCGTCAGATTGTCGTATGGCAAGGTGTGGCCGACGGTGGCCGACAGGGCGCGCAGGATCGTCCAATCCTCGCGGGCGGAGCCGGGCGGGAAGACGGCGCGATTGCCGAGTTGCGCGCGGCCCTCGGTGTTGACCCAGGTTGCGTTTTTCTCGGTGTAGGCGGCGCCCGGCAAAATGACGTCGGCGCGGTGGGCGCCGGCATCGCCATGCGTGCCCTGATAGACGACGAAGGCCGAGCCGAGGCGCGACATGTCGATCTCGTCGGCGGCAAGCAGATGCACGAATTCGATTTCGCGTTTCGAGGCGCCATCGAGGATGCCTTCGACATCGCGGCCGCCCGCGCCCGGCACCAGGCCAAGATCGAGGCCGCCGACGCGCGCCGCCGCCATGTGCAGGACGTTGAAGCCGTTCCAGCCGTCGCGAACCGCGCCGACCGATTTCGCCAGCGCGATGGCGGCCGCGAGCACGGCAGCGCCGTCTTTGCGCGCCAATGCGCCCTGCCCGACCACGATCATCGGGTTCGCGGCGTTTTTCAGAACATCGCCAAAGGCGCCGAGGTCTTTCAGCGATTGCGGGCCGGCGCCGAGATAATCGTAAGCGTAGGAGAGATCGGCGCGGGGACCGACGACGCCGACCTTGAGGCCGCCGCGGCGGGCGCGCTTCAGGATGCGGGCGTTGAGGATCGGCGCTTCCTTGCGCGGATCGGTGCCGATCAGGAGGATTGCATCCGCATCTTCGATGCCGGCGATGGTGGTGTTGAAGATGTAGGAAGCGCGGTTCGCGGCGTCGAGCTTCGCGCCGTCCTGACGGCAATCGATGTTGGGCGAGCCGAGCGCCACATAAAGGTCTTTCAGCGCCTTCATCGATTCGGCGCAGGCGAGATCGCCAGCAATGGCGGCGATGCGATCGCCCTTGACGCCCTTGAGGCACGCGGCAATGGCGGCAAAGGCTTCGTCCCAGCTTGCGGCGCGCAGGCTTCCGCCCTCGCGCACATAAGGCGTGTCGAGGCGCTGCGTCCGCAATCCGTCCCAGACGAAGCGCGTCTTGTCGGAAATCCACTCCTCGTTCACGTCTTCGTTGAGGCGCGGCAGAATGCGCATCACGGCGGGGCCGCGCGCGTCGACGCGGATGTTGGAGCCGACCGCGTCCATCGCATCGATGGATTCCGTCTTGCGCAGTTCCCATGGACGCGCCGTGTAGGCATAGGGGTGGAACGTCAGCGCGCCGACCGGGCAGAGATCGACGACGTTTGCCGACAGTTCCGAAGTGAGCGCGTGTTCGAGATAGGTCGTGATCTCCATGTCCTCGCCGCGGCCGATGGCGCCGAGCTCCGGTACGCCGGCGACTTCCTGCGAGAAGCGGATGCAGCGCGTGCAATGGATGCAGCGGGTCATGATGGTCTTGACCAGCGGGCCCATATATTTGTCTTCGACGGCGCGTTTGTTTTCGGCGAAGCGCGAACCGTCGACGCCATAGGCCATTGCCTGATCCTGCAGGTCGCATTCGCCGCCCTGATCGCAGATCGGGCAATCGAGCGGGTGGTTGATCAGCAGGAATTCCATCACGCCTTCGCGGGCGCGCTTCACCTGTTCGGTGCGTGTGTGGACAACCATGCCCTCGCCCGCCGGCATGGCGCAGGAGGCCACGGGCTTCGGCGATTTTTCGACTTCGACAAGGCACATGCGGCAATTGCCGGCGATCGACAGGCGCTCGTGGTAGCAGAAACGCGGAATCTCGGCGCCCGCTTCCTCACAGGCCTGCAACAGCGTGGCGCCGTTTTCGACCTCGACCTCGATGCCGTCGACGATAAGTTTTGGCATGCCCCTACTCCGCCGCCGCCTGAGCGATACCGCGTTTTGCCGCGATGCGCTCTTCGATGGTGCCCCGGAAATGACGGATCAGGCCCTGAACCGGCCAGGCCGCCGCGTCGCCAAGCGCACAAATGGTGTGACCTTCGACGCGCTTCGACACGTCGAGCAGCATGTCGATCTCCTCGACCGCCGCCTCGCCCGAGACCAGACGCTCCATCACGCGCCACATCCAGCCCGTGCCTTCGCGGCAGGGCGTACACTGGCCGCAGCTCTCATGCTTGTAGAAGGCCGAGAGGCGCGCGATTGCCTTGATGACGTCGGTCGACTTGTCCATGACGATGACGGCCGCGGTGCCGAGGCCGGTCTGCACGGCTTTCAGCGAGTCGAAATCCATCAGGATGTCGTCGCACACCGATTTCGGAATGAGCGGCACCGACGAGCCGCCGGGAATGACCGCCAGCAGATTGTCCCAGCCGCCGCGCACGCCGCCCGCATGTTTCTCCAGCAGTTCCCTTAGCGGGATGCCCATTTCCTCTTCGACATTGCAGGGGTTGTTCACGTGACCCGAGATGCAGAAGAGTTTGGTGCCGGTGTTGTTGGGGCGGCCGAGGCCTGCGAACCAGGTGGCGCCGCGGCGCAGGATGGTCGGCGCGACGGCAATGGACTCGACATTGTTGACGGTGGTCGGCGCGCCATAGAGACCGACATTGGCCGGGAATGGCGGCTTAAGGCGCGGCATGCCTTTCTTGCCTTCGAGGCTTTCGAGCAGCGCGGTTTCCTCGCCGCAGATATAGGCGCCGGCGCCGTGATGGACATAGATGTCGAAATCCCAGCCGGAACCCGCCGCGTTCTTGCCGACAAGACCTGCTTCATAGGCTTCGTCGATGGCGGCCTGCAGCTGCTCGCGCTCGCGGATGAATTCGCCGCGCACATAGATGTAGCAGGCATGGGCGCCCATCGCGAAGCTGGCGATCAGGCAACCCTCGACCAGCTTGTGCGGGTCGTGACGCAGGATGTCGCGATCCTTGCAGGTGCCGGGTTCGGATTCGTCGGCATTCACCACGAGGTAGTGCGGGCGGCCGTCGGACTCCTTCGGCATGAAGGACCATTTGAGGCCGGTCGGGAAGCCGGCGCCGCCGCGGCCGCGCAGACCCGACTTTTTCATCTCGTCGAGAATCCAGTCGCGGCCCTTGGCGATGATTTCGGACGTGCCGTCCCAATCGCCGCGCGCGCGGGCGCCGGCAAGCCGCCAGTCGTGATGGCCGTAGAGATTGGTGAAAATTCGATCCTTGTCCTCGAGCATCACTCGCCCCCGCTCGTTTGCGCGACCGCGGCGGTCAGGCTTGTGAGGCCGCCATGCGGTTCCGACGAATGCCGGGCACTTTGCGGACCGGGCTTCACGTCCTTGCCGGCGCGCAGGTCGGACAGAATGCGTTCGAGCGCCGCCGCATCGAGGTCTTCATAGAAGTCGGCATTGATCTGGACCATCGGCGCGTTGACGCAGGCGCCGAGACATTCGACTTCGAGCCAGGAGAGTTTGCCGTCGGCGCTGACCTTGCCCTCGGGGCCGATATGCTTGCGGCAAACTTCTTTCAGCTCGTCGGCGCCGCGCAACCAGCAGGGCGTCGTGCCGCAGAGCTGCACGTAGTGTTCGCCGACGGGCGAGAGATTGAACATTGTGTAGAAGGTCGCGACTTCGAGCGCGCGGATGTAGTCCATGCCGAGCATTTCGGCGACGTGACGGATTGCCGGTTCCGGCAGCCAGCCGCCATGCTGCTCTTGCGCGCGCCAGAACAACGGGATGATCGCCGAGGCCTGCTTGCCTTCCGGAAATTTCGCGATCTGCGCCTTCGCCCATTCGACATTTTCGGGCGTGAAGGCGAAGCTTGCCGGCTGGTTGGGGTCTAGTCTGCGAACGCTCACCGGTCCACCTCTCCGAACACGATATCGATGGAGCCGAGGATGGCGGCGACGTCCGCCAGCATGTGGCCCTTGCACAGATGATCCATCGCTTGCAGATGGGCATAGCCCGGCGCGCGGATCTTGCATTTGTAAGGTTTGTTGCCGCCGTCGGAGACGAGATAGACGCCGAATTCGCCCTTCGGCGCCTCGACAGCCGCATAGACCTCGCCCTCGGGGACGCGGTAGCCCTCGGTATAAAGCTTGAAGTGATGGATCAGCGCTTCCATCGAGCGCTTCATTTCGGCGCGCGACGGCGGCACGACCTTGCCGTCTTCGGCATGCACCGGACCGCCGGGCATTTTTTCGATGCACTGCTTCATGATGCGCAGCGACTGGCGCATTTCGTCCATGCGGATCAGGTAGCGGTCGTAACAGTCGCCGTTCTTGCCGACCGGGATGTCGAAGTCGAGCTCGGAATAGACTTCGTAGGGCTGCGAACGGCGCAGGTCCCAGGCCATGCCAGAGCCGCGCACCATGACGCCGGAGAAGCCCCAGGCAAGCGCGTCTTCCTGCGACACGACGCCGATGTCGACGTTGCGCTGCATGAAAATCCGGTTGCCGGTCAGCAGGGCTTCAAGATCGTCCAGCGCCTGTTCGCAGGGGTCGCAGAAATTGTAGATGTCCTCGATGAGCTTGGGCGGCAGATCGCGATGCACGCCGCCGACGCGGAAATAATTCGCGTGGAGGCGCGCGCCGGATGCGCGCTCGTAGAAGATCATCATCTTTTCGCGCTGCTCGAAGCCCCAGAGCGGCGGCGTCAGCGCGCCGACATCGAGCGCCTGCGTCGTCACGTTGAGCAGATGGGCGAGGATGCGGCCCATTTCGGAATAGAGGACACGAATGAACTGGCCGCGGCGCGGCACTTCGAGGCCGAGCAGCTTTTCGGCCGCCAGCACGAAGGCATGTTCCTGGTTCATCGGCGCGACATAATCGAGCCGGTCGAAATAGGGCGTCGCCTGCAGATAGGTCTTGTACTCGATCAGCTTTTCGGTGCCGCGATGCAGGAGGCCGATATGCGGGTCGACGCGCTCGACCACTTCGCCGTCGAGCTCCAGCACGAGGCGCAGCACGCCATGCGCGGCGGGATGCTGCGGTCCGAAATTAAGGTGGTAGTTGCGGAGTTCCTGTTCGGCCATCGGTCAGTTCTCCGCCTTCTCGTCGCCCGGCAGCAGATATTCGACGCCTTCCCACGGGCTTGCGAAATCGAAACTGCGGAATTCCTGGACGAGCTTCACCGGCTCGTAGACGACACGCTTCACGTCGTCGTCGTAGCGGACTTCAACATAGCCCGTCAGCGGGAAGTCCTTGCGCAGCGGATAGCCGTTGAAACCGTAATCGGTGAGGATGCGGCGCAGGTCCGGGTGATCGCTGAAGAGAACGCCGTACATGTCGAAGGTTTCGCGCTCGTACCAGTTGGCCGACGGGTAAATGCCGACGACGCTCGGCACCGGCGTTTCCTCGTCGGTCTCGACGATGACGCGGATGCGCTGGTTCTGGTGCATCGACAACAGGTGATAGACGACATCGAAACGGCGCGCGCGCTGCGGGTAGTCGACGGCGGTGATGTCGAGCAGCGTCGCGAAGTGGCAGGCCGGATCGTCGCGCAGAAACTTCAACACGCGCGCAATCGAACCCGCCTGGGCGCGGACCGTCAATTCGCCGTAGGCGACGTTGAATCCGAGCATCGAATCCTCGACGCCGCCGAGAATATGCTCGCCCAGTTCTGTGAGACTTTCGTCCATCGATGCGGTCTCGAAACTCATGGGCAGGTTTTCGCTTCCCGCGCGGAAGGTACTGGCTGCCAGTCGGTGAAAATCAGCGGTCGAGCGTGCCCGTCCGGCGAATTTTCTTTTGAAGGGCGAGGATGCCGTAGAGCAGGGCCTCGGCGGTGGGCGGGCATCCGGGCACATAGATGTCGACCGGCACGATCCGGTCGCAGCCACGCACCACGGAGTAGGAATAGTGATAGTAGCCGCCGCCGTTCGCGCAGGATCCCATCGAGATCACATAGCGGGGCTCCGGCATCTGGTCGTAAACCTTGCGCAGTGCGGGCGCCATCTTGTTGGTCAGCGTGCCGGCGACGATCATCACGTCGGACTGGCGGGGGCTTGCGCGCGGCGCGACACCGAAACGTTCCACATCGTAGCGCGGCATCGAGGTATGCATCATTTCGACGGCGCAGCAGGCAAGGCCGAAGGTCATCCACATCAGCGAGCCGGTGCGCGACCAGTTGACGAGATCGTCGACCGTCGTCAGCACGAAACCCTTGTCGGCGAGCGCGTCGGCGGCCTGCCGGAAGAAGGCGTCGTCCTGCCCGTCACCAGGGATCGCCGTTTGAGCCGGCGCGGCCGCATTGCCGGTTTGCATCACTCCCATTCCAGCGCGCCCTTCTTCCACTCATAAGTGAAGCCGATCGTCAGGACGCCCAGGAACACGATCATCGACCAGAAGCCGAACAGCCCGATATCGCCGAGCGCCACCGCCCAAGGAAACAGGAAGGCCACTTCGAGGTCGAAGATGATGAAGAGGATGGCGACGAGATAGTATTTCACGTCGAACTTCATGCGCGCGTCGTCGAATGCTTCGAAGCCGCATTCATAGGCGGCAAGCTTTTCGGGATCCGGTTTGCTCGGCGCGATGAGGAACGGCGCGACGAGCAACGCAAGACCGATCACGAGCGACAGCCCCATAAAGATCAATATGGGCAGGTACTCGAGAAGCAGGTCTTCCATCGAATTGTCCCCAACAAGAAACCGGCACCTCTCGGTGTCCGGCCGGGCGTCTCATCTGCGCCGCGCAGGCGCGCGGCAGGACGAGCGAATCGTCCACAATCAACTGCCCAATTCGGCGCGCAGTATAGCTCCCGCATAAGCGAAATCAAAGGCTGGCTGACGTTTTGCCGGGGCAAAAGTCTTTGATTTTCCTGCCCTTGCGTCAGGTCGCGCGCAAGCGCCGCCGTGCCCGCCGACAGGCGTTCGCGGCTATCGCGAAAGCGCGATGCGATACGACGCGAACCGGCGTTCGAGGTCCGTCATCGACCCGACATGGACGTCGCCTTTGTCGATCTCGTGGAAGTAGATGCGCCACACGCGCGGCACCCGTCCCCCTGTGCTCCAGAGGAGCTTCGGGCGACACTCCCGCGCCCCAGATCGCCTTCGTGCGTCAGTCCACTTCGCGGCCTGCCACCCGAAGCCGAAGGCGCAGGGTGGCGGGAGTGACGGGGCTCGAACCCGCGACCTCCGGCGTGACAGGCCGGCGCTCTAACCAACTGAGCTACACCCCCAACAGGGCGAAGAAACCGCCTGAAAGGTGGGCGTCTCGTAAGCCAAGCCCCCCGCCCTGTCAAGGCGGCCCCTCAAGCGCGCAGTGCGCAACGCGTGGTGGGCGGTGACGGGCTCGAACCGCCGACCCTCTCGGTGTAAACGAGATGCTCTACCAACTGAGCTAACCGCCCGCGCCCGTGCGCCGAAACGCCCGCTCGGACGTTCCCGCAACTCCTACCGAATGGCCGCCGGCAATGCAATCGGAGCCATTGCAATGCGCGTCCAAACGCCCGATCTTGGGCATTCGCCCTTCGGCTCACCGACAGACCGGGTGTCCTGTTGACTCGTACCCTCGCCCCCGTCTTTTCGCTGCTGATGGCGACCGCCATCCTGCTGGTCGGCAACGGGCTTCTCGGCACGCTGATCCCGATTCGGGCCGGTTATGAGGGCTTCGCGACCATATCCGTCGGCATTATCGGCAGCTTTTATTTTGCCGGTTTTCTGGCCGGCTGTTTCGCGACGCCGCATATCGTGCGCCGCGCCGGGCATATCCGCAGCTTCGCGACCTTTTGCGGATTGGCGGCGGCAGCGCCGCTCATCCACGCGATGTCTTCCGATCCGGCCATGTGGGCGCTGATGCGGGTGCTGACCGGTCTATGCTTCGCCGGTCTCTATATGGTGATCGAAAGCTGGCTCAACGAGCAGTCGACCAACGACACGCGGGGCCGCATCTTTGCAGTCTACCTAGCGGTCAACCTGACGGCCCTTGCCGGGGGCCAGTTGATGCTGAATGCGGCGGACTCGAGCGGCTTCGTGCTCTTTGCGATCTGTTCGATCCTGACTTCGCTGGCGCTGGTGCCGGTGGCGATGACGACATCGGTGCAGCCGATGCCGATCCAGAGCACGACGATCAACATCCGCAATCTCTATGCGCTCTCGCCGGTGGGCCTGATCGGATCGTTCGTGGTCGGCCTCACCAATGCGCCGTTCTGGACGCTTGCGCCGCTTTTCGCGATCGAACGCGGGCTTGGCGAGGGCGGCGTCGCGGCGTTCATGCTGGCGGCAATTGCCGGCGGCGCGGCGGCGCAATGGCCGATCGGGCGCATTTCGGACCGCATGGACCGGCGGCGCGTTATCGTCGTGGTCTGCCTCGGTTCGGCGGCCGGCGAAGTGGCCCTGGTCGCGGCCGGCATCAGCGGCAGCGTCACGGCGATCATGCTTGCGGGCGTGCTGTTCGGCGTTTTTGCGCTGACGCTTTATTCGGTGTGCGTGGCGCATATGAACGATCACGGGCAGAGCGAGAGTTTTGTGTCGATCTCGGGCGGGCTGCTGGTCGTCTATTCGGTGGGCGCGATTGTCGGCCCGACCGCCGCGTCGCTGGGCGTCGGGGCCTTCGGCATCTCGTCGATATTCGTGTTCCCGGCGGTCGTGCACCTGCTCTTTGCCGCCTATACGGCCTACCGGATCGTCTCGGCGCCCGCCCTGACCGAAGAGCAGCGGTCCGACTTCGTGGCCGTGCCGTTCCCGCAGGTTACGCCGCTGCCGACGGAACTCGATCCGCGGGCCGCCGACGAAGAGCCGTCAGCCGAAGAACCGGGGGACGCGGCGGCCGGCGAGCGCGCCTCGCCATGAAAAAGGCCGGCACGCTTCCCTACGCGGCCGGCCCTCAAACTCGCGATTTTTCTCGGGTCAGCTGTTCACAGCGTCCTTGAGACCCTTGCCGGCCTTGAACTTCGGCTGCTTCGAGGCCGGGATCTGAATCGTCTCGCCGGTACGCGGGTTGCGGCCCTCGGTGGCTGCGCGGTTCGACACGTTGAAAGTGCCGAAGCCGACCAGCCGGACCTCTTCGCCCTTTTTCAGCGAGTCCGTGATGATGTCGAACACATAGTCGACGGACTTGGTCGCATCGGCCTTGGATAGACCGGTCCGGTCCGCCACTTCTGCAATGAGATCGTTCTTGTTCACGTCGGGCCCCTTCTGATGCGATGGCGGGGAATCGGGATTCCCTCAAGCGTTAAGAGTCTACTCGTCTGCCAAGAAGGGGGTCAAAGTAAAAACAAAGGAATTCTGCGGAAAATTCGAGGTGCCAAACGCAGAAACGGGAGCCCTGAGGCTCCCGTTTTGCGTTGCACGACCGCCCGATGGGCTGTCGTCGCCTCTAATGTGCCATAACCGGCTCATTGGCATCGGGCCGGCCGCGGCCAGCGGCGGCCTGTTCGGCTGCCCAAGCATCCTCGTCCCATTCGATCGGCTCCGGCATGCGGGTCAGCGCATGCTTCAGCGCTTCGTCGATGGTGTTGACCGGCACGATCTCGAGGGCGTTCTTCACGTTGTCCGGAATCTCGGCGAGATCCTTGGCGTTGTCCTGCGGGATCAGCACCTTCTTGATGCCGCCGCGAAGCGCCGCAAGGAGCTTCTCCTTGAGGCCGCCGATGGGCAGCACCCGTCCGCGGAGCGTCATCTCGCCGGTCATCGCCACGTCCTTGTGGACCGGAATGCCGGTCATCACCGAGACGATGGCTGTGGTCATTGCGACACCGGCCGACGGACCGTCCTTGGGCGTCGCTCCTTCCGGCACGTGGACGTGGATGTCGCGGCGATCGAACAATGGCGGCTCGATGCCGAAACGGGTCGCACGGGAGCGGACGAAGGAGCTCGACGCGGAGATCGACTCCTTCATGACGTCGCGCAGGTTGCCTGTCACCGTCATGCGGCCCTTGCCGGGCATCATCACGCCTTCGATGGTCAGCAGCTCGCCGCCGACTTCCGTCCATGCCAGACCGGTGACGATGCCGACCTGGTCCTCGCCTTCGGCTTCGCCGAAACGGTATTTCGGCACGCCGGCATCGTCGGCGATATTTTCCATCGTCAACTTGACCGACTTCGTTTCCGGATCGGTCAGGATGCGCTTGACGGCCTTGCGCGCCAGGTTGTTCAGCTCGCGCTCAAGATTGCGGACGCCGGCCTCGCGCGTGTAGACGCGGATCAGGTGGCGCAACGCCTCGTCGTCGATCGACCACTCGCCCTTGCGCAGGCCATGACCGTCGATCGCCTTCTGGATCAGGTGGCGGCGGGCGATCTCGACCTTTTCATCCTCGGTGTAGCCGGCGATGCGGATGATCTCCATCCGGTCCATCAGCGGCTCGGGGATGTTGAGCGTGTTCGCCGTCGTCACGAACATGACGTCGGAGAGATCGTAGTCGACCTCCAGATAGTGGTCGGCAAAGGCGTTATTCTGCTCGGGATCGAGAACCTCGAGCAGCGCCGATGACGGATCGCCACGGAAATCCGAACCCATCTTGTCGATCTCGTCGAGCAGGAAGAGCGGATTGGTGTGCTTCACCTTCTTCATCGACTGGATGACCTTGCCGGGCATCGAACCGATATAGGTGCGGCGGTGTCCACGGATTTCCGCCTCGTCGCGCACACCGCCGAGCGACATGCGCACGAAGTCGCGGCCCGTCGAACGGGCGATCGACTTGCCGAGCGAGGTTTTGCCGACGCCGGGCGGGCCGACGAGGCAGAGGATCGGCCCCTTCAGCTTGTTGGCGCGGTTCTGCACCGCCAGGTATTCGACGATGCGTTCCTTGACCTTGTCGAGACCGTAGTGATCGGCGTCGAGAATTTCCTGCGCGTTCGCCAGGTCCTTCTTGACGCGGCTCTTCTGCTTCCACGGCACCGAGAGCAGCCAGTCGAGATAGTTGCGCACGACGGTGGCCTCGGCCGACATCGGGCTCATCTGCTTCAGCTTCTTCAGCTCGGCGACCGCCTTCTCGCGCGCCTCCTTGGAGAGCTTGACCTTCTGGATGCGTTCTTCGAGTTCGCGGATCTCCTCGCGGCCATCGTCGCCATCGCCGAGTTCCTTCTGAATGGCCTTCATCTGCTCGTTCAGATAGTACTCGCGCTGCGTCTTCTCCATCTGGCGCTTGACGCGGCTGCGGATGCGCTTTTCGACCTGCAGCACGCCGATCTCGCCTTCCATCAGCGAATAGACGCGCTCCAGCCGGCCGGCGACCGACGGCATTTCGAGAAGTTCCTGCTTCTCGGGAATCTTGATGTTGATGTGGCTCGCGACCGTGTCGGCCAGCTTGGCCGGGTCCTCGATCTGTCCGATCGAGCCCAGCACCTCCGGCGGCACTTTCTTGTTGAGCTTCACATAGCCTTCGAACTGCGAGACGACGGAGCGCGCCAGACCTTCGATCTGGTCGCCGTCGGTTTCGGTTTCGTCGATCGCCTCGACTTCGGCCTCGAAAAATTCGGGGTTGTCGACGTAGCGCTTGACGCGCGCACGGCGCACGCCCTCGACCAGCACCTTGACGGTGTTGTCGGGCAGCTTGAGGAGTTGCAACACGGTGCCGATGGCGCCGATTTCGTAGATGTCGTCCGTGTTCGGATTATCGTCCGCGGCGTTCTTCTGGGCGACCAGCAAAATCTGCTTGTCGTCCTGCATGACATTTTCGAGCGCCCGCACCGACTTTTCGCGACCGACAAAGAGCGGCACGATCATGTGGGGGAAAACGACAATGTCGCGCAACGGCAGCACCGGCAACACAAGGGCATCGCCGCCGGCGCCTGCCTTCGTATCCTGATTGCGCTTTTCTTTCTCGGTCATGTTACTTCCTGCCTTTACCTGACTCGACTGCCGCCCGCAGCGAAACTCCAGCCTAGCATCCGATTCTGAATGAATGCTGATGGCCGTATGAGGGCCAGAATAGCGGGATTCGCGGGCGCCGCCCGGAATTCGGGCGTTTCCGGTCCCCGGCCTGGATCAGCGCCGGGGGCCTTCGGTTAAAAGGAAAATGGCCCTGAAAGACCGCGCTTTCAAGGCCACTTGCCGATGCATGAAAAATGCAGGTTTTCAGCCCGTCAGGCGCTGGTGCCGACGTCGCCCTGCCGTTCCGCATAGATGTAGAGCGGGCGCGCCTTGCCTTCGACCACCTCGCCACTGATGACGACCTCCTCGACGCCCTCGAGCGTCGGCAGTTCGAACATCGTATCGAGCAGGATCGCTTCGAGGATTGAGCGCAATCCACGCGCGCCGGTCTTGCGGTCGATCGCCTTGCGGGCGATGGAGCGAAGCGCCTCCTCGGAGAAGGTCAGACGCACATTCTCCATCTCGAACAGGCGCTCATACTGCTTCACCAACGCGTTTTTCGGCTGGGTCAGAATGGTGACGAGCGCTTCCTCGTCGAGATCCTCCAGCGTCGCCAGAACCGGCATACGGCCGACGAATTCGGGGATCAGGCCGAACTTCAGCAGATCCTCGGGCTCCAGATCCTTCAGGATCTCGCCGGTGCGACGGTCCTCGACCGACTGAACCTTGGCGCTGAAGCCGATGCCGGCGCCCTTGCCGCGTTGACCGATGATCTTTTCGAGACCCGCGAACGCGCCGCCGCAGATGAAGAGGATGTTGGTCGTGTCGACCTGCAGGAATTCCTGCTGCGGATGCTTGCGCCCGCCCTGCGGCGGCACGGAGGCAACCGTGCCTTCCATGATCTTCAGCAATGCCTGCTGCACGCCTTCGCCCGACACGTCGCGCGTGATCGACGGGTTGTCGGATTTGCGGCTGATCTTGTCGACCTCGTCGATATAGACGATGCCGCGCTGGGCGCGTTCGACATTGTAGTCGGCCGACTGCAGCAGCTTCAGGATGATGTTCTCGACGTCCTCGCCGACATAGCCGGCTTCCGTCAGCGTCGTCGCATCGGCCATCGTGAACGGCACATCGAGGATGCGGGCGAGCGTCTGCGCGAGCAGCGTCTTGCCGCAACCGGTCGGACCGATCAGCAGGATGTTCGACTTCGCAAGCTCGACGTCGTTGTTCTTGGCGGCGTGATTGAGACGCTTGTAGTGGTTGTGGACGGCCACCGACAAGACGCGCTTGGCATGCTGCTGGCCGATCACATAATCGTCCAGCACACCGCAGATTTCCTGCGGCGAGGGAACACCGTCACGCGACTTCACCAGCGAGCTCTTGTTTTCCTCGCGGATGATGTCCATGCAGAGTTCGACGCATTCGTCGCAGATAAAGACGGTCGGTCCCGCAATCAGCTTCCTGACCTCATGCTGGCTCTTGCCGCAGAAGGAACAGTAGAGCGTGTTCTTGGAGTCGCCGCCGCTCACCTTGCTCATAAAAACTCCTTAGTAACCCGCAAGCCGGTTCGGGTCTCGCTCACTACCCCTGCACCAACCGTGCCTGCCTTCCGATACCCGATCAAGTTGCCCGTAATCCTTGTACGCCTTGGCGCGAAATTCGGATGCCTTGCCGGTCATCTTGCGGACATACGAGCATGTTATTCCTTGAGGGATCAACATTTCATTACCCTCCATAACGGCCGGACGCTGCGTTTCCGTCGCGGCAGCACGGCTTTCAAAGGGCCCGATTCTCGTGCATTTGTCGCCGAAATCGGCAGGGCCGCATTGGCGGCCCGAGCGGCCGCCCGCTCGAAAAGCGTTTGATTCAAGCCTTTTTGGCGTCGTCCTGCGGCCCGCGCACCACACCGACATGGTCGATAATGCCGAATTCGAGGGCGCGCTCCGGGCTCATGAAATTGTCGCGTTCCAGCGCATCCTCGACCGCCTTCAGGCTCTGGCCGGTGTGCTTCACATAGATGTTGTTCAGACGTTCGCGAATCGCGATCGTCTCGCGGGCATGAATTTCGATGTCGGTCGCCTGACCCTGGAAACCGCCCGACGGCTGGTGAACCATGATGCGCGCGTTGGGCAGCGCAAAGCGCGAACCCTTTTCGCCCGCCGCCAACAGGAGCGAGCCCATCGACGCCGCCTGCCCCATACACACGGTCGAAATCGGCGGGCGCACATGCTGCATCGTGTCGTAGATCGCCAGACCCGACGTGACGATGCCACCCGGCGAATTGATGTACATCGAGATTTCTTTTTTCGGGTTCTCGGCTTCAAGGAAGAGAAGCTGCGCGGTCACCAGCATCGCCATGCCGTCTTCGACCGGACCGGCGACGAAAATGATGTGCTCCTTCAGCAAGCGCGAGAAAATGTCGTAGGCGCGCTCGCCGCGATTGGTCTGTTCGACCACCATCGGCACGAGGTTCATGTAGGTTTCGATGGGGTCTTTCATTCTCTCTCCTGAGCGTCGGCCCGTTTCCGGCACTGAGATGGTTCGAGGCGCAATGCGGCTCGCCTCCCGCCTCATGCCGGGATAACCCGATTCGGTAAATGGACGGTTCAGAACTCTACCGCAAGAGGAATATAAGATCAGTTACGGCCTATTTCGCCCCCTGCGACATAGGGGGCTTTTGCCGCTACGTCAGGCAGCCATGGCCGCCCATTCCTCAGATGCAGACGCTGGCGAGCGGCGGGAAGCCGTTGAAACCGACCGCCGAATAGGTGGTCGTGTAGGCGCCCGTGGCCAGAATCCAGACCTTGTCGCCGGCGGCCAGCGCCGTCGGCAGCCGGTAATCGGTCTTTTCGTAGAGAATGTCGGCGCTGTCGCAGGTCGGTCCGGCAAGGACGACGGGCGAGGTTTCGCCGCCATTTTCGGCCGCCGCGTCGCGCGAGGTCAACAGGCGATACTTGATCGCCTCGTCCATGGTTTCGGCAAGGCCGTGGAACTTACCGGCATCGAGATAGACCCATCGTCGGGCATCGTCGCCGCCCTTTTCCGAAACGAGGACGACTTCGGCCTGGATGACGCCGGCATCGCCAACGACGCCGCGGCCGGGCTCCACGATCACTTCGGGCTGGTTGTCGCCGAAGTGGCGGTCCAGCGCCTCGCGGATCGCCGCACCATAGGCCGGGATCGAGGGCACGTCGGTACGGTAGCGCGACGGGAAGCCGCCGCCCATGTTGACCATGCGCAGTGTCACGCCACGCGCCTCGAGCGCGCGGAACAGCGAGACCGAGAGTTCGAGCGCCTTGTCATATTGCGTGAGGTCGGTCTGTTGCGAGCCGACATGGAAGGAAATGCCATAGGCGTCGAGGCCAAGCGCCTTGGCGCGCGCCAGCAGATCGACCGCCATCGCCGGCTCGCAGCCGAACTTGCGCGACAGCGGCCACTCGGCGCCTTCGCATTCCATCAGCACACGGCAATAGACTTTCGATCCCGGTGCGACGCGGGCGATCTTTTCGAGCTCGGGCTCGCTGTCGAAAGCGAACATGCGCACGCCTTTTCCATAAGCCTCGGCGATGTCGCGTTCCTTCTTGATCGTGTTGCCGAAGGAGAGACGGTCCGGCGAGACGCCATGCGACAGGCAGAGGTCGATCTCGCCCATGCTGGCGGTGTCGAAGGCCGAGCCGAGACGGGCCAGCCGCGCGACGATCTCGTCGGCCGGGTTGGCCTTCACCGCATAGAAGATGCGCGCCTCGGGGAGCGAGCGCGCCAGCTCCTCGAAGTTGTGGGCGACGATATCGACATCGACGATCAGGCAGGGCGACGGCAATTCGGCTGTCGCGATGTAGCGCGCGATCTTGGGCGGCAGGCCGCCGCGATCCGACGGCAGCTCGGCCGCCTGCGGCACGAGGCGCAGGCGCGGCTTGCGGCCCTTCGCCGTCTTCGTGGACGGAACGGACTTCGCGATTGTCTTTGCGGAGATGCGAGAACGGGCACGGCGGCCCTGCTCGGAGGCGAACATCGTCAACACCCTTTTTCAGACCCGGTACTCAGACCGGCGTGATCCAAAAAGGACGCTTCCGTCGTTGCATAAACCTGCCAGGGGCCAGCGGCACGTGCGTGTGCGTCTTGTGATGCGCGGAGATATAGGTATCGCTGAGTCCGCGCAACAGGTAATTGGGCCGCCGGCAAAGTTTTTTGCTAACAAATTCTTAATGCGCCGGCTGCCAATTGTGGCCGAATTGTGAGAGCGAAATGCGAAAGGCCCGGAGGGTTGCTCCGGGCCTTTGCCGTCAGCGCTTCGAGCGCGTCAGTCTTCCTTCTTTTTCTTCGCCGCCGGCTTCTTGGCGGCGGGCTTTTTGGCGGCGGCCTTCTTTGCCGGCTTCGCATCGCCATGATCGTGGTCGTGATCATGGTCGCAATTCTCGTCGTGGACGTGCTCTTCCGCTTCGGGATCGGCAAAAAGCGTCTCGCGGTCGACGGCCTTGTCCTTCACATCGGCCAGTTCGGCGATGAAGTCGACGACCTTGTCCTCGAAGATCGGGGCGCGCAGTTCCTGCACGGCTTGCGGGTTCTGCTGGTAGAATTGATAAAGCTGGCGCTCCTGGCCGGGGAACTGGCGAGCACGCTCGGCGAGCGCCTGGTTCAGCTCCTGCTCGGTGACGGAGATGTTGTTCTTTTCGCCGACTTCGGCCAGCAGCAGGCCGAGGCGGACGCGGCGCTCGGCGATCTTGCGGTATTCGGCCTTCACCTCTTCCTCGGGTTCGTCGAGATCGGCGGCCGTCTTGCTCTGGTGGCTGAGCTCGTGCTCGAACTGCTTCCAGATCTGCTCGAATTCCTGCTCGACCATCGAGGGCGGCAATTCGAAATCGTGTAGCTCGTCGAGCTTGTCGAGCATGGCGCGCTTCAGGTGCATGCGCGACATGCGCGTGTAGTCGTTCTTGATCTGGTCGGCGAGCGCCTCGCGCAGCTTGGCGAGTTCGTCGAAGCCGAAGCGCTTGGCGAGCTCGTCGTCGATCGACACCTCGGCAGGCGCCTTCACTTCCTTCACCTTCACCTCGAAGACGGCGTCCTTGCCGGCAAGGTGTTCGGCACCGTAATCGGCCGGGAAGGCAACCTTGACGGTCCTGTCCTCGCCAGCCTTGGCGCCGACAAGTTGTTCCTCGAAACCGGGGATGAAGCGGCCGGAGCCAAGTTCGAGACTGGCGTCTTCGGCAGAGCCGCCCTCGAAGGCGACATCGTCGATCTTGCCGACGAAATCGACGGTCAGCAGATCGCCGTTTTCCGCCTTGGCGCCTTCTTCGCGCGCTTCGAAATTCTTCTGGTTTTCGGCGAGCCGCTTCAGCGCCTCGTCGATGTCTGCGTCCTTCACCTCGGCAACGAGGCGTTCGATGGAAACCTTTGAAAAGTCTGCCAGTTCGAAGGCCGGCACGACTTCGAAGCTCATCTTGAAGGTGAGGTCGGCCTTGCCGTCCATCACCTGCTCGATTTCGCCCTCGAGATCGATCGACGGCTGGAAGGCCGGCCGAAGCGCTTCATCGGCCAGCGCCTTCTGGCTCGACTCGCCGACGGTCTCCTGGATGATCTCGCCCATGACCTGCTTGCCGAAGGTCTTGCGCAGATGGCTGACCGGCACCTTGCCGGGGCGGAAGCCCTTGAGGCGAACCTGGTTTTTCATTTCCTCGAGCTTGGCGCCGAGGCGGGCTTCGAGATCCTGCGCGGGAACCTGAATCTTCAATTCGCGCTTCAGACCGTCCGTGTTGGTGACCGTGACCTGCATCTTCCAATCCATTGTATTTAAAGGGGTTTCGGTCTGGTGCGGGCGGAGGGACTCGAACCCCCACGCCTTGCGGCACTGGAACCTAAATCCAGCGCGTCTACCAATTCCGCCACGCCCGCCATGGGCCGACGACGAGGCCCGACAAGAGCCAGCCGCTCCCCAATTTGGCGCTCTCTATATCAAGGGGTTTGGGCGATTGCTAGCAAAAGAGCATAGGCCCTTTCGGCTTCAACCGAATTGCGAGGGCAGGTCACGCAGGACGGCCGGGAGCATTTCAGGGAGGTCTTCGGCGATCAGGCCCGGACCGAAGGCGGCGCCGGCCTCGCCATGAAGCCAGGCCGCCGCCGCCGCGGCTTCAAAGGGCGGCATGCCCTGTGCCAGAAGTCCAAGGACGATGCCGCCGAGCACATCACCCGAACCGGCGGTGGCAAGCTCCGGCCCGGCGTTGATGACGATGGCGGCGCGGCCGTCCGGCGCGGCGATGACGGTGTCCGGTCCCTTGAGCAGCATCACGGCTCCGGCTTCGGCGGCGGCACGGCGGGCGCGGACGAGTTTGCTTTCGCCGGAAGCTGCCAGCGCCGGGAAGAGGCGCGCGAATTCGCCTTCATGCGGCGTGAGCACGACGGGACCGGCGAAGTAGCCCTTGATGGCGACGAAGAGGTCGCGCGGGATTTCGGCAAAGGAGGTCAGCGCGTCGGCGTCGAGCACGATGGCGGCGCCGGACAGCAGCGCCGCCAGCACGTTTTCGCGCGTTTCCGCGCCGACCCCCGCGCCGGGGCCGATCAGAAGCGCGTTCTTGCGCTTGTCCTCGAGAATTTTCGTCAACCCGTCAGCGCCGTCGAAGGGCGCCAGCATGATGGCGGTCAGGTGTGCGGCATTGACGAGCAGCGCCGAGGGCGGCGTCGCGACCGTCACGAGGCCCGCCCCTGCCCGCAAGGCGCCGCGCGCCGCAAGACGCGCCGCGCCGGTATGCGCCGCGCCGCCAGAGACGACGACGGCATGGCCGCGCGTGTATTTGTGACCGTCGATCGCCGGCCGCGGGAAGCTTGCCGCCCAGAGCGGCGGATGGTCGATGAAGGTTTGCGGCGCGATCTCTTCGAGGACGTCGGAAGGAATGCCGATGTCGGCGACTTTCAGCTCGCCGCAGAGAAGTCGGCCCGGAAGCAGCAGGTGGCCGGGTTTCAGGCGGAAGAAGGTGACGGTGAGCGCCGCCTTGAACGCCGCGCCTCGGGGCGCGCCGCTGTCGCCGTCGAGACCGGATGGAACGTCGACCGAGACGACGGGGACGCCCGACTGCGCGACGCGGGCGATCAGTTCGGCGACTACGCCCTCGACGTCGCGGGCGAGGCCGGCACCGAAAATTGCGTCAACGACCAGAGACGCCTTGTCCGCCGCATCGGCGGTGAGCGAAAGGACGGGGCCGGGCCAGCGGGCAGCGGCCTGGGCAGCGTCGCCTTTCAGGTTTTCGCGCGCGCCGAGAAGAAAGAGCGTTACCGGCCAGCCGAGTTCTGCCAGCAACCGCGCCGCGACAAAGCCATCGCCGCCATTGTTGCCGGGACCGCAAAGCACCGCGACCGGGCCTTGCGGAAAACGCGCGGCGACGGCTTCGGCGACCGCACGGCCGGCGTTTTCCATAAGGACCGATCCGGGCCGGCCGCGCGCTATGGTCAGCGCATCGGCGCGTGCCATCTCGGCGGTGGTGAGAAGGACCGAAGACGAATCGTGCATGGCGTCACTATAGCCATGCGATTGCGTCGGGAAAGCGGACGATTACGGCGTCCCCGCCCTACTCCAGATTGAAGCCGTAATCCCGCTCGACGCGGGCGATGCGGGTAATGGTGGGGCCGAACCAGAGGGTCTTTGCCTTGTGCTTCGCGGCCATGTGGTGGGGGTCGTCGCGCCAGCGCTGGATCGCCTCGAGGCTCTCCCAATAAGTGATCGCGACCGAGGCACCGTCCTGGAAGAAGGCTTCGAGGCCGAGAAAGCCGCCGATCTCGCCGGCACGGCCGTAAAGCTCGGTGGCAAGTTTGAAGTAGGCGGCTTCGTCGAAGCCGGGGCCGAGTTCGGTGGTGGTCGTGACGGCATAGTATGGCGGCTTTGGAGTGCGCGCCACGCGGGCGACGCCGGTCGATCGGGTCATGAAACGGCTCTTTCGTGCGAGGGTGAAGGACTTCAGCGTTTACGCGCGGCGGCGAAGAGTGCGTTGAGCTCGGGCTGCGGCATTTGCCCGGCGGCGAAATCGAAGGTGCCGTGTTCGTGCAGTTCGCGCGCGCATTGACGAATGAAGCCCAGGGTCGAGCGCGCGATGGAGCCGCCGAGGCTGATGCGGCGGATGCCGGCTTCGATCATGTCGAAGGCGTTGCCTTCGTTGCTTGTGAGGCCGGCGACAATGTTGATGGGACCGGCGATTTCGCGAACCAGAATTTTCATCGTGGCGATGTCGGCGACGCCCGGCAGAAAGACGCAATCGGCACCCGCCTCGATGAAGCGATTGGCGCGCGCGACCGCAAGATCGAGCGCATCGGGCGTGCCGCGCTGGAAAATGTCGGTGCGCGCCGTCAGTACGAAGGCGCTGTTGCGTCTTGCAATCGCTGTGCGGGCGGCGGCGATGCGCTCGACCGCCAGCGTTTCGTCGTAGAGGACAGGTTCCAGCGGCTTCTTGTCCTCGATATTGCCACCCGCGAGCCCTGCCTCGATCGCCATCGTGATGGTTTCGGCGACTGCTTCCGGGCTGTCGCCGAAACCCGCTTCGAGGTCGCCATTGACCGGCAGAGGCGAGGCTTCGGCAATTTCACGCATGCGGGCAAACATTTCGTCGCGTGCGACGCCGAATGCCGCGTCCGAAACCTGATAGTCCTGCTTGCCGAGCGAAAAGGCGATGCCTGCGCTGGTGGTGCCGATGGCCTTGAAGCCCGCTGCGGCCAGAATGAGCGCGCTCCCGGAGTCCCATGCATTGGGCATGATGAAGCCGGGGCCCTGCCGATGCATTGCCAGAAATGTCTTTGCCTTCGTCTCGCCGCCGCTCGCCGCCATGCCGATCTTCCTCCGGTCCGGGTGGGTGGAAATTGGGGTTTGCTCGCCCATCCGTCCAATTTATAGTTTTGATAAACGACATCTGTTTTTTGCATGGAGACGGCCCGATGGACTCGGACGCGCTGCAGACCTTCGTGACCATTCACCGGGCGGGCGGCTTTTCGCCTGCGGCGGAAGCGTTGCATCGCTCACAACCGGCGATCAGCCGCCGCATCGCGCTGCTGGAAGAGGAACTGGGGGTACCGCTGTTCGAGCGGGTGACAGGCGGGGTGACGTTGAGCCAGGCCGGCCGCGCGCTGCTGCCCTATGCCGAACGCGTGCTTGCGGCGCTGCAAGATGCAGGTGACGCCGTGGCGGACCTGCGCTCCGGCGCGGGCGGACCCATCGCGTTGGCGACCGTCGGCACGCTGGCCAGCACCGGCCTGACACGGGTGTTGAAACGTTTCGCGTCGAAGGCGCCCGGCGTCAGGCTCACGGTCCGGACCGCGACCAGTGCCGAAGTGAGCGAGTTGGTGCGCAGCGGCGCGGCGACGATCGGGCTTCGCTATTTCGACGATCCGGCGCCGCACCTTGACTGTTTCGCGTTGCGGCCCGAGCCGCTCGTCATCGCCTGCGCGCCGTCGCATCCGCGCGCTGGCAAGCGGGTGCGCGCACTCACCGAGCTTCGCGGCGAGCGCTGGCTCGCCCTTCCGCAGACGCGGGGCTTCGGCGAGCCTTCGGCGCAGACGATCTTCGCCGAATTCCGCATTCGCGGCGTCGCGGCGATCGACTGGACCGCCATCGACAGCCTGACAGCGCAGAAACGTCTTGCGGAAGCAGGCTTCGGCATCGCACTTTTGCCCGAAAGCAGCATCGCCGAGGAACGCGCCGCGGGCTCGCTCGCGGTCATTCGCGCAGACGACCTCAAGGTGGCGAACCCGGTGACGGCGATCACACGCAAGGGCGGCTATCTCAGCGCCGCATCGCGAAAGCTGCTGGAAATTCTGAAAGCGGACTTTCGCGGCTGACGTTCAATTGACTTTGGTGTCGCCTTCCCTTCCCTGCTCGATCAGCTTCATCGCGGTGCCGGAGGTTTCGAAGATCGTGACCGAGCAGTTGTCGGGGCGGAAGGCGACGAGGCGGTTGTCGCCGGTGGCCCATCCAGCGGCAACATTGATGGCAATGAAGTGAGAGAAAATCACCGTGTCTTCGGTGCGCTCCGTCAGCGCATCGACAACCGCGCGGCGCCACGCCAGAAGATCGAGTTTGCCGTTGGCGGTGTTTTCCGGCAGCGCGGCGGCCTCCCACGTGCCGGCCATCAGGCGACGCAGCCAGGGGCCGCGATCGGCGACATCTTCAATCGGCGACGGAATTTCGGCGACGCGGGGCTCGATGGCGGGCGCGGCAGCCCAGCTTGCGGCCAGCGGTTCGCTCGTTTCACGGCAGCGGCGCAGCGGCGAGGAGAGGATCGGCAGCCTGCGGCCAACGCGTGTCTCGATTTCGCGGGCGACCGCTTCGGATTGCGCGCGGCCCTTGTCGCTCAGGCCCGGATCGGCGTCGGCATCCCAGCCGGCGGCAGCTTCGCCGTGGCGGATCATGTAGATCAGGGGCATGGGCGGCATCCTTCTGTCCAATATCGATGCAGTGGGAGTACCGCTCCGTGGCGGCGCCGGCAAGGGAAAGCCAATGGTCAGGGGGCGGATGAGGGGGTAGCCTTTTCGTGACGCGACTCACCAGAGGAGGCATCCCATGAGCGAAGCGCCCACGCCGGCCGTGAGGCCCGGCGACGAGTTCGGCACGGCCAAGCTCGTCTATATTCTTTACTTCATCGGTTTCGTCATCGGCATCACCGCGATCGCGGGCGTCGTCGTCGCTTATCTCAAACGGGGCGAGGCGACGGCTGCAGCGGCATCCCATCTCACCTATCTGATCCGCACCTTCTGGATCGGCATTCTGTTCGCTGTCATCGGCGGGATTACGACATTCATCCTTATCGGCGTGCTGATCCTGCTGGCGACGCTGGTGTGGCTGTTGATCCGGTTGATCAAGGGCTTCATGCTGGCGATGGACGGCAAGCCCGTGCCCGATCCCGAGACGTGGTTGTGGTGAGGCTTCGGCTCACTCCGGCGTGAAGATGTTAACGCTGCCGTCGGCGGGGGACACAACCGTGCCGGAGCGGCCGAGCTGGTCGCGGGTCAGCATGTCCTGAAGCGTCGCCGGGTCGTTCGGCGTGTGGGCGACGAAGCGCGCGTCGCTGTCGGCCATGCGGCCGAAGAGGATCGCAAATTCGGCGCCGCCACGGCCATGGACCACGGTGTAGGTCTCGATCTTCGCCTTGCCGTTCGGCTTTTCCTCGACCTTCGGGTGTTTCTCGGCGTCGATCTCCGCCTGATAGGTCGCGGGCTTTTCGCGCTCCCACTTGCCTTCGCGCGGCGTTGTCGAATAGAGGCCGAGGCCGTGCTTCGTCACGTACCAGCCGTTTGAGGTGCAGAGGCCCTTCGTGCCGGGCTGTGCGCGCAGCTTGTCCATCATCGTCGCGATCGAGTGCATGACGTAGTTGTTGCCGGCGCCGCCGAAGTAAGGCAGGCCGCCGGTGACGGTGAGCGGGCGCGGATCGTCTTCGGCGATCCCCAATTCGTCGCGGCCGATCTGCACGGCGGACGGGAAGCATGAGTAGAGATCGAAATAGTCAATCTCGCCGATCTGCCAGCCCGACATCGCGAAGGCCTTCCTGCCCATCATGCGGATCGCGGGCGAGGAATGAAAATTGACGCGCTCGGTCGGATACCAGAGGTCGTTGGCGTCGGCGCAGCCATGCAGGAAGACCCATTTCGACTGCGGGATGCCGAGTTCGCGCGCCTTTTCGACCGACATCATCACAACGGCGGCAGCCTGATCGACCTGCATGATGGCGTTCATATACTTCGTGTAGGGAAAGCCGACATAGCGGTTGTCGTCGGTCGGCGTCGCGATTTCCTCCGCCGTGCGGGCGACGGGGAACCAGGCTTGCGGATGTTTCGCCGCGACTTCGGTGAAGGGCGCCATCAGGCGGCCGACGGCGAGCTGGTGATCCTTCACGCTGCGGCCCTTCGCGCCGCGGATCGCGTTTTCGAACATCGGATAGATGTTGACCGGGAATTGCAGCTTGTGGCGCTTTTCGGTTTCGGTGACGCCGGCTTTTTCGTTGCCGATGTCGATGCGGATGCCGCCGGGATTTTCGTCGTGCCAGGGAAGCTGCTTGCCCTGCCCCAGCGCGCGCATCAGCGTGCCGAAGCATTCCGAACCCGCAACCAGCGCCACATCGGTATCGCCCTGCGCGATCAGCTCGGCGGTGTGGTTGACCAGCATTTGCGGCGTGTTGCCGCCGGTCGGGCCATAACAGGTCTTCGCCGGGTTGGCGCCCAGCATGTTCGCGAGCGTCTTCGCGGCATTGGGATAGCGGCCGAACGGCAGCCTGCCCGAATCCGGGCTGTCGGTGATGAAGCGCACCGTCGTGACGTTGTCGACCGCCGCCCAGAGCTTGTCGCCCAATCCAGTGTCGGTAGCGGCGGCGCGGGCGGCGTCCGCCATCAGATGCATCGGCGAGAGTGCCTTCTCGACATCCTTTTCCTTCTGGACCAGCTGGCCGCAGCCGACCAGCACGGGCATGCGGGGGTCGAGTTTGTCGGACATGCGGAGGGCTCCCTTTAAATTCTTTTAGTTCGTGCCACTAACGATTGGCGGCAGAATAGCTGCTGGCGGCGGCGTGTCCAGCCGCGCCGCGCGCGGCACGGCGACGCTGCGTCAGGCGCCCTGCCCCTTGGTATAAGCCTTCAGCCGCGCGCTGGCCTCGGTCAGGATCGCGTCCTGCTTGCAGAAGCAGAAGCGGGCGAGATGTTGCGGGGCTTTGGCCGGGTCGGCGTAGAAGGCGGAAAGAGGAATCGCCCCGACCTTCGCCTTCATGGTGATGTCGCGGCAAAATTCGTCGTCGGTTCCGTTGAATCCGAGGGATCTGAAATCGGCGGAGATGAAATAAGTTCCGTCCGTGGGCAGAACATCGAGGCCGGCTTCGGCCAGCCCCTTCGCCAGCCGGTCGCGTTTGGCTTCCAGCGAAGCAGCGAGGCCGGCGAAGTAGGCGTCGTCCTTCGCAAGACCGAAGGCGACCGCCGATTGCAGCGCCGGCGGCGTCGTGAAGGTGACGAACTGGTGGGTCTTCGCGACCGTCTGAAGCAGGTGGGCAGGGCCGGTGACGTAGCCGACCTTCCAGCCGGTCAGCGAGAAGGTCTTGCCGGCCGAGCCGATGCGCAAGCAACGCTCGCGCATGCCGGGCAGCGTCATCAGCGGAATGTGACGGTGGCCCGAAAAGACCAGGTGCTCATAGACCTCGTCGCAGACGGCATAGGCGTCGTGGCGGATCAGCAGGGCGGCGATGGCGTCGAGTTCGGCGCGGGTGAAGACCTTGCCGGTCGGGTTCATCGGCGTGTTGAGGACGATCAGCTTGGTCTTCGCGGAGAAGGCCGCCGCGAGGCTCTCCAGCGGCAGCGACCAGTGCGGCGGCTCGAGCGAGACCGGAACGGCCTTCGCACCCGCCGCCTCGATGACGGGCTTGTAGCTGTCATAGGCGGGCTCCAGCACGATGGCCTCGTCGCCGGGATTGAGGAGGCCGATCAGACAGTCAGCCAGCGCCTCGGTGGCGCCGGACGTGACCATGACTTCGGACTGCCAGTCGATGTCGAGGCCGTAGAAGCGTTTGTTTGCGGCGGCAACGGCCTGGCGCAGCGCCGGCAAGCCCATCATCGGCGGATACTGGTTGGGGCCCTCAAGGATCGCCTTCGCCGCGGCCGCGCGCACGTCGTCGGGGCCTTCGTCGTCGGGGAAGCCCTGGCCGAGATTGATGGCGCCGTGCTCCGCCGCCAGCGCCGACATGGTGGCGAAGATCGTCGTGCCCAGGCTCGAAAAAACGCTGTTTGCCGCCTTCATCCGCCCTGCCCCGACCGGTCGTCGCTGAAATGTCGCGGGTGTTTGTCGCGAGACGCGAGCAGACTGTCAATCGCAGCAGAAAACGGCGGGCGGTAGCGAATTTCCCTGCGCGGCAAGCTTTGGTTAAGCTAATGCCTGTTTTTCGTCCATATTGCCTATTTTAAGTGCAATCAAGATGCTCAAAAGCCGGGCAGCGCTGCGTCGTCAAACGCATAACATGTTGCTAGATATATGTTTTTCGACTTTCGCCGGGTTGGCATGAGCCGTGCTATCCCTGAAGGACAAGACGGAGGGCGGCAAGCCCAGGAAGCAAGGAAGTGAGCGAATGAAAAAGATCGAGGCGATCATCAAGCCGTTCAAGCTCGACGAGGTGAAGGAAGCGCTGCAAGAGGTGGGACTGCAGGGCATCACCGTGACCGAGGCCAAAGGCTTCGGCCGGCAGAAGGGGCATACCGAACTTTACCGGGGCGCCGAATATGTCGTCGATTTCCTGCCCAAGGTGAAGATCGAGGTTGTGCTCAACGACGATCTGGTGGCAAAGGCCGTCGAGGCGATCCAGCAGGCGGCGCGTACGGGCCGCATCGGCGACGGCAAGATTTTCATTTCATCCGTCGAGGAAGCCATCCGCATCCGCACCGGCGAAACCGGCGTGGAGGCTATCTAAGGGGACGAATTGACCGACACCTAGCAGACGACCAAGACGCGCCGCGGACCGCAAGGCTCGCGCGCGATTTTCGCAAGAGGGCGCGCGCCCGACGCACGAACCCCTAAAGGACAACAGGGAAAAGAGGATCAAATGGCCGGCAAACCTATTCAGCAGATCATCAAGGAAAAGGACGTCAAGTACATCGACCTGCGCTTCACCGACCCGCGCGGCAAGATGCAGCACGTCACATTCGACATCGGCTTCTGCGACGACGACTTCTGGGCCGAAGGCACGATGTTCGACGGTTCGTCCATTGCCGGCTGGAAGGCGATCAACGAGTCCGACATGGTGCTGCTGCCCGATACGGCAACGGCGACAATCGACCCGTTCTATGCTCAGACGACGCTGGCCGTGTTCTGCGACATCATGGAACCGTCCACCGGCGAGGCCTACAGCCGCGACCCGCGCGGCACGGCGAAGCTGGCCGAGGCCTATCTCAAGTCGACCGGCATCGGCGATACGATCGTGTTCGGACCGGAAGCCGAATTCTTCATCTTCGACGACGTCAAGTTTTCGACTTCGCCCTACAAGACCGGCTTCGAAGTCGATTCGGTCGAGCTGCCGACCAATACCGACACCCACTACGAGACCGGCAATCTCGGCCACCGTCCGCGCACCAAAGGCGGCTATTTCCCGGCTAATCCGATCGACTCGTGCCAGGATCTTCGCGGCGAAATGCTGACGGTCATGGAAGAGATGGGCGTCAAGATCGAAAAGCATCACCATGAAGTCGCCGCCGCGCAGCACGAGCTCGGCACCAAGTTCCAGACGCTCACCACCGCCGCCGACCACATGCAGATCTACAAGTATGTGATCCACAATGTGGCGCAGGCCTTCGGCAAGACGGCGACGTTCATGCCGAAGCCGGTGTTTGGCGACAACGGCTCGGGCATGCATTGCCACCAGTCGATCTGGAAGGATGGCAAGCCGCTCTTCGCCGGCAACAAATATGCCGACCTCAGCCAGGAATGCCTCTGGTATATCGGTGGCATCCTGAAGCATGCCAAGGCGCTCAACGCCTTCACCAACCCGTCGACCAACAGCTACAAGCGGCTGGTACCGGGCTATGAGGCGCCGGTGCTGCTCGCCTATTCGGCGCGCAACCGTTCGGCCTCCTGCCGCATCCCGCACGGCACGTCGCCGAAGTCGAAGCGTATCGAAATCCGTTTCCCCGATCCGACGGCCAACCCGTATCTCGCCTTCGCGGCGATGCTGATGGCCGGTCTCGACGGCATCGAAAACAAGATCGATCCGGGCGGGCCGATGGACAAGAACCTCTACGACCTGCCGCCGGCGGAACTGAAGAACATTCCGACCGTTTCCGGCTCGCTCCGCGAGGCGCTGACGGCGGTCGATTCCGACCGCAAGTTCCTGACCAAGGGCAATGTGTTCTCCGACGAACAGATCGACGCCTATCTGGAACTGAAGTGGGAAGAGTGCATGCGTTACGAAATGACCCCGCATCCGGTCGAGTACGACATGTACTACTCGGTCTGACCCATCGGGTTCGAGCGAACGAAAGGCCGGAGCGAAAGCTCCGGCCTTTTTCGTTTGTAGCGTCGCAGAGTAATCCGTCTACCGATTTTTAGATTCGACAAATCGGTCAGCTTTCCTGACTCAATGAATCGCGCCAGAGACCCTTATTTCCCTTGACCTTTTTGCGGATTGGGGCGTAGCATTTTTATGTCTCACGAAGGAGGTTTTGAAGATGGCTCCACCGACGCAGGCAGAATCCCTGTAAAGAATGGACGACCACGATCCTCTGCCAAGACCCGACGCTGTTCTCATGCGTGACCGGTCGGTAAACCGTTTAGGCCAAGGGAAAAGCGCGGATAAACACTGACGCCAGCGTGACGCTAATTGAGCGCGCGGGCAGAAGGCACGGAGATAAGCCCGGCTTTATAGTGCGGGCGAGTGCGAGTAGCACATCCAAAAGCAACCCCGCGAGGGAACGCCCGACAGGAAAATCCGGGGCTTCCGCTGGAGCGGGGTTGCGCCGTATGGCATCTCCCATCCTCTTCGACCGAATTCACCGCTTCACAATCAACATGCCGTCGTCAATGTCGTGTGCAGCCTGCAAGGTTGCGCCGTTGCGACTTGCCGTTTCGTCACGCAGGGGGACTAAAGCTGAAAATTGAACAACCAAATTTTCACATCGTTACGGGCGGTCCCGGTGCGGGAAAGACGAAGCTGATCGAAGCACTGGCGGGTCGCGGCTTTCGTTGCGTCGAAGAGGCGGGCCGCAGGATCATTCGCGAGCAGACGCAGACCGGCGGCAACGCGACTCATGCAGGCGACCGCCTTGCCTTTCGCGCACTGATGCTTGCGCATGCGATCGACACTTACGAGGCGGAGATGGGCACAGCGCAACCTGTCTTTTTCGACCGCGGTCTGCCCGATCTCATCGGCTACAGCCGGCTGATCGACGCCGAAATACCGCCTCATATCGAGGAAGCGGTGGCGCGCTACCGCTACAACGGAACGGTTTTCATCGCGCCGCCCTGGGCCGAGATTTACGAAAATGACGCCGAGCGCAAACAGGATTTCGCAGAGGCGGTGGCGACACATGACGCTATTCGGATTACCTATCGCGAGGCCGGGTACGTGCTTGTGGAGTTGCCGAGGGACTGTGTCGAGGCGCGTGTGAGCTTTGTGCTGGCGCGGATCGACGTTCAGTCGCCGCGCCGCGCCAGATAGTCGTCGCAGAGTTCGACGAGGCGGGCGCCGTCGAAGCTCGGATCGTGGCCGCCATGAACGATGCGGGGGCTCATGTCGCGCAGGCGGCGGATTGTTTTCACATAGGCGGCGATGTCGGATCCCGGCAATTCATCGAGCAGCGGACCGTCATAGATCGCATCGCCCGAAAAGAGCGTTTGCGTTTTTTCTTCCCACAAGCCAACCGAGCCCGGCGAGTGACCGGGCAAATGCATGACCGAAAAGCGACGGTCGCCGAGATCGACGGCGTCGCCCTCCCCGATCAGTCCGGTGGCGCGCGTCGGCACGATGCCGTAGGAAGCGATGTCGTAGCCTTCATGCGGCAGCGCGTCGATCAGCACTTCGTCGCGACCGAGGCCATAACCGGCAAGCGCCTCGCGGATGTCTTCAGGGAAGGCGGCGGCGGATAGCGCTGCGAATTCGGCGTCGTGCTCCATCAACGGCGCTTCGGCAGGATGCATCAAGCGGTTCTCGAATTCGTGCAGCGAACCGACATGGTCGTAGTGGATATGGGTCGCGACGGCGACCAGCGGCTTGCCGGTGAGGCCGGCGATTTCGGCGGCCAAGGAGCAGACGCCGGTGCCGGTGTCGATCACCAGGTCGCGGTCGCGGCCGCGCACGAACCAGATGTTGCAGCGGATGAAGGGATTGACATGCGGCTCGAAGAGCAGCGTGACGCCATCGTCCATCTGCTGCCGTTCGAACCATCGATCCGCTATTTTCACGCTCGCTCCTTCGCCGCTCAGGGGCGCTGCAAGGCCGCCGCCGTCCGTGCCTCGTTCTTTGCGTAGTTGCGGAAGGCCGAGAAGACACCCATGCGCGGATCGGGCTCCTGACCGGCGCCCATGCGCAGGAGTTGAAGGCAGAACCAGCCCTGCTGGCCCCAGCCGTTCAATGCCTTGACCAGATTGAAGCGGCTGTGGGGACCGAGAATGCCGGGTCCGATGCGCAGCGTTTTTTCGTAGGCCGGCGTTTCCGCTGCCGCGCCCGACAGGAGCTTTGCGGGGATGGCCGTATCGACGCAGAGCGGGCGCGCGATGCCGACCACGTCCATGGTGCCGCTCGCCAGCGCCGCGTTCATGCCGGCGGCGGTGCGAAAGCCGCCCGTCACCATCAACGGCATTTTCACCGCGGCGCGGATGTCCTTGGCGTATTCGAGGAAATAGGCTTCGCGGGCAATGGTGCTTTCGCGGCGCGGCTCGGACTTCTCGGGATGCAACGTCAGGTCGTCGAGGCCGACAAGACGCGGCTGCTCATAAGTGCCGCCGGAGATTTCAAGGAGATCGAGGCCTTCGGCGTCGAGCCAGGCGGCAACCCGGATCGCATCTTCGTGGGAGAAGCCGCCGCGCTGGAAATCGGCGGAATTCAGCTTCACCGAGACCGGAAAGTCAGGGCCGACCGCCTTGCGCACCGCGCGGACGATTTCAAGCAGAAGCCGCGCGCGATTTTCGAGACTGCCGCCCCATTCGTCGGTGCGGCTGTTGACGTCGGGCGAGAGAAACTCCGAAATCAGATAGCCATGCGCGCCATGGATCTGGACGCCGGTGAAGCCGGTGTCGCGGGCGACGGCGGCAACATGAGCGAAGCGGCGGATCGCATCCTCGATTTCGGCGCCGGTCATGGCGCGCGGATCGCCAAACTGCGCGCCCGGCATTTCAAGCGGCTTTGCCGACGGTGCGACCGGCTCCTTGTTGACCGAGGCCGGGGTCTGGCGACCGGCATGGGAAATCTGCATCCAAAGATGCGTGTCGTTTTCCGTGCCCGCCTTCGCGTAGTTGCGCAGCGCCGCGATCGCTTCGTTCGATTGGGGCCCGTCGATCGCCACATTGCCGGGGCGCTCCATGTAGCGGCGGTCGACCTGAACGTTGCCGGTCAAAAGCATCCCTGCCCCGCCCGCGGCCCAACGGCGATAGAGACGGACATGAGCCTCCGTCGCGCGGTTCTGCGCATCGCCCAGCCCCTCGGTCATGGCGCCCTTGGCGATGCGGTTTTTCAATGTGGCGCCGCAAGGCAGCGTCAATGGCGAAGATATGGTGGCGGACATCGTTTTCTCCCGAATTACGCGATGCCCGACTGTCGCATATTCAGGCACACGGGCAAGCTGCTTCGAGGAGCGATAAGGAAGCCGACGGCATGGCGCGCATCGACGCCCCGCCCTACAATCCCGATTGATTCTCTCACATAAAGTTCGAGTGCATGGCCGCCCCCAAGACGCGCAAACCAGCCGATACCGATGATCTCTTTTCCATCGCCGCGAGCCCCAATGCCGCCGCGAAGGCCGGAAAGCCCGCGTCCACGAAGGCGACGAAGGGCGACGGGACCTATTCGGCCAAGGACATCGAGGTGCTGGAGGGGCTCGAGCCCGTGCGCCGGCGGCCGGGCATGTATATCGGCGGCACCGACGAGAAAGCGCTGCATCACCTCTTTGCCGAAGTGCTCGACAACTCGATGGACGAGGCGGTCGCGGGGCACGCCAACTGGATCGAGGTGACGTTCGACGAGGATGGCAGCCTGACGGTGGCCGACAACGGGCGCGGCATCCCCGTCGATCCGCACCCGAAATTCAAGAACAAGTCGGCGCTGGAAGTGATCCTGACGACACTGCATTCGGGCGGCAAGTTCGGCGGCAAGGCCTATGAGACATCGGGCGGATTGCACGGCGTCGGCGTGTCGGTGGTCAATGCGCTGTCGGACCGGTTCGAGGTCGAGGTGGCGCGCGATCAGACGCTTTACACCCAGTCCTATGTGCGCGGCGCGCCGACGGGCAAGCTCGCCGACAAGGGCCGCGTGCACAACCGGCGCGGCACGCGCATCACCTTCCACCCCGATCCCGAGATATTCGGCAAGGGCGCGCGGTTCATTCCCAAGCGTCTCTACAAGATGGCGCGCTCGAAGGCCTATCTCTTCGGTGGGGTCGAGATCCGCTGGACCTGTGCGGCGTCGCTGATCGGCGACGACACGCCGCAAAGCGAGGTTCTGCATTTCCCGGGCGGCCTGGTCGACTACCTCAGGGCATCGCTCAACGGCTACGACACGGTGACGGCCGACGCCTTTACCGGCAAGGTTTCGAAAGCCGGCAGCCATGGTTCGGTCGAATGGGCAATTTCGTGGTTTGGCGGCGGCGACGGATTTCTGCATTCCTATTGCAATACCGTGCCGACGACCGAGGGCGGCACCCATGAGGCGGGCTTGCGCGCGGCGCTGGTCAAAGGCCTCAAGGCCTATGGCGACATGGTGGGCAATCGAAAGGCCGGGCAGATTCAAGCCGACGACGTGCTCGGCACGGCGGGCGCCATGCTTTCGGTTTTCATCCGCGAGCCGGAATTTCAGGGGCAGACCAAGGAAAAGCTGTCGAGCCCCGAAGCGCAGCGGCTGGTCGAGAAAGCCATCGGCGACCATTTCGATCACTGGCTGACCGCAGCGCCGCTGCAAGCCAACAAGCTGCTCGACTGGGTGATCGACCGCGCCGACGAAAGACTGCGGCGACGGCAGGAGAAAGACGTGGCACGCAAGAGTGCGACACGGAAGCTACGGCTGCCGGGCAAGCTCGCCGATTGCAGCCAGTCGGCGGCGGACGGTTCGGAAATTTTCATCGTCGAGGGCGACAGCGCCGGCGGATCGGCCAAGCAGGCGCGCGACCGCGCTTCACAGGCAATTTTGCCGCTCCGGGGCAAAATCCTCAACGTCGCCAGCGCCAGCGGCGCGAAGCTGGCCCAGAATCAGCAGATTTCCGATCTCATTCAAGCGCTCGGCGTGCGCACCGGTTCGCATTACCGCGAGGCCGATCTGCGCTATGACAAGGTCATCATCATGACCGACGCCGATGTCGACGGGGCGCATATTGCTTCGCTGCTGATTACGTTCTTTTATCGCGAACTTCCCGATCTCATCCGGCAGGGCCATCTCTACATGGCCGCGCCGCCGCTCTACAAGCTGACGCAGGGCGGCAAGACGCTTTATGCGCGCGACGACGTACACAAGGACGAACTTCTGGAAAAGGAATTTTCCGGCAAGGGCAAGGTCGAGGTCAGCCGTTTCAAGGGGCTCGGTGAAATGATGCCCGCGCAACTGAAGGAAACGACGATGGCGCGCGGCAAACGCACGCTGTTGCGCGTCGTTGTACCCGCCGACGAAGCGAAGGAAACCGGCATCGCCATCGAACGGCTGATGGGCGGCAAGCCGGAGCTGCGTTTCCAGTTCATTCAGGAGCACGCCGCCTTCGCACGCGATCTCGATATCTAACGAGGGTCAGCTGGCGCGGGCCGTGCGGACCGGCGACGGCGCGTCGATGACGCAGGCATTCGGGAAAACCAGGACGACCGCTGTGCCGGAGCCCTTCTCGCTGCGCACCATCAGCCTGCCACCATGCAGCTCCATCATTGCCTTGGCGAGCGGCAGTCCGAGGCCGGTGCCGACATGCTGGCGCGTCAGGGTGTTGTCGGCCTGTCCGAAGGGTGTCAGTGCCACCTTGACTTCGTCGGGCGACATGCCGATGCCGGTGTCGGCAATTGAAATCACGAAATTTCCATGCGGGCGGTATTCGGCCGAGAGAGTTACCAACCCATCGGCTTCGGTGAATTTGACCGCGTTCGAGAGCACGTTGATGAGCACCTGACGGACCATGCGTTCGACCGCATGAATACGCAGATCGCAATTGTTCGCGTCGACCACCAGGCGCACGCCGCGCGCCTCTGCCATCGGCCGCACCATGCGTTCGGCGCTCCCGATGACCGTGCCGACCTCGAATTCGGTCTCGGACTCCATCGTTGCGTGGCCGGCCTCGATTTTCGCGAGGTCCAGAATTTCGTTTATGATGCCGAGCAGGTGAATGCCGCTCTCATTGACGTCGCGGGCATAGTCACGATAGCGGTCGTTATTCAGCGGCCCGAAGCGCTCGTTGCGCATGATGTCGGAGAAACCGATGATCGCATTCAGGGGCGTGCGAAGCTCGTGGCTCATGTTCGCCAGGAAATGCGATTTCGCTTCGTTGGCGCGCTCGGCATTGTGGAAAGCCCATGCAAGACGCTCTGTCATCTTGCGCAGCATGCGGCGCGACGACTTCATCTCGCGGATAATGAACTGCGAATAGATGATGATCGGCGCGCCGGTGAGAATGGTGACAACGGTGGCCGCTGTGAAGATGCGCCAGGTGAACTCGAGCAGACCGATCTGGCCGAGCACCCAGTTGAGCGAGACGGCGATGATGACAGCGATGCCCGTCAGCAGCGCCGTCGTGACGAAGATCGACATGCGGCCGAGAAGACGGTCGACAACGGACAGCGGACCGCGCCGGGCGCTGCGCGTCGCGGTGCCCCCAACATCCAGATCGCTCAGTGGCGCCGGCTCGGATGTGCGTAGTTCGGTCATACCTGCAAGCGGCCTTTCCGCCATTCCGATGCCCGAGAATGAGGCAAAAGCATTAACTTTCGGGAAATCGCCCCGCCGCATGCGGCCCGGGGTGCGCCGTTTTCGTCACAATGATTCACAATCTGATGCCTAAGCGGCCTCCGGCGCATTGGCCGCACCCCGGCAAACCGCCGTTCTGTTGACAATTGGACGACAGCGCCTATGGTCCGCCCCAGATTCGAAGCGGATCGGCGCGGCCGCTGAATAACGCGCAATTTGCTGCTCACCCTCCCCGATCCGTTCGCGGAGGTCCGTCCACGGGCCCTGAAAGTGGGCCACCACGGGCAGCGCAACATTGGTGTATAGGGCATCCTGAATGACATTTGACGAACTTGGCCTCACGCCTGAGGTCCTGAAAGCCGTAGCCGAAACCGGCTACACCACGCCGACGCCGATCCAGGCCGAGGCCATTCCCCATGTTCTCGCCGGACGCGATGTGCTCGGCCTCGCCCAGACCGGCACAGGCAAGACCGCCTCGTTCACGCTGCCGATGATCGACAAGCTGTCGCGCGGGCGGGCCCGGGCGCGGATGCCGCGCTCGCTCATTCTCGAGCCGACGCGCGAACTGGCCGCGCAGGTCGCCGAGAATTTCGAAAAATACGGCAAGTATCACAAACTTTCGATGGCGCTGCTGATCGGCGGCGTCTCGTTCGGCGACCAGGAAAAGAAGCTTGATCGCGGCGTCGATGTGCTGATCGCGACGCCCGGCCGCCTGCTCGACCATTGCGGCCGTGGCAAGGTGCTGCTGACCGGAGTGCAGATTCTCGTGATCGACGAGGCCGACCGGATGCTCGACATGGGTTTCATCCCCGACATCGAGGAAATCTGCAAGAAGATCCCGTTCACGCGGCAGACGCTCTTCTTTTCGGCGACGATGCCGCCTGAAATCCACCGGCTGACCGAGACGTTCCTGCACAATCCGGCGCGCGTGGAAGTGTCGCGCACCTCCTCGACCAGCGCGACGATCAAGCAGGTTCTGGTCAAGACGACGCGCGACGGCAAGCGTGACCTTCTGCAGAAGATCATCGAGGACGAGAACGTCAAGAACGCCATCATCTTTTGCAACCGCAAGCGCGATGTTTCGACGCTGGAGCGCGCGCTGTCCAAGAGCGGGCTTTCGGCCGGCGCGATCCACGGCGATCTCGATCAGGCGACGCGGACGCGGACGCTGGAAGGTTTCCGCAACGGGACGATCCGCCTGCTGGTCGCAAGCGATGTGGCGGCACGCGGGCTCGATATTCCCGATGTCAGCCATGTATTCAACTACGACGTACCGAGCCACGCCGAAGACTATGTTCACCGCATCGGACGCACGGGTCGCGCGGGCAAGACCGGTACGGCCTACACACTGGCAACGCGCGAAGACGGAAAGTATCTCTCCGCGATTGAGGGCCTGATCGGCAACCCGATCCCCGGTCCCGACAGCGCGGTGCCGCAGCCGGCGCCGGAAGTGCCGGGCGAGACAGCTGCGGCTGAGCAGCCCGCCGAACCGGACAGCGACACCGCCACGGCCGAACCGGCAGGCGAAAAGCGCAGCCGTGGGCGACGCGGCGGACGCGGCCGCAAGGACAAGGACGCGGCGGCGAAAGCCGAGACCGCGACGGCTGATGCGGACGCCATTGCGGAACCGGTCAAATCCGAAGAAGCGCCGGCGCCCGAAGTTCGTGCACAGGAACGCGAGACGCAGGCGCAGGAACACAACCGTCGCGAGCCGAACCGGCACAGCGACGAAAAGCCCGCGCGACGCGAACGCGGCGGGCGCGGCCGCGGACGTGACGACGATGACGGACCGCGCGTCGTCGGGCTCGGCGACCACGTGCCGGCATTTATGTTGCGCGCCGTCAAGCTGCCGAAGAAAAGCAGCAAGGACAGCGACGACGAGATGGAGAGCGAGACCGAGGAAGCCTGACGCGGCACACTTTCTTCTCCAACTTCTCCGACTTCTCCGACAAAAAAGGGCGGCTCCGACGAGCCGCCCTTTCTGTTTCTCGCCTGTCCGCAGCGCGGCCGGGCTATTTCTTGATCTGCGAAGCCAGCATCTTGCGGGTCTTTTCGCCGTATGGCGGCCTGAACATCTCAGCGACCATCTTTGCCTTCGACTGCGTGTAGACGGCCTTGGCATGGCTGAACGTGCGGAAGCCGTCGAGACCGTGATAGGACCCCATGCCGGACGGTCCGACGCCGCCGAACGGCAGGTCTTCCATCGAGACATGCATGATGACGTCGTTGACGGTCACGCCGCCCGATGTCGTGCGGTCGAGCACCGTGCGCTCTTCCGCGGCGTCGTCGCCGAAGTAGTAGAGGCCCAGAGGACGGTCATGGGCATTGACGTAGCCCAGCACCTCGTCGAGATGCTTGTAGGTCTTGACCGGCAACACAGGGCCGAAAATCTCGTCCTGCATCACCTTCATATCGTCGGTCGGATTGAGCACCAGCGTCGGCGGAATTTTGTGGGCCTGCTGCTGACTGAAATCCTCGTTGGCCGGATTAATCTCGACAAGCTTTGCGCCCTTGTTTTTCGCATCGTCGACATAGGAATTGATGCGGTCGTAGTGACGCCGGTTGATGATCGAGGTGTAGTCCGGATTGTCCTTCATGGTCGGGAACATCTTCGTGACCGACTTCGTCGCCGCGGTGACAAATTCGTCGACGCGGTTCTCGGGTACGAAAACGTAGTCAGGCGCGAGACATATCTGGCCGGCATTCAGCGTCTTTCCGGTCATGATCTTCGCGGCGGTCTCGTCCATTTTTGCGGTCTTCGAGACGATGACCGGCGACTTGCCGCCGAGTTCCAGCGTCAACGGCACCAGGTTTTCGGCCGCCGCGCGCATCACGTGGTAGGCGATCGAGGTGGCGCCGGTGAACAGCAGGTGATCGAAGGGCTGGCGGCTGAACGCCTCGCCGACGGCCGGGCCGCCGGTGACGACGGCAACTTCGGTTTCGTCATAGGCCGACCGCAGCATGCGCGCCATCAACTCGGAGGTCGCCGGTGTGAACTCCGACGGCTTGATCATCGCACGGTTGCCGGCCGCGAATACGCCGGCAAGCGGCGTCCAGGTGAGGTTCACCGGAAAGTTCCACGGGCTGATGATGCCGACGGTGCCAAGGGGCTGGTACTCGACCCGGGCTTTCGCGCCGAGCAGACCAAGTGGAAACTGCACCTTGCGCTTTTCGGGCTTCATCCACTGGCGCAGATGTTTCTTGGCGTGTTTCAGGGGGCCGATAGACCCCATCACGTCGGTCAGCAGGGTCTGCTCATGGCTGCGGTGGCCGAAATCGGAGGCAAGAGCCTCGGCGATCTCCTTCTGGTTGTCGACGATCAGGGCGATGGCGCGGTCGATCCAGTCGATGCGGCGCTCGGCACTGGGCGGCCCGTCCTTGATATGCGCCGCTTTCTGACGGTCGAGAATCGCCCGGATCGAGGCGCCGATGGTGGCCGAATCCGCTTCGTGGGTGGTTTGCTCCGCCAAGCTCATTTGAATTCCTCCTGATGCGTCGACCCATTTTGGGCCTTTCCGGGGCCGATCCGGGGGGCGCGGCCCTGTTTGTCGGCATTTAAACCGGGTTCGCCTGAGCACGAGCCCGAAATTTTCCTCAATATACATAAGGAAAGGCTCTTTGAGAGCCCCCCCCGCGCCGTCCGTGCCCCATCGCGCTGCCTCAGTAAAAATCGCGGAAAAATGGCAGTTTTCCGACCCGATTTACGGTGGGGTAACTGAATTCGCCTAGGGTTTCCGGCAGACAGGTGCAGCAGCACAGACGGCAAGCGGGGGACGGTGTTCGCGATGGACGGAGAACAAATCGAATTTGCAGCCGAATGGAGCGCGCAGGCTCTTCGGCACATGGCGGAAAACGGCATTCCGCCCTGCCCCGAAAATTACGCCGTCTGGTTCCGCTATGCGTCCGGCCGCACACCCGAGCTCAACAAGGAAATCGACGCGCGGATCGCCCGGCAGGAGCCGGTGAACATGGATGCCACGGCGGAGCTGCGCGAGCGCTTCATGGACGACGGCAAGCTGACCGACGTGACGTTGAACACCGGCGCAAGGCTCAACACCGAAGTCGACCGCATCCTGAAGATCATCGAGGAGACGGCCGGAAACTCCAGCACCTTTGGACAGTCGGTTCGCAATGCCAGCGAAGCGCTGACCAACCAGTCGACGCCGAACGACGTGGCGCATGCCGTGGAGGCGATCATCGCCGCTTCCCGAAAGATGGAAGAGCGCAGCGCCGAACTGGAAGAAACGCTGCAGGCGACCAAGAGCGAACTCAACGAAATGCAGCAGAGCCTCGAAAAAGCGCATAGCGAGGCGCGTACCGACGGACTGACCGGCGTCAACAACCGGAAGGCCTTCGACGAAGCGCTGGTGCGCGAGATGGCCGCTGCCGGCGCGAATGGAAATCCGCTCTGCCTGGTTATCGGCGATATCGACCATTTCAAGAAATTCAACGACACGTTCGGCCACCGAACCGGCGATCAGGTACTGAAGCTTGTCGCCAACTGCCTCAAAACAGGCGCATTGTCGCAACACTTCGTGGCGCGATACGGCGGAGAAGAATTCGCGGTCATCATGCCGGCGACCGAGATCGAATTGGCGGAGAGTGTCGCCAACAAGATTCGCGAGACCGTGCAGGCGCGCGAGCTGGTGAAACGTTCGACCGGCGAGTCGCTCGGACGGGTCACGATGTCGATGGGCATTTCGCTCTACCGGCCCGGCGAGACCGGCGCCGGCCTGATCGAGCGCGCCGATGGCTGCCTCTACGCGGCCAAGCATGCCGGCCGCAACTGCGTCATCACCGAGATGCACGAGACGACGGTTCCACAAGCCAAGGCGAGCTGACGGCCGCCACCTCCCCGTACCGCTCCGGCCGCCGAGAATCATTGACGCAACGGAACGTTGGTCCGTCCGGAAGACATTCCGCGCGGCCTTCCGTCATGCCCGGCGCATGACTATGCTGCGTCGAAACGGCGAAAATCGCCCAGCAATCCGGGAAGGCGCGTCACATGGAAACCATCACTCTCGAAATCGAAAACGGCATCGCCCTGCTGACGCTGAACCGGCCCGAGGTGCTGAACAGCATCAATACCAAGCTTATTGCGGAGGTTCGGTCGGCCGTGGCGGAAGTCGCGACGAATGACGATGCGCGGGTGCTGGTCATTACCGGTGCCGGGCGCGGCTTTTGCGCAGGCGCCGATCTCGCCGCACAAGGCCAGCGTGAGGAGGGCATGACCATCGGCCAGGGTGTCGCGCATGGCATGACGATCGGTTTCAACCCGATGATGCGCGAAATCTATAACCTGCCGAAGCCGATCGTCGCGGCCGTCAATGGCGTTGCGGCCGGCGGCGGGGCGGGTATTGCGCTCGCCGCCGACATTGTGATCGCTTCACATTCGGCGTCTTTCGTGCAGGTGTTCGGACCGCGGCTTGGGCTCATTCCCGATCTTGGCTGCACCTGGCATCTGCCGCGTCTTGTCGGTCGGGCGCGAGCGCTTGGCCTTGCATTGACCGGCGACAAGCTGCCCGCCGAAACGGCCGCCGAATGGGGCCTGATCTGGAAATGCGTCAAGGACACGGCGTTGATGGAAGAAACCATGTCGCTTGCCGCCAAGCTCGCCAAGGGACCGACCAGTGCCTTTGCCGAAATCCGCAAGGCCATCGATGCCGGGGCGCGCAACGGCTATGCCGAGCAGCTCGACTATGAACGCGATGTACAGGGCATGCTGGGCGACCATCCGAATTTCGCCGAAGGCGTCAAGGCGTTCCTGACCAAGAAGGAACCGGCGTTTAAGGCCTGATCTCATCGCCACAACAGAACGATACTCAAAACAGGGAGACGGATATGGAATTCGAGCGGGTCAAACTCGATGTCGACGGCAATGTGGGCGTGCTGACGCTCAATCACCCCGAGGTGATGAACGCCGTTTCGCCGGAGATGCTGGGCGGACTGATGCGGGCGATGGACGCGGTGGAAGACCCGAAGAACGGGTTGCGGTGTCTGGTGATGACCGGTGAGGGCCGCGGCTTCTGCACGGGCGCCAACCTGCAAGGTCGCGGCGACAATTCGGGTGCGCGGCCCGACGCCGGCTCGGCGCTCGAAACCATGTATCACCCGTTTCTGAGGCGGCTGCGCAACCTGCCGATGCCTTTCGTCACCGCCGTCAATGGCCCGGCGGCCGGCGTCGGCATGAGCTTCGCGCTGATGGGCGATCTCGTTCTTTGCGCGAAGTCTTCGTATTTTCTGCAGGCTTTCCGCCGCATCGGTCTGGTGCCGGATGGCGGATCGACATGGATATTGCCGCGCCTTGTCGGCAAGGCGCGGGCGATGGAGTTGTCGCTGCTCGGCGAGAAGCTGCCGGCCGAAACGGCGCTGCAATGGGGCCTCGTCAACCGGGTGTTCGACGACGAGACGCTGATGGCGGAGGCACGCAAGCTCGCCGCCGATCTCGCCAATGGACCGACCAAAGCGCTCGGCATGATCCGCCAGCTCTATTGGGAGAGCACCGACAATACCTATGAAGAACAGCTCAACCTTGAGCGGCAGCTTCAGCGGACAGCCGGAAATGGCGACGACTTCAAGGAGGGCGTGCGCGCCTTCCTCGAGAAGCGTCCGGCGCAGTTCAAGGGCAACTAGCCGATGATGCAGCTCGCCAGCAGGGCGAGAAACATCACGGCAATGAAGAAGATCATGTGAGGCATTTTTATCTTTCGGGCCGCGCGTCCTGTTTTCCGGGGCGCGCGGCCTTTTTGCTCGGGCTCCGGCTTTTCCCGGGGACGGGCTTTGCCGCCTTGGCCGCCAGTGCGGCGTCGAGGGCCTTGCGCGCCCAGCCGATCAACTCGTCGGGCTCGTCGTAGAGCCGTTCCGGCAACTCGTAATACGACATGGCGATCGCCTTGCCCGAAGGCGGCTCGTAGACGAAGGGGCCGCTGTCTTCCGCTACGTAGTCGGCGCGGTTGCGATCGTCGACTTTGAAGAAGAGGGTCTCGTTGGCAATCAGGCCGAACATCAAATCGTCCAGATAGACGCCGGCGCCGCCGAACATGTTGCGAATGCGGACCGGGCCCAGAGGCTCAAGCTGCTCGGCGACGAACGCCTTGTATTCGGCGCTGACGGCCATGACGGTCAGGCGGTCGCCGGAACGATGGTCACGCTTTCGCCGCAACCACAGGCGTCGGTCTGGTTCGGATTGTTGAAACGGAAGCCGGAGGCGAACTTGTCCTCCTCATAATCCATCTCGGTGCCGAGCAGAAACAGGATCGCCTTGGGGTCGATCAGAATCCGGACGTCGCGATCCTCAACCACCTCGTCGAGCGGGTTGGCGGCTTCGGCATATTCCATCGTGTATTCCATGCCGGCACAGCCGCCATTCTTCACGCCGATGCGGACACCGATATACTTGCCATCCGACGCAGCCATGATCTCCTTCATGCGCGCGGCGGCGGCTTCGGTCAATGAGATCGCTTTGGGCATCTGTCTGGCCATTGTCGGCTCCATCAGAACATGTTCAGCGCGACGCGCGCTTCGTCGGACATGCGGCTTGGATCCCAGGGCGGGTCGAAAGTCATGTTGACCCGCACATCGGCTATTCCTTCGACGGTTCGCACCGCGTCCTCGACCATGATCGGCATGGTCCCGGCCACCGGGCAGCCCGGCGCCGTCAGCGTCATGTCGATGACGACGTCGCGGTCGTCGGAAATATCGACCTTGTAGATCAGGCCGAGTTCGTAGACGTCGACCGGGATTTCAGGATCGTAGACCGTTTTGAGCGCAGCAATGATGTCGTCGGTGATCTGGTCGATCTCCTCCTGCGGGATCGTCGAGGCGCGCGGCGCCTCGTCGGCGCCGGCCGGCACCACATCCGCGTTTTCCATCATGTTCGCGTCTTCGGCCATGATCCGTTATCCAAAGAACTTCTTGCTGTCGATCAATGCGTCGACCAGCCGGTCGACTTCGTCGCGTGTATTGTACATCGCGAAGGAGGCCCGCGTCGTCGCGCCGACGCCGAAGCGTTCCATCGCCGGCTGTGCGCAATGATGACCCGCCCGGACCGCGACGCCTGCCCTGTCGATGACGGTGGCAATGTCATGCGGGTGGGCGTTATCCATCACAAACGAGACGATGCTGCCCTTCGCCTTCGTCGTGCCGACAATGCGCAGACTGTTGATTTCCGAAAGGCGTCGGGTCGCGTAGTCCCTCAAATCCGCCTCGTGGGCCGCAATCCGCTCACGGCCGACACTTTCGATATAGGAAAGCGCCGCGCCAAGACCAATAGCCTGAACGATGGGCGGCGTGCCGGCCTCGAAGCGGTGCGGCGGTGCGGCGTAGGTGACGCCGTCCATGCCGACCTCGCGGATCATCTCGCCGCCGCCGCGATAAGGCCGCATCGTCTTCAGATGCGCCGATTTTCCGTAAAGCAGGCCGATGCCTGTCGGCCCATAAAGCTTGTGGCCGGTGCCGACCAGAAAATCGCAATCGAGATCGCGCAGGTCGGTCGGCAGGTGAACGATGCCCTGGCAGCCATCCACCAACACGGGCACGCCGCGCTCATGTGCCATGCGGATCATCGTCTTCATCGGCGTAATCGTGCCGAGTGCGTTCGACATCTGCGTCACGGCGACGAATTTGGTGCGCGGCGTGAAAAGCCCTTCATAGGCATCGATATCGAGATCGCCCTCGTCCGTCGCCGGTATCCATTTCAATACGGCGCCGTTTCGTTCGCGCAGGAAATGCCAGGGCACGATGTTTGAGTGGTGCTCAAGCACCGACAGGATGATTTCGTCGCCCGGCTCGATGCGCGGCGCCAGATATGACGACGCAACCAGGTTGATCGCGTCGGTGCCGCCCGAGGTGAAAACAATCTCATCGGTCGAGGCAGCATTCAAAAACGCCCGGACCGTTTCGCGCGCCTCCTCGAACTTCTCGGTTGCGGCATTGGCGAGGTAGTGCATGCCGCGATGAACATTCGAATATTCGCTGGCATAGACATGCGCAATCGCGTCGATCACAGACTGCGGCTTCTGTGCCGAAGCGGCGTTGTCGAGATAGACCAGCGGCTTGCCATAGACCTCGCGCGACAGGATCGGGAAGTCGGCGCGGATGCGGGCGACATCGTAAGTCTCGGATTTCAGAACCGGACTGTTCATGCCCTGCCCTCCCCGTCCGCAAACCATCCGGCGGCGAGCACTTTCAACGCCTCACGCGCCGCTTCGTGCGGCACAAGGTCCAGCGCCTCGTCGAGAAACGCCGACACAAGGAGCTGGCGCGCTTCCGCTTCCGGAATACCACGCGAGCGCAGGAAGAAAATCGCGTCGCGCGATAGTTCGCCGACCGTCGATCCATGCGCGCATTGCACATCGTCGGCGTAGATCTCAAGTTCGGGCTTGGCATTCATCGCCGCATCGCGCGACAGCAGCAGCGCATGCGTCATCTGGCGGCCATCGGTCTTTTGAGCGTGGGGCCGCACAATGACTTTGCCTTGGAAAACGCCCTCGGACGCGCCATCCAGCACACCCTTGAACAGCGTATGACTGGTGCAGCCCGGCACGGCATGGTCGATGACGCAGAACTGATCTGCATGCTGTGCCGCCTTCAACGCATAGGCGCCGTTGACATGCGCCTCGGCGCCCTCGCCGGCGAAGAGGACTAAATTCTGCATGCGCGAGACACCGCAGCCAAGTGTCAGCGTGAAGCTCGACAGGTGGGACTTCGCGGCGAGGCGGCTGCGCAGGGTCGCCAGATGAACGGTGCCCGCGGCCTCGTCCTGAATCTTCACATGCGCGAGTCGCGCGTCATCGCCCAGCGCTACGTCGGTGACGATATCGGCGAAGGCGTCGCCCGCACCGATATGACTTTCGAAGACCGTCGCCTCCGCACCTTCTTCCAGCTGGATCAGGTTGCGGGTGTGCGACGCACCGCCATCCGCCGCGAGAAAAAGCAGGTGCAGCGGCTTGTCGAGGCGGACGCCTTTTCGAATGCGCAGGGCCAGGCCGTCGCGCATCAGCGCCGTATTGAGATCGACGATGTCTTCGGACTGGCGCGCATCGTCGAAGCGGCGTTCAACAAGTTCTTTCGCCCATTGCTCATGCAACACGTCGGCCAGCGAATGCAACTCAACACCCTTCGGCAGGCGGACGGCCTGCGAAAGATCGGCCCGATAGCGGCCGTTGACGTAGACGACAACATGGCGATCAATCGCGGCGAAGGCGGACGCCGCGACTGTATCGGGAAGAACGACCGCTCCTTCATGTGCCGGCGCAGGCGCGAATGCCGCCTTCTCCAGCGCCTGCCTCAGATCGGTATATTTCCACTCTTCGAGCCGGCGGTGCGGCAGGCCGGCCTCGACGAAGGATTTCAATGCTGCATCACGTCGGCGCGCCAGCCAGCCGTCGGCGCCGGGCAGCACCGCGCGCTCCCGGTCATATGCTTCTGCGAAACTATGTACGGCCTTGTCGTTCATTCTTTCCTCACGCCGCGTCGGCGTCATAGGCGGCATAGCCCGACTTTTCGAGTTCATGCGCCAGCTCCTTGCCGCCGCTCCGGACGATGCGCCCGCCGGAAAGCACGTGGACCGCATCGGGCACGATGTAGTCGAGCAGGCGCTGATAATGCGTGATAACCAGCATCGCACGCTCCGGACTTCGAAGTGCGTTGACGCCTTCCGCAACCGTCTTCAGCGCGTCGATGTCGAGGCCGGAATCCGTCTCGTCGAGTACGGCGAGTGCGGGTTCCAGCAGCGCCATTTGCAGGATCTCGGCGCGCTTCTTCTCGCCGCCCGAAAAACCGACATTCAGGGCGCGCTTCAACATCTCGTCGGGCACATTGAGCGGCTTTGCCTTTTCGCGCACCAGCTTCAGGAAGCGCACCGCGTCGAGTTCTTCCTCTCCGCGCGCCTTGCGCTGTGCGTTCAGCGCCGCTTTCAGGAAGGTCATGGTCGTGACACCGGGAATTTCGATCGGATACTGGAAGGCGAGAAAGATGCCGGCCGCGGCGCGTTCGTCGACATTCAATTCCGTGAGGTCGCGTCCCTTGAAGCGGATCGAGCCCTCGGTCACTTCATAACCATCGCGGCCGGAAAGCACATAGGACAGCGTCGACTTGCCGGAGCCGTTCGGACCCATGATGGCATGCACCTCACCCGCACGGATATCGAGGTCGATCCCTTTCAGGATTTCCTTGCCGTCGACCGACACATGCAGGTTCTTGATCTCAAGCATATTCACTCTTCCACAATTCAGCGTCAGCCGACGCTGCCTTCCAAACTGATGCCGACAAGCTTCTGGGCCTCGACAGCGAACTCCATCGGCAGTTGCTGCAACACGTCGCGGCAAAATCCGTTGACGATCAGCGCAACCGCCTCTTCCTCGCCAATGCCGCGCTGGCGGCAATAGAACATCTGGTCCTCGCTGATTTTCGAGGTCGTCGCCTCGTGCTCCAGCACCGCACTCGGGTTCTTCGTTTCGATATAGGGAACCGTATGCGCCGAGCAACGGTCGCCGATCAGCAGGCTGTCGCATTGCGTGAAATTGCGCACGTTCTCGGCCTTGCGATGCACGCTGACGAGACCGCGATAGGTGTTGGACGAGCGGCCGGCCGAAATACCCTTCGAAACGATACGGCTCGACGTATTGCGGCCGAGATGGATCATCTTGGTGCCGCTGTCGACCTGCTGGCGTCCGTTCGAAATCGCGATCGAATAGAATTCGCCGCGCGAATTGTCGCCGCGCAGGATGCAGCTCGGATATTTCCAGGTGATGGCGGAGCCCGTCTCGACCTGGGTCCATGATATTTTCGAATTCGCGCCGCGGCAGTCGCCGCGTTTGGTCACGAAATTGTAGATGCCGCCCTTGCCGTCCGCATCGCCCGGATACCAGTTTTGAACGGTCGAGTATTTGATTTCTGCGTCGTCCAACGCGACAAGCTCGACGACCGCCGCATGAAGCTGGTTTTCGTCGCGCTGCGGTGCCGTGCAGCCTTCGAGGTAGCTCACATAGGAGCCCTTGTCGGCGATGATCAACGTGCGCTCGAACTGGCCCGTCTGCTTTTCGTTGATGCGGAAATAGGTCGAAAGCTCCATCGGGCAGCGCACGCCTTCCGGGATATAGACGAAGGAGCCTTCGGAGAAGACCGCCGAATTCAGCGTCGCATAGAAATTGTCCGACGTCGGGACGACCGACCCGAGATATTTCTGCACAAGTTCCGGGTGATCGCGCACGGCCTCCGACATCGGGCAGAAGATCACGCCGACTTCGCGCAGCTTTTCCTTGAAGGTGGTGACGACGGATACGCTGTCGAACACCGCATCGACCGCGACGCCGGCCAGCATTTTCTGTTCGGTCAACGGAATACCGAGCTTCTGGTAGGTTTCGAGAAGCTTCGGGTCGACCTCGTCTAGACTGTTCAGCTTCGCCGATTGCTTGGGCGCCGCGTAATAGTAGGCGTCCTGGAAGTCGATCGGCGGATAGCTGACCTTTGCCCATTTCGGCTCGTCCATCGTCAGCCAGCGGCGAAAGGCGGCAAGGCGCCATTCGAGCAGCCAATCAGGCTCGTTCTTCTTCGCCGAAATGAAACGCACCGTCTCTTCCGTCAGGCCGAGCGGGGCCTTGTCGGATTCGATGTCGGTGGTGAAGCCGTATTTGTACTTCTCGACTTCGCCAACCGTTTCGACGGTTTCTCTCACGGCAGCCATATCAACTCTCCACAGCCGCAAGCCGGGGCGATGGCGCCCCGCTCGCGTAAACATCGGCAACAATCTTCGAGCGATTGCGCTCATAAGTCCGCAACCAGCTCTCGACAAAGCGGTCGATGTCGCCGGCAGCACTCGACCAGCCAAGGCTGACGCGGACGGCGCCCTTTGCCAGCGCCAGATCGACGCCCATCGCGTCCAGCACGCGGGGACGGCCGACCTTGCCCGATGAACATGCGGCACCGGCGCTGACCGCCACACCGTCGAGATCGAGTGCCATCAGCAGCGTCTCGGCGTCGAGACCGGGCGCCGCGACATAGCTCGTGTTGGGCAGGCGCTGTGTGCCCCGTCCGAAGAACACCGCATCGGGCGCGGCGGCCGCAAGGCGCACTTCCATTTCGTCACGCAAGTCTGCCAACGCCGCAAATTCCACGAGCGCGCCGCGCGCCGCGCGCGCAGCCGCGCCGAAACCGGCAATGCCCGAAACATTTTCGCTACCCGCGCGGCGGCGCATTTCCTGCCCGCCGCCCACGGCGTCCGCGGCGAAAGGCAAACCTTCGCGGACAATGAGTGCACCGACGCCCAAAGGCGCACCGAGCTTGTGGCCGCCAAGCGTCATCATGTCGGCACCCAGCGCGGCGAAGTCGAGCGGAACCTTGCCAGCCACCTGAACCGCGTCGCAAAGCAGCAATCCACCGGCTTCATGCGCCAGCGCCGCGGCCTCGGCGACCGGCTGCAGGACGCCGGTTTCGTTGTTGGCGAGCATCAGGGCGACCAGAACCTTCCCGTCCGACGCCGAAAGGAGCGACGCCAGCACGTGCAGGTCGATCCGGCCATCGCCGTCCACCGGCGCGATCTCGACTGGAAGGCCCGAAGCCTCGGCAGATGCCAGCACCGCGTCGTGTTCGACCGCCGACACGATCAGACGCTCGACGCCCTGCGCGACCTTCGCGGCGTGGAACGCGAGGCGCGCCGCCTCGGTGCCGCCGCTCGTGAAAATCACCTCCGCAGGCTTCGCGCCGGTCAATGCCGCCACGTCGCGACGGGCCGCCTCGACAAGCGCGCGCGCCGCCCGGCCCTCGGCATGAACCGAGGACGGGTTGCCCGTGACCTCCAACGCGCGCAAAACCGCCGCGCGCGCTTCGGGGCGCAGCGGCGTCGTCGCGTTGTGATCGAGATAGGCGCGCTTCATCGTCATCGCGTGGCGAGACTCCCGTTCATCGTCGAGGTTGCGATCAGTCGGCGGCGTTGGCGATGCCGGCCGGTTTGCGGCGCGTATCGGTAACAACGACCTGCCGCTCCGCGACCCGTCCGTCGATGACATCGCCGAGCGACACCGAGCTCAGAAAATGCTGAATCTGATGGCTCAGACCTTCCCACAAATCATGGGTGATGCAGCGGCCGGCCGACGGCATGCAGCCCTTCGGCGACCCCAACTCGCAGCGCGTGGCCTTGATCGGCTCGTCGACCGCGAGGATGACGTCGGAGATCCGGATATCACCGGCATCGCGCGACAGCAGATAGCCACCGCCCGGCCCGCGAACGCTTTTCACCAGTTCACCCCGGCGCAACTTGGCGAAAAGCTGCTCCAGATAGGACAAGGAGATCTCCTGACGATCGGCGATTTCGGCCAGCGCCACGGGGCTGCCGTCCGAATGCCGCGCCAGGTCAGCCATGGCCATCACGGCATAGCGACCCTTGGTGGTGAGCTTCACGGCCAACTCCTTCGTTTGGCAGGCAAAGGGCGGTCAAAAGCTTGCACAACCGGCCTTTGCCTGTGTTAAGAACATGCGCCTCGCAGGACCGGCTACCGGCCCGGCGGGGCATTCAGCGCAAGGCTCTATGATTTCCGAGCGCTACAGTCAACTATTTAGCATCTCGCGACGGAATTTCCAGAGGAATCGGAGAATTACGGCGAATATATCTCCCTGAAAACCAGTCGGAGATTGCCCGTTCCGCGCCTCGCCGGCCGCATAGCCCGAGACAGACCCAGACATGCCTGAAGTGATATTCAATGGCCCGGCCGGCCGGATCGAGGGCCGCTACCACCACAGCAAGAAGGCCAATTCGCCGGTCGCGCTGGTGCTGCACCCCCATCCGCAGTTCGGCGGGACGATGAACAACCCCGTGACCTACGCTCTTTATCAGGCGTTCGTGAACCGGGGTTTCTCGGTGCTGCGGTTCAATTTTCGCGGCGTCGGGCGCAGCCAGGGCGCCTTCGATTCCGGTATCGGCGAGTTGTCGGACGCGGCATCGGCGCTTGACTGGCTGCAATCGCAAAACCCCGATGCCGCGCAATGCTGGATCGGCGGGTTTTCCTTCGGCGCATGGATCGCGATGCAGGTTCTGATGCGGCGGCCCGAGATCGAGGGTTTCATCTCGGTCGCGCCGCTGGCCAACATGTATGATTTTTCGTTCCTCGCGCCCTGCCCCTCGTCCGGCATCATCATCAACGGCAGCGCCGACCAGGTGGCGCCACCGGCCGACGTTCTGAAACTCGTCGAAAGGCTGAAGACGCAAAAGGGCATCACCATCGAGCATGCCTCGGTGGACGGTGCCAACCACTTCTTCGAGTCGCATCTCGAACCGCTGGCCAACGCAATCGGGGCCTATCTCGACAAACGGCTCGCGGCGGCGCCGGAGAAAGCCTGACCTCAATCGTGGGCAATACTGCCCGCCCGGTGGATCCTGCCGCCGGGCATCGGCTCCGGTACGCCCGTCGTCGTCGGCAGGCTGAGCGGCAATCCGCGCAGCGAACGCACCGCAAGATAGGCAAAGGCTTCGGCTTCCACATCGTCGCCGCGCCAGCCAAGGTCTTCGGCCGGCAGTACGCCGCCCTGCAGTCTTTTGCTCAGCATCGCCATCAGCACGGGATTGTGCCGCCCGCCACCGCAGACGACGAAGCGCGACGGCACGCCGGGGATATGGGCAAGGCCGCGTGCGATGGCTTCGACGGTGAAGGCCGTCAGCGTCGCCGCGCCGTCGGGCGGCGAGAGATGCCTCACGGCTTCGGGCGAGAAAGAGAAGCGATCGAGCGACTTCGGCGGCGGCGCGTCGAAGAATTCGTGCGCCATCAGGCGTTCCAGCACGTCCATGTCGACATCGCCCCCGGCCGCCAGCGCGCCGTCGCGGTCAACCGGTTCGCCGGTATGCTCATGCGCCCAATCGTCGATCAGCGCATTGCCGGGGCCCGTGTCGAATGCCAGCAGGGCGCCATCCGGGGAAATGTAGGTAACATTTCCGACACCGCCGATATTGATGATGGCAACCGGCTCGACGATGCCCGTGCTGCCGGCAAGCGCCTGATGATAGAGCGGGACCAGCGGCGCGCCGTGTCCGCCGGCCGCAACATCGGCGCTGCGGAAGTCGTTGACCACGTCGATCCCGGTCAGCCGCGCCAGCACATCGCCGAGGCCGATCTGCACCGTCCGGCGGCGTTCTGGCTGATGCAGCACTGTTTGGCCGTGAAAGCCGATCACCGAGATGTCGGCGGGCTTCAGCCCCGCCTCGGCGAGCAGCGCGCGCACCGCCAGCGCATTGGCCAGCGTCAGGTGGCGTTCGGCCTCTGCCACCTCTTCAGGCATCGGCTCGTCGGGTTCCCAACTCTTCGCGGCCTCAAGTGCCAGGCGCAGAAGCAGCCTTTCCTCGGGCTTGTAGGGCACCGCCAGCGAGGCGCCCGCACGCACCGCGCCCTCGCCGTCCGTCTCGATAATGGCAGCATCGATGCCGTCGAGCGACGTGCCGCTCATCAGGCCCAAAGCGCGGATCATGGGTGTTTGTCCGTTTTTCCCTTAGCCAAAGCGTGATACACCAGCCGCGCCTTTCCGCCTATCCGAAACCCCGAGCCGATTATGACAAGCTTCAAGTCCGATTTCCTGCGCGAGCTTTCCGCCCGCGGGTTCATTCACCAGACCTCCGACGATGCGGGCCTCGACGAGCGCGCACTGGAAGGGCTGTTGACGGGCTATATCGGCTTCGATGCAACGGCGCCGAGCCTGCATGCCGGCAGCCTTGTCCAGATCATGCTGCTGCGCTGGCTGCAAAAGGCCGGGCACCGTCCGATCGCCTTGATGGGCGGCGGCACGACGCGGATTGGAGACCCAAGCTTCCGCGACGAGGCGCGACCGTTGCTGACCGACGAAAAGATCGGCGAGAACCTTGCCGGCATCAAAGCGGTGTTCGCGAAGTTCCTGAAATTCGGCAACGGCAAGACCGACGCCGTCATGGTCAACAATCGCGACTGGCTCGACAATCTGAATTATATCGACTTCCTGCGCGATTATGGCCGCCACTTCTCGGTCAACCGGATGCTGTCATTCGACAGCGTCAAAATCCGGCTGGAGCGCGAACAGAACCTTTCTTTCCTCGAATTCAACTACATGATCCTGCAGGCCTACGACTTCGTGGAACTGAACCGGAAATATGGCTGCACGCTGCAAATGGGCGGCTCCGACCAGTGGGGCAATATCGTCAACGGGATCGAACTCGGGCGACGCACTGACGGCGCGCAACTATATGGCCTGACCAGCCCGCTGCTGACGACGTCGTCGGGCGCCAAGATGGGCAAGACGGCGTCCGGCGCGGTCTGGCTCAACGCCGACATGCTGTCGCCCTACGACTACTGGCAGTACTGGCGCAACGCCGAGGACGCCGATGTCGGCCGCTTCCTCAAGCTCTTCACCGAATTGCCGCTGGACGAAATCGCCCGGCTCGAAAAACTCGAAGGGTCGGAGGTCAACGAGGCGAAGAAAATCCTCGCGACCGAAGCGACCGCGATGGCGCATGGCCGGGCGGAAGCCGAAAAGGCAGCCGAAGCCGCGCGCACGGCCTTCGAAGAGGGTGCGATCAGCGCCGATCTGCCAACCGTCGAAATCGAGGTCGACGCACTCAAAGTCGGACACGGGCTGCTCAACGCCCTCGTTCAGGCCGGGCTCGTCGCATCGACCAGCGAAGCCCGCCGCCAGATCAAGGGCGGCGCCGTGCGCGTCAACGATGCGCAGGTCGGCGACGAGAAGATGGTGCTTGCCCGCGAGAACCTGACACCGGAAGGCGTCATCAAGCTCTCGCTGGGCAAGAAAAAGCACGTGCTGCTGAAGCCCAGGGAATAACAAAAAGGCCCTCTCCGGTTTCCCGGAGAGGGCTCTTCCTGAACGCTCCCTAATCTTGTTGTTTTTGTGTGCGTTCCGCGGCTATTTCCTGCCGCTTTTCCGTCGACGCCTTATTCCGCTGCGGTCGCGCCGCCAAGCGCGAAAATTGCCGCATCGCCGCCGGCACCGTTGATTGCCTGAAGGTATTTGATGCCTTCCTCGGCAATGTCGTCGCCGACCATGCGGTCGCCTTCGCCATAGAGTTCGGCCATATCCACATAGGCCGCATACATCGGCGCCGTGCGGCTCGTCACGATGCCCGCTTTCACGAGCGTCTTGATGAGCACACGGAAGATGTTGGTCGCTTCCTGCAATTCGCCTCGCATGTTCTTGTCGGTCAAGGCTTCGGCCAGCGCACCCTGAACCCAGCGCCAGTCGAGGCCGACCTTCTCGTAGATCGCCTTCTTCTGTTCGGGGCCGGTCGAATTGCGCATCAGCGTCATGAAGACTTCGAGCGCCCAGTCCTCGATCATGTCACGCTCGGCCGGCGGGAGGTTCGGCACCGTGCGGTCCGCCCAGATCTTGCCAAACTTGTGATGGAAGGCCTCGTCGGTCATCGTGAGTTGCATCAGCCGCCGCATCACCGGATCGTTGGTCTTGGCATAGAAGGTCGCGAAGGCGCCCATCGCCAGCCCTTCGACGATCATCTGCATACCAACCAGCTTTTTCCAGACGAGCGGCGTCGAGACGATCTCGCAGAGCAGCTTTTCGAGCACCACGCCGCATGCCGTCGGCTTGCCCCAGCGCGCCTGGATGTATTTCGCAAAGCCCGTGACGTGGCGCGCTTCCTCGCGTGTCTGATTGGCGGCATATTCCTGCGCGCCCGGGTCCTTCAGGATGTGGCAAAGGCTAGCCGACAGCGCCAGCGCGCCCTGCTCGCCATGCAGGATCGACGACATGCTCCAGCGGACGTTCTCATTGATCAGATAGATACGCTGCTTTTCGTCGAGTTTGTCCGACACGGCCGTCTTCAACTCCATGCTGAAGTCGGCAGGCATCAGCGCCTCGTTGTCGAGATCCCACGGTTCCGAGAAGTCGATGTATTTGCTGTCGAGCGGATCCCAGAAATGATCGTGTGTCGCCGAGATGATCTTGTCGAAAGCGTTGGATCGCTTGCCGTAGCGGTCGACATCCATCATCGCCGGGAAGTCGTCCGGCGCGACCGCTTCGTAGGCCGCGTCCATCGTCATCTTCTGATTGGTGGACATGGGTCTCCTCCCCGTTGCCGTTCCAATAGCGATGGCGCGACTTTACATATACGGAGTGACACTCCGCAATCTCGAATCGTCGCAAGATGTCAGTTTTGCGGTGCGGGAGAAACATCCGGCTGCGGCGCCGTCGGTGCCGTGTCGTCAGGCAATGCCGGGGAATCCGCCGCGGGCCGCTCTACCGGGGGATCGATTACAGTCGCACCGCCGAATTCGAACATCCGGCGCAAGAAGCCGGGCGCCAGCGCCGAGAGCGGGTTTACGGTGACCGAAGGTTCGGTGGAGGAGCCGCGCACCCGGTATGTCAGGGCGAAAATTCCCTCGCCCTCCCGGCCGACGATCAACGGACCGAGCACCGGAACCTGGCCGAGAAACGAATTGATCGTGTAGGCCGGAACAAGCGTCCCTTCCATGTCGATCCGGTCCGTCGCCCGGTCGATATTCCCCTTTATCGTCAGCCCGATCGCCGGACCCGAGGTCCGGGCGTCATTGACGACAATGCTGCCCTCGGTAATCGCGAAGGGCAGTTCGAGACGATTGAACAGGATACCTTCGCCGTTCAGCGTGTCGCGGATACCGGTCAGCGATCCGACCGTCAATATGTTCGCGAGCACGGGCGCGTTGGCGATCCGGAACGCATCGATTGTCACAACGCCGTTCAGCGGCGACCCTGCGACCGTGTCGTCGTAAACGCCGGTCGCACTCAGCGTGCCGCCTCTCATGCTGTTGGTGAAATCGAGCGCCCGAAAGACGACACCCGCATCGTTCGATGCGACAGCCAGGTGGCGCACGCCGGTATCGTCCGGCCCGATCCTTGCCGTCAGCGGCGCTTCCTGCGGATCGACTGCGGTCACGTTCAGCGACCAGAGGCGGCCGTCGACCTGAACGACATTGGCGCTGACGGCCCGGAACATTGTGTCGTTGTTGCCCGTGGCGCGTGCAATTTCGGCGCGTATCGTGGTCCGGCGCGCAGGGTCGGCTACGGCATCGGGCGACAGCAATGGTGTTTGTTCATCCGCAACTTCCGCCTCTTCGCCATTCTTATCCGAGCCCGAGATGATGTCGGCGAGGATCTGGCGCGCATCGAAACGCGCGCCGGCGATGGTCATCGCAACGGCAGCGTCGTCCGCCGGACCGGCAGCAAAAGAGAAATCATTGTCTGGACCGAGCTTGACGGCGGGGAAATCCGCCTCGGTCAGCCGGCCGTCGGGACCCAGCGTGAAATTGCCATGCGCCTCCATCTCCTCGCCCGTCAGCTTGAAGTCCGCGACGCGGAAGCCGCCGCCGGTCAGGAATGCCAGCCGAAGCTCCGCGGCGGCCGGAATGCCTGGCGTTTTCGACCAGCTCGCGTAGCCGAGCTTGACGACTGCATTCGTCAGATCGGCCTTGACGGTGGCGCGGTTCACTTCCCGTCCGTCGCCGCTGAACGTCGCGTCGAATGCGGCGGGACCATCTAGAAAATCGTCCAGTCCGACACCCACTGCCTTGCGTCCGTCATCGTCCAGTACGCCTGACAATCGGTATGACGAACCGACGCCGCTTTCGCGCACGAAGCTTTCGCGCCACTCCAGGTCGAGCGACGGCGCGCCATTGATGCCGACCGGTCCGCGCGCAACGAGCCCCGCGCGCGAGACGTCGATGTCGAGCGTTCCGGAGGTAATGGAAACATTTTCAAGAATGTTGGGAATGGCGAGATCGGTAGCGCTTGCCGTGCCGCCAAAATCGACATCGGCGATCGTGACGGTCTTCACCAGCGGCAACTCGAGACGGCCCACAACGCGACCGGTGCCGTCGACGCTGCGCGGATCGATACCGAAATTCCGGATCAGATTCAGCGGTTCGTGATCGAGCAGGGCCAGAATATCAGCCGTCGCCCCGTCGACGGTGAACGCAATGTGGCCAGGCGCCCCTTTTCTGTTCAGTTCGTCGGCATCGAAGTGCCCTTCACTGACGGCGAGCCTGCCCCCGTCTTCGAGCTCGATCTGCGCCGACGACACCCAGGCGTCGAACCGGTTGCCGATCACCCGGCCGTTCGCCACCACATTTTCCATTGGCGGCATTTCACCGATATATCTCAGCGTCGCGCCGCTGACCGCAAATTCGACCTGAAGATTTTCGTCGGGAATAGGTATCCGGTCGTCGGCATCGTCGATCATGCCGGCGGGCATGTCGATCTCGAACGATCCGCCGGTGACGTCGCCGCCGGAAAGGTTCAGTCCCACCCAATCGCGGGCGCCCTTGGCGAGCGGCAAGGGCCAGATTGCCTTGAAAGCATCGAGCGGCATCGCGTCGAGGCGACCGGAAAGACGAACCGCCGGCGATCTCTCGGCGTCGCGCACGGTTCCGTTCACAGAAAGGCCCCCACCCGCCGTTCCGATGCTCAGCTCCTCGATTTCCGCGGTCAGTGCGTCGAAGTCGAAATCGCCCTTGAGGCGCGCAGATTCGATGTCGACCGGCCCCTCGAAAAAGCCGGGAATTTCGGTATGGATGTTGCTGGCGGCCAGGTCCACCGTTGCGCCGGCGATATTGAGACCGTCTGCAATGCGATAGTCGAGCCGGCCCGTCAGCACGGCGCTATGCGGACCTGCTTCGAATTTCGCCGCAATGAGTTCGACGCGGCGCCCGACGCCGTCAAACTCGACTTCGGCATGCGCCTTTTCTATCGGTATCGAGGCGTCCCATGGATCCGGCAGATTGATCTCGCCGCGGCCCGCGTCGAGCGTCAGCCGCGCGGCGACCATGTCGCCGTTCGCCTTGATCTGCAGTTCGCCACGGGCTTCGACGGGTGCATCGAAGACGGCGTAGTCGGCGAAGGCCGGCGACATCCGTGCGAAAGCGGCGGGCACGACGTTGGCTGCCCGGGCGTCGATGCGGGCAATGTCGCTGCCAGACGGCAACATGCCGGTCATCTCCACGGTCGTCGTCGTATCGTCGATCGAAATGTTGGCGCGCAATGTGGCGCCAAGACCGCCCTCGCCGCGGAACACGACCAGATTTGCCGATGGCGCGTCAAAGGCGACGCCATTGACCTCGTCGACCAGCCGCAGCGTTCCATCGCGTATGCCGACATGGGTGAGGTAGTCCAGCGGCGTACCGGTCTCGTCGCCCGAAGAGAGTCCTTCGATCAGCCGGGCGACAAATGCCGCCGCTTCCGGATCGACCGGTTGTGCCGGTGTATCGGCGCCGGCCATGGCAAGCGTGATGCCCGTACCGGGCCGGCGCAGCAGCGTGGCGCTGACGCCATGAAAATCGACCGAGGTCGGCGCCAGAACGCCGCGGAACAGCGCCGGCAGGCTGATCTGGAACGCGAGCTGGGGAACGAATGCGATGTCGTTGCCGTCGGCGCCGGTCAAGCGCACTTCCATCAAGCGCAGCGACAGTCGGCGATCATCCGCCGACCAGAGAAGGACCGTATCGCCAATGTCGAGTGCGCCACCCTGGAGTGAGGGACCGGCCGCATCTTCGATCATGCCGCCCAGAAAGGACACGGAGACCGGGCCGGAGGACAGCCGCCATGCAAGCACGGCAAGCAGAACTGCCGTCGCCGCCACGGCAACGCCCACCACTTCCAACGCAATCTTACCGGTCCGGCGGATCAAGAAACGACATCTCTCCCTATGCTTGTCCGCCAATGCAGACAGCAGAAATAAGGCGAAAGCGAGTCGGTCTTCTATCTAGCCGCAGACCGCCGCCAAGTCTCCAAAATTGGCGCTCGAAGCGGCAAAAGATCGCGCGCAAGCTTAACGTGGCTGGTCTGGCGCATGGCAGCGATCCATATTATGCCCACCTCCGGTCCTGCGGGCCGGACAATGCGGCAGACATCACGGACAAAGGCGGCAATTCATGGCCAAAGCGGCGGCAACTCCGAAGACAGGGGCAGCGAATACCAGGGCGGCGAAGGCAAAGGTCGCCTCGAGCAGCGCCAATCTCCCGGCGCCCGGCAGCAAGGCGCCCGCCTTTAACCTTCCCGCCGACGACGGCGGCGCCGTCACGCTGAAGGGCCTCGCCGGCAAGAAAGTCGTCCTCTATTTCTACCCCAAGGACGACACGCCAGGCTGCACGACCGAGGCCATTGCCTTCAGTGCGCTCAAGAAAAAATTCGACGCCGCTGGCGCCGTCGTGCTCGGCGTCTCGAAGGACACGATCGAGAAGCACTGCAAGTTTCGCGACAAGCACGGCCTGACAGTCCGGCTGCTTTCCGACGAGGACGGCAAGATGCTCGATGCCTATGGCGTGTGGGGCGAGAAGAGCCTTTATGGCCGGAAATTCATGGGCATCACACGGACGACCTTTCTGATCGACGGCAAGGGCGTGGTGCGCAAGGTCTGGCCGAAGGTCAAGGTCAACGGCCACGCCGAAGAGGTTCTCGCCGCCGCCAAGGAACTCTGAGCGCGTGGCCGGCACATCGCTCGTCGAAGGTGCGGTCGCGGTTCTCGCCTGCGCCGACGCCGATGAAAAAGCATGTTCGGCGCGACGGGTTGCCGAGGCGTGGCGCGCCTCGTCGCTGACATTGTTGCCGGACGGCGAAAGGACAATCGCAATTCCCGAGCGGCCGGCGCGTCCTGAAGCGCCGGTGCTGCTGGCGCCGCGCGACATGCCGCGGCGAACCTTCAAGGGAACGCGCGGACGCATCGCGCTGCTGCATTCGCTTGCCCATATCGAACTCAACGCCATCGACCTTGCCTTCGATCTCGTCGGACGTTTCGCCGATGCCGGCCTGCCCCGCAAATTCTTCGACGACTGGGTATCGGTCGGCGACGACGAAGCGCGGCACTTCTCGATGCTGCAGGCACGGCTGGCGGCGCTCGGCGCGCGCTATGGCGACCTGCCGGCGCATGACGGGCTGTGGCAGGCCGCGACCGAAACGCGACACGACCTGATGGCGCGGCTCGCCATCGTTCCGCTTGTGCTGGAAGCGCGCGGTCTCGATGTGACGCCGGGAATGATCGAACGGCTGGAAGCGGCAGGCGATGCCGAGAGCGCGGCGATCCTGCGGACCATATATCGGGAGGAACAGGATCACGTGCGGGCCGGCGCGGTCTGGTTTTCCCACCTTTGCGCCGAGCGGCACATCGATCCGCGCGACACCTTCCAGACGCTGGTGCGGCGGCACTTTCGCGGCGCGCTGAAGGCGCCCTTCAACACCGAGGCGCGACGCGCTGCCGGCCTGAAACCCGAGTTCTACGAGGATCTGGTGCAATCTCCGGTCGGCGCGGTCACCGGAAAGTAACGCATGGTGAATTAGAATTAACCATTAACATCAATTGTTAAGCGGCGTATGTTGTATTTCTGTCCCAATTTGGGTGAGATGGGACTGCAAAAAGAGGGGGTCTTGGGGCATTGAGGGGCATGCACCATAGGGCCGGTTGGCCCGATCGAATCCGTGATTTTCTGCGGCATATGTACGTGGAGCGGCAGATTTATATCCGCAGCCACGGTCATGTTCAGTTCATCTCGCTTTCGCCGCTGACGCAGACTTGTTTTGCGGCGATTGCGTTCGCGTTTTTCGGCTGGATTGCCTTTGCTTCGGTCAATGTGGTCTTCAAGGAGCAGATCATCGCTTCGAAGGACCGCCGCTACGTCAAGATGCAGGGCGCCTATGAGGAGCGGATGGCGCAGCTCCAGTCCGCCTATGACGAGCTCAACGGGCAGCTCGTCATCACCGAGGAGCGCTTCCTCGCCACCACCATGCAGCTTGAGGACAAGCACCGCCAGCTCGCGGCGCTGATGAGCCAACGCCAGACCGCCAGTTCGCAGCTCGACACGATGCGCCGCCGCTATGCGGCCACCGCCGGCGGCAAGCCCGCGGGCGAGCGCGGCAACAAGGTGCTGATGCGGGTCGAACGGCAGTCCGAGGGTCCGGCCCTCGCCGACACGACCACCGGCCCCCGGCGGCTCGCCGGAAACGACCGTTTCATCATCGACAACGCCGAAAATGCCGGCGGCACGGTCGACCTGGCCGGGCTTGCCGAGCTGACGGCGCTGGCCGGCCTTGCCGGCGACAACGCCCAGAACGGGACCGTGGCGCAAATCGACACGCGGCTGGCCCAGATCGACCGGGCGCAGCAGACCCTGATGAACAATATCGAGGAAGTCACCGACCGCCGCGTCCGCGAACTGAAATCGATCATCGGCATGACCAAGGTGATCGACCCGGAGGCGCTGATCGAGCGCCGCAGCGAGGCGGGCGGCGAGGCGCAGGGCGGCCCCTTCATCAGCCTTGCCGACCACGAGGCGCTGGCCGGCGGCGAAGGCGACAGCGGCTTCGGCAAGCAGCTTTACAGGGTCAGCCGAAATCTGAGAACAATGGCCGATCTTGAGGATTCCATTGCGAAAATGCCGCTCGCCGAACCGCTGGTCAACTACCGCCGGACCAGCAGCTACGGTACGCGCCGCGACCCCTTTAACGGCCGCATGGCGTTCCATTCGGGCGAGGATCTGGCGGCCCCTTACGGCGAGCGCGTCTATGCGCCGGGGGCCGGCACGGTGACCTTCGCAGGCTGGCGCGGCGGCTATGGCCGCATCATCGAAATCGATCACGGCAATGGCTTCCGGACCCGCTACGGGCATCTCGGCCGCATGGACGTCAAAACTGGCCAGAAAGTTGCATTCCGGGAGATCATCGGCAGAGTAGGGTCTTCTGGCCGCAGCAGCGGGCCCCATCTTCACTATGAGGTCTGGTTCGACGGCATCGTTCGCAACCCCTCCAAGTTCATTGAGGCAGGGCATTATGTTTTCGCGAAGCAAGGATAAAGACACCGACAAGGCAGCCGCGCCCATGGCAGCGCCTGCCCCCGTCCCCGGCAAGCGCCCGGGCACCCGCACCGCACCGTCGATCATCTCCAACGATCTGGTGGTGCATGGCAATCTGACGGCCACCGGCGACATTCAGGTGGACGGCACCGTCGAGGGCGACATCCGCAGCCAGTCGCTGACCATCGGCGAGAAAGCCTCGATCACCGGCGAAATCGTCGCCGAGGACATCGTCATCCGCGGCCGCGTCGTCGGCACCATCAGGGGCCGCCGCGTGCAGCTTTCCTCGACCTGCCATGTCGAGGGCGACATCCTGCACGAAGCGCTGGCGGTCGAAACCGGCGCCTTCTTCGAGGGCAATTGCCGCCATTCCGACGACCCGATCGGCCAGGCGTCTTCCGGCGCCAGCCTGCGCCCCTCGGCGCCGCGCCCCGGCCCGGCGGCCAATACCGGCGGTCCGGCGCTCGGCGACGCCCGCCCCGCACCGCGCCCTGCCCCCGGCGACAGCCCGGTGGTGGTCAATGACGGCGGCGTCGTCGTCAAACGGCCGGCCGCGCAGTAAGACAGAACTACCGTTCTTCGGGGGGAGAACGGCAAAACCGGGGCCGGAGCCTTGCGCGCCGCCCCGGTTTTTCATTGCCTGACGGCACGGACTGTCATCGCTCTGTCACGATCGCGGCGCCGCGCCCGAAAACCGAACGGGCGCAGCGGCTTGCGCCGCTATCCCCGCTTCGGGGTTCCGCTTCTGTCATCGATCTGTCAAAAAACTGTCACGAACGGCTTCGGAGGGATGACCGCCGCGCGGGAGACGGCGCGCGTACGCGGGCGCGGGACGGCGCGGACTGCGGCTTGTGTGCGATCGGACCGCCGGGCGCATCGAGATGTGCGTTCGGACGAGCGCTTGGGCGTGCGCGCCGGCGTGCGCCCACTTATCCCCTGTGTGAGGAAATCTTACAGGTCGCGGGCGGGAGAGGCGCGGGTCTGCCACGCGAAGACGCGAAGAGCGCGAAGAAGGAAGGCCGAGGATTGGCCGGTTTTACCGCGGCGCGCGATCTTCCTAACCTGGCCCATCGACTCATGAGGGGCGGATGGCGGCAGGCGACCGGACAGGCGAGGACTGGAACGCGCAGGAAATCGACCTGATCGTCGCCGACTATTTCGACATGCGCGACCGGGAGCTTCACGGCGAGCCCTATGTGAAGGCGCATCGCAATGCCGAATTGCAGAAGCTCACGGGACGGTCGAAAGGGTCCATCGAGTTCAAGCATCAGAATATCAGTGCAGTTCTGATGTCGCTCGGCGAACCGTGGATCGCCGGCTACAAGCCGATGGTCAATTTTCAGAAGGCGTTGCTCGATGGTGTCGAACGGTTCATCGACCGGCGCACGGAATTTGTATTGCCGGTGCCGACGACGGAAATGGCGCTTGCCGAACAAGGTGCGCTGTTCATCGGTGAAGCACCGCAAAAGATCGAACGGCCGGAGGATACAAACCCTGCCCTCGCCCGTCTCGTGCGCAAATTCGACCCGGCGGCGCGCGACGAGCGCAACCGCGCGCTTGGGCGGCTTGGCGAAGAGCGGGTTTTGAAATCGGAGCAGGTGCGGCTGCGCGGCGAAGGCCGCGACGATCTGGCGCGCAAAGTGCGCTGGGTGGCGCAGGAGGAAGGCGACGGCGCGGGTTACGACATTCTCTCGTTCACCGTGCGCGGCGAGGAACGCTTTCTCGAAGTGAAGACGACGGCCGGACATATGCAGACGCCGTTTTTCATTTCGCGCAATGAAAAGAATTTCGCCGAGGAGCGGCCGGACGGGTTTCGCATTTTCCGGCTCTACGATTTCGCGAAGGAGCCCAAGGCCTTCAAGATCGCGCCGCCGCTGGAGAGCCGACTCATTCTCGATGCGGCGAATTACCGGGCGTCGTTTCGGTAGGCTTCAGTTGCAATTTGCAGCCTCGCCACTCACTCCAGTGTCACCCCGGCACTTGTTGCCGGGGCCCACTCGCCTCTCCATTTGCCGAAGCGCTCAATGGGTTGAGGTTGTCGCGCCCATCGTGCGCGATCGCACTTGCTGAGGGAACCAATGGGTCCCGGGGACAAGCCCCGGGATGACGCCTGTGGGTGGGGGGATGTTCGGATGACGTGGAAACGGCCGCGGTAGGACGCGCAAAGAGTCTTTGCGAAGAGAGACGGCGCTGACGCGCCCTCTGGATTGCCGGATCAAGTCCGGCAAAGACGATGGTGGGGTATGCTCTCACGTCGCCTCTCCCTCGATGTCACCCCGGCGAAAGCCGGGGCCCACTCGCATTGCCTCTTGCTGCAGTGAAAGTGGAGTGAATGGCGCTCGCGCCGCGCGCCATCGTATCTGCAGGGGGAACCAATGGGCCCCGGCTTTCGCCGGGGTGACACATCTGGGTGGGAGGCGCGCGCGGTGTGCGACCTAGACGTTCTGCGCCGCCACATATCCCGACGACCAGGCCCATTGGAAGTTGAAGCCGCCGAGGTGGCCGGTGACGTCGACGGCTTCGCCGATGAAATAAAGTCCGGGGACGGATTTTGCTTCCATTGTTTTGGACGAGAGATGCCGCGTGTCGATGCCGCCGGCGGTGACTTCGGCGGTGCGGTAGCCTTCGGTGCCGGCGGGGGTGAGGCGCCAGCGGTTGGTGCTTTCGCCGAGCGCCCGGAGGCGGGCGTCCGAAATGTCGGCGAGGCGGCCCGTGACTTCGGCGCGCGCGCACCAGCGGTCGGCGAGGCGCTTGGGCAGCGCCCGCGCAAGCGCGGTTTCGACATCCTGTTTGGGGTGCGCGGTGCGGGCTTCCTTCAGGGCGGCGAAAACATCCGTGTGCGGCGCAAGGTTGACTTCGATCTCCTCGCCCGGCCGCCAGTATGACGAGATTTGCAGGATGGCGGGGCCCGACAGCCCCTTATGCGTGAAGAGCAGCGCCTCGGCGAAGCGCGCCTTGCCGCACGCAACGGTGGCATCGACCGCGACGCCGGCGAGGCCGTCGAGTTCGGCTTTCAGGCCCGCGTCGAAGGTGAAGGGGACGAGCGCCGGGCGCGGCTCGACGACGCCGATGCCGAACTGGCGGGCGATGTCGTAAGCGAGGCCTGTGGCGCCGATTTTCGGGATCGAGAGCCCGCCGGTGGCGACGACGAGGCTTGTGCAGGCAAGCGCGCCCTCGCCTGTCGTGACGCGGAAGCCGGTTTCGGTTTTTTCGACGGCGGCGATTTTCGTTTCGAGGCGGATGACGGCGCCGGCGCGCGCGCATTCGGCCAGCAGCATGTCGATGATCTGTTGCGAGGAGCCATCGCAGAACAACTGGCCGAGCGTCTTTTCGTGCCAGGCGATGTTGTGGCGGTTCACCAGCGCGATGAAATCGGCTTGCGTGTAGCGCTTCAGCGCCGAGATGCAGAAGGACGGGTTTTCGGAGAGGAAGTTTTTGGGGGTCGTGTGGAGGTTTGTGAAGTTGCAGCGGCCGCCGCCGGAGATGCGGATTTTTTCGGCCACGGTTTTCGCGTGGTCGAGGACGAGGACCGAACGGCCGCGCGCGCCCGCGGCGCCGGCGCAGAAAAGCCCGGCGCCGCCCGCGCCGAGGATGATGACGTCGTAAAATTCTGGCGACGCCATAGGCGCTACTCGATGTCCTCGACTTCGGCCGTCGTGCCCTTGACGCGGGCGGCGAGTGCTGCGGCCATGAAGGGGTCGAGGTCGCCGCCGAGGACGCGGTCGGGGTCGGAGGTTTCGACGCCGGTGCGCAAGTCCTTCACCATCTGATAGGGCTGCAGCACGTAGGAGCGGATCTGGTGGCCCCAGCCGATGTCGGTCTTGCCGGCGGCTTGCGCCGCGGCGGCTTCCTCGCGCTTCTGCAATTCGGCTTCGTAGAGCCTCGCGCGCAGCATGTCCCATGCGGTGGCGCGGTTCTTGTGTTGCGAGCGTTCGTTCTGGCAGGCGACCACAATGCCGGTCGGAATGTGCGTGATGCGCACCGCGCTGTCGGTGGTGTTGACGTGCTGGCCGCCGGCGCCGGAGGAGCGATAGGTGTCGATGCGGACATCGGCCTCGCTGACGTCGATGTCGATCTTGTCGTCGACAACGGGGTAGACCCAGACCGACGAAAAGCTGGTGTGACGGCGCGCCGCGCTGTCATAGGGCGAGATGCGGACGAGGCGGTGGACGCCCGATTCCGTTTTCAGCCAGCCGAAGGCGTTGTGGCCCTTGACGAGGATGGTCGCCGACTTGATGCCGGCTTCTTCGCCGTCGTGACGCTCGATCAGCTCGACCTTGTAGCCCTTGCGTTCAGCCCAGCGCGTGTACATGCGCAAGAGCATCTGCGCCCAGTCCTGGCTTTCGGTGCCGCCGGCGCCGGCATGGACTTCGAGATAGGTGTCGTTCTGGTCGGCCTCGCCGGCGAGCAGGGTTTCGAGCTCGGCTTCGTCGGTTTGCACCTTCAGCGCCTTCAGCGCCGCCTCGGCTTCCGTCACGATGCCGGCATCGCCTTCGGCCTCGCCCATTTCGATCAGTTCGAGATTGTCGGCAAGGCCCGCCTCGAAGCCGCGCAGCCGCGCGATCGCTTCTTCCAGCCGGGTGCGTTCGCGCATCAGGTTTTGCGCGTTCTCGGGATCGTTCCAGAGATCGGGGTCTTCGGCTTTCGCCGTCAGTTCGTCATAGCGGCGGAGGGCAGCATCCCAGTCAAAGATGCCTCCTCAGCAGCGCGAGCGACTGCTTGATTTCATCGGCGAGATTTTGCGTTTCGGCGCGCATGGATATCTTTCGGGGGATTTTTCCGGTGCCTCGATTGGAGGCGGAAAATAGGGGGGATGGGGGCTTGTGTAAAGGGTCCGGTGGCGACCGGGCCGCCCGGCCTCAGTACAAGCCGCCCGTACCCGAGCCGATGTCGCGGCCGTCCGCGGCATAACCGCCGGGGGGCGGCGGGCGATTGTCCGCAGGCGGATCGTCTCTCTCGTCGGTCCGGGGAGCACCGCCGGGGCGGTCGAGCTCAACGGCTTCGTCGGCGGGCATGCCGGCGAAGGGCGCGGGCGGCAACGCGAAGGGGTCGACGGGGCCGCGCGCCGCGGGACCGTAGGCGCCCGGACCGGCTTCGGTCGAGAAGCCATCCGCACCGCTGCCATCCCTGTCGCTGTCCATGCCGCGCAGAAAGTCGCTCGAAATGTCGCTGTCCATGTCGCCGGCATCGCCGCCGCCGAGAATGCCGCCAGCAATGCCGAGCATCGGCGTCGAGGAGGTGAGGCGCGGCTCGGTGCCTTCGCGGAAGGCTTCGAGGATCGTGCCGCCGCCGTCGCCCGTCGCCAGCGCGCCGGTCTTGAGATCGACCTTGACGAGATTGATGCCCGACGGAATGCGGAACGGGATCGCCGGTTTGTTGCCGATGGCCTTGGTCATGAAGTCGCGGAAGATCGGCGCCGCGGTGCGGCCGCCGGTTTCGGCGCGGCCCATCGGCGCCGGTTCGTCGAAGCCGACAAAGACGCCGACGACGAGGTTGGGCGAATAGCCCATGAACCAGGTGTCGCGCGCTTCGTTCGATGTGCCGGTCTTGCCGGCGAGCGGCACGCCGACCGACCTGACGGCGGTGCCGGTGCCGCGCTGGATCGCGCCTTCGAGCATCGAGGTGATCTGGTAGGCGGTGCGCGGATCCTCGACGCGCTCGCGACCGTCGGGAAGCGCCGGCGGCTCGGGCGCGTCCTCGAAGTCGAGCGTGCAGGCCTGACAGGCGCGGGTGTCGTGCTTGTAGATGGTGCGCCCGTAGCGGTCCTGCACGCGGTCGACCAGCGTCGGCTCGACCTTCATGCCGCCATTCGCCAGCACCGCATAGGCGCCCGCCAGCCGCATCAATGTCGTTTCGCCGGCGCCGAGCGACATCGAGAGCACCGGCATCATGTTGTCGGCGATGCCGTAGCGGCGCGCATAGTCCGAGACGGTTTGCGGACCGGCATATTGCGCGAGGCGCACCGTCATCAGGTTGCGCGAATTTTCGAGGCCGAAGCGCATGGTGGACGGCCCGTGGAACTTGCGCTCGTAGTTTTCGGGCTTCCAGAGGCCGAGGCCGGGGCCCTGGTCGATGACGAAGGGCGCGTCGAGGACGAGGCTGGCGGGCGTGAAGCCCTTGTCGAGCGCCGCGGCATAGACGAAGGGCTTGAAGGAGGAGCCGGGCTGGCGCAGCGCCTGCACCGCGCGGTTGAATTCCGAGAGGCCGAAGCTGAAGCCGCCCTGCATGGCCAGCACGCGGCCGGTATGCGGGTCCATCGCGACGATGGCGCCGTTGACGCCCGGCACCTGTTGCAGCGTGTGGCGGTCTTTCTCTTCGGCATGGGGCGCGACATAGACGATGTCGCCGACTTTCAGCACGTCGGACGGCTTCGTCACCTCGGGGCCGAGATGGATCATGTTGATGTTGGCCCGCGCCCATTTCATGTCTTCGAAATGGATCGTGCTCTTGACGATCTCCTTCGCGAAGCCGCCGCCGGGAAGCCGCGCCGGGCGCAGGCCGACGGTGACGCGGTCGCTTGCGACTTCGAGCACGGTGGCGAGCGTCCAGGGCGCGAGGTCGGAAGGCACGTCCATGCCGCCGAGCGCTTCCTGCCAGTTGGCGCCGGGCTCGAGCGTCGCCACGGGACCGCGCCAGCCATAGCGGCGATCATAGGCGATGAGGCCGTTCTTCAGTGCTTCCGAGGCAAATTCCTGAAGCCGCGTGTCGATGGTGGTGCGGACCGAAAGGCCGCCTTCATAGAGCTTCTGCTCGCCATATTGCGCCAGCAGTTCGCGGCGCACCTGTTCGAGGAAATATTCGGCGTCGCGTGTCTGCACGCCGCGCGTGCGCAGGCTGACATTGAGGTCGGTGCCGCGCGCCTCGGCCGCGTCGTAAGCGGTGATGAAGCGTTCGTCGGCCATGCGCGAGATGACCCAGTTGCGGCGCGCCAGCGCGCGCTCGCGGAAACGGAAGGGGTGATAGTTGCCCGGCGCCTTGGGGAGCGCCGCCAGATAGGCAACCTCGGCGATGGTGAGATCGTCGAGCGGCTTGTCGAAATAGTTCAGCGCCGCGGCGGCGACGCCGTAGCTGCCGGAGCCGAGATAAATCTCGTTGAGGTAGAGTTCGAGGATCTGGTCCTTGGTGAAGGCGCGTTCGAGGCGCAGTGCCAGCAGCGCCTCGCGCAGCTTGCGGTCGAAGGTGACGTCGCTCGAAAGCAGGAAGTTCTTGGCGACCTGCTGAGTAATGGTGGAGGCGCCGACAAGGCGGCGGTCCTGCAGCACGTTGAAGACGTTGTCGATGGTGGCGCGGACGATGCCGGTCGCATCGACGCCGCCATGCGTGTAGAAATTCTTGTCCTCGGCAGCGAGGAAAGCCTTGATCAGTTGCGGCGGGATCGCCGAGATCGGCACATAGAGGCGGCGCTCGCGCGCCAGTTCGCCGATGAGCTGGCCGTCGCCGGCGTGAACGCGCGTCGTCACCGGCGGTTCATAGTTCGCCAGCCGCGTGTAGTCGGGCAAATCCTGATTGAGCCGCCACGCATAATAGCCGCCCGCCATCACGGCGCCGGTCAGCAGTACCAGGATGGTTCCGGCAATGATCGAAAGGACTTTCAGCATCGGGCGCACTGCCCTCCGTCATTCATGCGTTCGTATTGTGGCCGTCAGCTAGAGCCAAAATGTGGCCGTGCCAAGGCAATTCATATTGAGCCGCGACGGGCCCTGCCCTAGAGCGGGCCCTCGGCCATGCGGTCGCCGAAATAACGGTCGATGGCGCGGGTGAAGGTGCCGGCGACGCTGGTGCGCCAGGCAGGCGAGACAAGCTTCTTTTCGTCGTCGGCGTTGGTCAGGAAACCGAGTTCGATCAGCACCGAAGGCACATCCGGCGCCTTCAGCACAACGAAGCCGGCGAAACGGTGCGGCCGCTGCAGCATGGAGGTTTTCTCGCCCGCATAGTCGACGATCGACTTGGCAAAACGGGCCGAATAATTCTTGGTTTCGCGCTGGGCGAGATCGATCAGGATGCCGGTCACTTCCGGGCTCTCGCCCTGGAGATCGAGACCGCCGATCAGGTCGGCGCGGTTTTCCTGACGCGCCAGCGCGGCCGCTTCCTGGTCGGAGGCGGTTTCGGAAAGCGTGTAGACCGAGAGACCGCGCACATCGGGCTTCTGGATCGAGTCCGCGTGGATCGACATGAAGAGATCGGCCTTGTGGTTGCGCGCGATGGCGACACGCTGGCGCAGCGGAATGAAGACGTCGGTTTCGCGCGTCAGATGCACGTCGTAGCGGCCGGTGGCGCGCAGTTGGGAGGCCAGTTCGCGGGCAAAGGCCAGCACGATGTTCTTTTCGTGGACGCCGCTGCGGCCGACGGCGCCCGGATCGACGCCGCCATGACCGGGATCGATGACGATAACGCGGCGGCGGTCGACGCGCTGGGCGGGCGGGCTCATCGGCACGGCGGCGATGGACTGAATCTGCTGCGCGGCGGCAACCGCGGCGGCCTTGTCTTCGGCGGGTGCGCCGGCGCTTTGGGCAAAGGCCGCGCTGTCGGTCGGCGCGAGGTCGAGCACGATGCGGCGGCCAAAGCCGGCCTGCGGGTCGAGCACGAAATTGCGCGCGATGGCGACCGGCTGCGTCATGTCGATGACGACGCGGAAAGTGTCGGCCTGGAAGCGGCCATAGCGGTAGCCGGAGACGAAGCCGCGCGCCTCGGACACGCCCGCATCGTCGAGACGGAAGGGAACGCCCGTCATGTCGATGACGACGCGGTAGGGGTCGGAAAGCGTGAAGACGCGGTAGTCGACGGCGGCATCGCCCGCCAGCTCCATCACGAAACGGGTCTGCTCACCATGATCGCCGACGCGGATGCCGGTGACGGCCGACATGCCTTGCGGTAGCGGCGCGGAGCGGGGGATGGCGGCGGCGGCCGGCGCATCGCTCAGAGCGCCGGTGGTCAACAGGTCGTTTTCGAGATCGCGGGCCAGCAATTCGGCCAGTTCGTCGATGGAAAGGCCCTCGGCCGAAAAATCCTCGGCGACGGCGCGCATCGGCACATGCCAGGCCAGCGCCAGAAAAAGCGCGACCAGGCCGGCCGCCCTCAGGGCTTGCCGGAAAGTCTCCCGATTCTGCCGAATTTTCCCCAATTTACACCCGCCGCAGCGACACCGTGGGACTTGCCGTCGATCCATGCCGTCCGCCACGGTCTGCCGAACGCCACTGGCGGCCGGATCGCCCGGCCGGTCCGTCTGCCTCGCCTGCCCTGGCCCCCGCGCACCGGCGCGAATTAGGGCCTGCGAAGCAACTCAACCCAATATAGCGGCCAGATTACTTCAAAATTGGTTATCGCGCCAAAATTTACGAAGTTTCAATGGATAGAATGGTTAATAACGGCACAATTGGCTTCCAATGGAGGCCGCCGACGCCGCGCTTGCCAAATCAGCGCGGCAACGGGTACAAACGGACCGCGCCGGGCAGGCCTTGTGGCCCTCAACGGTGCCGACACAGGATTTCGGGCAATCCGTCGCGCCACTCCCTTCAAAACGAACGGGACCGGGCGTCGACCGCGTAGGGCCCGGCGTTTTCCAAGACAATTCGTCCCGGACAACGCCAAACAGACGCATCGCCGCAGGCGCTCTCGCGTCAGCAACGCCCGCCCGGCCGAGACGGCCGATCCGCGCGGTGGAAACAAGAACACGCCGGCACCCGGCGGCTCGATGGGTGCACCGAAGGTAGAGATGCACAACGCAGTTCCGCGACTTCACACCCGGCAGACCGGACAGGGCTCTTTCCAGAGCCAGGTTCGCCCGGTTGCGACACCGGCCGCGCGGCGCGTACTCGCCACCCTTTTACATATCCCGTCCGGACCTGCCGCGGCGCGCCTCAACGGCGCCGGCGCGACGGCCTGGACGCATTCAACAAACGGCGCACGCCCGCGCCTGGCCGGCCGCATCGATTTGCGGCGGGACATGCGCGGCGGACAGCGCCCCGGAGATACTCCATATGGCCAAGACCATGCTGATCGACGCGGCCCACCTCGAGGAAACTCGGGTTGTGGTCGTGAGCGGCAATCGCGTTGAAGAATTCGACTTTGAATCGGAAAACAGGAAGCAACTTCGAGGAAATATCTATCTAGCCAAGGTTACGCGCGTCGAACCGTCGCTTCAGGCGGCGTTCGTCGAATATGGCGGCAACCGGCACGGCTTCCTCGCCTTCAGCGAAATTCACCCCGACTACTACCAGATTCCGGTCGCCGACCGCGAAGCGTTGCTGCGCCAGCAGGCCGCCGAAGCGCGCCGCGAGCGCGACGAGGAAGACGCGTATGACGCGCGCACCGCGCCGCCCGCCCCCGGCAACGACGTGCCCGAGGAACCGACCGAGGCCGGCGCCGACGCCGAGGATGAAGCCGACGACGAGGCCGACGACGAGAACGGCGCCGAGGCCGCCGACGCATCCGGCAATGACGACGACGCCGAAGACCAAAGCAAAAAGACGGTCGAACGCGGTGAGACCGAAACCGTGCTCTCCGATGAGACGATCGAATCCGTCGGCGCCGAAGACGCGATGGAAGAAGCCGCGCCGCGCAAGCAGCGCATCAACTACCGCTCCTACAAGATTCAGGAAGTCGTCAAGCGCCGCCAGATCCTGCTCGTGCAGGTCGTCAAGGAAGAGCGCGGCAACAAGGGCGCGGCGCTCACCACTTACCTCTCGCTTGCCGGACGCTATTGCGTGCTGATGCCGAACACGGCGCGGGGCGGCGGCATTTCGCGCAAGATCACCGTGGCGGCCGACCGCAAAAAGCTGAAAGGCATTGCCGAGTCGCTCGACGTGCCGGAAGGCATGGGGCTGATCGTCCGCACCGCGGGCGCCAAGCGCACCAAGGCCGAGATCAAGCGCGACTATGAATATCTGCTCCGGATGTGGGAGAGCGTGCGCGAGCTGACGCTGAAGTCGATTGCCCCTGCCCTCGTCTACGAGGAAGGCAGCCTGATCAAGCGTTCGATCCGCGATCTCTACGACAAGGACATCGACGCCATCCATATCGAGGGCGACGAAGGCTACCGCGAGGCCAAGAGCTTCATGCGGATGCTGATGCCGAGCCATGCGAAGAACGTGCAGCCCTACAAGGAAAAGCAGCCGCTCTTCCAGAAGTATCAGGTGGAGCAGCAGCTCGACGCGATGCTGAACCCGACGGTGACGCTGAAATCAGGCGGCTACATCGTCATCAACCCGACCGAAGCGCTGGTTTCGATCGACGTCAATTCGGGACGCTCCACCAAGGAGCGCAACATCGAGCAGACGGCGCTGAAGACCAATCTCGAAGCGGCGGAAGAAATCACGCGGCAGATGCGGCTCCGGGACCTTGCCGGCCTCCTCGTCATCGATTTCATCGACATGGACGAGAACCGCAACAACCGTGCGGTCGAACGCAAGCTCAAGGACTGCCTGAAAACTGATCGCGCGCGCATCCAGGTCGGGCGCATCAGCCATTTCGGTCTGCTCGAAATGTCGCGCCAGCGCATGCGTTCCGGCGTGCTCGAAGGTTCGACCGTCACCTGCCCGCATTGCGCGGGTACGGGTCTTGTGCGCTCGGTCGAGTCGATGGCGCTGCATGTGTTGCGCGGCGTCGAGGCCGAAGCGGTCAAGGGCCGCGCCGCCGCCTTCACCGTCAAGGTGCCGGCGATCGTCGCGATCTACATGCTCAACCAGAAGCGCGGCAAGGTGCTCGACATCGAGGAGCGCTACGGCGTTTCGGTCTATATCGAGGCCGACGCGACGCTGACCGGTTCCGATCACCGGATCGAACAGGCCGAAGCGCGGGCGCTGACGCGGACGCGGCCGGCGCTGGGCGCGATCAACATCGAAAGCGGCTATGCGGCCGAGGATGACGATGTCGTCGACGCCGTGGACGAAGATGAGGTCGAGGACGAAGCCGAGGAAACGCAGGAGGCCGCGCCGGCGCGCGGATCGTCGGAGGATGGCGAAGGCCAGCGGCGGCGCAAGCGGCGCCGGCGGCGGCGCAAGCCCGGCGAGGAACGCGAGGCGGGAAGCGAGAGCGAAGCGGCGCCGCGCGCGGATGCCGGTGCGGGCGACGACGACGCGGACGAAGGCGACGAAGTTGCGGCCGATGCAGCCGAGGCCGGCGCTTCGCGTCCCGAAGGCGGTGCGGACGAACTCGACGAGAACGGCCAGCGCAAACGCCGGCGGCGCGGACGGCGCGGCGGACGGCGCAATCGCCGGCGCGACGGCGAAGACGGCCAGGAAACGCAAGCTGCGACCGGCTCGGCGATGACGGAAGGCGAAGCCGGAGACGAAGCGGCGGATGGCGGCGATGCCGATGCTGGCGCCAGCGCGGACGCGCCGGTGCTGCTGTCCTATTCGCGGCACGAGGCGGTGGAAGAAGCACCGGCCGAAGAAGCGGTGGATGAGGCGGAGATGCCCGCCGTCGCGGACGCGCCGGACGAAACCCGGGAACCGGAACCGGAGCGCGAATCCGTGGAAGCGGTCGAGGCCGATGGCGATACGCTGGTGGCCGACACGACGACGCTGCAGAAGACGGAACCCGAAGCGCCGACACGTCGCGGCTGGTGGCAGCGCCGCTAGAGACGCAACACCCATAGACAAAGGGCCTGAGGCGCGATCCTCAGGCCCTTTTTCGTTGTGCGGTTTTCCGGCTCAGGAACCGGAGCGGGCGGAGACGGCGCCCATGCCGTCGCTGCGCGGGCCGATGGCAAAGCTGCAGGCGCGGGTGACATTTCCGATCGGACATGAAATCGCATGTGCCGGGGATCGCGCATTGGCGGGCGATGCGGCAAGCGCCTCGGCGGCGGTGCCCGCAAGCGCCAGACGGGCGGCGCTCAGGATCGACGCCGCGCCTTTCGGTTCGCCGGCGCCGGCGCCGCTGAAGAAAATCTGCGTGCCGCTGTTGCTGGTCACGATGACCGGCATCAGGAAGGCCGAGGCGATGCCGTTTGCGGATTGCTGCGCGTTGGGCGCGAAGACGACGCCGGTGCCGGGGGCGGCGCGGCCGGTGCCGAAGGGACCGCTCATCGTGACGGCGCAGGCGACCGCTCCGCCCCGCCCGTCGGCGGTCGCGAAAGCCGTCGATCCAAAATCGCGCGCGGCGTTTTCGGCGCCCAGCGCGGCGGCGGTGCGGCGCGCGGCTTCCGTCAGTTCGGCGGGGCCGGCCTTCTCGATGTCGCGCCAGAGCGCGGCGGCGAAGACGCCGGCGCCCAGCGCCTCGGACGGTGCGGCGACCACGCCGGCGGACGAGGGAAGCATTTGCGCGGGCGCGGTGACCGGCCGGTCGTCGGCCAGATCGTCGAGGCTGAGCGTACCGCCCGCCTCGCGCGCGCCGGCGACAAGCGCCCGGGCGGTCTCACCGGCATAGAAGCCCGTGACACCGCGGCTGCGGATCAGCGTCAATGTGGCGGCAAGTTCGGACTGCGTGACGCGCTGGAGTTCGCGCAAGGGTGCGCCATCCGCGCCCGTGAAGGCCGGGGCGCCCTGAACGGACGCCGCATCGGCAAGGGCGCGGGCGCTGGCGCGCGACAGCGGGAAGCCGGTGCCCGCCAGCCGCTCGGCCGGACCGACAATGGCCGACCAGGGCTGGTTGCCGTGACGCGATTGAAGGAGCGAGAAGCCGCGCACATTGCCCGGAATGGCGACGGCGCCGCCGCCGCGCGGACTACGGGCGAGGAAGGCGAGACTTTCGACCTTCCGTTCCCCGGCATCGCGCACCAGGCAAATGCCGCCGCCGCCGAGGCCGGCCGCCGCCGGATAAGTGACCGAGAGCGCGAAATAGAGCGCCGCCGCCGCATCGGCGGCATTGCCGCCCTGATCGAGCACCTGCTGGGCAATGAGAACGGCCGAAGGCTCGTCGGCGACGACGAAGCCGCCGAAGGACGGATCGCCGCCGGGCTCCTTGTAGGTGATGCGGGCCTGACGCTCGACGCGGGTTTCGACGCCACGACTGACCGCGACCCCGGTTTGCGGTTCGGGCTGGCCGATTTCGGCGCAGGCCGCCAGCGCCACGGACATTGTCAGGCCGGCCAGCAGGCCGCCCCGCAGGCCCGAAAATCCACAGTTCCGCCCCATTCCCATTGTTTCCTTCATTTGCCCGATTCCGACGGAATCCGGCGTCATGGCCGTTTGTCCCGCGTGGGGCGGGACAAGATTGACGGCGTGCCGACCCATACCTACCGTTTAAGCGCGCCGGAACACCACCGTCAACGCGCCCGGACAACCGGAAATGCCAGTGAAGCGTATGAGGGATCGCCCTATGAGATCGAAATCGCCTTTCGGCCCGCTGCTGGCCCTTTGCGCCGCGCTGGCCATCGGTGCCGCAAATACGGCCGCCGCACAAGGTATCGCGATCGTCAGCGATGCCGAAACCGAGAACATGCTGCGGGACTATGCCGACCCGCTTCTGAAGGTTGCGGGGCTCGATCCGGCGGCGGTGAAGATTCACCTCGTCAACGACCGCCGTCTCAATGCCTTCGTCGCCGAAGGCCAGCAGATGTTCTATCACACCGGCCTCATTACCATCGTCGACTCGCCCGGCGAGCTGATCGGCGTGATGGCGCACGAAATCGGTCACATGGCGGGCGGGCATCTGGTGCAGCGGCGCGAGCACATGGCGACGCTTCAGGTGCCGATGATCGCTTCCATGATCCTCGGCGTCGGCGCCATCGCGGCCGGACAGGGCGATGCCGGCATGGCGCTGATCCTGGGCGGGCAGCACCTCGCGCAGCGCGGCTTCTTTGCCTATACGCGCGAACAGGAAGCAAGCGCCGACCAGGCGGGCGCCAGCTACCTGCAACGCGCCGGCCTGTCGGGCCAGGGCATGCTCGACCTGTTCGCATCGATGCGCGACCAGGAAATGCTTTCGGAAGAACGGCAGGACCCGTTCGCGCGTTCGCATCCGATGTCGGCGGCGCGCTACAATGCGCTTGAGGAGCGGGTGAAGGCCTCGCCCTATTTCGAGCGCGAACTGCCGCCGGAAGAAATTCATCGCTTCAAGATGGTGCAGGCGAAGCTGCACGGGTTTCTCGACGAACCGAACATCGTCTTCAACCGCTATCCCGCATCCGACAAGAGCGACTATGCGCGCTATGCGCGTTCGGTCGCCTATCATCGCACCGGCGCGCTTTCCGAAGCGCTGACCGAGATCGACCCGCTGCTCGAGAGCGATCCGAAGAACCCCTATATCCACGAGGTGAAGGGGCAGATTCTCTTCGAGAGCGGCAAGATCGAGGAGGCGGTGACGTCCTATCGCCAGTCTGTGGATCTGAAGCCCGACGACGCGCAGCTTCATCTCGGGCTCGGGCGGGCGCTGCTCGGACGCGACGGCGAGGAAAACGCCCGCGCCGCCATTCCGCATCTCCTCACCGGCACGCGCGGCGCGTCGCAGCCCTTCGGCTACTATCAGCTCTCCATCGCCTATGGCCGCCTCAACCAGATCGGCATGGCGGAACTGGCGACGGCGCAGTATTACAATGCGCTCGGCCGCGTGAAGGAGGCGAAGATGCATGCGGGGCGGGCAGCGAAAAACCTGCCGCAAGGTTCGCCCGAATGGCTGCGGGCGCAGGACATCGCGATCCAGGCCGATCCGCAGCGCGGCTGAGGCGCGCGCCCAACATTCTCCCGTCGACATCCATCACGAAAGAATCCGATGCCTCTTGTCCGCTCCCTGCCCTGTCTCGTTGTTGCGCTCGCCCTGCTGTTTCCGGTGGCGGCATCGGCTGAAACGGCGCGGCTCGGCGCCGCCGACCGCGCGGCCATCGAGGAAATCGTGCGCGACTATATCCGCACCAATCCCGAGATCGTGCTCGAGGCGCTGCACACGCTGGAGGAGCGGCACCAGGCCGAGGCGCAGGCCGAACAGCGTGCCGCCATCGAAGCGCGCCGCGCCGCGATCTATGACGACCCCGACGACTACACCTATGGCAATCCGAAGGGCGACGTCACCATTGTCGAATTCTTCGACTACACCTGCGGCCACTGCAAGCGCAGCTTCCAGCCGCTGATGGATTTCGTCGATGCCGACGGCAATATCCGGCTGATCCTGAAAGAGTTCCCCATTCTCGGGCCGCGCGCGCTCGACGCCGCCAAGGCCGCGCTCGCGGCGCGCAAACAGGGCCGCTACATCGAAATGCACCGGGCGATTTTCGAACATGAAGGACAGCTCACCGAAAAGGCGCTGATGGAGATAGCAGCCAAGGCCGGGCTCAACGGGCCGAAGCTGAAGAAGGACATGGAAGACCCGAAGCTGATGGATATTTTCAGCCGCCACTACGCGCTCGCCGAAGCGCTCGGCATCGAGGGCACGCCGGCCTTCATCATCGGCGGCGAAATGCTGCCCGGCGCTGTCGACAAGGAACGGCTGACGCGGGTGGTCGCAGAAGCGCGCGCGGGGCGCTAAATCAGCCCGCCCATCGGCGATGACGGATCGGCGTAGAGCTTCTTCGGCATACGCCCCGCCAGATAAGCGAGCCGCCCCGCCTCCACCGCGAGTTTCATCGCCCGCGCCATCTTGATCGGGTCTTTCGCTTCGGCGATTGCCGTGTTCATCAGCACGCCGTCGCAGCCGAGTTCCATCGCCACGGCGGCGTCGGACGCCGTGCCGACGCCGGCGTCGACCAGTACCGGGACTTTCGACTGTTCGACGATGAGCCGAATGTTGATCGGGTTCTGGATGCCGAGGCCGGAGCCGATGGGGGCGGCGAGCGGCATGATCGCGCAGCAACCCATCTCTTCCAGTTTCTTCGCCATGATCGGATCGTCGGTGCAATAGACCATCACCTCGAAGCCGTCCTTCAGCAGCGCTTGCGCCGCGCGCAGCGTTTCCACCATGTCGGGATAGAGCGTCTTCTTGTCGCCCAGCACTTCGAGCTTGACGAGGTTCCAGCCGCCCGCTTCCCGAGCGAGACGAAGCGTGCGCACGGCGTCTTCGGCGGTGTAGCAGCCCGCCGTGTTGGGCAGGTAGATGACTTTCTTCGGGTCGATGAAGTCGACGAGCATCGGCTCGTTCGGATTGGTGACGTTGACGCGGCGGACCGCGACCGTGACGATTTCGGCGCCGGCGGCTTCCACCGCCGCGGCATTCTCGGCGAGGTCTTTATATTTGCCGGTGCCGACGATCAGGCGCGATTTCAGCCGGCGTCCGGCGACGATGAAGGGATCGTCGTCCGCGTTCGCCGTTTCGATGCGCTTGGCTGCTTCCGTCACTCGAACCACTCCTGCTTATCCGCCGCCGACAAAATTCACGATCTCCAGGCGGTCGCCGTCCCTCAGCGCCACCTCGCCATAGGCCGAGCGCGGCACGATTTCGAGGTTGCGCTCGACGGCGATCTTGGCGGCGGGCAGGCCCAGCTTGCCGATCAGGCCGAGCACCGTCAGCGGGCCCTCGACCTCCCGCAATTCGCCGTTCACCGTCAGTTTCATGCCGTCGTTAACGCCTTTGCCGTTCGCCCGGATAATGGGTGAGAGGGGAGCCGACTTCAAGGCGGGCGTCCGCCCATCCCCAAGCCTTTTACAGGCCCCGCGCATTGCGTATAAAGAGACGCCGCGATTCGGGGATATGAGAGGTCGCGGCGGGGACCACAATTTCGCCTATTTGCGGCCCTAGAGCCTGAGCCTCGCGCCCCCGGGGTTTACGGAAAGCCGCATCTCCCGCGACGCGTCACAGAAGCCGCCAGAAAGCCCGCCCGACCGCATGGCAAAATCAAGCTCCAGCAAGGCCTCGAAGCCGGTGTTCGTCCTCAACGGGCCGAACCTCAACCTGCTCGGCCAGCGGGAGCCGGAAATCTATGGCTCGACGACGCTGGCCGAAATCGAGAAACAGGTGAAGGCGAAGGCGAAGTCCCTCGGCCTCGCCGTCGATTGCCGGCAGTCGAACCATGAGGGCGAGCTTGTGGACTGGATTCAGGAGGCGCGGGTGAAAGCCAGCGCCGTGATCCTCAACGCCGGCGCCTATTCGCACACTTCGATTGCCATTCACGACGCGCTGGCGACGCTCGACATTCCGGTTGTCGAGGTCCACATCTCCAATGTCTACAAGCGCGAAAGCTTCCGGCATCATTCGACGATCTCGCCGGTCGCCACCGGCGTCATCTGCGGGCTCGGCACCATCGGTTATGCGCTGGCGCTCGAAGCGATCCATTCGAAGATTTAGGGAACAAGCGACGTGGCAACACCCCGCCCCACCGGCAAAAACGGAAGCAAGAAGAACGAGATGAGCAAATCGGGCGTCGATCAGGAACTGATCCGGCAACTGGCCGCTCTCCTCAAGGAGACCGAGCTCAGCGAAATCGAGATCGAGACGGACAATCTGAAGCTGCGCGTGTCGCGGCAGGTGCAACAGGTGTCGGCGCATTTCGCGCCCGCGCCTTCGGTCGCGCCCGCCGCCACCGCATCGGCGGCGCCCGCGCCGGCCGACGCCGCGTCGCATCCCGGCGCCGTCGCCTCGCCGATGGTCGGCACGGCCTATCTCGCGGCCGAGCCCGGCACACCGCCTTTCGTCACCATCGGCTCGACGGTGAAGGAAGGCCAGACGGTCCTCATCATCGAGGCGATGAAGACCATGAACCACATTCCCGCCCCGCGCTCGGGCAAGGTGAGTGCGATCCTCGTGGAAGACGGACAGCCGGTCGAATTCGGCGAACCGCTTCTCGTGATCGAATAAGCGGGCCGGGCGCGCGCGATGTTCGAAAAGGTCCTCATTGCAAACCGCGGCGAGATCGCGCTGCGCATTCACCGTGCCTGCCGCGAAATGGGCATCAAGACGGTTGCCGTGCATTCGACGGCGGATGCCGACGCGATGCATGTGCGGCTCGCCAACGAAAGCGTCTGCATCGGGCCGCCGCAGGCCAGCGAAAGCTACCTCAACATTCCGGCGATCATTTCGGCCTGCGAGATCACCGGCGCCGACGCCGTGCATCCGGGCTACGGGTTCCTGTCCGAGAACGCCAAGTTCGCCGACATATTGAAGGCGCATGGCATCACCTTTATCGGGCCGAGCGGCGACCATATCCGCCTGATGGGCGACAAGATCCAGGCGAAGACCACCGCGCGTTCGCTCGGCATTCCGTGTGTGCCGGGTTCCGACGGCGCCATCACCACCGACGAGCAGGCCTACAAGGTGGCCGAGGAAACCGGATACCCCGTGCTCGTGAAAGCGGCGGCGGGCGGCGGCGGACGCGGCATGAAGGTGGCGCGCTCGCGCGAGGAAATGTCCGGCGCACTCTCGACCGCGCGGTCGGAAGCGAAAGCCGCCTTCGGCGACGACGCGCTCTACATGGAAAAATATCTCGGCCAGCCGCGCCACATCGAAATGCAGATCATCGCCGATGCGCATGGCAATGTCGCGCATCTGGGCGAGCGCGACTGTTCGCTGCAGCGGCGCCACCAGAAGGTGCTGGAGGAATGCCCCTCCCCCGCCCTCAACGCTGAACAGCGCCAGAAGATCGGCGACATCGTGCGCGACGCCATCGGCAAGCTCGGCTATCTCGGCGTCGGCACAATCGAGTTTCTCTATGAGGATGGCGAGTTCTATTTCATCGAAATGAACACGCGCCTGCAGGTCGAGCATCCGATCACCGAGGCCGTCACCGGCATCGACATCGTGCGCGAGCAGATCCGCATCGCGGCCGGGCTCGAAATGAGCTTCACGCAAGACGACGTGACCTTTTCGGGCCACGCCATCGAATGCCGCATCAATGCCGAGGACCCGAAGACCTTCACGCCCTCGCCCGGCACGATCAAGGATTTTCACACGCCGGGCGGGCTCGGTGTGCGCGTCGACAGCGCGGCCTATTCGGGCTACCGCATCCCGCCCTATTACGACAGCCTGATCGGCAAGCTCGTGGTGCATGGGCGCAACCGCAACGAATGCCTGATGCGCCTTCGCCGCACGCTGCACGAATTCGTCATCGACGGCATCAAGACGACGATCCCGCTGTTCCAGGAACTCGTCAACGAGCCGGATTTCATGAACGGCGAATACCACATTCACTGGCTTGAAGATTTTCTCAAGAAGCAATCCTGACGCCGCCGAGCCTTGCGCGCGCGCCGGGGTTGACGCGGACGGACGGCCATGAGCGATATCGACGCCGATGTGCTGTTGCGCGCCTATTCCTACGGCGTGTTCCCGATGGCGGAATCGCGCGACGATCCGGAGCTCTACTGGATCGACCCCGAGAAGCGCGGCATCCTGCCGCTCGACGCCTTCCATGTCCCCAAACGTCTGCGCCGCCGCGTCCGCGCCGGCACTTTCGATATCCGCATCGACACCGCGTTTCGCGAGGTCATGCTCGGTTGCGCCGATGCGGGACCCGATCGCGAGGGCACATGGATCAACGACCGCATCGTTGCGCTTTATTGCGAGCTGCATGAACGCGGCCACGCGCATTCGGTGGAAGCGTGGCGCGAGGGGCGGCTTGCCGGCGGGCTTTACGGGGTTTCGATCGGCGCGGCGTTTTTCGGCGAAAGCATGTTCAGCCGCGAGACCGACGCCAGCAAGGTGGCGCTGGTGCATCTCGTGGCGCGGCTTGTCGCCGGCGGCTACCGGCTGCTCGACACGCAATTCGTGACGGAGCATCTGCAACAGTTCGGCGCTGTCGAGATTTCACGCGACGCTTATCGCGCACGGCTTTTCGAGGCGACGGCGGAACAGGCGGATTTCTATTCGTTGCCCGAAGGCGCGCCGCCGCTCGAATTCCTGCAATCGGTCACCCACAAATCGTAGACCGGGTGTTCGAGCGCGTTGAGGCCGGGGCTTTCGGCGAACATCCAGCCCTTGAAGATCGCATGCGGCTGCACCTCGCCGGTGCCCGGATCGACCTGATGCACTTCGACATAGGCCGAAGTTTGCGGCGGCTCTTCGGGCGGCGCCTTGTCGCAGGCGCGCACCGTCACCTCGAGCGCGCCGTATCGATGCGGCACGCCGGCCGTGACGGCGAAGCTCGTAACGCGGGCGGTGATCTTGTCGAGGCCGCTGAAAACGGCGACCGGATATTTCTCGGCATGGGCCGGCGCCGCGAAAGTCAGCATCGCGGCGATGGCGGCGCAGAGAGCCGGAAATGCAACAAGACGCATCGCGTTTTTCCTGTGGGGCGCTCGAAAGCCTATTCGCCGCCCGCGGAGAAGACGGCCTGACCGATCAGGCTCATCAGATCGACGGCGCCTTGCGTGAACATGATCTCGCCGCCATCGGTCAGGTAGTCGGGGCTGCCGCCGGGCGTCAGCGACACATAGCTGCCGCCGAGCAGACCGTCGCTGGCGATCTTGGCGCTGGTGTCGTCGGGTATCTTGACGTCGCGCGCCAGGTCGAGCGTGACGACCGCCTGATAGGTTTCCGCGTTCAGGCGCTGCGAAACGACGGTGCCGATCTTGATGCCCGAGAGGCGGACATCCGAACCGTTGGCGAGGCCGCCGACGGCACTGAACTGCGCGACGACCTTGTAGCCGGCACTGCTGCGCATGCCCGAACTCGTATAGCCGTAGAACAGGAACAGCGCGGCGACGGCGACGACGATGGTGCCGATCAGGGTTTCGACGAGATTGCTTTGCATGTCAGTCCTCGGTCATCTGGTTCGGTGCGGGCGGCGTCAGCGCGGCGTCTGGCCGGGCCGCCATGCCTCGTAGTCGCCGGTCGTGCCGGCGCGGCGCGCGCCCTTGTGCAGGCTGCCCTGCGGACGCCACGCATGGGTGGTGCCGGTGAGGTTCGGCACATGCGGCTTTTCCCATTCGCGCGGCACATAGCCGTCTTCGGTGGGCGGCAGGTCGACCGTGTGATGCAGCCAGCCATGCCATTCGGGCGGCACGCGCGAGGCTTCGGCCAGGCCGTTATAGATCACCCAGCGGCGCACATTGCCGTCGATGGCCGCGCCGTCCTTGGCCTGATAGTAGCGGTTGCCCTGCGCGTCGCTGCCGATGAGGCGGCCCTTGCGCCAGGTGTAGAGGCGCGTACCCATGGTCTGGCCGTGCCACCAGACGAAAATTTCCGAAAACAAACTCATAAAGACAGATCCCGTTGGTCGCGGCCGGCGGCGGATGCGGCCTTGCGGTCATTCTAGACGCGATTCCGGCATTCAGGGGCCGAAAAACGGGCAGAATATGACATCGGGGGGGAGCCCGGTCCAGTCCGGGCCGGGGCTTATTCGATCGCCCAGGTGGTCTGGCCGACGGCCTTGCCGCGGCGCAGGCCGTTGCGGTCCTGGATGATCATGGGCTGGCGGTAGATGCCGCCCGAGACCTCGAATTCGCGGTCGTCGTTGAGCACCCATTCGATGCGGTGGAGGACACTTGCCGGCGTCACCGGCTTCACCAGCAGATGCGTGGCGCCGATTTCGAAGGCCTCGGCGATCAGCGAGCGCGAGGCGTGGCCTGTCAGCACGATGATGGGCGTGAAGCACATCGGCTCGTTGCCGACGGCGCGGACGCGGGTAATGAACTCGCGGCCGTTCATCGGCTCCATTTCCCAGTCGGAAATGACGAGATCGATGTCGTAGATCTGCAATTCGGTGAGGCCGTCGGTGCCGTCGCGGGCCTGACGCAGATAGGTAATGCCGAACGTATTCAGCATGGTGCGCAACAGCAGCCGCATGCTGCCATTGTCGTCGACCAGCAGGACCCGCAGATCCTTCAGTTCCTTGCCGAATGCCTTGCTGAGCTCACCCACGCGGGATCTCCACCTTTCCTGGGTAAAGAAGTCCCCACATTGATACCCGATTCCGGGTTGCCGCTTTGTTAACCGCCGATTCGGAGGGCCCCTCCCCCAGATGTCGCGTCCGGGAAGGCCTGTCCTGTCTATATCTTGTGACGAGTGCTTGACGGCGCGGGGGCATCGTCCCTAGGATTTCACTTCCCCCAAGGGGGCGAGGCAGGCGACAGGCGGTCACCCGAACAGAGCCACGGCTCGGCGACGAAAGCCAAACGGAATCAACCACTTAACGTGGCGGAACCGGGTGGCGCGGCGCAACGGGAAGCCATGTCTGCCGGGCAGATGGGCAAAGTCGAGAAACCGGGGGTCAGATGCGTATCCAGCGTTGCTTCACAGTCGAGGGCCAGTCGCCCTACGAGGGCATCCCCTTCCGCACGACGGCCAGCGAAATCCGAAATCCCGACGGTACGGTGGTCTTCCGGCTGCAGGACATCGCGGTCCCCGCCGAATGGAGCCAGGTCGCCTGCGACGTGCTGGCGCAGAAATATTTCCGCAAGGCGGGTGTCGCCGCCGTCCTGAAAAAGCTGCCCGAGGAGGGCATTCCCGAATTCCTGTGGCGGCATGTGCCCGACGACGAGGCGCTGGCGGCGCTGCGTCCCGAGGACCGCTTCGGACCCGAGATGGATGCGCGCCAGGTGTTCGACCGGCTGGCCGGCGCCTGGGCCTATTGGGGCTGGAAAGGCGGCTATTTCGACCGCGAGGAAGATGCGCGCGCCTTTTACGACGAGCTGCGCTTCATGCTGGCGGCGCAGATCGCGGCGCCCAATTCCCCGCAATGGTTCAACACCGGGCTGCACTGGGCCTATGGCATCGACGGGCCGGCGCAAGGGCACTGGCGCACCGACCCCGCAACGGGTGTCACGGCGCGCACGGAGAGCGCCTATGAGTTTCCGCAGCCCCATGCCTGCTTCATCCAGAGCGTCGCCGACGATCTCGTCAACGAGAACGGCATCATGGACCTCTGGGTGCGCGAGGCGCGGCTCTTCAAATACGGCTCGGGCACCGGCTCCAACTTCTCGGACCTGCGCGGCGAGGACGAAAAACTCTCGGGCGGCGGCAAGTCGTCCGGCCTGATGAGCTTCCTGAAGATCGGCGACCGGGCGGCCGGCGCGATCAAATCCGGCGGCACGACGCGGCGCGCCGCCAAAATGGTTATCGTCGATGTCGACCATCCCGACATCGAGCAGTTCATCGACTGGAAGGTGACGGAAGAGCAGAAGGTGGCGGCGCTCGTCACCGGCTCGAAAGTCAACCGCAAGCATCTGAACGCGATCATGCGCGCCTGCGTCAATTGCGAGGGCGACGGCGAGGATTGTTTCGATCCGAAGAAGAACATGGCGCTGAAGCGCGAGATCGTTGCGGCGCGCCGCGCCCATGTGCCCGAAAACTATGTGCAGCGCGTGATCCAGTTCGCGAAGCAGGGCTATGACGAAATCGACTTCCGGATTTACGACACCGACTGGGATTCGGAAGCCTATCTCACCGTTTCGGGCCAGAATTCCAACAACACGGTGCGCGTGACCGATGATTTCCTGCGCGCGGTCGAGGACGACACCGAATGGACGCTGACGAGCCGCCTCAACGGCGCGGCCACGAAGGTGCTGCCGGCCCGCGAATTGTGGGAGAAGATCGGCCATGCCGCCTGGGCGAGCGCCGATCCCGGCATCCAGTTCCACACCACGATCAACGACTGGCACACCTGCCCCGCGAGCGGCGACATCCGCGCCAGCAATCCGTGCTCGGAATATATGTTCCTCGACGACACGGCCTGCAACCTCGCCTCGCTGAACCTGATGCAGTTCCGCGAGGCCGATGGCCGCTTCGATGTCGAGGCCTTCGAACATGCGGTCAAGCTCTGGACCATCGTGCTCGAAATCTCGGTGCTGATGGCGCAGTTCCCGAGCCGCGAAATCGCCGAACGCTCCTTCCGCTTCCGCACGCTCGGCCTCGGCTTCGCCAATATCGGCGGACTGTTGATGTCCTGCGGCATTTCTTACGATTCCGACGAAGCGCGTGCGCTGACCGGCGCGATTTCGGCCGTGATGACCGGCGTTTCCTATGCGACCTCGGCGCAGATGGCCAAGGAGCTCGGGCCGTTCGCGGGCTATGCGGAAAACGCCGAGCACATGCTGCGCGTGATGCGCAATCACGCCCGCGCCGCGCATGGGCTGACATCGGCCTATGAAGGCCTCAACGTAACGCCGGTGCCGCTCGATGCGGCCAACTGCCCGCAGGCCGATCTCGTCGATCATGCGCGCGCCGCCTGGGATCTCGCCGTTTCGATGGGCGAGCGCAACGGCTATCGCAACGCGCAGGCGACCGTCATCGCGCCGACCGGCACGATCGGCCTTGTGATGGATTGCGACACGACCGGCATCGAGCCCGATTTCGCGCTGGTGAAATTCAAGAAGCTTGCCGGCGGCGGCTATTTCAAGATCATCAACCGCGCCGTGCCGCAGGCCTTGCGCACGCTCGGCTATGACGATGCGGCAATCGCCGCCATTGTCGATTACGCGGTCGGCCGCGGCACGCTGGCCGATGCGCCCGGCGTCAACCACGAGCGGCTGCGCGCCCGTGGCTTTACGGATGAGAAGATCGAGGCCATCGAGGCGGCGCTCGCCACCGCCTACGACATCCGTTTCGTCTTCAACAAATGGCAGATCGGCGAAGACTTCTGCACCGGGGTGCTCGGCCTCGACGCGGAAGAAACCGACAATCTCGATTTCGACATGCTGGGGGCGCTCGGCTTCACCAAAGCCGAGATCGACGCCGCCAACATCCATGTCTGCGGGACGATGACGCTCGAAGGCGCGCCGGGCCTGAAGCCCGAGCACCTCGCCGTGTTCGACTGCGCCAACCCTTGCGGGCGCACCGGCACGCGGGCGCTGTCGGTCGAGAGCCATATCCGCATGATGGCCGCCGCCCAGCCTTTCATCTCGGGCGCGATCTCGAAGACCATCAACATGCCGAATGCGGCCAGCGTCGAGGACTGCAAGGCGAGCTACATGCTGTCCTGGAAACTGGCGCTGAAGGCCAATGCGCTGTACCGCGACGGCTCGAAACTGTCGCAACCGCTGAGCGCGCAACTGATCGAGGACGAGGACGACGAGGCGGAGGAAAGCGCCGTCGAAACGCTGGTGGCGCAGCCGCCGCAGGAGCGCGCCCGCTTCGTCGCCGAGCGCGGCGTCGCGCAGCTTGTCGAGCAGGTGAAGGCGGCCGAGCAGCGGCGCGACAAGCTGCCCGACCGGCGCAAGGGCTACACGCAGAAGGCGCTGGTCGGCGGCCACAAGGTTTACCTGCGCACCGGCGAATATGACGACGGCAAGATCGGCGAAATCTTCATCGACATGCACAAGGAGGGCGCCGCCTTCCGCAGCCTCATGAACAACTTCGCCATCGCGATTTCGCTCGGGCTGCAATATGGCGTGCCACTGGAGGAATATGTCGAGGCGTTCACGTTCACGCGCTTCGAGCCGGCGGGCCTCGTGCAAGGCAACGACCGGATCAAGAACGCGACCTCGATCCTCGATTATGTGTTCCGCGAACTCGCCGTCTCCTATCTCGGCCGTTCCGATCTCGGCCATGTCGATCCGAAGGAAATGGCCTTCGACGCGATGGGCGACGGCGCCGACGAAGGCAAGGCGCCGGTCCCGGCGTCCGCCGTCGTCAGCCCCGGCTACACGCGCAATGCGCAGATGGGGAACCTCTATCTGGTGCGCGGCGGCGCCGCGGCGGTTGCGCGTGCCGATGTGGCCGAAGCCGTTGCCGCACCCGCGATGCGCGAGCAGACGGTGAAAGCCGAAGTCATGGCCGCTGGCGCATTGATGCGCGCAGGGAACGGCGAGAGCTTTGCCGCCGTCGCCGCCGGTTCGCTCAGCGTTTCGGCATCGTCGGGCGGCGGAAGCAGCGGCATCTCCCGCGCGGCCGAAGCGCGCATGAAAGGCTATGAAGGCGAAGCCTGCGGCGAATGCGGCAACTTCACGATGGTACGGAACGGAACGTGTTTGAAGTGCGATACCTGCGGCGGGACGAGCGGGTGTAGTTAGGGAAAAATAGCTTCTCGATGGATAACGAAGATCAATCCGAAGCCTTCGACGATGAGGGCCCAATCACAACGTATGTTCGTCTTGGTTGGGACTCTGCTTGGAAATCGGTTGCAGAAGGCAAGCCTGCGGACGGACATATACTTTCTGTCGAAAATTTTTTGTCTCGACATCGCGCTCAACCTCAGCAGGGTGATACAGGTGTGTCCGCAGACCTAGACTTTGCAGAGAGTCTGAATCGATTCCATGCGGCACAATACTGGCACCATCTGAAACACCTTGAACACCGCGCAAGTCAGTTTCAACGATATAGCGTTGAGATTTCAGCGCACAATCAGGCTTTAAATTTACATCTGTTTAGATCGTTAACGTTAGCTCATGGCGCAGCCATCGTTGCTACGCTTGCCTATCTAGGCAACACGTCCGACCCCGGGTGTTTCCCATGGATTTTATTCCTTTGTGGCGTCGGATTTTTGTTTTCTCTACTGGCCGCACGACTTTCGTTGCATGCGGGTTACAAAGCACTTCAGATTGTAGCGCCACTTACATTTCCCCTGACGCCCGAAAGTGAAACAGAGAAGAAATCTCAAGACTTAATCGATTTCGGTCGCTCAACACTCAGGTATGAATGGCCGATTTGGGTTTCGGTTGGCCTTCTAATCGGCGCTCTGACTCTTGGGACGCTATTCCTCCTCGGCGACCGTGCATCACTTTCACTCTGTTCGCTCGCATTTCGATGACGCTTACACATGACGGTTTTGGGTTATTGAGTATGTCACTCCGATTGCCGTTGTCGCTTATGCGAACAGCAACGGGTCGAGCCCGGCAAAGACAAGGTGGAAGTACGAAGGACAGAAAGCCCCCCGAAAATAAACTTATCCCCACCCTCTGAACCGCCCCCATATTAGGTTCATCTCGCTCCACCGAAGGGCGCGTCCGGACTGGCCAGATGCGTGGGGAGGGAAAGCTGCAGTCCTGCGGATCGTGGGCACCAGACCACTTCCCCGGGAGGTCGACATTGCGGGAGCCGGGCACTACGACCCGGGGCAGCCGCCGCCGAATAAAAGGCGTAGCGGTTGCTTTGAAAGAGACTCCTATGGTCCAGAAATCGCAGCGCGCGGGGCGGAGAACGAGACCGCCCTTACATGTGCCACATGTCACATGCGAGATACATGTGCGGTTCGAGTTCCAGGTGCCCCGCGCATCCTTCACTTTTGTTGCGTGCCGAAACGCCGGAAGCCTCGCTTCGCGGCGCTCTCGGCGCGCGGCTTACACCGCGTCCTCAAGCGTCCGCGTCGCCAGCACCCGCGCCGCGACGTCCCAGGCGCCGAATTGCCCGATGCGCTCGGCGCCGGAGACTTCCCTGCGGCCCTGCTCGGCCAGTTTCGAGGAGAAGTGCCAGGTGTTGCCGCCGGGATTGGCTTCGAGCGCGTAGAGCCTGCCGGTCGTCCGCTCACGGATAATGTCGAGCCCTTGCAGCGGCACATCGGGCATGGCGGCGGCGGCGCGGCGGGCGAAGGCAAGCACTTCCGGTTCGGCGTCGAGCATGCAACTGAAATGCGGATCGACATTGGAGGCGACCGGGCCTTCCAGCAGTTTCTCGTCGGGCGCGTCGAGCGGCGGGCGCGGATGCCAGGCGCGATAGCGCATCGCATGGATCGGCGCGCCAAAGAGCGTCAGCACGCGGTAGCTTTCGGGATAGTCGCCGGTGTCGATGAATTGCTGCACCAGCAGCGGCGCGGCGCGGGCCGCATGGCCTTCCGGGAAAACGCGGAGGCCGAGTTCGGCGACGCGTTCGGTGCGCATCAGGAACACCGCATCGCCGTTCGACATGGCGCGGATCGCGGTCGGCTTCAGGATAACGTGCCGGCCCCAACGCTCCGGCCGAAGCTTGCACCCAAGCGTGTAGACCGCCGTCGCCGGCACCGCGACGCCCGCCTCGGCGAAGCGGCGCATCTGTTCGAATTTCGGCATATGCGCGCCATGCAGAAAACGCCCGCGCAAGGGGCGGAAGCGGCCCGGCGGCATCATCGAGACGGCGAGCACGGGCTTCTCCCAAAGCGCCGCCGGGAGCGCCGCCGCATCGGCATCGGCATGGACCAGATGCACTGCAATTTCGGGCGCCAGCGCGGTCATCCGCGCCGCGATTTCGTTGAAGTCCTTCGGCGCCTGCGCCAGCGGCCGGTTGACGAGGATCAGATTGTGGGTCGCCGCCGCCACCGTTCCGGGCCTCCGGCCGCCGTTTCGGGACGTCATGATAGACGCCGCAACGCCCGCCAAAGCCCGCTTTTCGTCCGCAATGGAGGCGTCGGCCGCCCCGCGCTTTCATGTCGCATTCCGGTCAAGATTGGCGGGTAGACAATCGGCCTCCGGTTTCCTCCAACCCTTGCGAGAGACCCGAATGAACAAGCTCAGAACTTTCCTCGGCGCGCTGGTGCTGACCGCCTTCGCGGCCGCACCGGCCCATGCCGCCGATGTCTATGAAACGCTGAAGGCCGATCCGCAATTTTCGCTGCTGACGCGGATGATCGAGGCCAACGACCTGAAGTTCCGTTACACGCAAGGCACGATCACCGTGTTCGCGCCGACCGACGCGGCACTGGCCGCGCAACCCGGCGGTGTCGACGACATGCTGTCGGGCGAAAATCCGAGCGTGAAGGAAAATGCCCGCGCGCTGCTGCTCTATCAGATCGTCACCGGCCGCCACACGCCCGAGACGCTGCGGGGCCAAGTGACGGAAGCGACGACGCTGCAACGCGGCAAGGTCCGCATCGACGGCACGCGCGATCCGATCCGCTACGGCGGCGAATTCGGCGCCAATGTCGCGGGCGCGGCGATCACGGCCTCGAACGGCAACATCGTGCCGATCGACGCGCTGCCGATCCCGGTCTTCGACGAGACGACGCCGCCGCCGCTCTAGGCTTTCGCATCAGACGTTGAAGTCGCCGGCAAGCTGTTCCTTGATCTCGCGCGGCGTCAGTTCGGTGTAGTCCTTGGCGCGCTCGCCAATCAGGCGTGCTTTCGTTTCAGGCGCGAGCGCGCCGCGCAGGTCGCCCAGCATTTCGGGCGGCGCAACCACGATCAGCTTGTCGAAGGCGCTTTCGCGCGTCTTTTCGAGCAGCGTGTCGGCGACCATGCGGGCGAAGTCGCGCTTTGCCTGACGGTGCGGATCGGTCGGCGGCTCGTAGGCCGAGCGGCGCGCGCCGACGCTTTCATGGACGCGGCCGGGGCGCTCGGTGCCCTGTTCGCGGGTCGGCGGGTTGGGGACGATCATGTCGGGCAGCGCGGGCGCCGGGTCTTCGTTGCGCTTTTCGCTGGCGAGAAAGCGGGCTTTTTGCCCGTCGGCGACGAGAATCCAGATCCGTGCGGGACGCATGGCCTCCTCCTTTGCAGGTGGACGGCCATCCTAGCAGCAGAAAATGCCGCGCGTCACCGCGACGGAAGCGCTCAGGCGCCCTTCTTTTCGAGGGGCGGCACGACGCGGATGTGCAGTTCCTTCAACTGCTTCGGCTCGACTTCCGACGGCGCCTGCATCAGCAGGTCCTGCGCCTGCTGGTTCATCGGGAACATCGTCACCTCGCGCAGGTTCTCGACGCCGGCCAGCAGCATCACCATGCGGTCGATGCCGGGCGCGAGACCGCCATGCGGCGGCGCGCCATATTTGAAGGCATTCAACATGCCGCCGAATTTCGTTTCGACCACCGATTTGTCGTAACCCGCGATGCCGAAGGCCTTGTACATGACATCCGGCTTGTGATTGCGGATCGCGCCGGAGGAAAGCTCGACGCCGTTGCAGACGATGTCGTACTGGAAAGCCGTGATACCGAGAATTTCCTCGGCATCGCCCTCGCCCAGCGCCAGGAACTGGTCGAGCGGATAGTTCGGCATCGAGAACGGATTGTGCGAGAAATCGATCTTCTTCTCGTCCTCGTTCCATTCGAACATCGGGAAGTCGACGATCCAGCAGAACTTGAAGACGCCTTCTTCGACAAGGCCGAGCTCGGTGCCGATGCGGGTGCGCGCGGCACCGGCAAAGCTCGTGAATTTCGCAGGCTGGCCCGCAACGAAGAACACCGCATCGCCGGCCTTCAGGCCAAGCTGCGTGCGGATCGCTTCGGTGCGTTCCGGGCCGATGTTTTTCGCAACCGGCCCCGCGCCTTCCAGCGCGCCCGCTTCCTCGCGGAAGAAGATGTAGCCGAGGCCCGGCTGGCCTTCGCCTTGCGCCCATGAATTCATGCGGTCGCAGAAAGCGCGGTTGCCGCCACCCGGCGCCGGGATCGCCCAGACCTCGACCTTCGGGTCTTTCTCGATCAGTCCGGCAAAGACCTTGAAGCCCGAGCCGCGGAAATGATCGGTCACACCCTGCATCTCGATCGGATTGCGCAGGTCCGGCTTGTCGGAACCGTATTTGCGCATCGCGTCCGCATAGGGAATGCGCACGAAGGGATAGGGCGAAACCTTGCGGCCGTTCGCAAACTTTTCGAACAATCCGTGCAGTACCGGCTCGATGGCCGAGAACACGTCGTCCTGCTCGACGAAGCTCATCTCGACATCAAGCTGGTAGAACTCGCCGGGCGAGCGGTCGGCGCGGGCGTCCTCGTCGCGGAAGCAGGGCGCGATCTGGAAATAGCGGTCGAAGCCCGCCACCATGATGAGCTGCTTGAACTGCTGCGGCGCCTGCGGCAGCGCATAGAACTTGCCCGGATGCATGCGCGAGGGCACCAGAAAGTCGCGCGCGCCTTCCGGCGACGATGCGGTCAGGATCGGCGTCTGGAACTCGTTGAAGCCCGCTTCCGTCATGCGGCGGCGAATGTCGGCGATGATTTTCGAGCGCAGCAGGATGTTCGTGTGCAGCGTCTCGCGCCTGAGATCGAGAAAGCGATAGGTCAGGCGAATGTCTTCCGGATAGTCCGGCTCGCCGAAGACCGGCAGCGGCAGGTCCTGCGCCTCCGACAGCACCTCCATCGAAGCGACCGCAACCTCGATATCCCCGGTCGGAAGGTTCGAGTTTACAGTTTCGCCGGTGCGGGCGACGACCGCCCCCTCGACCATGATGACGAATTCGGAACGGACCTTCTCGGCCAGCCCGAAGGCCGCCGCCCGGTCGGGATCGAAGACAAGCTGGGTCAGCCCGTCATTGTCGCGCAGATCGATGAACAGCAGCCCGCCATGGTCGCGCTTGCGGTGGACCCAGCCCGAGAGACGGACGGTCTCGCCGACATGCGATTTGCGAAGCTCGCCACAGCGGTGGCTGCGAAAACGGGTCATGGTGTAACGCCTTGAGATTCCTGCACGAATCGACCGGATGTATAAGATCTGCTATCCGGTCGGAGGCGAAAAGCGCATGGATGGGCGGGGCTTGTCAAGGGCGGGGCCAGGGGCACAGGCCCCGCGACAGACCCGCAGAGATCGGTTATAGAGCGGCGCATGGAAATCATTACGACGAACGAGGCCCTGAGGGCTGTTTGCGGCCGGCTCTCCAAGGCGGGCTATGTCACGGTCGATACCGAATTCATGCGGGATTCGACCTTCTGGCCGATCCTCTGCCTGATCCAGCTTGCCGGGCCGGAAGACGAGGTCATTATCGACCCGCTGGCCCCCGATATCGACCTTGCGCCCTTCTACGACCTGATGCGCAACCGGCAGGTCGTGAAGGTCTTTCACGCGGCGCGGCAGGACATCGAAATATTCGCCCATGAGGGCGGCACCATCCCCGATCCGCTGTTCGACACGCAGGTCGCGGCGATGGTTTGCGGCTTTGGCGACTCGGTCGGCTACGAGACGCTGGTCAAGCGGCTGGCCGGCGGCGAGGTCGACAAGTCGTCGCGCTTCACAGACTGGTCGCGCCGGCCGTTGAGCGAGAAGCAGCTCAACTACGCGATCAAGGACGTCACTTATCTCCGCACCATCTACGAAGTCCTGGCCAAGCGCCTGACGCAGACGAAGCGCGCACATTGGGTGGCCGAGGAAATGTCGGTGCTGCAGGACCCCGAGACCTATGCGATGCGGCCGGAGAATGCCTGGAAGCGCGTCAAGGGCCGCTTCCGCGGTACGCGTGGCCTTGCGGTGCTGGTCGAGGTGTCGGCATGGCGCGAACGGCAGGCGCAAGAGCGCGACATGCCGCGCTCGCGCATCATGAAAGACGACGCGCTGGCCGAGATCGCGACGCAGATTCCGCGCGCGCTGTCCGATCTCGACGGGCTTCGCGCCGTTCCGAAGGGCTTTTCCAACAGCCGCTCCGCCGCAAGCCTGATGGAGGCCATCGAACGCGGCCTCGCCATGAAGGAAGAGGACATTCCGGTGGTCGACGGGCCGGAGCCCCTGCCGCCGGGCATCGGACCGCTGGTCGAACTCCTCAAGGTGCTGCTGAAGATCAAATGCGAAGAGCACGACGTGGCGCAGAAGCTCGTCGCCAATGTCGCCGATCTCGAACTGATCGCCGCCCATGCCGAAGCCGATGTGCCGGCGCTGAAGGGCTGGCGCCGCGAACTCTTCGGCGAAGATGCGCTGAAGCTCAAGCGCGGCGAACTGGCTATCGGCGTCAAGGGCAAGCGCATCGTCCTGATCGAGACCGGCAAGCGCTGACGCGCTATCTGCCGATGCGGATGTCGCCCTTTCGGCCGATCGCGCGGGCCAGCGCGCCGAGGCGCTTGGCGACGATTTCGCCGATCAACGGTTCGTGGCGTTTCGGGACGACAAGCGTCAGCGTGTTCTTTCCGGCTTCGAGTTTCGTCTTCGGCAACATGCCCATGGTGGCGCCCGACAGCGTGAAGGCGAGCCGCAGCGCCAACCCGAGCACCAGCGCGCGCTCATGGTCGCGTTCGCCGATCAGGCCGGCGATGTTGCCGAACATCTGGGGTTCGCCCTTGCCCTCGTGACGGTGGTAGCCGACGCGGGCAAGGAACAGGCGGCCCGCATGGTCGACGCCCGAGAAGGGCGCGAGCAGAATTTGCATCATCGCGTGATGAGCGCGGTAGTCGGGATGCACATACCAGCCGATGTCGGCAAGGATGCACCCGGCGCGGCGCAGGCGCGCTTCCGCTTCCGTTTCGCCGAGAACGCCGTCGCCGAAAAGCGGCGCCGTCCATTTGAAGAACTCGCTGCCATGCTGCGGGAAACGCGCAAGGCGTCCCGCAAGGTCGCGGCAGCCTGCGATCAATGGGTCTTTCGCCTGCTCCTTCTTGTTGAGGCGGTCGAACAGGATGCCCTCGCGCAAACCGTAAGCCGAGATCACCACTTCCTTCGCCTTCATGGCGGCGATCACCTTGTCGAGCACCAGCGCGCCGAAGGGCAAGGCCTCGACGCGGCGCTCCGACACATCGGGAATCTGAGCGAGCGATTTCGGCCCGAGCTTCTCGATCAGACGGGCGATGTCGGCGGCGTCGCGCGCCGGGATCGTGTACTGGTGGAGCACATGGATCGGGTAGTCGCGATGCGCCATGTGAATGCGGGCAAGATTTCGCCAGACGCCGCCGACCGCGTAGAAGCGGTTGCCCTGTATGTTCCTGAGCCAGTCATGCTCGCCGAGCGCCCGGTCGACCACGGCTTCGGCTTCGGCAAGACTGCCATGGGCGAGGTCCATCAGGCGCAGGGGGCCGATGGGCAGCGTGGCGCCGGGGCCGGGCTTGCCGCCGGCAACCGGCACCAGTTCGAGGCTGCCGCCGCCGAGATCGCCGACCAGTCCTTCGGCCTCGGGAATGCCCGACAGGACGCCCTGCGCCGACAGGCGCGCCTCATCGGCGCCGGAGAGCAGGTCGATCGGGAAACCGCATATCTTTTCGGCACGGGCGAGAAATTCCGGCCCATCCTCCGCGTCGCGCACGGCGGCCGTCGCGGCCGCGACGAGGGTCGGTACGCCGATCTGTTCGCGCAACGCCATGAAGCGGCGCAGCGCATCGAGCGCACGCTCGATGCCCTTGGGGTCGAGCCGTCCGGTCGAACCGAGCGCCCGGCCGAGACCGGCCATCACCTTCTCGTTGAAAACGAGCACCGGATTGCGCTCGGCGCCCGCATAGACGACGAGGCGCACCGAATTGGAACCGATGTCGACAATGCCGAACCGGCCGCCGGGTTTTCCGCGGCTCAATGCATGACCTCCGCCGTTTGACGCCGGAAGTTAGCGCTCAGCCGTCTTGATGTCGAATTTTGGCGGCAGGTTCTTCTTGAGGGATGTGCCACGCCCGGAAAGGCTCGCATTGTTCATGAAGTAGGCATGGGCGTTGAAAGGCTCCTCGCCCGGCCGCACGGCGATTCGCGCGTAGCGGCCGTCCGGACCCAATGCGTAACTCTGCTGGTTGTCCTTGAGGTTGGCAACCATGATCTGGTCCATGACCTGATCGTGGACGGTGGGGTTGAGGATCGGCACCAGCACCTCGACACGGCGGTCGAGATTGCGCGGCATCCAGTCGGCGGATGCGATGTAGACCTTGGCCTTGTCGTTGGGCAAACCGTAGCCGTTGCCGAAACAGACGATCCGCGAATGTTCGAGGAAGCGTCCGATGATGCTTTTGACGCGGATGTTTTCCGACAGGCCCGGAACGCCGGGACGCAGGCAGCAAATGCCGCGCACCACCAGTTCGATTTTGACGCCGGCCTGACTTGCCTTGTAGAGCGTGTCGATGATCTGCGGGTCGACCAGCGAATTGAGCTTGGCCCAGATGGCGGCCGGTCGGCCGGCGCGGGCATGTTCCATTTCGGCTTCGATGTCGGCCAGCAGCCGCGTGCGCATGCCGATCGGCGAGATCGACAGAAGCTGGAGCTCCTTCGGCTCGGCATAGCCGGTGATGTAGTTGAAGACCTGTGCCGCGTCGTGAGCGAGACGCGGATCGCAGGTGAACATCGAGCAGTCGGTATAGATCTTGGCTGTGACCGGGTGGTAGTTGCCGGTGCCGAAATGCACATAGGAGCGCAACGCCCCACCCTCGCGGCGCGCCACCAGCGAGATCTTGGCGTGGGTCTTCAATTCGATGAATCCGAACACGACCTGCACGCCGGCGCGTTCCAGATTGCGCGCCCAGACGATGTTGGCCGCCTCGTCGAAACGCGCCTTCAGCTCGACCAGCGCCGTCACCGACTTGCCGGCCTCGGCCGCCTCGATCAGCGCCTGCACGATGGGGCTGTCCTTCGAGGTGCGATAGAGCGTCTGCTTGATCGCCACCACGTCGGGGTCGGCAGCAGCCTGGCGGATGAACTGCACCACGACGTCGAACGACTCGTAAGGATGGTGGACGATGATGTCCTTGGAACGAATCGCGGCGAAGCAATCGCCGCCGTGATCGCGGATGCGTTCCGGGAAGCGTGCATTGTAGGGCGTGAATTTGAGGTCGGGGCGGTCGTCGACGATCAACTGGCTCGTCTGCGCAAGTCCGAGCAGGCCGTCCACCGTCACCAGTTCGCGCTCGGTAACGCCGAGTTCGCTGACCACCAGGTTGCGCAGCGAGGGCGGCGTGCGCGCTTCGATCTTCAGGCGAATGACGCTGCCGCGGCGGCGGCGCTTCAGCGCGCTCTCGAAAAAGCGCACCAGGTCTTCGGCTTCTTCCTCGATTTCGATGTCGCTGTCGCGCAGCAGGCGAAACGCCCCCTGCCCGATCACCGTGTAACCGGGAAACAACCGGTCGAGAAAAAGGCCGATCATGTTTTCGAGGCTGATGAAACGGATCGAGTTATCCCCGTCCGACGCCGGCAGCCGTATAAAGCGTTCGACCTGTGTCGGCACGGGCAGCATCGCGTCCATCAGCTTGCCGTCGCCGACACGGCGCAACTGCATGGCAAGCGCGAAACCGAGATTGGGAATGAAAGGAAAAGGATGAGCCGGATCGATGGCGAGCGGCGTCAGGACCGGGAAGACCTGTTCCAGAAAGCGGGTTTCGAGCCAGGAAAATTCTTCCGACGTCACTTCGTCGGGTTCGATGACGGCGATGCCGACTTCGCGCAATTCGCGGCGCAAGCCGTCCCATTGCTTCTGCTGCTCGCGCATCAGCTCGTTGGCCATATCGTTGACGCGATCGAGCTGCTGGGCCGGCGTGCAGCCGTCCTGGCTCAGCGTCTCGACGCCCGCGCTGACCTGGCCGCGCAGGCCGGCGACGCGGACCATGAAGAATTCGTCGAGGTTCGATGCCGAGATCGAGAGAAAGCGGAGCCGTTCCAGAAGCGGGTGGTTGGTGTTCTGCGCTTCCTCGAGCACGCGCATGTTGAAGGCCAGCCAGGAAAGCTCGCGGTTGATGAAGCGCGCCGGATCGTCCATGCCGATCGCCGGCACGGCGGCGGACGCGGGCATCTCAACTGCGGCCTCGGCATTGGGCGGCGTGGTCATCGGGCGGCTTTCATGGTCGGAGGCGTTAAGCCGTTGCTATCGCTCAAGATTATGACAAACCTATGACGGATTCGTTGCAGGCGCCTGTCAATCGGCCTTTGAAAGCGCCCGCCATACCGCCCGGCCGGTCTCGTCCATCAGGCTCCGGCGCTGACGCGCCGGAACGGACAGTTCCAGAATACGCTGAAACGAGCCGTGGATCAGCCCCGCCATCACCTCGAAGGGCAGATCGGCGACCGCGCCGGCCTTCACCCAGGCCCGCAGCACAGCCTCGGAGCGGCGGTCGAGCTCCTCGCGCAGTGCCAGGCTTTCGGCGTCATAAACATGGCCGATCGGATTGCGCTCATTGTAGAGCGCCATGTCGCGGTGTTTTTCGGCAAAGGCGCAGAGCCGCTGCCAATAGAGGCGGAACTGCGTTTCCGGCGGCTCGCCTTCCGGCCAGATGTCGAGCGTCGCCGCCGCCCAGGCGCGCTTGCAGCGGCGGAAAACGGCATTGCCCAGCGCCTCCTTGCTCGGGAAGCGCTGGTAGAGCGTGCCCAGCCCCACACCTGCGCGCGCCGCGACTTCCGGCACCGCAACGCTTGCATAGCCCTCGGCCGCGAAGAGCTCGATGGCGGCGGCGAGGATACGTTCCTCGGGGTCGGGGCGCGGCGGCTTCGACGGGGCTCTTTTCAGCATGTGACTCACAAACGGGGTTGACAGCACGGCGAACCGCAATAATGATCATTATTACAGTAATGATCATTACTGGCAAATCGAGGGGGAGGAACCGAGATGGGCGCCACGCTGCCAAAGCTCGTCGTTGCCGGACTTGTCGTCCTTCACGCCGGCCTTCTGGTCTGGGCCCTGATGGGCTTTGCCGAGTGGTTTCGCCTCGATGTGCCCTGGCCGCCTGTTGCCAATCCGCTGTTTCCGCATGGCGTCCTCCTCGCCCACTGGACATCCGTGCTGCTGACGGCCTCGCTCTTTCTCGGCGGCCTTGCGCTGCGCTGGCCGGCAACGCCCACGGCGACTGCCTGCGGCTATGCGGCGATGGCGACCGTCTGCCTGATCGAAACCACCACCTATCTCGTCCACGACGCGCGCTGGCTGGCAATGGGACTCGAATATGCGGCCTATATCGGCATAGGCTTGTTCCTGTTTCGCTCGGCCTGGGCGCAGGCACATTTCGGCAGCACGGGAGGGCTTGCCGGATAATCCTTGTACGAATTAAATACGGGAAAACGAAACAAAGGGAGGAGACAAAATGAAAACCGGCATGGCGATGATCTTCCAGAACCCGGATGGATGCGGCCGCGACGACCGCGAGGTCTATACCAATGAGCTGGCGCTCGGCGCGATGGCCGAGCCGCTCGGCTTCCAGTCGCTGTGGAGCGTCGAACATCACTTCACCGACTACACGATGTGCCCGAACGTGACGCAGTTCCTGTCCTATTTCGCGGGCCGAACCAAGGATATCGAGCTCGGCTCGGCCGTCATCGTGTTGCCCTGGCACGACCCGATGCGCGTCGCGGAAGAAGTGGCGATGCTCGATCATATGTCGAATGGCCGCATGATCCTCGGCATCGGACGCGGGCTCGGGCGCATCGAGTTCGAGGGCTACCGCCTCGACATGAACAAGAGCCGCGGCGCCTTCGTCGAATACGCGCAGATGTTGCTCGAAGGACTGGAGCGAGGCTATTGCGAGATGGACGGCGAGCACATCAAGCAGCCGCGCCGCGACATCCGCCCGCGCCCGTTCAAATCGTTCCGCGGACGCTCCTATGCGGCGGCTGTCAGCCCCGAATCCGTCGAGATCATGGCGAAGCTCGGCGTCGGCATTCTTGTGATCCCGCAAAAGCCGTGGGAAGAACTGATCCCCGAACTCGACAGCTACCGCGCTAAATATCTGCAATATACCGGCACCGAGGCGCCGCCGACGCTGCAATTCGGCTGGACCTATTGCCACGAGGACGAACAGGCCGCCTATGAAGGTGCGGTCAAATATATCGGCGCCTATTACGACTCGGTGCTGAAGCACTACGAGTTGCGCGCCGACCACATGAAGAACCTCAAGGGCTATGAGTACTACGCCAAGATGCAGCAGGGCATTCGCGAAGTCGGCGAGGATGCGGCGGTCAAGTTTTTCCTCGACCTGCAGATCTGGGGCACGCCCGAGCAGTGCTACCAGAAGATCGCGGAAACCTCGGCGCGGATTCACTCCGATCACTTCACCGGTGTTTTCTCCTATTCGGGGATGCCGTGGGACGATGCCGAACGCAACATGCGGCTCTTCGCGCGCGAGGTGATGCCGGAACTGCAGAAGCTTCCGCCGGTCAAACAGCGCATCAAGGCGGCGGCCGAATAAGGCCCGAGGGAAACGCATCATGGGACGGGTTGCAGGCAAGGTCGCCATCGTCACGGGTGGCGCATCGGGCATCGGCGAGGCTTGCGCGAAAGTGCTGGCGCGCGAGGGTGCGTCGGTCGTCGTCAGCGACATCGACAGGGAAGGCGGCGCGCGCGTCGTAAAGGAAATCGGGGATGCGGGCGGCAAGGCCCGCTTCCTCGAACACGACGTCGCCTCGGAAGCGCGATGGGCGGAAGTGGTGGCCGCCGCCGTCGCCGCCTTCGGCGGGCTTCAAGTTCTCGTCAACAATGCCGGTATCGGCGTCGGCGGCTTGTGCGAAAGTTTCTCGCTGGAAGATTGGCGGCGGCAGACGGCGATCAATCTCGACGGTGTGTTTCTCGGCACCAAGCATGCGATCCCGGCGATGCGCGCGTCGGGCGGCGGCTCCATCGTCATCATGTCGTCGGGCGCCGGGCTCACCGGCGCGCCGGGCATGTCGGGCTATTGCGCAACCAAGGGCGCGGTGCGCCTGTTTGCAAAGGCCGTGGCGCTCGAAATGGCGCAGCTCGGCGACAATATCCGCGTCAACTCGGTGCATCCGGGCGTCATCGACACGCCGATCTGGACCAAGGTGACACCCGAAACACGCGCCGTTTTCGGCGGTGCGGCGCAGGGCAACGCCGTCGATCCGGCAGTGCTCGCCGCGGCGATGGCGCCGCTCGGAAAGGCCGGCATGCCGGAGGACATTGCGATGGGCGTGCTTTTTCTCGCGTCCGACGAATCCCGCTACATGACCGGCGCCGAACTCGTCATCGATGGCGGCGCGACGGCGGGATGATCAGAGCTCCATTTCCCCCTGCCCCGCCAGGACTTCGGCGGCGAGCGGCACCGTAATCGGGCGCTTGCCCGAAAGCGAGGCGCGGTCGATTGCCGCCACCACGTCGTGGGCGGCGGCAACGGAGCGTTCGATGCGCGCGGCAAGATAAGGGATCAGCGATTCGGGCACACGAAGCTGGCGGTCGTCGAACAGTTTGACCAGTACGCCGGCGAGCAGCGCGTCGTCGGGCGCGCCCAGCGCGGCATGCGGCAGCGCCTTCAGGCGCGAAGCAAGATCGGGAAGCCGGATGGCGAGCCGGCCCGGCGCGTCGCGCGCCGTCAGCAGCAGGAAGGCCCCTTCCTGTGCCGTCAGATTGAGCAGATGAAAAAGTGCACGTTCGGCCGCGTCGGACAGCACGCCGAGATCCTCGACGATCAGCGCGCGCGCCGCGACCAGCGCCGGAACATCGGCGCCCTCAAGCGCCGCCGCCTCGATCCGCCGCGCCTTCGCCTTTTCGCGCCAGACCTCGGCCAGATGCGTTTTGCCGCTGCCGGCAGGGCCCGACAGGATCGCAGCCGGGCCGCTCCATGCCGGCCATGAATCGATCAGCGCGACCGCCGCTCCGTTCGACGGCGCGACCAGAAAATCCTCGCGGCCGAAAGCCGGACGATGGCCAAGTTCGAATACGAGTTGCCGCGCCATTCAGCTATCCGGTCCGCCCGACCCCAAATAGAGCTGGCTCGCCCTGTAGCGCGCAATGCCAAAGCGCGTCAGCACACCAAGCGCCGCGGCAACGGGCAATGCCAGCAATGCACCGACGAATCCGAACAAGGCGGCGAAAGCGAAAATCGCGAACATCACCCATACCGGATGCAGGCCGACGCGGTCCCCTACCAGCTTCGGCGAGAGGAAATTTCCTTCGATGAACTGACCGATGGCAAACACGCCCACCACCAGGCCGATCGACACATAGTCGGGCCAGAACTGGAACAGCGCCAGCGCCACGCCAACGACGAAGCCGACAATCGTGCCGAGATAGGGGATGAAGCTGATGATGCCGGCGATGATGCCGACCGCGAGCCCGAAACGGAGCCCGACCAGCGACAGTCCGACCGCATAGATCACGCCGAGCACCAGACAGACAATCACCTGCCCGCGAACGAAGCCCGCGAGCACCGTGTTGATGTCGCGTGCAAGCTGGCGGATGGTCTCGGCGTGATCGCGCGGCAGCAGCGCATCGATGCGTTCCACCATGCGGTCCCAATCGAGCAACAGATAGAAAGCCACCACCGGCGTCACGACAATGAGTGAGATCAGACCGACGAATTGCAAGCCTTGCGAGCCCAGCGACGGCAATAGATCGACCAGCCACTTCACCGAATTGCCGACACTGTCGGTAATCGCCTTTTCGACATCGGGCGCGCGCGCGCCGAGCAATTGCGCCAGCCTCCCGTCGCCCATTTCAAGCATGAACAACTGACCGCGCTGGATCAGGTCCGGCATGATTTCAAGCAACGCCATCGACTGATTGTAGAGGACGGGCAGCAGCAGGATCATCGACACAACGGTCAGCGCCAGGAACGTCACCGTGATCAGCGTCGTCGCCAGCAGCCGCGACAGGCCGAGGCGCTCCAGCCGGTCGGCCAGCGGATCGAGAAGATAGGCGATGGCCATGCCGGCGACGAAGGGCAGGAGAATGCTCTTCAGCAGCCACAGCGAAAGCACAAAGACGCCGATGACGAGCGCCCAGATTGCGAACTGCCGCTGTATGGTCATGCGAGATCCGTGGCTCAGGGGCCGACGCTGAGACGCCAGACGGGCGCCGCCGCTGCAATCGGCGAATAGACGTCGGGATCGGCTTGTGTCGATGTGGCACCGGCAAGCCGCACATTGCGCTGCGAGAGCGACAGCGACAGCATTTCGGCGCTGCCCTTGTAGGATATGCGCAGCTCGGCGCCGTTCGACGAAATGCCCAGCACTTCGAGGCCCTGCACCAGCGGCGCGGTCGTCAGACTGTTGCGAATGCGTTCCCACTCCTCAAGACTGGCGAAGCTCGCCGAGGCGGTCAGGGTGTGAAGCGATGTGTCGCGGACGATGATCTGCCGCTTCCATTGCAGCGCCATCGCATCGAGCATCGTGCGCGCCGCATTGCGCATCAGTTCCGCCTCGTCGGCGCCACTGAAGCTCTGCCGGATGGGCGCGGAAGCCGCGGCGCCGCGTGTGGTGAGCGTCACGTCGAGCCTGCCGCCGCTCAGCACCGCCTCCGCCACGACGACATCGGCAGCGCCATAATTGGCCGCCATCTCGCTGAGTGCGGCTTGTGTGTTTTCGTCGCTCGAAAGCGCAACGTCGGGCGTAACCGAATTTATCTCGGCGATGTCGCCCAACGGCAGGACCAGCGGCGTCATCGCATTGACGAGGTCGAGCGAGGCCCAGGCGCCGCGCCACGGATTGTCGTCGTCCCAGAGAATGCGGCGGTCGTCGCGGCGCAGCACCGGCAGCAGCACGGCGGGCCGGGCCTGCGTTTCGCCAAAAGGTATGTTCGCGCCGCGGAGCATCCGCCGCACGGCTTCGGGCTGAAAGCTGACGATCATTTCGGCGATATAGCGCGTGGCGCTGGTCCGCTCGTTGGCGACCTGGAAGCCGCGCACCGCGCCCTGCGCCGTCGCCTCGTCAACCTCGGGCAGCGCGCCCCAATCCTCAGGCAGGGTCAGTTTTTTCATCACCTCGGCGAGCGCGAGACGCTGGCCCTCGGCCTGCGCGGCGGCACGGGCCGCCGTGGCCGTGTCGGCGGTGCGGTCGACGGCGATGCCGCGCACCGTGAAGATGTCATTGGCAAGCGCAGGTGCGGCAATGCTGGCGAGAATCGCAAGGGCGAGGCCCGGCGCGCGCAAAACTCCGATAGCAGAAATCATCGATAGGCCCTTGATCCGTCACGATATTCGGCGGCGGTGGCGCGCGCCTCGCCGGACACTATATCACCGCCGGGAGCGCGCGAAGGCGGGGCACCGGGATTTTTAGCCTTTCTCTTGCGCCGGAGGACGATTTCGGGTGATTTGTGCGCTCTTTCTCCCATTTGAGTCCCGGAAACCGCAGCGATGGCCCCCACCCCCCCGAAGGACCGCCCCAACCGCTACACCTATGCGGAGGCGGGCGTGGACATCGACGCGGGCAATGAGCTGGTGCGCGCCATCGGGCCGCTGGCGGCCTCGACCCGGCGCACCGGCTCCGACGCGGCGCTGGGGGGCTTCGGCGGGCTCTTCGACCTTGCGGCCTGCGGCTTCAAGGATCCGGTGCTGGTCGCCGCGAATGACGGCGTCGGCACCAAGCTCCGTGTCGCCATCGACGCCAACATCCACGACACGGTCGGCATCGATCTCGTTGCCATGTCGGTCAATGATCTTGTGGTGCAAGGGGCCGAGCCGCTGTTCTTCCTCGACTACTACGCCACCGGCAAGCTGCATGTCGATGTGGCGCGCGAGGTGATCGCCGGCATCGCCGAAGGTTGCCGGCAGGCGGGCTGCGCGCTGATCGGCGGCGAGACGGCCGAGATGCCGGGTATGTATGCCAAGGACGATTACGACCTCGCGGGTTTCGCGGTCGGCGCGGTCGAACGCGACGGCGTGCTGCCGCGCGGCGATGTCGCCGAGGGCGATGTGCTGCTGGGGCTCGCCTCCTCGGGCTTCCACTCCAACGGTTTTTCGCTGGTGCGCCGGGTCGTCGAGGACAACCGCATCTCTTATTCGGCGCCCTTTCCCGGCGGCGGCGGCGCCAGCATCGGCGAAGTGCTGCTGACGCCAACGCGCATCTATGTGAAGAGCGTCTTGAAGGCGATCCGCGAAACCGGCGCGATCAAGGCGCTGGCGCATATCACCGGCGGCGGCTTTGTCGAAAACATTCCGCGCGTTCTGCCGGACGGGCTTGCCGCCGAAATCGACGGCACATCATGGGCGATGCCGCCGGTATTCCGCTGGCTGATGGACCTTGGCGGCATCGACGACACCGAAATGGGCCGCACCTTCAATTGCGGCATCGGCATGATCGTCGTCGTACGCGAGGACCAGTCGCTCGAAGTCGCCGATGCGCTCGCGGAAGCGGGCGAAACCGTGATGCGGATCGGCCGTCTGCGCAAGCAGGGCGCGGACGGCGCGCGCGTCGTCGTCAACGGCGCATTGGGCTCGAAGCGGTGAAGATCGGCGTTCTCATTTCAGGGCGGGGATCCAATCTTGCCGCATTGATCGAGGCGTGCGCCGAACCCGGCTTTCGCGGACAGATCGCGCTTGTCATTTCCAATCGTCCCAAGGCGGAAGGGCTTCAGGTTGCCGCCGCCGCCGGCATTCCGACACTCGTCGTCGACCACCAGGACTTCGCCAGCCGCGAGACATTCGACGCCGAGCTCGACCGGGCGTTGCGCGCGGCGGGCGTCGAGCTGATCTGCAACGCAGGCTTCATGCGCATTCTCTCCGACGGTTTTGTCGAGAAATGGCGCGACCGGCAACTCAACATCCACCCGTCGCTGCTACCCGCCTTCAAGGGGCTGCATGTGCATCAGCGCGCGCTCGACGCCGGTGTCCGCATTACCGGTTGCACCGTGCATTTCGTGCGGCCGGAAATGGACGAGGGCCCGATCGTCGCGCAAGCCGCCGTACCTGTGCTGTCCGGCGACACGCCCGAAACGCTTGCCGCGCGCGTGCTCGAAGCCGAGCACAAGCTCTATCCGCTGGCGCTGAAGCTCGTGGTCGAAGGCCGCGCCCGCGTGGTGGGCGAGCAGGTCGCGCTGCTGGAGGCGGACGGAACGGAAGCGGCGCCGCTGTTCGTGCCGGCGATCTGACGGCAACAAAAAACCCCGCCGTTTGAGGGCGGGGTTTTTCAAATTCAGCGACCAATCAAATCAGCCGACGATTTCTTCGTCCTTGAAGAAGTATTTGATTTCCTCGGCCGCCGTTTCCGGGGCGTCGGAGCCGTGGACCGAGTTGGCCTCGATCGACTCGGCGAAATCCTTGCGGATCGTGCCGGCATCGGCATTGGCCGGGTTGGTCGCGCCCATCACTTCGCGGTTCTTCGCGATGGCGTTTTCGCCTTCCAGCACCTGGACGACGACCGGGCCCGAAATCATGAAGGCGACCAGATCGTTGAAGAAGGGCCGCTCCTTGTGGACCGCGTAGAAGCCTTCGGCCTGCGCTTTCGTCATGTGGATGCGCTTCGAGGCGACGACGCGGAGGCCCGCGCTTTCGAAGCGGTCGATGATCTTGCCGGTGAGATTGCGCCGGGTTGCGTCCGGCTTGATGATCGAGAAGGTCCGTTCGAGGGCCATACCGCTGCTTCCTTCGTGGGGTCTGGTGGATTTGGCGCGGGTTATAGCCGGGCCGGGAGACGGCGGCAACCCGGCGGGTGACGGCGGGCTTTCCCGATGCTAAAAGCCCGGCCATCATGTTGCATATCAACGATCTCACATTCCGGATGGAGGGGCGGCTGCTCCTCGAACGGGTCACCGCGGCGCTGCCGCCGGGGACACGGACGGGCTTTGTCGGCCGCAACGGCACCGGCAAATCGACGCTGCTCAGGATCATCACCGGCGAGCTGACGCCCGAATCGGGGTCGATCTCGTGGCCCAAATCCTGGCGTGTCGGCATGGTGACGCAGGAGGCGCCGTCCGGGCCGATCACCCTGCTCGACACGGTGCTTGCCGCCGACAAGGAACGCACCTCGCTGCTCGCCGAGGCGGAGACCGCGACCGACCCGCATCGGATCGCCGACATTCACACGCGGCTTGCCGACATGGGCGCCCATGCGTCGCCGGCCAAGGCGGCGACAATCCTTGCCGGTCTCGGTTTCGACGAGGCGGCGCAGGCGCGGCCCTGCTCGGATTTTTCCGGCGGCTGGCGGATGCGCGTGGCGCTCGCCGCCGTGCTCTTTTCGGAGCCCGACCTGCTGCTGCTCGACGAACCGACCAACTATCTCGATCTCGAAGGCACGATCTGGCTCGAGGACTATCTGCGCTCTTATCCCTACACCGTGCTGATCGTCAGCCATGACCGCGACCTTCTCAACAATGTCGCCGACGGCATTCTGCATCTCGAACACAAGAAGCTCACCTATTACAGCGGCAATTACGATCGCTTCGACCGCACACGGCGCGAACGGCTGATGCTTCAGATGTCGATGAAGAAGAAGCAGGACGACCAGCGCCGCCACATGGAAAGCTTTATCGAGCGCTTCAAGGCGAAAGCCTCCAAGGCCCGTCAGGCGCAGAGCCGCATGAAGGCGCTCGCCAAGATGGAACCGATCGCCGACATCATGAACGAGCGTGTGCTGCCGTTCCATTTTCCGGTGCCGGAAAAGCCGCTCGCCTCGCCGATCATCCGCCTCGAACACGCATCGGTCGGTTATGAGCCGGGCAAGCCGGTGCTGCGCGGGCTCGATCTGCGCATCGACCAGGACGACCGGATTGCGCTGCTCGGCGCCAACGGCAACGGCAAGTCGACCTTCGCCAAGCTGCTTTGCGACCGCTTGCGTGTCGATGCCGGCCACAAATATGCATCGAAGAAGCTTCGTATCGCCTATTTCGCGCAGCACCAGCTCGACGAACTCAACATGGGCGACACGCCTTACGAGCATTTCCGCGAGCTGATGCCGGATGCGACGATCGCACAGGTGCGCGCCCGCGCCGGCTCCTACGGCTTCGGCGCCGACAAGGCGGATACGCGGGTCGAGAAACTGTCGGGCGGCGAGAAGGCGCGTCTGCTCTTTGCCATCGCCACCTTCCACAAGCCGCACATGATCATTCTCGACGAACCGACCAACCATCTCGACGTCGACAGCCGCGAGGCCCTCGTGATGGCGATCAACGAGTATGACGGCGCTTTCATTCTGATTTCGCATGACCGGCATCTGGTCGAGACCTGCGCCGACCGGTTGTGGCTTGTCGCGGACGGTACGGTTGCGCCCTATGACGGCGATCTCGACGATTATCGGAAGTGGTTGCTCGACCCGGCGCGGCGCGTACGGCCGCTCGTGGCCGAGGACAATGCCGGTGCCGATGCGCCGCCGCCCGCCCCTCGTCCGTCCAACGACAAGCGCGAAGCGCGCCGCCTCGCCGCGCAAAAGCGCGAACAGATGGCGCCGCTCAAGAAAAAGGCACAAGCCGCCGAACAGGAGATTGCGCGCATCCAGAAGATCATCGATGCGCTGGACGCCAGACTTACCGACCCGGCCGTTACAGCCGATCCGGCGGCGGTGAGCGCGGCGTCAAAGGATCGCGCCGAAGCATTGAGAGCGCGGGCACGGGCCGAAGAGCTGTGGCTCGAAGCGAGCACGAGTTACGAAGAGGCGATGGCGGCAGCCGACTAGCGGCCGAGCGCGAGCGCCTTGCCTTGGGCGCCCTTTCCGGGCTTCAGACCGAGCAACGCCATGACGGTCGGATGGACGTCGACAATGTCGATGCGGCCGAACCGCTTGCCTTTCGCGACGCCTGAACCCCAGGCATAGAAGATGCCGTGCATCTGCGTCACTGTGGCGGGATCGTAGCCATGTGCCGCGCGTTGCACGCTCACGGGTGGCGTGAAAATTTCCGGCCACACGGTCGTGACGCCGAGCATATGGGCGTAGTCGGGAAATACTTCCGGTCCCTCGATCCAGTGCGGCGCTTTTGCAACCAGCAAGAGGTCGCCTGTGCGCGGCCCCGTGCCGAGCTTCGCAAAAGCCGGATGCGATCCCCTGCGGTAAACGTCGAAGGCAGAGCCGTATCCCTTCAAGACCCGCTCGACACGGGCAGCATCCTCGTTCTTGTTGAGGTAAATATAGGCGCTTGCCCCGGCTGCGGCGACCCTGCCCTTGATTTCGTGCTTGTTCATGATGCGGGCAATGTTGATCAGCGGCCCGACATCCATCATGCCGTGATCGGTGCCGACGATGAGCGTCGCCTCGCGTTCGCGCGGCAATGCACGGATTGCTTTCATCAGCTTACCGACGATTGCGTCGCTCCGGCGTACGACTGTCAGCGTATTGGCGGATAGTGTGCCCGTCCGATGTGCCGTGCCGTCGGGTCCCGTGAAATAGAGCGCGATCAATCGCGGGCGATCGGCGCCTTTCATCGACAGAAGTTCGATCGCCCGTTCGACAACCTGATCGTCGGTCATGTGCGGTCTCGGCCAGTTCGCATGCGTTGCAAGCTTGCCTCTGGTGCCCGAGCCGCGACCGGCGATCTGCAAGGCCGCCGCCACAACGCCTTGCCGCTCCGCCGCCTCCCACATGGTTTCGCAGCCGGTCCGCCAGTCGGCGTCGTAGCTGTGATCGAAGCGGCCGCGTTTCGGATCGAAAAAGATATTGGAGAGAATGCCGTGGCCCGCGGGCCAGCAGCCGGTGGTGAAACTCACATGATTGGTCAGCGACACGGATGGAAAAACCGGCGCCAGCCGGTGCGACCAGGCGCCCTCGGCCTGCATCCGGTCGAGATTCGGCGTGTCGGTCGACTTCACCATCGCGGGCGCAAAACCGTCGAAAAGCGCAACGACGACCGTTCGATCCGCCGTGCTCGCCGAAGCCGGCCCACCATCAATCGCAACGCAGGCGAGCGCCGCGATCAGCCAGCATTGCGCCTTTCGGAACATTGTATCTCCCCGCCCGGCCGCGCCACCTATTCGACCGAGAAGCCGAGCGTCAGAATACCTGCCTCCAACAGGCCGTCCACGACCCCCGCATCGTGACCCGGTACGATGGCAATGTCAGGTTCCGCCTGGTTCAGCCGGAACAATGCGGCGAGCTGGCCGAAGACCGCGGTCCGATCTTCGTTCAGGTAGAACTGCGTGACCAGTCGGGCGCGTTCGCGCAGCAGTTCGATGTTGCGAAAGTGCCAGGCGACGTCGCCGATCAGGAGTAGCTCCTCGCCGTTCGCCTTCTGCACATAGACCATCTGACTGCCCGGCGTGTGGCCCGGCGCCTTGATCAACGCAACGCCAGGCGCGACCACACGATATTGCTCGTATTCGAGCGGCTGGTAGCCATCGAGTGCACCGTCCGGGAAGCGCGCCGGCACGCTGCGGGCGGGATTTTCGACCTGCTCACGGGTAAGTTTCGTCGAAGGGAGCACCGCTTCCAGATCCGGATGAGCCGTCAGTCCGCCAATGTGATCCATATGCTCATGCGTGATGACGATCAGCGACGCCGATGTCATTGCCGCCTCCATTCGCGCATAGGCATCGGCGTCAAAAGAGACCAGATTTCCCTGCCCCAGCTCTTCGTTCAGCGCCGTATCGACGATGATGCTCGTGTCGGGATATACGAGACGGAAGGAAAAGACCGGCATATCGCGCGAGCCCCAGCCATCGCCCGCAACAATCGCCGTTGCCGGAAACTGAAACGCGCCGACGCGTTCGACCTCGACCGATGCCGGCTTGTCGCCCGGCGTCGCGGCGACCATGCGGCGAATCTCGCCGATATCGAGCGCGAATGCCGCGTCCGAGGGCATGCGGCTTTCGACAATGAGCCAATAATAGGCGCCGCCCGCGACCACGGCGAGCACGCCCAGACTAATCAGTGTGCGGCGCAACCAGACCGGCATGACACTTCCTCCCCATCCCCTGAAACTCGTCGTGGACTATGAGCCCGGCTCGATGGCCGATCAATCGTCGAGAGACTTTCGGCGGTCGAGGCTCAGGCTCTCTTCTCCCACTTTCCGGCATCGTTCTGTTGCCAATAGGTCGCATCGTGACCTTCGGCCTTCAATACCTTCCAGTGTTCGCGCGCCGCGCCAACCGCCAGGTCGTCGCGACCGTCGAACATCAGAACGCAACGCTCATAACCGTCAAGCGGGCCGGGCGCAGCGCCGTCGACCAGGAACAACACCTTGGCGCCATTGGGATTTTCGTCCCCGGTCGTCAGGAAAATCGGCGTTGTCTCGGGGGGGCCATCGTCGCGGCTGCCATGCGGCAGGAAGCTGTCGTCGCTATAGGTCCAGAGTGCATTGTTGAGCGCTTCGAGCCGCTCGGCGCCACCGGCGCGGACCACCGCCTGCCAGCCGCGCTCCAGCGAACGCTCCAGCAATTGCGGCAATACACGCTCCAGCGGCGCGTTCTGCAGATGGTAAAACAGCACCTCTGTCATCGTACTGCCACCGAACTGTCACGCTTCGTAGTGGTCGGCGACCAGGCGGTTGAGCAGGCGCACACCCCAACCCGAACCCCAGCTCTGGTTGATCGCGGTTTTGGGTGAGGCCATCGCCGTGCCGGCGATGTCGAGATGCGCCCAAGTGGTCTTGTTGACGAAGCGTTCGAGAAACTGCGCCGCGGTGATCGAACCGCCATCGCGGCCGCCGGTGTTTTTCATGTCCGCAAACTGCGAATCGATCTGCTTGTCGTAGGCGGCGCCCATCGGCATGCGCCAGACCTTCTCGCTCTCGGCCTCGCCGGCCTCGGACAATTGCTTCGACAGCTTGTCGTTGTTGGAAAAGAGCCCGGCGTACTCCTTGCCGAGGGCGACCATAATCGCGCCTGTCAGCGTCGCGAGATCGACCATGAATTTCGGCTTGAAACGATTTTGCGTGTACCAGAGCGCGTCGGCGAGCACGAGGCGGCCTTCGGCATCGGTGTTGATGATTTCGATGGTCTGCCCCGACATGGAGGTAACGATGTCGCCGGGCCGCTGCGCCTTGCCGTCCGGCATGTTCTCGACGAGACCGATGACGCCGACCGCGTTGACCTTCGCCTTGCGCGCGGCAAGCGCATGCATCAAGCCGGTGACGCAGGCCGCGCCGCCCATGTCGCCTTTCATGTCCTCCATGCCGGCCGGCGGTTTCAGCGAGATACCGCCGGTGTCGAAGCAAACGCCCTTGCCGACAAAGGCCACCGGCTTCTCGCCCGCCTTGCCGCCCGTCCAGCGCATGACGACGAGATGGCTTTCGTGCTGGCTGCCATGTCCGACACCGAGCAGCGCGCCCATGCCGAGTTTCTTCATCTGCGCTTCGCCAAGCACCTCGACCTTTACGCCGAGTTTGGACAGCGCACGGGCGCGCTTTGCGAACTCACCGGGGAACAGAACATTCGGTGGCTCGTTGACGAGCTCGCGCGTCAGGAACATGCCGTCGGCGATCTTCGACAGCGTCGCATAGTCCTTGCGAGCGGATGCGGCAGCGCGCGTCATCACGGTCAGCGATTTGAGGCCGGCCTTTGATTCATCGGTTTTCTTTTTCGTCTTGTACTTGTCGAAGCGGTAGGCGCGCAGCCGGGCGCCGAAAGCTATGCGGGCCGCCGCTTCGCCCGCCGGCAGCTTCGCGGCCGAAATGCCGTCGAGCACGATCGACAGCGACGTTTCCTTCGTCTTTTCGATGCGGCCGATCAATTCGCCGCCCGCCTTCTCCATACCGGCAGCAGACAGGTCGGCCGATTTACCGAGACCGACGAGAAGGATGCGTCCGGCGGCAACGCCGCGTGTGCCGATGACTTCCAGAACCGAACCGGCCTTGCCGGAGAAGCCGGCCGCCTTCATCGCCCGCTTCAGCGCGCCACCGGTCTTGCCGTCAAGATCGGCGGCGGCACCGCGCGGCGACGCGCCTTCGGTCACCAGCACGGCGAGCGCCCCAGGCTTTGCGAGCGAGATGTCGGCAAAGGAAATATTCATCGATGGCCTCTTCTGATTAACTCTAAGTCCGGATTCGGGCCCGCATGTCACCGATTCGGCCGGTCAACGGATCGGAAAAAGCCTCTAACGCCTTTTCCCCCCAGCCGAAATGGGATAACCATTTCTCTCAATAGAACCCGACAAATTGCCGTACATCCTAGCTGAATCGGCGGCAAGGGAAAGCCATCGTCGGCAATCGCGGACGGAAGCCGCCGGGAGCGGTCCCGTCCTTGCGAATATCGGATTTCCGGTCGGGGGCCGGGCTCATGTTGAAGGGTTTGTCACGCTATATATTCGTTCAGGCGCTCGGGCCCTTCGTCGTGGCGACCGTGGTGCTGACCGGCATCATCTGGCTGACGCAGGCGCTGCGCATGCTCGACGTGATGATCACGCAGGGCCAGACGCTTGTCGCCTTCTTTCAATTGACCGCGCTCGCCCTGCCCAGCACGCTCATCATCGTGCTGCCGATTTCGCTCTTTTGCGCGCTGCTCTACACACTGCACAAACTCATCGCCGACAGCGAAATCGTGGTGATGTTTTCGGCTGGCGTCAGCCTCTGGGCGGTCGCCAAGCCGATCCTTGCAATCGCAATGGCCGTGTCGTTCATCGTACTGTCCTTCAGCGTCTATATCGCTCCGGCCGGAATGCGGGAACTCAAGAGCCGAATCTACGACATCCGCACGGATGTCACTTCGTCGATGATTCGCGAAGGCACCTTCACCAATCCGACGACCGGCCTGACGGTCTATGTGAGAGAGCGGGCGCCGGACGGCACCACGCACGGCGTTCTGGTGCATGACAGCCGCAATCCCAACGAACCCATCACCTACATGGCCGAAACGGGAAGCATGGTGCAGGGACCGCGTGGTCCGCTGCTGGTGATGTTCAACGGCAATATCCAGCGCGTGTCGCGCGACGAAGCCAAGGAACGCGGCGCCGCTACGTTGCTTTTTTTCGACAAATACACGTTCGACCTTTCGCCCTATCTGAAGAACCAGCCGGCGCTGGTCTATGAGGGGCGTGAACGTTATTTCAACGAACTTGTAAATCCGTCTGCCGACGACACCTACGGCCAGTCGCACCGGAACAAGCTTCTCGCCGACGCCCATGAGCGGCTGGCCGAGGGGATATTCCCGATGGCATTGGCGCTGATAGCTCTTGCCGCGTTGCTTCCGGCACCGTTCAATCGGCGCGGATATGCAATGCGCATGGCCGCGGCGGCGGGTGCTGCGCTGGTGTTGCGTGTTGCGGGTTTCGCGCTCGCCAACACCTCCAAGAACGATCTCAGTATCGTGCCCCTGGTGTATCTCGTGCCGCTCGCGGCATGCGCCATCTCACTCGCCATTGTCGGCGGCGTTCGCTTCGGTCCGATCCTGCAACGGTTGCCACTGCCGCGACTTCCTGGCAGCGGGGCTCGCTCATGAATATCTCGTGGACACTGTCATACTATCTGGGCCGGCAGTTTCTGCTTGTCGTGCTGCTGACATTCGCCGTCTTTCTTACCCTCATCTTCACGATCGAGCTTGTCGAACTGCTCCGCCGCGGCGCCAACAAACCGGGCGTTACGTTCGGGCTCCTGGCATCAATGGCACTGATGGAACTGCCCAGAGTCGGCGGCAAAACCTTGCCGTTTGCCTTTCTCTTCGGCGGCATGGCGGCGTTTCTGCGGCTGAGCCGCAACAACGAACTGGTTGTGGCGCGGGCAGCCGGCGTGTCGGTCTGGCAATTCATCGCGCCGGCGCTCGTCGTTTCTTTCGTCATCGGCTCGTTCGTCGTGACGGTCTACAACCCGCTTTCCGCGACACTGGCAACGCAGTTTCGGCAGTTCGAAGCGAAATATATCGATCAGCGAACGAACTTCCTCGCCTTGTCGTCGAACGGGTTGTGGCTGCGTCAGGCCGACTCGACCGGCCAATCGGTCGTTCACGCATTGCGCATGAGCGAACAGGGGGTCGAGCTCTTCGACGTCACGATATTTCTCTATGGCAACGCCAATACGTTCCTCGGACGTATCGACGCACGCGAGGCCGTGCTTCGCGACGGCCATTGGGCGCTAAACGATGTGTGGGTATTGCTCACTAACGACCAACCCCGCCACTACGAGACCTATCAGCAGGAAACGTCGCTAACGGCAGAACAGGTTCAGGAGAGCTTCGCGCGTCCCGATACGATTTCGTTCTGGGACCTGCCGAACTTCATCCAGACCGCCGAAGCGGCCGGCTTTTCGGCGCGGCGCTATAAACTCCATTTCCACCAGATTCTGGCCACGCCCGCGCTGCTCTGCACCATGGTGCTGGTCGCGGCGGCGTTCTCGATGCGTACCGCGCGCTCCGGCGGCTTCATACAGGTCGTCCTCGGCGGCATATTTTCGGGCTTTCTGGTCTATTTCCTCAGCGATCTCTCGCTCGCCCTCGGCCTGTCAGGAATACTGCCAACGCTGCTTGCGGCCTGGGCACCATCGGTCGTGGTCATGCTTTTGGGGCTTGCGGTTCTCTTTCACCTCGAAGACGGTTAGATATTGAGCGGGGCCGGGTGCGATTCCGGCCGGCAGGGGGCGAGACGCAGACGTGACACGGGGGCAATGGATGGGGTTTGGCGGCTGCGACCTCTGGAAGGGCGGGCGCGTTGTCGCAATGGCGCTGGCGCTATGCCTGCCGGCCGCCGGTGCCGCGCTGGCGCAGGGCGGCACGCAGGCGCTTGCCGGCGGGCCCGAACGGTCGTTTCAGCAGTCCGGCGAAGTTCTGATGCAGGCCGACGAGTTGACCTACGACCATGACACGCGTGTCGTAACGGCGACGGGGCATGTCGAAATTGCTTTTGGGTCCCGCGTACTTCTCGCCGACCGCGTGACCTACGAAGAGACCACCGGCGTGGTGACCGCTGACGGCAATGTGTCGTTGCTCGATCCGCAAGGCGACGTCGCGTTCGCCGACCGTCTGGTCCTGCGAAATGAAATGAAAGACGGGGTGATCCAGACACTCCGGGTGTTGCTGAGCGACAATTCGCGGCTCGCCGGGCACGACGTCGTACGTACTGGCGGCAACATGACGACGATGCACCGTGCCGTATACAGCCCTTGCGACATTTGCGAGGAAAAAGGTCAGACGACGCCGCTCTGGCAGATCAAGGCATTTCGCGTCATCCACAATCGTGAAGAACAACGCATTATTTATGAGGACGCATATCTGGAATTTTTCGGCATTCCCGTTGCCTATGTTCCCTATTTCTCGCAGCCCGATCCGACCGTGAAGCGGCAATCGGGTTTTCTGCCGCCGAAACTGGCCAGTTCGAGCGATCTCGGCCAGGAAGTGGAAATTCCCTACTACTGGGCTATCGCACCCGACAAGGATGTCACGCTCAGCCCGCGGTTCACGACCAAGGAAGGCGTCATCTATAAAGGCGAATACCGTCAGCGTATCGAGAGCGGGCAATTCAAGATGTTCGGCACCGGCACATGGCCGCATACACAGACGGCCGGAACGCCGGGCGACGCCGATTTTCGCGGCAGCCTGTTCGGTGACGGCGATTTTGTCGTCAATGAGCACTGGCGGTGGGGCTTCCAGACAGAACTTACGACCGACGACACCTATCTGCGCAAATACGACATGTCCTTGGCGACAGACCTCATCAACAATGTCAACGCCACCTATGTCGACGGACGCAACAGCTTTACCGCTGACGCCTATTACTTTCGCGGTCTGCTGGCGGCCGACAGCAACGCGACGACGCCGTGGGTCGCGCCCATTTTGCAGTACAACTATTCGTACCCCGAGCAGGTGGCCGGCGGGCGCGTCGGCTTTGCGGCCAATGCTATGGTGCTCGAGCGCAGCGCCGGCGCGAGTTCGCGGCGCATTTCCGCAGAGGTCGAATGGGACCGGCGCCGCACCAGCGCGGCGGGTATCGTCTATCGGCTATTCGCCAGTCTACGCGGCGACATCTATTCCGTGGAAGATGTACCGAACCCGTCGGTGCCCGGCACCACCTTCGCCAGCACGACGATGGCGCGCGGCCTGCCGACAATCGGCACCGAATGGAGCTATCCGCTGGCCCGTTCCGACAACGGGTTCAGGCAGGTTATCGAACCAATCGTGCAACTCATCTATTCGCCGGATGTCGGCAACACGGTCAAAATTCCCGACGAAGACTCGCTGAGTTTCGAGTTCGACGACACAAACCTCTTCTCGGAAGATCGTTTCGTCGGCCTCGACCGGTGGGAAACGGGTGCGCGTGCAAATGTCGGCGTTCGCTACTCGGTGTTCCTGCCTGGCGGCGGGCAGGCCTCGGCACTTCTCGGACAGAGTTTCCGTGTCCACGACAACACCAGCCTTACGCCCGATACGGGGCTGAGCGATCAATCCTCCGACTATGTCGGCCGGATCAGCGTCGCTCCTTCGGACGATCTTCTCGTAACCTATCGCTTCCGGATCGACGACGAACGCTACAAGATCAGGCGCAATGAGGTGAACCTGATCGGCCAGACCGGCCGCTTGAGCGGCCAGTTCGGGTATGCCTATTTTGCCGCCGACCAGTCGGTGACGTTCATATCGCGCGAGGAAGTTTTCCTCGGCGCGACGGTCAGGCTGGATGAATACTGGAGCCTGTTCGGCCGCACCCGATACGACATCGCCAACGATCGCGCCGTCGCAAGCAGGATCGGTGTCGGCTATGAGGACGAATGCTTCGACTTCGCGCTCAGCTTCAACCAATCCTTCATCCGGGACCGCGACATCGAGCCGGAAAGCTCGGTTACTTTGCAGATTACGCTCAAAACGCTGGGCGCTGCGCGGGTGGCGGGCGCGCCCGGCATCAACTGACGGCCTCGAAGCGGCAGCCATCGCGCAAGCCTCTGAAAACGGACGCTTTTTTGCGGTTCGCAGCCGGAGGCGACAGGTTGATTAGAGGCATGATTCAAGTATTCTGTCGCGCAGCGGATCGGGGAAACCCGCAAACGGATCAAACCAGGAGGGGCCCCCGGGCCCTCAAGAAAGTCACGATGAAGTCAGATATGCTTGCGAGCGCCGGTACGCCCGCCGGGGGCCGTTTGTTCAGGTCGATACGCGGCGTGGCGCTTGCCTGCATCTTCGTGTCGGCTTCCCTGCCCGCCGGCACGGCCATCGCCCAGGACACGAACCAGACGACGGATTCGCAAGCCATTGCGGCGATCGTCAACGACCAGATCATTTCGTCCTACGATCTCGAGCAGCGGGTGAAGCTCGTTATGGTCAGTTCCGGCATTCCCAATACGCCCGAAAACGTTTCGCGTATTCGCGACCAGGTGTTGCGCTCGCTTGTCGACGAATATCTTCAAAGGCAGGAAGCGCGACGGCTGAACATTAACGTTACACAGGAAGAACTGAACACCGCGCTCGGACGGATCGCACAGCGCTCGAACATGACGGTCGAGCAGATCGAAGAGTTTCTCAAGGAAGGCGGCGTGTCGAGATCGGCGCTGGAGGCGCAGATTGCCTCCGACATCGCCTGGAACCGCGTCGTTCAGCAGCAGTTCGGCGGGCTCGTGACCGTCGGGCAAAATGAAATCGATGAGGTGTTGCGGCGGCTGGAAGAAGAAGCCGACCAGCCGCGTTACCTCATTTCCGAAATTCTGATCACGTTCGACAGCCCCGGACATGCCGAGGAAATCGCCGCCGGAACGCAGCGCCTTGTCGAACAGATGCGCGAGGGGGCGCCGTTCGAGGCGGTGGCGCGGCAATTCAGTCAGTCGGCCTCCGCCGCCAATGGCGGCGATATCGGATGGGTACATGCAAGCCAGCTTCCCGACGGTGTCGGCGATGTCGTGGCCAACATGCAGACCGGCATGATCTCGGATCCGATCCGTACGATGAACGGATTTTACATCATAGAGGTCCGCTCCATGCAAACGGGTACAGGCGCAGACCCGATGCGCGACCAGTACTCGCTGATGCAGGTGCTGCTGCCACTGACGCCGGACGCCGAGGCCGCCGCCGTCAACCGGCGCGCGCGCGAGGCGCAGGAGTTTCGTTCGCAGGTGACGTCGTGCGAAATGGGGGCGGAGTTGATCCGCAAGTATCTGAGCGGCACGTCCTCGCCGCCGCAACAGGTGATTGCCGGACAACTGGAGCCGCGTGTCAGGCAGGCAGTCGCGCGCGTGCCGGTGGGCGGCGTAACCGAGCCGATCCGCAGCGAACGCGGCGTCGAGATGCTTGTCGTCTGCGCGCACAGGCCGGCACAGGGCGAAATGCCGACGCGCGAACAGATCGACGACACGCTCTACGAACAGCAATTGTCGATGATGGGACGCCGTCACCTGCGTGACCTGCGCCGCGACGCCGTCGTCGTTTATCGCTGAGGACGGACCGAAGCCCAAAGGGGTGCCGCCAGCCATGACGCGCGTTGCAGCTTCGGGTCGCGTCCAGCCCCTCGCACTGACCATGGGCGAGCCCGCAGGCATCGGCCCCGAGATCACGCTCAAGGTCTGGCTCGGGCGGGACGTGGCGGCGCTGCCCTGTTTTTTCGTCACCGGCGATCCGGCGCTTTATCGGGCGCTCGGCGCGCCCGTCGAGGAAATCGCGACCGCCGACGAGGCCGCCGAGGTTTTTCACCGCGCATTGCCTGTGATGTCCGTGCCGCTGGCGGAGCCGGCCGAGCCGGGCCGGCTCGCGCCCGCCAATGCGCGGGCCGTGCTGGCCGCCATCGACATGGCTTGCGATCTGGCGATGAGTGGCAACGCGGGCGGAATGGTGACCAATCCGATCCACAAGCGTGTGCTCTACGAGGCCGGCCTCGACGTGCCGGGCCATACGGAATATCTGGCGGCGCGCACGGGTGGGTCGCGGGTTGCGATGATGCTTTCCTGTCCGGGCTTGCGCGTCGTGCCGGCGACCGTACACCTGTCGCTCCGGGACGCGGCGGCGGCATTGTCGGTGCCGCTCGTCACCGAACAGGGGACGATCCTGGCGCGGGCGTTGCGCGACGATTTCGGTATTGCGCGGCCGCGCATCGCCGTGGCGGCGCTCAATCCGCATGCCGGCGAAGAGGGGCATCTGGGTCGCGAGGAAATCGACATCATTGCGCCCGCGATCGACGCCATTCGGGCTGCCGTGCCTGACATCGAGATATGGGGTCCGGCGCCTGCCGACACGCTGTTTCATGCGGCCGCTTGGGCGCGCTACGACGCCGTGCTGTGCATGTATCACGATCAGGCGTTGATCCCGCTGAAGACGATCGATTTCGAGCATGGCGTCAACACGACGCTGGGGCTGCCCATCGTGCGGACATCTCCCGATCACGGCACGGCGCTCGACATTGCCGGACGGGGGACGGCGCATCCGGGCAGTCTCGCGGCAGCCATAGGGGCGGCCGGCGAGATGGCGCGCAGCCGGGCGCGTGCATGAGCGGCGCCCTGCCGCCGCTCCGCGAGGTGATCGCCCGTCACGGGCTCGCCGCCCGCAAGGCACTCGGCCAGAACTTCTTGCTCGACCTCAACCTGACCGGGCGCATCGCGCGGGCAGCCGGCGCGCTCGAAGGGCATGACGTCGTCGAAATCGGCCCCGGACCGGGCGGGCTGACGCGGGCGCTGCTCGACAATGGCGCGCGGCGCGTCATCGCCATCGAGCGCGACGCGCGCTGCATTGCAGCGCTGGAGGAGATTGCTGCGGCCTATCCGGGGCGCCTGACCATTGTGGAAGGCGATGCCCTGAAAACGGATATGGCGGCGCTTGCCACACGCCCCGCTCGCATTGTCGCAAACCTGCCCTACAACATCGCGACGCCGCTGCTGGTCGGCTGGCTGCAGACCGACCCCTGGCCGCCCTGGTTTTCGAGCCTGACGCTGATGTTCCAGCGCGAGGTGGCAGAACGGATCGTCGCCGCGCCCGGCGGCAAAGCCTATGGGCGGCTTGCCGTTCTGGCGCAATGGCGGACAAGCCCTCGCATTCTGTTCGATGTCGACCGGCGGGCCTTCACGCCGCCGCCTGCCGTTACGTCATCGGTCGTCGAGCTGGTGCCGCGCGAGACGCCGCTTGCCGCCGCCGATCCGCGGGCGCTCGAGACGGTGGTTGCCGCTGCTTTCGGGCAGCGGCGGAAGATGTTGCGCGCCAGCCTGAAATCGCTCGGGCGCGATCCGGCGGCGATGATCGAGGCCGCAGACGCGTCGCCGACCCAACGCGCCGAGGAACTCACCGTCGAGCAGTTCTGTGCGCTGGCGCGCGCCTATGTGGCGGGGTCATGAACGCCTCCCGAAGGTTGTGACCGCCGCCGCCGCGTGCCACATTGGCGGCCAAACGGGCGGTTCCGATTACCGCCCGCGTCAAATTTCGAGGAGCCCACACATGAAATCCGAAGCCATTGTCGACTACGGGCAGGCGCTGAAAATCGTCGAGAGCGAAACGCCGAAACCGCAAGGCTCGGAAGTGCTGTTGAAGGTGACGCATTGCGGCGTCTGCCACTCGGATGTGCATATCCATGATGGTTATTTCGATATGGGTGGCGGCAACAAGCTCGACGTTCGCGGCGGGCGGCAACTGCCGTTCACGCTCGGACACGAGATCGAAGGCGAGGTGGTGGCCGTCGGGCCGGACGCTCAAGGCGTCGAGATCGGTGCGCATCGCGTTGCCTATCCGTGGATCGGCTGCGGCGAATGCCCCACCTGCAAGCGCGGCGACGAGCACCTCTGCAACAAGCCGCGCAATCTCGGTATTCATGTCGCGGGCGGCTATGCGACCCATGTGATCGTGCCGCATCCGCGCTATCTGATCGACTATACGGGCGTCGCGGATGGGCTGGCCGCCACCTATATGTGCTCGGGGCTAACGGCCTATGGCGCGATGAAGAAGCTCGGCGACATCAGCGCCGAGGAACGCGTGATGGTGGTCGGTCTCGGCGGCGTCGGCATGATGGGGCTGCAATTCGCCAAGGCGATGTTCCCCGCCGCACCGCTCGGCGCCGATGTCGACGACAGCAAGCTGCAGGCAGCCAAGGGATCCGGCGCGCACGAGGTCTACAATCCGAAGGACCCCGAAGCGATCAAGAAGGTACTTGCGGACACGAATGGCGGCGTACCCGCGGCGGTCGACTTTGTCGGATCGGAAGCATCACTCAAATTCGCGACCAGCATCGTGCGCAAGGGCGGACAGGTGGTGATCGTCGGGCTGTTCGGCGGCGGCTTCTCGATGCCGATCCCGATGTTCCCGATGCGCGCCCTGACGATCGGCGGTTCGTATGTCGGATCGCTCGGCGAGACGCATGAAATGATGGATCTGGTGAAGGCCGGGAAGATCGACCCGATCCCGGTCAGCGAACGGCCGCTCGGCCAGGGCTCACAGGCCCTCGACGATTTGCGCAAGGGCAGCGTGATGGGGCGCGTGGTGCTGAAACCGTGACTGCGGCCCGGTTCGGGAAACAGCAAACAACTGGAATATCGTTCGCAGAACAAATGTTCGACAGCTAGAATCGCGACGGCTGTCGAACGGCGCGCCTGCCTCTATAGTGATATTGGCATTTTCTGGATGGACGTTATCGGATGACGGAAAAAACTTTGGGGCACCGGTTGTGATAGTTGCCAAGGAACCGATTGCGGTCGCCGGCCCGTGGGTCACGGAACGGGAAATCCAGTATGTGACCGAGGCAGCGCGCACTGCCTGGTTCAAGGATCACTATGTTTTCAATGCGCGCTTCGAGAAAGCATTCGCTGAATACATCGGTGTGAAGCATGCCGTTTCCCTTCCCCATTGCACGGCGGCAATCCACCTTTCGCTCGCGGCGGGCGGTGTCGGCCCGGGCGATGAAGTGATCGTACCGGACGTCACATGGATCGCGTCGGTTGCGCCTGTGATCTATGTCGGCGCTACGCCGGTATTCGCCGACATCAAGCGCGACACATGGTGCATCGACCCGGCCTCGGTCGAAGCAGCAATTACCGAGCGAACAAAGGCGATTATCGGCGTCGACCTCTACGGATCGATGGCAGACTGGGCCGAACTGCGACGGATCGCCGACGCCCACGGGCTCCTGCTTATCGAGGACGCCGCAGAGTCCCTCGGATCCGAGTATGCCGGGCGCAAAGCCGGGGCACTTGGCGACACCGGCGTCTTTTCATTTCATGGCTCCAAAACCGTGACAACGGGCGAAGGTGGGATGCTCGTCACCAACGACGACCACCTGCATACGCGTGTGATGACGTTGCGCGACCACGGCCGTCCGCCGGGCGACAAGCTGTTCCTGAACGCCGAAGTCGGCTTCAAATACAAGATGAGCGCCTTTCAGGCCGCATTCGGGCTGGCGCAGATCGAGCGCGTTGAAGAGCTGGTCGCGAGGAAGCGCGAGATATTCTCCTGGTACAGGAATGCACTGGAGGGCGTGAACGGCATCACACTGAACGCGGAGCCAATGGGCACCGTCAATTCATACTGGATGGTCACGGTGATTCCCGACCCCACATATGGAATGGACAAATTCGCGTTGATGGAAGCATTCCGTGAGCGGAATATCGATACGCGCCCCTTCTTTTCACCTCTGTCCAGCTTGCCCGCCTTTGCAGACCGACCGGAATCTTCAGCTCATATGCCCGAACATCCTGCGGGGGAGGCAATCGCGAAGTTTGGCGTCAATCTTCCATCGGGATATCACATGACGCCTGAGTTGGTGCAGTTCGTCACCGATGCACTCAGGCAGATATTAAAGGCCTAATCTGGAAGTCCGCAAATGCCGAATGTAACAGTCGCCATTCCTGTCTACAACGGTGAAGCCTACCTTGAGCGTTGCCTCCTGTCGGTTCAAAGTCAGACGGAGGAAGATTTTGCAGCATTGATCTATGACAATGCGTCGAACGACGGCACACGGGAGATTGCGGAATCGTTTTGTCGTACCGACAGGCGATTCACCTACTACCGGCAATCCGAAAACCGGGGACCGACGAACAATTTTGTCGATGCACTGGCCGCCTCGACAACAGAGTTCTTCTTTTGGCTCGCACATGACGATTTTGTATCGCCAAACTACATTGCAGAACTGCACCGCCTGTTCACAGATTACCCACATATCAATCTCGCGGTACCGCGTGTTCTTTCAATCCACGAAGATGGTCGCGAGTATGGAGATACTCCGTGGCCAGACGGGATGCCGGCCGACCGGATAAGCCGGATTGATTGCCTGTTACGCAAAGCACCACCCAGCTGGTTCTACGCCCTCTGGCGCACAGAGACCGTGAGAGACGCTTTTGGTCGCGCTTGGGCACACTATCCGTATGGTTGGGGGTCTGATCATCTGACGATCTATACACAGATCATCCGCGACAAACTGGCCGGCACAAATGCCGCCTGCTTGACCCAGACGATCCAGCACCGGCCTGTGCGTATACGACCGCCCGTCAAGCACATGGTGGAACTGAGGTATTTGTTTAAGCAGTTCTGTCTCGAAGAAGCGATGCATCAGGACTTCACGCCCGGGGAGATGAAGCGTCTGCGCCCAATGATCAATGCTTATGCGAGTCATCGCTGCTATGGCTATCGCAAGATCGCTCGCCGGGCATTGCGGGAGTTCTCCCTCGCGCTTGTAGGAAAGAATCCTAGCTAAGGTAGACGAGCTCGAGATCTCTCCGACTGTCGAAGCCGAGATCTACCATCGCCTTGCGGGCAATTGCCGGATTGAGCGCCACGTAAAGTACGCCGATATCGGCAGACAACTCCTCCGGCGGCACAACGGGAGTGGCCAGATGATCGCGTCCGTGAACATGCGGATTGCGATCGACAAAGCAGACGGCGCCGCCACTATTGCGGATACGCGAAAAGACGAAAGTGCCGTACACGCCTGCCCCGTAGATCGCAACCTTTTTTCCCGCATTCCTTTCCTGCGCATCTGCAATGCACTTTTCTGCCTCGTGCCATGATGTGCAGCATTTTTTGAGTGCCAGGACGTTGGCCTCGATATCTTCTCTCGTCGGCAACGACACCTTCTCTTCGTCACCCTTGAGCACGGCGACGACGACATAAGCGCCCCTCAAGCGTATTGCGTCGAACTTCTCAAGCTTCATACCGGCACGATCAAGCGCCACTGCAACCGAGCTCTTGGTAAAGTGATTCAGATGATCGACGACGATCATATCGCCCGGATTCCCTACCACATCGGGAACGGAAAAGAAGAATCGACCTGAAGGGGAAAGGAGCCTAGCGATATCCGAGAACACCTCTACCGGCTCCCGCACATGCTCGAGAACGAAATGCGCCGTGATCAGATCGAAGTGGCCATTCCACTCCGCAGGCGTGGCGTAAGTCATCTGCTGTTCTACTGGCACCCAGTCTTGCCAGTAGGAACGATAGTCTTCGCTCACGTCAAAAACATGAGGCAGAATGTCGGATCGCCTCTGAAGGAGCCAATACAGCGACTTCGCTTTCGCCGCACCATAGTCCAGAACCACCGCACCCCGGGGGACATCAACGAAGTCGAGGATTAGCCCGGCCTGGTATTGTGTGCGGTAAACAGGTTTGCCGCCCACAATGTCATAGAGTTGGTCTGCGTCCTCGGAGGTCAGTGAAATCTGATACTCCGTGTCGTAAAATTTTTGCACGTCCGGCAAATCAGCAGACTGCATATGCCCACAGGATTGGCAGACATAAACCCGCGTGTCGACTTCAAGGATGCTCGAGAGCGACGTGACGGCAGGCGCTGGATGGTGATAGACAAGGTCGCAATTGTCCGACCCGCAAACGCAGCATTTCATGTTATTCATTCTGACTTTTTGAGGTTCGGTATTATATCCGAAAATTTTACGCCGGCAGCAAATGATCCGCACCACCCGATCCTTATTGCCGTAGGCTCGGCAAAGTTGAAGTATCTGAACTGCATGGACCACCGAGGCCGGTCGGATAAATTCTCCCCGGATTGGTGTAAAGTCAGAAAATCCATCAGCAGCAAATCACCGGGCTTCGAAAGGGGCGCGCATTTCTCATAGGCAGCAAGCCTTCTTTCCTCGTCGTCGAGGCGTAACCCATATGCTCCCTCGCGGGCGTTCTGCCCGCTTTCACTGAAAACCGGTACAATGCCTTCTCTGTGAGAGCCCCGCGCAATCTCGACCGGACCCATTTCCGGCGCGACCGGAAGAAGCGGCGACCAAAAAACGATGCCATCCAAGCTTCTCAACTGCGCGGGGAACTCCTGATGCCAAGGCGCGCGGAACTTACCCTCACGCGGATTGTCGATCCTAATGCCATATCCACCCGCCGCGATGCCCGGGATGGATCCGGCCCTCAAACCTCTAAACAACTCTTCATTGCGGCGATCAACCACAAGCCTCATGAAACCAAGAACCTGCTTGACGGCGTCGTAAATCTCACTCCCGATGCTCCGGTCCTTGGCAATAAGTGTCATGAATCCCGTAGTCATTGCCTCTAACGGCGTGTCGCAAGCAATCTTCAGGCCATGCCGCCTTGCGGACAACTCGACAATTTGCCGGATTCCCTCCTGGATCGGAGCGATCTCATTTTCGATGTCGTAGAATTCCGGGAGAAGAACAAATCCGTCATTCTGAAACGCAAGAACGGCACCTTCGGACAAGCCAGTTTTTGACATCATATCCTCGTTTCCAGAAACTGCCGCCAATCCAAGGTACGAGGGCGCAGCCGAGTGCGCGCAGCTCTACCTTCCGTCGCTATCAGATCGAGTATCGTCACGTATGGCGAAACAAAATTGTCTTCATTTCCCCACGGGGTCTTGCTGTAATCCATATACTCGACCGCAATACTTTCCCGCTCAAACGCCTCATGGTCCATATATCGTGCCGCGCCATGCCCCGTAACATAGGCCGTACCACCTACCGACTTCACCAGGTCGAGCACCCGCTGCCAGGACGTCCCGGACACATTCATCTCGCTCGATCGCTTGGTCTTTTCAGGCGCGACGCCGATAAATGAGGCGGGCAGCATGGCCGACTGAATAAGACAATTGGCGAGCGACGTCTCGCCAGTCGCTTTGTCGAAAAGCTCAAGCGCATCTGCCCTTGCCGCGAGTCCTGACAGGCTTTGGCGAAGCATCTCACGATGCGATGCGATCCATGCATCACCTGCCGGGCGCAGTTCGGCGATGGTTTTCCAAGCGCCTTTGTCCTTCAGCGGAATGGTCATCCACTTCCGATGTCGATTGATGTTCACCTGAATACGGTTCGTGAACGAACCTTTGGAGAACTGCACGTCATCCAACCAGATATAAACATCGGCGAGCATCATCTGCTCGAAGAATCCGGGCCACGGGAAGTACATCGGCTGCGATATGACAACACGGGTCATTCCTTCCGACCTTCCAGAAATATCTCCATGACGAGCACGTCACGCCATTCGTCCCCGTCGAAATAATGCCGCCGCCTCGTTCCTACATCGGAAAACCCAAGCGACTTGTATAACCCAATTGCCGGGAGATTCTGCGCCATGACTTCGAGCTCCACCTTGCGCAGTCCCATCACACTCCGTGCATGCGTCAGAATCAGTTCCACCGCTTGCCGTCCGACCCCGTGGCCGCGCGCAGTACTATCGACCGCAATACCGAGAGACCCGTTGCCTCCCTTCCCATGAACATTCACGATTTGCACATAGCCAAGACATTCGTCTGTCACGCCGTCCGCTATTACGAAGAACGCCCCTCTCGGTTCGGAAAGCCGTCGTTCAAGCCAGCCCTCCAAATCTTCCAACTCGGAAGGGTCTGGGTAAGCTAGAAGAAGGTGTTGCAAATCCACGCTACGCCGTATGCGGCCCAGAACCTCGCAATCGCTTCCCGACGGCGCGCGGAGCCTGACTGTGCGTGGGGAAGAAGACATTATGCAATGCACCTCAGATAGCCGCCCGGCGAAGATGACATGATTAGTTTGCCATTAATCACAGGATCTGGCTCGAAGCGGTCCGTCTCTCTTAGATAGTCATTCAGGGCCGACAGTGGTTCATTCCCTTTGAACCAGAGCTTTGAACGCTTCCTCGGCGCCTTTTCCTCGTCGACGTAGCCGACCAGCGTATCGGCGACAACGAGGTAGCAACCTTTGGTGACCAGAGGTCCATACGCCCGAAGTTCGGAGAGCACGTGATCTCGGGAATGGTCGGAGTCGAGGACGACCATAACCGATGCGCCATCCGGGATGTGCGATCTGACATTCTCAACGACAGCCGGATCGCTCGACGGACCTTCGATCATAGTCACACGTCGGGCCATCGGGTGCCGCTCGATCGTTTCCCTGTTGTGCACACGGATGTCAATATCGACGCCGATCACCTTGCCCTTGCCAATCAACTCCAAGATTGATGCCATAAAAAGAACCGATCCTCCGCGCGCGATTCCCGTTTCCAAAATAACATCAGGTTTTGTATTCCAGATGACCTCCTGCGTCGCCATGACATCGGCGGGCATTTGGATGATTGGTACGCCAAGCCATGTCCAAAGATAACTGTAGTCGTACCTATCGAGACCGAGAACGAGATCGAGGGATTGGCTGAACAAAGCACTATCCTGTCCAAGCGCAACAGACTGAGCGATGCGTTCTTCTTCGAATTTCTTGCGATCATCCTCAACGGACATATCTCGTTACCTTCATGTTCAACGGAGACCCCTTAACGACACTATGTCAGAGCACGAGAAGAATGTCAGGTAACACTCAACTCCGGCACCGCCGTCACAAACTTTGCTCCCCAATCGCGCGCGTAGGCGAGCTGATTCACCACCTCGGCCTTGATGTTCCATGGCAGGATCAGAACAAGATCGGGACGGTCGGCCTTCAGGTGCGCTTCGCCGACAATCGGGATGCGGCTTCCCGGCATGAACTTGCCCTGTTTCGACTGGGCTCGGTCGACGACGTAGGGCACGAGATCGGGGCGGATGCCGGCGAAGTTCATCAGCGTATTGCCCTTCGCCGCCGCGCCATAGGCACCGACCCTGAGCCCTTGGCGCTTTGCGTCGATCAGGAAGGAGACCAGATCGTCCTTCACTTTCTCAGCGCGGGGCTGGAAGCCACTGTAGAAAGCGGCCTCCGTCATGCCGGCATCGACCTCGCGTGCGAGAAGCGCGGCGACGCGTGGTGAGATTTCGTGGGCGCTTGCGTCGGCGCGACCGGCATATACCCGCAAGCTTCCACCATGCGTCGGCAATTCCTCGACATCGAAAACGCGAAGACCGTTTGCCGTGAATATGCGCAGGACGGCAGTCAGCGACAGATACGAATAATGCTCGTGATAGATGGTATCGAACTGATTTTCTTGTACCAGCCGCAACAGATGCGGGAACTCGAAAGTAGCGACGCCGGCAGGGTTGAGCAGCGCCGCGAAGCCGGCGACGAAGTCGTTAATGTCGGGCACATGGGCGAGAACGTTGTTGGCCGCCATCAGATCGGCGCACCTGCCAGCTACCGCGAGTTCGCCGGCCAGCTTGACACCGAAGAAACGTTCGTCGATTTCAATACCCTTGGCGCGCGCCGCTGCCGCTGTGCCCGCGGTCGGCTCAATTCCGTAACACGGGATACCGCGCGCCTTCACATACTGCAGCAGATATCCGTCATTGGCCGCAACCTCGACTACCATGCTTTCCGGTGTTAGATCAAAGCGATCGGCCATTGCCTCGACATAGGCCTTTGCATGCGCGAGCCAGCTTGTCGATGTCGCGCTGAAATAGGCGTAGTCCTCGGAAAAGAACTCTTCGCGCCCTGCGTGGTCTTCAGTCTGCACCAGCCAGCACGCCGTGCAGACGAGTACGCGGAGCGGATACCATGTTTCGGGGCCGTTAAGCGCCGCCCCGGTCAAATAGGAATTCGAAGGCGGCGCCGAACCGAGGTCGATAAACGGCAGTTCAAGCAGCGTTCCGCAATGCCGGCATCTCATTGTCCACTATCCTCGTCCAGGTCATCCAGCAGGGGGAAGCTCCTGTCCCTGTCCGACATTTCGGCGATTTCACGCGGCCACCGGATCGCAAGCGCCGGGTCGTCCGCCCGTACGCCGCCTTCACAGGCAGCAGCATAGGGTGCCGAGTGGAAATACAACATTTCGACATTGTCGGACAGCGCCTGAAAGCCATGCGCGAACCCTGGCGGAATCAACAGGGTCGTATCGTTGGCGTCCGACAGGATTTCTCCGTGCCAGTGGCGGTAGGTCGGCGACGACGGGCGCAGATCGACGGCCACGTCAAACACCTTGCCCTTGAGACAGGTGATGAGCTTCGCCTCTTCATAGGGCGCGGTCTGGAAATGCATACCGCGAACCGTGTCCTTGCGGAGGGTCAGTGTGCGGTTGATCTGGGCGATGTCCCAGATCCAGCCGGCGAAGGCCAGGTCATCCCTGCAGAAGAGGCGCTCGAGCCAGCCGCGCGCATCGCCGACGCGGTTGCGGCGGATGCTCTTGACACCGGAAAGCGGCGTCGACGAAACGACGAAACGATCAGTCATGCGCCGAGGTCCTTCTTGTACCTGTCCTCATAATCGGCGATCTGGGACAGGGTGAAAGTCTGCATGTCGTCGTCATGGTTGAGGGCACGATACCAGTCCGCCAGCCATTCGACGCTGGCCGAGCCAGGCAGCCGGTCGCGCCATCCGAGGATAGTGCGGGCGCGGCCCGAATCGATTTCGAGCGTCGCCATCTCATGCGGACCCTTCGTGTTGGCGGGCTTCCAGTCCGAGGCCACGCCGAGCGCGGCCTGAACGGCCTCAGCCAGCGCGGCGACCGTAACCGCCGGCGCATCGGGTGCCGGCCCGAAGTTCAGAGCGGCGGGAAGCGGCAAATCCTCCGTCAGACCGCGGACAAAGGCGAAATAGCCGCTCAGACAATCGAGCACGTGCTGCCAGGGCCTCGCCGCCGCCGGATTGCGCAACACCAGCGGCTTGCCGGCGTGGAGCGCGCGCCAGATGTCGGGCACCAGCCGGTCTTCGGAAAAGTCGCCGCCACCGATGACGTTGCCACCGCGTGCTGTCGCCACCCGAATGCCTCTTTCGGCAAAGAACGAGCGAGCATAGCTCGATACGACAATTTCGGTTGCCGCTTTCGATGCCGAATAGGGATCGTGGCCGCCAAGGGGATCGTCCTCGACGAAGGAAACGCCTTGTTCGGCGTTTTCGTAGACCTTATCGGTCGTCACGACCAGTATTGTCCGTAACGCCGATGCATCGCGCAGCGCGTCGAGCAGGTGAACGGTGCCCATGACGTTGGCGGCGAACGTCTCGACGGGTTCGGCATAGGAGCGCCGGACAAGCGGCTGGGCCGCCATGTGGATGACGATGTGCGGGTCTACGCCACGGACGGCGGCGCGTAGTGCATCGCGATCGCGCAGGTCGACGATATGGCTCGTCAGATGCTCCTCGACCGAGGCGAGCGCGAACAGATTCGGTTCGGTATCGGGCGCAAGCGCAAGGCCCGTCACCTCAGCGCCGAGACGCGACAACCAGAGCGCTGCCCAAGCGCCCTTGAAACCGGTGTGGCCGGTCAACAGCACGCGCTTGCCGCGCCAGAAGTTTGCGTCGAGACCGTCGATCGGCAAACCTAATCCCTCCAGACCTTCCAGGGCGCTCGGCCGGCCGCCCAGAGTTCCTCCAGATGGTTCTTCTCGCGCAACGTATCCATCGGTTGCCAAAATCCATTGTGCCGGAAGGTCATCAGCTCGCCGTCGCGTGCGAGGCCCATCAACGGGTCGCCCTCGAAGGCGGTCTCATCGGCGGCGATCCGGTCTAGAACCGATGGTTCCAGCGCGAAGAATCCGCCGTTGATCCAGGCGTTGTCACCCGGCGGCTTTTCGATGAAGCGTCGCACCACATCTCCGTCAATTTCCAGCGCGCCGTAGCGGCCGGGCGGCACAACGCTGGTCAGCGTCGCCGCCTTGCCGTGAGATTGATGGAAGGCGAGAAGTTTCGCGACATCGACATCGGCGACGCCATCGCCATAGGTCATGAAAAATGTCTTGCCGGGATCGAGATAGTCGCGCACGCGTTTGACGCGGCCGCCGGTCATCGTGTCGGCACCTGTGTCGACCAGCGTAACGCGCCAAGGCTCACGCGCCTTCTGATGAAATTCAATTTGTCCGGTCGCCGCGTCGATCGTCACATCGGACGAATGCAGCACGTAGTTCGCGAAGTATTCCTTGATCATGTAGCCGCGATAGCCGACGCAGATCACGAAATCGTTGAAACCAAAATGGGTATAGATTTTCATGATGTGCCAAAGGATCGGCCGTCCACCGATTTCGATCATCGGCTTGGGACGCAACTGGCTCTCTTCCGAGATGCGTGTACCGAGACCGCCCGCCAGTATTACAACCTTGGTCATTCGTTCCCCCCGGCGCAGATCAAAGCGCCTCGCGTAGCTGCTTCACGAAATTGGACAGGCCCGTCAGCCGGCGGCGCTTCAACCGCTCGGCGCGCAGGATCGCCTGCAATGCGGCAAAGGCACGGTCCACGTCGTCGTTGACGATGATGTATTCGTATTCCTGATAGTGGCTGATTTCGTCCGACGCCTTTTCCATGCGGGCTGCGACGACGTCCGACGGATCCTGGGCGCGGCGCTCGAGGCGCTTTTCGAGTTCCTGCGCCGAGGGCGGCAGGATGAAAACCTTGACCAGGTCTTCCGGCGCGCTTTCGTCGAGTTGCTGCGTCCCCTGCCAGTCGATGTCGAACAGAACATCGCGGCCTCTGGCCAGCGCATCCTCCACAGGCTTGCGCGGCGTGCCGTAGTAGTTGCCGAAGACCTTGGCGCTCTCAAGAAACTCGCCCTTGTTGCGCATGATGCCGAAATCTTCGGTGCTCAGGAAAAAATAGTCTTTCCCGTTCACCTCGCCCGGCCGCGGCTTGCGCGTGGTGGCGGAAACGGACATGTCGATTTCGGGATCGCTGTCGAGAAGACGGCGCGAGAGCGTTGTCTTGCCGGCGCCGGAGGGCGAGGAAAGAACCAGCATCAGGCCGCGGCGATGAATGTCGATTTCGGTCATTTCGGGCCCATCATTCCACGTTCTGGACCTGTTCGCGAAGCTGGTCGATGGAGGTTTTAAGTTCGAGGCCGATGCGGGTGAGACCGATATCGGCGGCCTTCGAACAAAGCGTGTTGGCTTCGCGGTTGAATTCCTGCGTCAGAAAGTCGAGACGGCGGCCGGCGGGCTCGGCACCTGCAAAAATTTCACGGGCCTGCGCGATGTGGGCGCCGAGCCGATCGATCTCCTCGCGCACGTCGGCCTTGGTGGCCAGCAGCGCCGCTTCCTGCGCCAACCGTTCTTCGGAAAGCGAGGACGAAGCGCCAAGAAGTTCGGCGATCTGTGCGGCGAGACGCGCCCGCATCGCTTCCGCCGTTGCGGCCGGCGAGGCGGCCGCCGCTTGCGTCAGACGTTCGATTTCGTCGACATGAGCGCCAAGCATCGCTTCGAGCTTCGCCCCTTCCTCGGCGCGGGCGCGAGCGAGCGCCGCCGCGGCTTCGCCGAACGACGCGACCACCGCATTTTCGAACGCCTGGCGCACTTCGTCGCTTTCCTCGGCAACATCGGCACTTTCAAGAACGCCCCTCAAGGCCAGAATGCCTTCGGGCTGCGGCGGCTTCATCTCGATGTCGCGACGCAGCTCGGCGATGGCGTCCAGCACGACCCGCAACGCCTCCTTGTTGACGCGCAGCGGCGCCGGCGCAGCGGAGCGGTCGACGGTGAGGCTCGCCTGGCAATTGCCACGCTTGAGGTGCCTTGCAAGTTCGGCCCGCAATTTCGGTTCGATCGCATCAAGCCCCGGCGGCAGGCGGAAGCGGACGTCGAGACCCTTGCCATTGACGCTCCGCAATTCCCAATGCCAGCGTGCAAGGCCCGCTTCGCCCTCGACGCGGGCAAAGCCTGTCATGCTGGTCAGCGGCATCGGGCCTCCTTGCAGGGAATCGTTGGTCGTTGCGGGACCGACTATAGCAGGCGCTGCCCGCAATTCGGCCTGTCGGGCGTCGTCAATTTGCTTCTTTTTCGGCCGTTCCCCGCGCGCTTTCGCGCTCGATTCGGCGCCAGTCCTGAACGCGGCGCAGATGTTCGGCCAGCGTCCGGGAAAAGGCATGGCCGCCGGTACCGTCGGCCACGAAGTAGTATTCGTCCGTTTCGGGAGGGTTCAACACGGCCTCAATCGAGGCCCGGCCCGGATTGGCAATCGGCGTCGGCGGCAGGCCGTCGATCTGGTAGGTGTTGTAGGGCGTCGGCCTGTCGATCTCGCTGCGGCGGATCGGGCGGCCCAGGGCGCCCTGCCCGCCGACCAGGCCGTAGATGATCGTCGGGTCGGATTGCAGACGCATCGGCTTGTTGAGACGGTTGATGAATACCGCCGCGACGCGGGGGCGCTCCGAGGCGACGCCGGTTTCCTTCTCGACGATGGAAGCCAGAATGATCGCCTCTTCCGGCGTTTTCACCGGCAAACCCTCGGCCCGCGCGGGCCAGAGCTCCGTCATCAGATCGCTCGCGGCCTTTTGCATCAGGCCGACCATTTCGGCGCGCGTGGTGCCGCGCGTGAAACTGTAGGTCTCCGGCAGCAACGAACCTTCGGGCGGTGTCGGCGGCAGATCGCCTTCGAGCACCGGATCGGCCGCGACGATCAGCATGACCTGTTCGCTGGTGCGCCCTTCGGGGATTGTGATGCGATGAAGGATCGACCGGCCCTCGCGCAGTATGCCGACAATCGTGGCCATGCTGGCATGCGCCGGGATTTCGTATTCACCGGCCTTCAAAGTGGCGTCGGCGCCGGCGAAGCGAACGCCCGCCAGAAAAATCCGACGATCGGAAATGACGCCGGCCTCGTCGAGCCGGGTGGCGATCATGCGAACACCCATGCCGGTCGACAGCATGACCACGCGCGGTTCGGCATGCGGGCCGGCCGCTTCGAAACGATACTTGCCGTACAGGAAAAGACCGCCGGCCGACAAGGCCGCCAGCGAGGGCAGAACGATGAGCGCAATCAGGAAGTAACGGAAAAGGCGCCGCCGGGCCGGCGACGCCGCATCGGCGGATGCGGCTGGCGTTTCAGGCGTATCGCCCGGCTCCGTCAACCGTCGACCTTCTTCACCACCAGCGAGGCGTTCGTGCCGCCAAAGCCGAAGGAGTTGCTGAGCGCATAGTTGATCTCTTTCTTGCGGGCCTTGAGAGGCACAAGATCGATCTCGGACTCAACGGAGGGGTTTTCGAGGTTGAGCGTCGGCGGAAGGATGCCGTCACGAATGGCGAGCATGCAGAAGATTGCTTCCACCGCGCCGGCCGCACCGAGCAGATGACCGATGGAGGATTTGGTCGACGACATCGACACCGTACTGACGGCGTTGCCGAGCATGCGTGTGACGGCGCCGAGCTCGATTGTGTCGGCCATGGTCGAGGTGCCATGCGCGTTGATGTAGTCGATGTCGGAAGGCGAAATGCCGGCGCGCTTCAGCGCTGCCTGCATCGAACGGAAACCGCCGTCGCCATCCTCGGGCGGCGCCGTGATGTGATAGGCGTCGCCGGAGAGCCCGTAGCCTGCTATCTCGGCATAGATTTTCGCGCCGCGCGCCTTGGCGTGTTCATATTCTTCGAGCACCACGACGCCGGCACCCTCGCCCATCACGAAACCGTCGCGGTCCTTGTCGTAAGGGCGCGAGGCGCGCTCGGGCGTATCGTTGAAGGCGGTCGAGAGGGCGCGGCAGGCGGCAAAACCCGCAATGCCAATGCGGCAGATCGCCGATTCGGCGCCGCCGGCGACCATGACATCCGCGTCGTCGAGCGCGATCAGGCGCGCTGCGTCGCCGATGGCGTGGGCACCTGTCGAGCAGGCGGTGACGACCGAGTGGTTCGGGCCTTTCAGGCCATGCTGGATCGAAACGTAACCGGAAGCGAGATTGATCAGGCGGCCGGTGATGAAGAAGGGGCTGACGCGGCGCGGACCTTTTTCGTTCAGCGTGATCGCCGTTTCGGCGATGCCTTCGAGGCCGCCGATGCCGGAACCGATCATCGTGCCGGTGCGGCATTTATCCTCTTCGGTGGAAGGATGCCAGCCGGCATCGTCGAGCGCCTGGGTGGCGGCCGAAACCGCAAAGACGATGAAATCGTCGACGCGCTTCGATTCCTTCGGGTCCATCCAGTCGTCCTGGAGGAACGCGCCCTCGCCTTCGCGCGGAACCGGCATCGCAATCTTGCAGGGAAGATCGGAGGTCTCGAACTTTTCGATCCTGCGTGCCGCCGACTCGCCCTTGAGCAACCGGTTCCACGTCGTTTCGACGCCGCAACCCAGCGGCGAGACCATGCCCAAACCTGTGACGACGACACGTCTCATATCGATCTCAACTCCACATCAGAGTCCGAAAGTGGCGCGACGCTCGAACGATGCGAGGCCGGGTGCGATTTTACGCGCCCGGCCCACGCACCCGATCTTCAGGATCAGGACTTGGCGTTCGCTTTGACGAATTCGATCGCGTCCTTGACGGTCAGAATCTTTTCCGCCGCATCGTCCGGGATTTCCACGCCGAATTCTTCCTCGAACGCCATCACAAGCTCGACGTTGTCGAGGCTGTCGGCGCCAAGATCATCGATGAAGCTCGCATTCTCGGTGACCTTGTCCGGATCGGCGCCGAGGTGCTCGACCACGATTTTCTTCAAGCGTTCCGCGATATCACTCATTTTAAATCCTCAGATCTTTTGGTTTCGACCGGCCTCGTACATCCTGCTGCTCGCTTCAACGTGTCGAGGACCGGATGTTGCCGAATTCGGCGGAAAGGATGCCCCTCTTCTGGCCCATTTCAAGGCAGGACCGCAAGCCAAATCGAGCGCTTAGGTAACACACTTTTCAACCCTGTACCAGCGAACGAAAACGCCGCACGCCGACACCTATGCCACTGAATTTACTTACTGTTTCCGCACGCCGGCCGCGCGATCCGTCAGATCATCGCCATGCCGCCATTGACGTGCACCGTCTGCCCCGTCACATAAGCCGCCTCTTCGCTCGCCAGGTAGACGGCGGCGGCGGCAATCTCGCCGGCCTCGCCGAGGCGTCCTGCCGGGATCGTCGCCATGATGCGCGCCTGCTGATCTTCGTTGAGCGCGTCGGTCATGGCGCTGCGGATGAAACCGGGCGCAATGCAATTGGCGGTGATGTTGCGGCTCGCGACTTCCTGGGCCAGCGACTTCGTCATGCCGATCATGCCGGCCTTCGACGCGGCGTAGTTGCCCTGGCCGGGATTTCCCATCACGCCGACGACCGATGTGATGCCGATAATGCGGCCCCAGCGGCGCTTCATCATGCCGCGCAGGACGCCGCGCGACAGGCGAAAGGCGGCGGTCAGGTTGACGCGGATGACCTCGTCCCACTCTTCGTCCTTCATGCGCATGAAAAGGTTGTCGCGGGTGAGGCCGGCATTGTTGATCAGAATGTCGAGGCCGCCCATCGCTTCCTCGGCCTGCTTCGCCAGCGCGTCGACCGCCGCGGCATCGGACAGGTTGCAGGGCAGCACATGCGCGCGCGCGCCGAGTTCACCGGCAAGCGCGTCGAGCGCTTCCTTGCGGGTGCCGGAGAGGCCCACCGTCGCCCCTTGTGCATGAAGTGCGCGGGCGATGCTGGAGCCGATGCCGCCCGAGGCACCTGTGACGAGAGCGCTTTTGCCGCTGAGATCGAACATCTTGGGCTCCTTAAAGGGTCTTGAGAACGGCCTCGACATCGGCGGGTGTGCCGACCGACAGGATTTCCGGATCGCTGGCGATGCGTTTCACCATGCCGCTGAGCGCCTTGCCCGCACCGACCTCGACATAGCTCCCGACGCCCTGCGCCTCCATGTAAAGCACAGTTTCGCGCCAACGCACCATACCCGTGACCTGTTCGACCAGAAGCTGACGAATGCTTGCCGGATCGGCGACGCGCGAGGCTGTCACGTTGGCGACCAGCGGCACCGCCGGCATTTTCAATACAACCGCGGCCAGCGCCTCGGCCATTTCATCGGCCGCAGGTTGCATCAGCGCGCAATGGAAAGGCGCGCTCACCGGCAACAGCATGCTGCGCTTGGCGCCTTTGGTTTTTGCAATCTCGATGGCGCGCTCGACGGCGGCCTTCGCACCGGAGACCACGACCTGCCCGCCGCCATTGTCGTTGGCGGCCGCGCAAACCTCGCCCTGCGCCGCTTCGGCGGCGACTTCGGCGGCGGCTTCATATTCAAGGCCCAGCACGGCGGCCATCGCGCCCGCGCCCACCGGCACCGCGCGCTGCATCGCCTGGCCGCGAATTTTCAGCAACCGCGCCGCGTCGGACAACGTGAATGCACCGGCGGCGGCCAGCGCCGAATACTCGCCCAGCGAATGGCCAGCCACGAAAGCCGCCTTGCTCGCGAGATCGAAACCGCCCTCCTTCTCGAGCGTCCGTACGACGGCGAGACTCACCGCCATGATCGCGGGCTGGGCATTTTCGGTCAGGGTCAGGTCGTCCTGCGGACCGTCCCACATCAGCTTGGTGAGGTTCTGGCCGAGCGCATCGTTGACCTCGTCGAAGACCTCACGGGCGCTGGCATATGCCTCGGCCAGTTCGCGGCCCATGCCGACCGTCTGGGATCCCTGCCCTGGAAAGATGAAAGCCCGCGTCATCGACACTCCCCGATCCTGCCGCCCGGCCTTGTTATCTGGCTGTTTTCCGGGCGTTTTTTCGCGTCCGGCGGGCGCCGGACCGAAGCGCCAAGAGATACCGGCTGGCGAGCGTGAGTCAAGCTGCCCCGGCGACCATTTGATCCTTGCCTCGCCTTGGCTTTTCCGTATATTGCGCGGCTTCTGAAGGCCTTGGCTGGAGGCTGAACGGAACACCGCGCCCGATGCGCGGCAGGACGTCGAAGTCCGGGTTCCGGTGTCTCCGCTTCTTTGGTGGTCCTTTCGAGCCTTTCCAGGGGCTCAAAGGGGGCTTTGCGCCGGGGCCGGATACAAAAGGAAAAGGCTCAATGGCTCTTTACGAGCATGTCTTTATTGCGCGGCAGGACGTGTCGCAGCAACAGGTCGAGGGGCTCACGGAGCAGTTCTCGACCATCATCAAGGAAAATGGCGGCCAGATCGGCAAAGCCGAATATTGGGGTCTTCGCAACCTTACCTACAAGGTGAAGAAGAACCGCAAAGGCCACTACACGCTTCTCAACATCGACGCGCCGCATGCGGCGGTCGCCGAAATGGAACGCCAGATGGGCATCAGCGAAGATGTCCTGCGCTTCCTCACCGTGCGTGTCGAAGAACATGAAACCGAACCGTCGGCCGTCATGCAGAATCGCGGCGACCGCGGAGATCGTGGCGACCGCGGAGATCGCGGCGGCCGCTTCGGCGACCGTGAGCGCGGCGACCGCTTCGGCGGCGATCGCGGCAACCGCTTCGGCGACCGCGAGCGTGCGCCCCGCCGCGACCGTGAAGAATCCGAAGGAGGCGAAGCATAATGAGCACTTCAGCCCAGCCCGCGCGCCGGCCTTTTTTCCGCCGCCGCAAGACGTGCCCGTTCTCCGGCGCCGACGCCCCGAAGATCGACTACAAGGACGTGAAGCTTCTGCAGCGCTACATCTCGGAGCGCGGCAAGATCGTTCCGTCGCGTATTACGGCCGTGTCGGCCAAGAAGCAGCGTGAACTCGCCCGTGCCATCAAGCGCGCGCGCTTCCTCGCCCTGCTGCCCTATGTGATCAGCTAAGGTCCGGGAAAAGGAGAAACAACGATGCAAGTCGTACTTCTGGAACGGATCGAAAAGCTCGGTCAAATGGGCGATGTCGTCAAAGTCAAAGACGGCTTCGCGCGCAACTTCCTGCTGCCGCGCAAGAAAGCGCTGCGGGCAACGAAGGAAAACATCACACGTTTCGAGGGCCAGCGTGCGCAACTCGAAGCGCGCAACCTCGAACTGAAAAAGGAAGCCGAGCAGGTTCTGGCGAAGGTCGAGGGACAGTCGTTCATCGTGCTGCGCCAGGCCGGCGAGACCGGCGTACTTTACGGTTCGGTCAGCACACGCGACATCTCGGACGCCATGACGACGGGCGGCTTCTCGACCGCGCGCAACCAGGTGGTGCTCGACAAGCCGATCAAGACGATCGGCCTGCATCCCGTTCGCATCGTGCTGCACCCGGAAGTGTCGGCGACGATCACCATCAACGTCGCGCGCACCGAAGAAGAAGCCAAGCGTCAGGCGGCGGGCGAAGACCTGACCGGCCGGCAGGACGAGGCCGAAGAAGAAGCGGTGGAAGCCGCCGAGTTCTTCGAGTCCGAGGAGCTGGCGCCGAAGGACGGCGAAGACGAGGCGGATGCCGCCGAAGAGACCGAAAACAAGGAATAAAAGTTCGTTCCATAACAGGACCGGATTTTCGAAGGGCGCCCCGCGGGGCGCCCTTTTTCTTTGCCGCACTTGCATGCGACGGCCAATTAACCTTAGATAATTTCCAGAGAAACGGTCGGGCTGGGTGGCAGACCGAAGACCTGAAGTTCAGGCAATCCTCGGTACGGGAGGGTTCGATGCTTTTCAGTTCGCTTCTCAGGCAGATCGTAAAACGGGGTGCGCTGACCGTCGTCAGCGCAGACGGAAAAACAAGAGAGTTCGGCGACGGGCAAGGCCCGCGCGTGACCATGCGCCTGCACGACAAGACGGTCGGGACGGAGCTTGCTTTCAATCCCTATCTCAAGATCGGCGAAGCCTATATGGACGGCCGTCTGACGGTGGACCCGCCGGCGACGATCTATGAATTTCTCGACATCCTGACGGCCAATCTCGGCACGCGCTTTGCCGGGCCGCTGTTTGAAATCTACGGCGCGCTCCGGCGCATGAAGCGGCGCATCGACCAGCGCAACCCGATGGGCCGCGCGCAGAAGAATGTCGCCCATCATTACGATCTCGACGGCGGCATCTACGATCTCTTTCTGGACAGCGACAAGCAGTATTCCTGCGCGTATTTCGCCGACCCGAACATGACGCTGGAGGAAGCGCAGGTTGCGAAGAAGCGCCACATCGCGGCGAAACTTCGCATCGAACCCGGCATGCGCGTGCTCGATATCGGCTGCGGCTGGGGCGGCATGGCGCTGACGCTGGCGGAAGAAGCCGGCGCCGAAGTCGTCGGTGTGACGCTGAGCAAGGAACAGCACATGGTTGCCCGCCGCCGCGCGGCCGAACGCGGGCTTGAGGGCCAGGTCGATTTCCGGCTGCAGGACTACCGCACGCTGACGGAAAGTTTCGACCGCATCGTTTCGGTCGGCATGTTCGAGCATGTCGGCGTCGGACATTACCGCGAGTATTTCGACCGGGTGCGCGAGCTGCTGACGGAGGACGGCGTGGCGCTGATCCACACGATCGGACGGCTCGACGGGCCGGGCTCGACCAATCCGTGGATCGCCAAATATATCTTTCCCGGCGGCTATATCCCGGCGCTGAGCGAAGTTGCGGCGGCGGTTGAACGCAGCGGCATCATTACCACCGATGTCGAAGTGTTGCGGCTCCACTATGCCGAGACGCTGCGCGAATGGCGGCGGCGCTTCATGGAAAAGCGCGATACGGCGGCGCGCATTTACGACGAACGCTTCTGCCGCATGTGGGAATTCTATCTCGCCGGTTCGGAAACCTCGTTCCGCAACGAAGGCATGGCCGTGTTCCAGTTGCAGCTCGCAAAACAAATAGCGGCGCTGCCGCTCACCCGCGACTACATGGTCGAGGATGAGCGGCTGCTCAATGCGGCGGCACAGGAAAGCCAGCGGCGATTGCTCGCCGGCGACTGACGGACTACGCGCCGCGGCGCGCGTCGAGACTGTAGCGGCCGGCGCCGTGGGCGAAGATGTAGAGCATGCCGCCGGCGACTGCGAAGTTCTTGAGGAAGGACGGATCGGACAGGCTCGGGTGGAAGATCACCGCCGCCAGTACACAGAAGATCGCGAAGGCGAGCGCGACGAGGCGCGCCTGATAGCCGATCAGCAGCAGCAGGCCGCCGCCGAGTTCGAGCGCGACCGTGCCCGCATAAACGATTTGCGGCAGCGGAAGGCCCTTGGACTCGATGAAGGCGATGGTGCCGGCGGCGCCCATCGCTTTATTGATCCCTGCAAGGACGAAAAGCACGCTCAGAAAAATGCGGCCCAGAAGGGTCGCGTAGTCGTTGGCGGCGTTCATGGATTCCTCCCCCATTTGGTTGCCTGGCGGCAAGCTTAAGGCCCGGAGAGGCGGGGATAAAGCGGCGTGGCGGGCGCCGAAACACCCTCACTGTCATCGATCTGTCAAAAATCTGTCACAACCGCTTTTTCGTGCGGGATAAAGGCGGGGATAAGTGCCGGATATCCCCGGTCCGCGACTATTCCACAGGGTCCGATGGAGAATTTTCGCGACCCGCCAAGGGCTTGGGAATAGTCATCCGACTTATCCACATGGCTGAACAACAAAGTTGGGGACGACGCGAATCACCCTCTCTTTCGCGTACCATCAATGCGCCTGTTTCGACTAGAACCGGACCATGGAAAACACAAACGCAGCCTATTCACCGGCGGACGACGGCGACGCGCGCGACGCCTATCGCGTGCAGCCGCATAACATCGACGCGGAGCAGGCACTGCTCGGCGCGATTCTCGTCAACAATGAATCCTACGACCGCGTGGCGGGCTTTCTGGAGCCGTCGCATTTCTTCGACGCGCTGCACGGACGCATCTACGAGGCGGCGGCGAAGCTGATCACGCAAGGCCACCTCGCCTCGCCGGTGACGCTGAAAAACTATTTCGAGCGCGATGCGGCGCTCAGCGAAATCGGCGGGCCGCAATATCTGGCACGGCTCGCGGGCGCGGCGACGACGATCATCAACGCGGAGGAATACGGCCGCACGATCTACGACCTCGCGATCCGCCGCGAGCTGATCCAGGTCAGCATCGACATGCATACCCGCGCCTATGACGCGCCGGTGGACGACACGCCGGCGCTGCAAATTCTGGATGCGGAGCAATCGCTCTATCAGCTGGCCGAGCGCGGCAAATACGAAGGCGGCTTCCAGAGCTTCCATGAATCGCTGAACACCGCCATCGAAATGGCGGCCGAAGCCTTCAAGCGCGACGGGGGCCTGTCCGGCATCTCGACGGGATTGCGCGACCTCGACAACCGGCTCGGCGGATTGCAACGCTCCGACCTCGTGATCCTTGCCGGCCGCCCCTCGATGGGCAAGACGGCGCTCGCCACCAACATCGCCTTCCACGCAGCGAAAGCCTACAAGGCCGAGCACCATGCCGACGGCACGGTGACGGCGACGGACGGCGCGATCGTCGGCTTCTTCTCGCTCGAAATGTCGTCGGAACAATTGGCGACGCGGTTGCTCGCCGAACAATCGGGCGTGCCGTCGGAGCGCATCCGGCGCGGCAATATTCACGAGGACGAGTTTCACCAGCTTGTCGACGCGGCGCAGCAGTTGCAGAGCATTCCGCTTTACATCGACGACACGGGCGGGCTGACCATCGCGACGCTGGCGGCGCGCGCCCGGCGGCTGAAGCGGCAGCGCGGCCTCGGGCTTCTGGTCGTCGACTATCTGCAATTGCTGGCGGGCAGCGGCAAGGCGGGCGACAACCGCGTGCAGGAAGTGACGCAGATCACGACAGGCCTCAAGGCGCTCGCCAAGGAACTCGACGTGCCGATCCTGGCGCTGTCGCAGCTTTCGCGCCAGGTCGAGAGCCGCGACGACAAGCGGCCGCAGCTATCGGATCTGCGCGAGTCCGGCTCGATCGAACAGGACGCCGACGTGGTGATGTTCGTCTTCCGCGAGGAATACTACACCTCGCGGCGCGAGCCGACCGAGGGCACGCCCGAACATCTTCAGTGGCAGGAGGAAATGGGCCGCGTGCACGGGCTGGCCGAATGCATTGTCGGCAAACAGCGCCACGGGCCGACGGGAACGGTGAAGCTGCAGTTCCAGGCCGATGTGACGCGGTTCTCGGACCTCGATCAGGTGCATTCGGGGGAGTTTGAGTGAGGGGAGATGGCACCATTGGCCTCCTTGGCTTAGGAATATGACACCAACCTATTTCCGGTAGAGATGCCTGTTTTCTCTCGACGACGCCTCCGCTCGATGGCGGACGATCTTTTAACGCAGATTGCGCCAGCTAAGCTTAACGCGCTTGTCGCACTGTTGGACAACAAGAGACCGAAAGCCGCGCTTGCCGCCGAGGCAGAGCTGTCGCTTCTCTGGGCAATCTCGCGTGTTGCCCACATAGAAGTCGAACCAAAATTGCCAAACAGCTCTCATCGTCCCGATGTGTTCTCCCGCGATCTATTCGTGTCAACAAACTGTGTCGTCGAGATTCGCGCCCTTTCCGACGATAGTTTTTCCGGACAGGAAGCCATGGACCACACTGCAGAGATAGTGGCCAATTACGCTGATCGCTTTCAAAAGCGTGCCAGCGATCACCTCTATTTTGAGTTTGCAGACCGCAGTTACTGGGACACGAAGTTCAGGAGAGAGCGATGCGTTGACCCAAACTTTGAATTAAGTTGCTCAGCGAGACTCCTACTGCGCGATTGGATTCGCACAGCAAGACACTCACCACCTGCACCGCTTCGAATTTCGGAGGGCAAGACGAACGTTTTGATTAGCTGGCGGCCCTCAGTGTCAAAACACGCCCGAACTTTTTGCAGTATGCCGCCCGTGGCCTACGACCTTGAAAAGAATCCGATATACACTGCTTTGAAAAAGAAGAGACGCCAAGTATCGGGCGCATCCCAAGGAACTCTACGGTGTATATTTCTATTTGATGCCGGTTGCAGTTTGCTGAGACACCTAAAACCTACAATGATGGGGACCAATGAAATATCGGGCGCTGAAATAATCCATCATGCGCTTCGCAAATTGAGCGTTGACCTTGTTTGCGTATTTTCTCCGTCGAGTGGCAATCACCTTCCATACAGCTCGTCGCCAAGATGGAAAGTCACATGTTTTGACAAACGAGAGAACATGGACTCAAGGGAATATCATCGCTTAAATGAACTCTCGAGTCGCTTACCCGCGCCTCAGTTCGAGGGGTATCAAGCCCGATCAATTCATGCACAAGGCGGATTCCACCCTCAGAAAAGCTGGTATCTCGGAACAAAGCTCACGACAGGCCTAACTACGATGACAATTTCTCTTTCATCACGCCTCCTGCAAGACTATCTCGCCGGACGCATTGACAAGGATACATATGAACATCACGCGTTTGGCGATATGAAAAATCCTTTTGAAGCAGAGCTATCTGGTGGCCTCACAATTCAAGCGGTCAAATTTGAATCCGGAGGCCTTGACGACGACGATGACCACATCGTTTTTGATCTTGCATTGGATCCGGGTGCCGGACGCATCCAATAGTTTCAGCCGACGCCCCAGTTAAGAGGAAAGTTCTTCCTGCTGGCGGCCTATAGCATGAACGAGAAGGCCGACATTGCGCCCAGCGAGAAGGCGGAGTTCAGGCAAATGATCAACGTGCTGGTTCCGAGTTGCAGGAAGCCGATGTGAGTGAGGTTGGACACGACATCAAGCAGGGCTTGAAAGAGGCCCTCACCTTTTCGCGTGGCAAGGCTGTTGGCGCACGGGTGCATATTCCGGCCGAGATCGACGTCAAGGCGATGCGCGGGCGGCTCGGGATGACGCAGAAGGAATTTTTGGAGACGTTCAAGATTCCCGTCGGCACGCTGCGCGACTGGGAACCGGGCTGCCGCGCGCCCGACCAGCCGAGCCGGATGCTGCTGCGCGTGATCGATCGCGAGCTGCAGGCGGCGAAGCGGGCGTTGAAGGAGGTTTAAGGGGTTTCACGCGGAGACGCGGAGCCGCGGAGAAAGATTTTTGCGAAGAGAGACCGCGCTGATGCGCCTTCTGGATTGCCGGACTCCTTGAGTATTAAGGAGGGCCCGGCAATGACGATGGTGGGGGTGGTGAGGCGCGGTGACGCGCGACGCGCCATGCCGGCCTCTTCAGTAACCCCTCTCGAGATAGGTCTGCCATTCGGCCAGTTCGCGGCGGGCATCTTCCACCGCACTCAGGGTGTAGGCGTTCCGGCTCGCGGCGTCTTCCAGCACAACGGTGCCGGCGCTCAGTCTCATGTTGCTCGTCAATTCGGCGGAGGTCGGCACCCGGCCCGTGAAATGATCCCGCGTATAAAAGAGGTCCGGCACATTGATCCGCCGCGTCTGGCCGTTGGCGAGGCTGCCGCCGCCGACACGGACGATCCGATCCATCTCGGGATCGAAGCGATCGCCCAGACCGATGAAATCGAGATACACAAGATCCCGTGACAGCCGCGACCCATCCTTGCGGTCGAACAGTTCGAACTCGACCCGCACCAGGCCAAGGTCGAGCCCGGTCCGGTTGGTGAGCACGATATCGGCGTCGACATAAAATTCCCTGTAGTCCGGCATGTGATCGGGAAGCCGCGCCGCCAGCCGGTTCTGATGGCCGCTGAAGCGGGTCAAGGCGACGTCCACCTTGGCGAGCATGGCGCGGATTTCCGGCTCGCGGGCGATCTCGGCCTCGAGGCGGCGCACTTCACCCCGGCCGCGCTCGACATTGGCGAGGCGCGCCGCCTCGGCATCGCGCGCATATGCGGCCTCCATCGCCGCGACTTCGGCCCGATGGGCGGCGCGGTGGCGGGCGACCAGGCGCGCGCCGGTGTAGCCGTGCCAGGGCGCGAACCGGGCCAGGTAGTCGGGCCTCTCGCCGCTCGCACGATCGATGCCCTTCCAGCTCAGGTAAGTGAAGATGGTCTGGAATTCCTCCTGTTCCTCCTCCGGCAGCGCGGCGACGATTTGAAAGATGGAGCGCTCGAGGGCCTCGAGCGAACTGGCGTCGATGACGGGACCGCTCGCAAAGATCACACCTGGATGAAGCGCGGGGACCGCATCGGTCGCCACGATCGCGCCGTAGAGCGGCACAAGAAGGGCAGGCACGGCCAGTATCTTCGCCCAAAGCGGCAAGCCGCCCTTGCGTCCTTCGCCGTCGGCGCCGTGCCCCGTCTTTTCCGAACCCGCCATCAGCCCTGCCCTTTCGCGTTTATGACGGGCGCATATTAGGGAAAAGACGCGTGTGTGCAATTTCGCTGTGCCAAGCCTGCGATGGCATGCCGGGCGGCGCGGCGAAGAGAAGAGATTTCACGCGAAGGCGCGAAGAAGAGAAGGGTTTTCACGCGAAGGCGCGAAGGAAGGACTCACGCAGAGGCGGCGTTGCATGACGGTTGTCCCGTGCCTCAATCGGTTCTGGATTGCTTCGCTTCGCTCGCAATGACGATTTGGGGTTTGCCCCCTGCCCCTCCTCCCCTCCGGTGTCATCCCGGCGAACGCCGGGGTGACATTTTTATTTTTGGGATGCCGAGGATAGTCGCAACTCAGAAGCCCCTCACCCTTCCGACGCCTGCGGCGTCTCCCTCCCTCTCCCCAGCGGGGAGAGGGAAAGCGGGGGAGATGCTGTCTTGCAACTGCCTCACCCGGCGGCGGCGGCGAGGTTTGTTTCGAGGCAGCGATCGGGGGGCAAGGTGACGGTGACCGTGGTGCCGAGGCCGGGTTCGCTTTCGATGGCGAAGCGGCCGTCGTGCTGGCCGGTCAGGGACTGCACGATCGAGAGGCCGAGGCCGAGGCCGTCATAGGTGCGGCTGAGATGGCCCTCGACCTGGCCGAAGCGGGAGAGCGCCCTGGGGAGGTCGTCGCGCGCGATGCCGATGCCGGTGTCGGAAACGGCGATGCTGAAACCATCCGCATCGTGGCCGAGCCTCACCGCGACCGTGCCGCCGGGGACGTTGAACTTGATCGCGTTGCCGACAAGATTGGCGACGATCTGCCTGATCTTGCGTTCGTCGGCGCGGACCGGCGGCAGGCCGGCCGGCGCCTCGATGCGGCAGGCGACGCCCGCCCGGTCGGCTTTCAGCCGCATCGTGTCGAGCACCTGACGGGCGACGTTCTCGACGCCGACTTCCTCTTCGTGGAGCGTGTCGGTGCCGGATTCGACGCGGGAAATGTCGAGGATGTCGCTGACGAGATCGAGGAGATGGGTGCCGCTCTCGTTGATGTCCGTCGCGTAGTCCGCATATTTTCCGTTGCCGAGCGGTCCGAACATTTCGTGCTTCATCATTTCGGAAAAGCCGATGATGGCGTTCAGGGGCGTGCGAAGCTCGTGGCTCATGGTGGCGAGGAATTCCGACTTCGCCTGCGATGCCTGTTCGGCGAGGCGCAGCGCGCGGGAGAGTTCCGCCGCGCGCGCCTCGAGAACCGCATTCGCCTCGTGGAGATTCCGGTGCAGCGTGTCGCGTTCGCCTTCGACGCGCCGGTATTTCAGCATGAAGGCGCGGATGTGGAGCGTGGTGACGAAGACGATCAAAAGATTGGAAAGCTCCATCGACGAATGAATGATCTTCATGCTCGAAAGAACTTCGTAGCCGAAGGTTGCAAGGCCGGCGATCAGGACAATCAGCGCGTCCGGCCTCGCTTCCCGTTCCGTCAGCAACGCCTTGAGGATCGTGATCCCGACGACGACGGTGATAACGGCCCAGAGGAGCTGGAAAGGCTCGCGCAGCAGCGTGATCGTTCCGGGCGCCATCAGCGGCGCGGCAAGAAGGGCGAACAGGCAGAAGACGGCGGAGACGGCATAGACCAGCTTGTCGATCCAGATCACCCTGCCCTCGCGGAAGAGGTAGCAGATGAAGGCGTAGTAGGCCGGTGCGATCAGGAAGAGGGAGAGATATTCGAGATCGTATTTCCGCGCCTCCGGAAAGGCGGGCAGATAGTCCCAGATCAGATTGCTGACAAGGAAGACGCGCAGCGCCGAGGCGCCGCAGAGCGCGGCGAAGATCAGATGGCCGTTGAAATAGCTGGAGGAGCGGCCGACGACCAGCGTGGCGACGGCGACAAGGACAAGCACCAGCGCGAGCGCCGTGGGCAAGGCGCTGGCGCGGCGCTGCATCGAATCCATCTGCTGCAGGAAACCGATCTCGGGCACATCGACGATGCCGCCCTGCTTGTGGACGTGGTTGGCCAGTTGCACGACGAGGCGGAATTGCCGCAGATCGTATGGCAGGGCAATGACGGGCGCGGTGGGATTGACGGGAACGAGGCGCTCGGCATGGGCCGGATCGCCATTGCGATGCAGGAGCTGGACATGCGCCGCGCCGCCCGGCTCCGCCGACACCGCATAGATCGAATAGACCGAGCGCGTGGTGCCCATCGCGAGGCCGAGGATCTGCGAGGTCTGAGGGAGGGCAAGGTCGAGGCAATAGGTGGCGGCGCCGTGGCCGGTGGCGACATCGGCGGTGAGCGCCGGACCCCAGACATCGGGAAGCGCGACGGCGCGCGCTTCGAGGCCGTCGAAGGAAAGTCCGCAGCCGGCGGCGAAGCGCGCGGCGGGCACGACGGCGTCGCGATAGACGGTCCAGCCGGCGGCAAGCGAGAGGTTCTTGCCCGAAGCGATGCCGGCGGTGGACGGCGATGCGACGGCTTCGCGCGATGCGGCGGGGCCCATGCCAGCGGCCCACACCGCCGCGCCCATGAGAAGCGCAGCGACGATGTGTATTGCCTGCCGATTCCGGGTCGATTGTCGATACATCGCAAGAGGCTCCGAGGGCCCTGCAAGTATCGGCCAACACTGTTAAGGAGTTGCTTCGGCGGAGGGATGCGGGCGGCGGTGCGCATTAACCATGAGGCGTGCGAATGGCGCGGTTTCGCGCTCAGGCGGCGGCGCCGTGTCGGGCTTGCGCGGGCGGCGGGAAGTAGACGGTGACGGTGGTGCCCTTGCCGAGGCGGCTTTCGACTTCGAGGCGGCCGCCATGGAGTTCGATGAAGGATTTCGACAGCGCCAGGCCGAGGCCGGTGCCTTCATGGGTGCGGGCCAGCGCGCCCTCGGCGCGGACAAAGGGTTCGACGACGCGGGCGATATCGTTCGGCGCGATGCCGATGCCGGTATCGGCGACCGAGAGCGCGATCTCGCCGGCGCGGGTGCGCCGTGCGGTCAGTTCGATGCGGCCGGCATCGGGGGTGAACTTGATCGCGTTCGAGATCAGGTTGAGCAGAATCTGCTTGGCAAGACGCGGATCGGCATGGATCGTGCGGGCGCCCTTCCGGATCGTCACCGAGAAACGCTGCCGCTTCTCGCGGATGCGGCCGCCGACGATCACCTTGCAGGCATCGGCCAGCTGGGCGACCGACAACTCACCGGGCTCGAATTCGATCTTGCCGGCCTCGACGCGCGAGACGTCCATGATGTCGCTCAGCACATCGAGAAGATGGCGGCCGCTTTTCAGGATGTCGGCGACATATTCGCGGTATTTCGGTACGCCGAGGGGGCCGAAGACCTCGCGCTGCATCATTTCGGAAAAGCCCAGGATCGCATTCAGCGGCGTGCGCAACTCATGGCTCATGTTGGCCAGGAATTCCGACTTGGCGCGGTTGGCCAGCACCGCCTCGTCGCGCGCCGCGATGACGGCCAGTTCGGTCAGCTTGCGCTCGGTGATGTCCTGGATGGTGCCGCTGGACACCAGCGGGTTGCCCTGGCCATCGAATTCGGTGGCGCAACGCTCCTCGACCCATTTGACGGCGCCGTCGGCCATGCGCAGGCGGTGGGTGACGATGTAAGGCGTGCGATCGTCCAGCGATCTTGTGTAGGCCGAATTGATGAGGTCGCGGTCGTCGGGATGGACCGCTGCCAGAAAAGTCTCGTAAGTGGGGGCGAAACGCGCCGGGTCGAGGCCAAATATCTCGTAGACTTCGTCGGTCCAGGTCAATTCCCGGCTCAAGAAGTCGAGTTCCCAATGACCGAATTTCGCCATGCGCTGCGCTTCGGTCAGGCGCGCTTCGTTCCGGCGCAGGGTTTCGAGGGCGACGCAATAGTCGGTGACGTCCTGCGCCACGCCGGCCAGCCAGAGCGGCGCGCCATCGTCGCCCATGATGCAGCCGCCATGGGCGCGGACATGCAGGAAACGGCCATCGGCGGCGCGGATGCGAAATTCATGGGTGAAGCTCTCGGCCCGGGTTTCGACCGCCCGCGCCAGCGCGACGTGAAAGCCGGCGCGATCGTCGCGGTGCACATGCCGGAAGAACTGATCCTGGTCCGCGACGCGCTTCTCGGCCTCAATGCCGAACAGCAGGCCGGACTCGACGCTCCAGGACATCCGCCCGGTCGGCAGGTGGATGTCCCAGACCGCCATGCGCGCGGCCTTCTGCGCCTGGCGCAGCCGGCGGTCGCTGGTCTCGCGCGCTTCCTCGGCCGCGACGCGCTCGGTGACGTCGCGCGCGTTGACGACGATGCCGCCGATCGCGGGATGTTCGAGGCAATTGGTGCCGGTCAGATGGAGGGTGCGCGGGGTGCCGTCCCTGTGGCGGAAGCGCGCTTCCAGTTCGGTGCGGCTGCCGGCTTCGGCCAGGATCGAGACAAGGGCGGCCTCGACGCGCGGCCGATCGTCGGGATCGATGAAGTCGAGCGCGTTGCGGCCCGCCAGATCGTCGTCGGCATAGCCGAGAATGTTCTTGGTGAAGGGGCTTTCGAAAAGGATGGTGCCATCCGGACCGACGACCGTTGCGATGTCGGTTCCGAATGCAACCAGCGCGCGCAGCATCGCCTCGCTGCTGCGCAAGCTGTCGTCGCGGCGGCGGCGCTCGGTGACGTCGCGGCCGATGACGAGGAACATGGGGCCGCCGCCGATTTCCTCGACAACGATTTCGAAGAAGCGCTCTTCGCCGGCTTTTGTCCGCACCGGAATTTCGCGCGCGCCCTTGCCGACAAAGACGTGTTCGGATTGCGGGGCATAGTTGGCGATGACGGTTTCGATGTCGCTTCGCTGCTCGTCGACCAGCAACGTGCCCAGCGGCAGGCCGCGCACTTCGTCGGGGGCATAGCCGAGTATCCGTTCCAGTGCCGGATTGGCCGCCTCGATGCGGCCCTCAGCGTCGAAAATCAGGATGACATCGCCGGCCGCCTCGAAGAGGCGCCCGAACATTGAGCGGGCGGCGTCGTTCGACAGCGACAGGGGAAGCGTGGCCGCCCTCCGTGCCTTGCCGCACGCATTGTCCTTGCCGTCGATGTCCATCTCTGAATCGCACTCAACAAAACGCACTCAACCCACACGCCGTCCCGACGCCCGCACCGGCGTCAAGCGGCATTCAGCATTCAGATTAGGCCACCACCGGTAAAGAAATTCTCCGTTTCAGGCAGCGGCGGCGGGTTTCGCCGGCACGGTGTTCGCGTATGATGCCCGCAGCCGGATGAATGAGAGCGCCTTTCCCAACATGGACGTACGAGAAATCAGCAGCGCGACCGAGATTGCCGCGGCGGGCGGCGTGTTGACCGTCGATCTCGGCGCGGTGGCGGCGAACTGGCGCGCGGTCCGGGCGGCGGCGCCGGGCGCCGAAGCGGGGGCGGTCGTCAAGGCGGATGCCTATGGGCTCGGCATGGCGCCGGTGGCGCGGCGGCTCGCCGAAGAGGGCTGCGGGTGCTTTTTCGTCGCCGACGCCCATGAGGGCGCGGCGCTGCGCGCGCTACTGCCGGGCGTCGCCATTTATGTGCTGAACGGGCTCTTTCCCGGCGCGGAGGCGCTCTACCGCGAAGCGGGGCTTGCGCCCTGCCTTGCCTCGATGGCGGAAGTGGCCGAGTGGCGCGATGCGGCGAAGCGCGGCGGCACGCGCCTGCCGGCGGCGCTGCATTTCGACAGCGGGCTCAACCGGCTCGGCATGAGCGCGACCGACGCAGCGGCGCTGGCCGAAGACGCGGCACTCAGCGAGGGGATCGATGTGCGGCTCGTGATGAGCCACCTCGCCTGCGCCGACGACGCCGCGAACCCGCGCAATGCCGAACAGCTCGGGCGCTTCCGCGAGATGCGCGCCATGCTTGCCAACCGCTTTCCGGGCGCGCGGGCGAGCCTTGCCAATTCGCCGGGGGTGTTTCTCGGGCCCGATTATCATTTCGACCTGATGCGGCCGGGCGTCGGGCTTTACGGCGGCAACCCGCTGACGGGCGCGGCCAATCCGTTCCGCCCGGCGGTGACGGTCGAGGCGCGGGTGCTGGCGGTCAGGACGCTCGAGGCCGGCGACGCGGTCGGCTACAGCGCCACATGGGCAGCGGCGGCGCCGGCCCGCATCGCGGTGCTTTCGGCCGGCTATGCCGACGGCTATTTCCGGGCGCTCAGCCGCCGATCGGACGAAAAAACCCAAGAAAAGGGCGGACATGTGCATATTGCGGGGTACACTGTGCCGGTCGCGGGGCGAGTCTCGATGGATATGATGGCGGTCGATGTGAGCGCCGTTCCGGAGGGGTTCATCCAGCGCGGCGACATGGCCGAGCTGATCGGCCCCCATATAAGTGTGGACGATGTGGGCCTCCGGGCCGGGACCATCGGCTACGAGATTCTCACCAGCCTCGGGCGGCGGTACATGCGGCGTTACCTGACCGGCGGCGAAAACTTGAGCGGCAAGCCCGGAGGGCAGGTTTGACTTTCTTTGCGATTATCGGCCGGGTCGTGCTGGCGCTGCTTGCCGAAATCGGCCGGCTGTCGCTTTTCATCTGGCAGTCGGTCTCCCACATTTTCCGCCCGCCCTTCTTCTGGCGGCTGGTCGCGCAGCAGATGATGCGGATCGGCTATTTCTCGCTGCCGGTGGTGGCGCTGACCGCTTTCTTCACGGGCGGCGCGCTGGCCTTGCAGATCTATTACGGCGGCAACGAGTTCAACTCGGAATCGATCGTCGCGACCATCGTCGCGCTCGGCATCACGCGCGAGCTGGGGCCGGTGCTTGGCGGGCTGATGGTGGCGGGGCGCGTGTCGGCGGCGATCGCGGCCGAACTCGGGACGATGCGCGTGACCGAACAGATCGACGCGCTGACGACGCTGTCGACCAACCCCTACAAATATCTCGTCGTGCCGCGCGTCGTCGCGGCCGTGCTGACGCTGCCGCTGCTGGTTTTCGTCGCCGACATTATCGGCATCATGGGCGGCTTCGTGGTCGGCACACAGACGCTCGATTTCAACGCCGGCGTCTATATCAAGAACACGGCCGACTTTCTGAAGTTCGACGATGTGATGTCGGGCCTGATCAAGGCCGGCGTTTTCGGCTTCATCATCGCCACCATGGGCTGCTTCCACGGCTTCAATTCGAAGGGCGGCGCGCAAGGCGTGGGCCGCGCGACGACGAATGCGGTCGTCACCGCCTCCATCCTCATCCTCGCGGCGAACTACGTGATGACGTCGCTGCTGTTTGCGAATTGAGGGGGCGGAAATGAGCGACGCAAAAATCGAACTCAGGAACGTCCACAAGCGCTTCGGCTCGAAAGTGGTGCTGGACGGCATCAACCTTACCGTGCCGAAAGGCCAGTCGCTCGTCGTCATCGGCGGATCGGGCACCGGAAAGTCGGTGATGATCAAATGCGTGCTCGGCATCATCCGGCCGGATCGCGGCGAGATATTCGTCGACGGCAAGAATGTGCTGAAGATGGATAGCGGCCAGCGCGAGGCGGTGCTGCGAAAATTCGGGATGCTGTTTCAGGGCGCGGCGCTGTTCGACAGTCTCGCCGTCTGGGAGAACGTCGCCTTCGGCCTCATTCAGGGCCGTCGCATGAAGCGCAAGGCCGCCAAGGAAATCGCCATCGAGAAGCTGGCGAAAGTCGGGCTCGGGCCGGAAGTCGGCGAGCTCTACCCCGCCGAGCTTTCGGGCGGCATGCAGAAGCGCGTCGGGCTGGCGCGCGCCATCGCCGCCGATCCGGAAATCATCTTCTTCGACGAGCCGACGACCGGCCTCGACCCGATCACCGCCGACGTCATCAACGAGCTGATCGTCGACCGGGTAAAGGATCTCGGCGCGACGACGCTGTCGATCACGCATGACATGTCGAGCGTCAGGAAGATCGCCGACCGGGTGGCGATGATCTACAAGGGCAAGATCATCTGGGAAGGCCCGCGCGACCGGATCGACGACAGCGGCAACGATTATGTCGACCAGTTCATTCACGGGCGCGCCGAAGGGCCGATCGGCATGGATGTGCTGAAGCCCTAGGTGGATTCCCTGTTCGCTGCGGGGCGACGCGCCGCCCATGGATCCCGGCTTTCGCCGGGATGACATTTTGTAATGAGGCCCGGAACATCAGATGGCCAAGGCATCGCGCAATTTCGTTTGCCAGTCCTGCGGCGCGGCCTATCCGCGCTGGTCGGGGCGCTGCGAGGCGTGCGGCGAATGGAACACCATTGTCGAGGAAGCCGGCGCGACGGGCGGCATCGGCGCGGGGCCGGCAAAGGCCGGCGGGCGGAGCAAGGGACGGCGGATCGAGCTTGTCGAGATGAGCGGCGAGACGGCCGACCCGCCGCGCCACATCACCGGCATGGCCGAGTTCGACCGGGTGACGGGCGGCGGGCTGGTGCCGGGATCGGCGGTGCTGATCGGCGGCGATCCGGGGATCGGCAAATCGACGCTGCTGCTGCAGGCGATGGCGGCGCTGGCAGCGAGACCGGGTGAGGCAAGCGGCGGCGCCGTCGTTTATATCTCCGGCGAAGAGGCGATTGCGCAGGTCAGGATGCGGGCGCGGCGGCTGGGGCTCGGCGAGGCGCCGGTGCAGCTCGGCGCCGAGACCAACCTCAAGGATATTCTCGGCACGCTCGAAAGCGGGACGCCGCCCCGTGCGGTGGTGATCGATTCCATTCAGACCATGTGGACCGAAGCGCTGGACAGCGCGCCCGGCACGGTGACGCAGGTGCGCGCCTCGGCGCAGGAGCTGGTGCGCTTCGCGAAACGACACGGGACAGCCGTCATCCTGGTCGGGCATGTGACCAAGGAAGGACAGATCGCCGGGCCGCGCGTCGTCGAGCACATGGTCGATGCGGTGATCTATTTTGAGGGCGAGCGCGGGCACCAGTTCCGCATCCTGCGCGCGGTGAAAAACCGCTTCGGACCCGCCAACGAGATCGGCGTTTTCGAGATGGGCGAAAAGGGGCTGGCCGAAGTGCCGAACCCCTCTGCCCTCTTCCTCGGCGAGCGCGACGGCGAGACCAGCGGCTCGGCGGTTTTCGCCGGGATCGAGGGGACGCGGCCGGTGCTGGTCGAAATCCAGGCGCTGGTGGCCAAGAGTGCGCTCGGCACGCCGCGCCGGGCCGTGGTGGGCTGGGACGGCGGGCGGCTCTCCATGGTGCTGGCGGTGCTGGAGGCGCGCTGCGGGCTGACGCTGGCGGGCCAGGACGTCTATCTGAACGTTGCCGGGGGTTTGCGAATCAACGAGCCGGCGGCCGACCTCGCGGTGGCGGCGGCGCTGATTTCATCCGTTACGGGGCAACCATTGCCGTCCGATTGCGTGATTTTCGGCGAAATCAGCCTTTCGGGCGCGGTGCGGCCGGTCAGCCAGATGGAGGCAAGGCTGAAAGAGGCGGAAAAGCTCGGGTTTTCCAAGGCCATCCTGCCCGCCATGGCGGCCCGGTCGCGGCCCTCGGGCGGCCTCGCGTTCACCGAAATTTCGGACCTTCAGGGCCTAATAGCCCATCTGGCGACTCGATCCTGATCCAATAGCTGGATCAGGATCGGTGTTTTTTGGTTTTGTCGCATTTTCTGCGGCCAACCGGCGGCCACTTGGCCGGAAAATGCTCCGGCGGGCCGCAGAAGCGCGCCCGCGAGATGTGATAGGCTTCTGTCCCAAAACGGGAGAGTGATTTGACGCTGTTCGACCTGATCGTCATCGGGGTTCTGCTGGTTTCGAGTGTGCTGGCGCTGTTGCGCGGCTTCACCAACGAAATGCTGTCGATCGTGGCCTGGGTGGCCGGCGCGCTGGCGGCGCTGTGGCTGTTTCCCTATGTGGCGCCGTTTTTCTCGAAATTCGTCGCCTCGGCCTGGCTCGCCGCGGTGATTGCGGCGCTGGTGATTTTCCTGGCCGGCTACCTGCTGGTGGCGGCGCTGACGGCGCGCTGGTCGGGCGCGCTGATGGATATTCACGACCGGGCCTCGCTGATGGACCGGACGCTCGGGTTCCTGTTCGGGCTGGCGCGGGGCCTGCTGATCGTCACCGTCGCCTATCTCTTCTTCGTCTGGCTGGTGCCCAATCCCGACGACCATCCGGACTGGATCCGCGATGCGCAGTTCAAGCCGACCGTCGAAAGCACGGCAAGCCTGCTGTTTTCGCTGGCGCCGACGACGGAACGCGCACCCGCCGAGACGGCCCCGGCGGCGCGACAACCCGCCCCGGCACCGCGGAGCGAACCGGCCAATTCAGGCGCTGACAATGCAGATGGACCGGGCTATAACCCGTCCGAACGGAGGGGGCTCGATCGGCTTTTCGAGAACACGACCGGGGAGTAGATGCCTAATCCTTTAGGAGTCCGCGCGATGCACGAGCAGACGCAGCTTCGCTTCCCCTTTGTGACCGAGGCCCGAAAACCGACCCCCACCCCGACCTTCCTTACCGACGACGACCTGCAAGACGACCGCCCGCGCGAGGAATGCGGCGTGTTCGGCGTGTTCGGCCATCCCGACGCCGCGGCGCTGACGGCGCTGGGGCTCCACGCGCTCCAGCATCGCGGGCAGGAGGCCGCGGGCATCGTTGCCTATGACGGCGAGCATTTTCATTCCGAGCGGCGGATCGGGCTGGTCGGCGACCATTTCTCGTCGGCCAAGGTCATCGACCGGTTGAAAGGCGACATGGCGATCGGCCATGTGCGCTATTCGACGACCGGCGAGACGGTGCTCCGCAATGTGCAACCGCTGTTCGCGGACCTTTATGGCGGCGGCTTCGCCGTCTGCCACAACGGCAACCTGACCAACGCCATCACGCTCAGGAACGAGCTGGTGCGCAACGGCGCCATCTTTCAGTCGACATCGGATACCGAAACCATCTTGCAACTCGTGGCGCAGAGCCGGAAGCCGCGCGTGATGGAGCGTTTCGTCGATGCGCTGTCGCAGATACAGGGCGCCTATGCGCTGGTCGTGCTGACCAACAAGAAGCTGATCGGGGCGCGCGATCCGCTGGGCATCCGGCCGCTCATTTTGGGGAAACTGGGGGGTGCGCCGATCCTTTGTTCGGAGACGGTGGCGCTCGACATTATCGGGGCCGAGTTCGTGCGCGAAATCGAGCCCGGCGAGATCGTTGTTGCGACCAAGGACGGCATCGAATCGATCCGGCCTTTCCCGCCGCAGCAGGTGCGGCCCTGCGTGTTCGAGTACATCTATTTCGCGCGGCCCGACAGCATTGTCGGCGGCAAGAGCGTCTACAATGTGCGCAAGCGGCTGGGACAGGAACTCGCCACCGAGTCCTATGTCGATGCCGATGTGGTGATCCCGGTGCCGGACTCGGGCGTGCCGGCGGCCATCGGCTTTGCGGCGCAATCCGGCATCCCATTCGAACTCGGCATCATCCGCAACCATTATGTGGGGCGGACCTTCATCGAGCCGACGCAACATATCCGCCAGCTCGGCGTGAAGCTGAAACACAATGCCAATCGCGCCATCGTGGCCGGCAAGCGCATCGTGCTTGTCGACGACAGCGTGGTGCGCGGCACGACGTCGGTGAAGATCGTCAAGATGATGTATGAAGCGGGCGCGCGCGAGGTGCATATGCGCATCGCCAGCCCGCCGATCACGCATCCCGACTTTTACGGCATCGACACGCCGGAACGCGAACAGCTTCTGGCGGCAAATTACGATCTCGAAGAGATGCGCAACTATATCGGGGTCGACAGCCTCGCTTTCATCTCCGTCGACGGGCTCTACCGCGCGATGGGCTTTTCCCATCGCGATCAGGAGCATCCGCAACTGACGGATCATTGTTTCACCGGCGACTATCCGACGCCGCTGCTCGACCGCGATGGCGAGCAGCGAACGACGCAATTGTCGTTGCTCGCCGAAATAGCCTGAGTAACCCGAATATGAGTGGACGTTTGCAGGACCGCCTTGCGGTCATCACCGGCGCATCGCGCGGCATCGGGCGCGCCGTCGCTCTCGGCATGGCGGCGGAAGGCGCGCATGTCGTTCTCGTGTCGCGCACGGTTGGCGGGCTTGAGGAAGTGGACGACGAAATCCGCAAAGTCGGCGGCAAGGCGACATTGGTGCCGCTCGACCTTACCGATTTTCCCGGCATCGACCGGCTGGGCGCGACGATTTTCGAGCGCTGGGGCAAGCTCGACATTCTGGTCGGCAATGCCGGTTCGCTCGGCACGCTGACGCCGCTCAGCCACATGGAGCCGAAGGACTGGGACAAGACGCTCGCCGTCAACGTGACGGCGAATTTCCGGCTGATCCGTTCGATGGAGCCGCTGCTGAAAAGGTCCGATGCGGGGCGCGCGATTTTCGTGACCTCCGGCGCGGCGCAGAAATGCCGGCCCTATTGGGGCGGCTATTCGGTGACCAAGGCCGCGCTCGACGCGATGGTGAAGACCTGGGCCGGCGAACTCGAAAAAACATCCGTGCGCGTCAACCTGCTCTCACCCGGCCCGACGCGCACCGCGATGCGCAAGAAGGCAATGCCGGGCGAAGACCCGACGACGCTGACGCGACCCGCCGATCTCGTGCCGCTGTTTATCGAGATGGCGATGCCGAGCTACACGAAGAACGGCGAGATCGTGCCTTACGAGAAAGTGAAAGCCTGAGCCGTGACGGCGGCGCGCAACATTGATGTTGTGCGCGCGGATGACGGCGATCCCTTGACGTTCGATGTCACAATCCGCGAGGGCAAGAGCGAGAGCCGCCACCGAGTGACGATGGCGCAGGCGGTTTTCGAAAAGCTGACAGGCGGCGCTCATACGCCCGAGGAGTGTATCGACGCCGCGTTCCGCTTTCTGCTCGACCGCGAGCCGAAGGAGAGCATTCTCGGCCGCTTCGACGTGACCATCATCTCCCGCTATTTCCCGGAATTCGAGCAGGAGCTTGCGGGCTATCTCGACAGTTGAGAACGACGGCAGGTCGTTACTTCTTCTTCGCGTAGGGGTTCCTGCCCTTGCGCATGAAGAGGCGGATCGGGATGCCGGGGAGGTCGAAGGTTTCGCGCAGGCCGTTGACCAGGTAGCGGCGATAGGAGGTCGGCACTTCGTCGGCGCGGCTGGAAAATACCGCGAAGGTCGGCGGGCGCGATTTCACCTGCGACATGTATTTGAGATTGACCGGACGGCCCTTGGCGGCCGGCGGCTGGTGGCGCGAGACGGTTTCCTCCAGCCAGCGGTTGAGCTTCGCGGTCGAGACGCGGGCATTCCAGAAGGTGTGGACGCGCTCGATGGCCGGCATCAGCTTGTCGGTGCCGCGGCCGGTCAGCGCCGAAAGCGTGACGATGGGGACGCCACGGATTTGCGGCAGCAGGCGTTCCAGCTCCTCCTTCAACATGCGGAGCGTCGTTTGCGTGTCCGTCACCGTGTCCCATTTGTTGACCGCGATCAGCAGGCCGCGGCCTTCCTGCTCAACGAGATCGGCGATGTGCAGATCCTGACGCTCGAAGGGCTGGCTCGCGTCGAGCACGACGACGACGACTTCGGCAAAGCGGATGGCGCGCAGCGTGTCGGCGACCGAGAGCTTTTCGAGCTTGGCGACGACGCGCGCGCGGCGGCGCATGCCGGCGGTGTCCCAGAGCTTGACGCGGCGGCCGCGCCAGAGCCATTCGATGCCGATACTGTCGCGGGTGATGCCGGCCTCGGGGCCGGTCAGCATGCGGTCCTCGCCGAGAAGCTGGTTCACCAGCGTCGACTTGCCGACATTGGGGCGGCCGACCATCGCAATGCGCAGCGGCGCTTCGAGATCGGGCTCGTAGGGCGCGTCGGGATCGAAACCTTCGGCCTCGTCGTCGGCGAGCGCATCCTCCAGCGCCTGCTCCTCATCGTTCTCGGCGAAGCCGTCGGCAAAGGCGGCCAGTGCGTCGTAGAGGTCGCTCAGGCCCTCGCCATGTTCGGCCGAGAGCGGCAGCGGCGCGCCGAGACCGAGTTCGTAGGCCTCCATGCGGCCCGCCTGCCCTGCGCCGCCCTCGCATTTGTTGGCGGCGAGGATGACCGGCGTCGGCGACTTGCGCAGGATTTGCGCGAAACGCTTGTCGAGCGGGGTGACGCCGGCGCGCGCGTCGATCAGCAGCAGGCAGACATCGGCCTCGGCAATCGCCTGATCGGTCTGACGGCGCATCCGCGCCTCCAGGCTGTCGCCGGTCGCTTCCTCGAGGCCGGCCGTGTCGACGACCTTAAAGCTGAGATCGCCAAGATGCGCGTCGCCCTCGCGCCGGTCGCGCGTGACGCCCGGCGTGTCGTCCACCAATGCGAGCTTCTTGCCCACCAGCCTGTTGAACAGGGTGGACTTGCCGACATTGGGCCGACCGACAATGGCGACCGTGAATGACACGTTAGTCAGCCTCTCTGATGCACGAGGCACTTGCCGCGCGCGGCCGCCCTATCGCAGGGCAACCAGCGTTGCGTTGTTGGTCAGAACATAGACCGTGCCGCCCGCAACGACCGGCGGGATCAACGCGCCGCCGGAAAGCGAAATGGTTTCGCCGATTTCGCCGGTATAGGGCGAGACCGTTATTGCGTCGCGATCCGATGAAACGAGGAACAATCGTTCACCGACCAGTATCGGTCCGCTCCATTCGATGTTGCCCGTGCGCTTTTCGGGATTCTTGTAGCGGGGCAGCGCCGACAGCCAGCGGATGCGGCCGTCGCGGCGCGAGATCGCCAGAAGTTCCTGCGACGTGGTGACGACGAAAATATATTCGCCGGCGACCCAGGGCGTCTGCACGCTGCCGATGTCGCGCGTCCAGACGCGCTCGCCGGTGCGCAGGTCGATCGACACCATGCGGCCCGAATGGCTGACGGCGATGACGCGGTTGCGGTCGATCACCGGGCGGCCGGCGATGTCGTTGAGTTCGCTGAGCGAGGTGACGTTGCCGGTGCGGGTGAGCGAGTCCGACCAGACCGGCGTGCCGTTCTCGACGCGCAGCGCGACAAGCTCGCCGGAGGAATAAGGCGCGATGACGACGGCGCCCGAAACGGCCGGGCTGGTGGAGGTGAGAATACCGGCGCTTTCGACGATGCCGCGATGACGCCACAGGACTTCGCCGCTGTCCTGGGATATGCAGATCATCTGATTGTCGGCGGTGACGGCGAAGATGCGGCCGCCGGTCGCGGTGGGCGCGGCGCGGAACGGATCGCCGATCGCCTGCACCCAGAGTTCGGCGCCGCCGGCGGGATCGAGCGCATGCACGTTGCCGAAGCCCGTCGTCACGAAAATCTTGCCGTCGTCATAGGCGATGCCGCCGCCGCGCGCTTCGGCGGCGTTTTCGTTTTTGGGCACGAGCGACACCGTCCAGACCGTCCGGCCGGATTGGCGCTCCATGGCGCGGACGCTGCCACGCGCGTCGAGCACGTAGATCCGCTCGCCGACGATCACCGGAACCGCGACCAGACGCGCCGCGCCCGACGAACCGGAACCGGCATTGGCCGACCATGCCCGCGCGAAATTGCCGGATGCTTCCAGATGGTGCATCGCGTTGGACGGCGCACCGCCCGGCTGCGGCCAGTCGGCGTTGGCGCGCGCCGGCGGCAGCTCGATGTCCAGGTCGGCAACCGCCGGATCGACCTCGAGAACGGCACCGAGCTCCATCACCGAAAGACGTTCGCCGGGCAGCACCGTCTTGTCATCGGAAGTAAAGATGCCTGTCACGGTGTCGCAACCGGCGATGCCCGCCATCGCAAGACCCAGCACCGCGAGCCGAAACGTCCTGTACCGCGTGACCCGGGAAGAAGCCGCATCCGGACCGGTCAACATGAATTCCGCCGTCATCTCCGATTACTCCGTCTCTTCCTGAGCGTCCGGTCCCTGTTCGTCGACCGCTTCTTCCGCAACCGTTCCGGCGGCTGCCGGCGCTGCTTCTTCCTCGCCGGCGCGCGGCAAATGGGGCGCCGCGAGCGCCTGCAAGATATGGGCGCGGTCGCGAAGGCCCGCCGGCACCGACGGATTGTCGATGATCGCCTGCGCGTTCGTATTCACATCCTGCCAGACGCCCTCTTTCGCGGCCGACAGGGCCAGCAGCTCCAGGGCGTTTCCGCGCCAAGGCGAAGACCCGGTCAGCAGCGGTTGAAGCCGCGCCTTCATGTCGTCGTAGCTTGCCTCGTCGACCAGAATGAAGGCGGCCTTGATGCGGGCCATGCCGCGCACGATCGCCGGCGCGCTGGACTGGATGGCGCGCTCATAGGCCGCCAGTGCCGCCGCGCGATCGCCCGCATCGAGAAGCGCGTCAGCCTCGCGCAGCCGGGCCAGCGTTTCATAGCCGCCCGACGCCTCGGCCGCGAGGCTGCCGAAGAGCGCCGCTGCCTCTTGCGGCTGGGCGCGTTCGGCCTGCCGGACCACTTCGTCGAACTGCGCCGACAGCTCGACCTTCTGCGCGTTCGACCAGGCGCGCCAGCCGATGAAGGCAGCAGCGATCAGCACGATGCCGGCCGCAAAACCGATGAGATAGAGACCGTACTTGTCCCAAAGCTTGCTGAATTGTTCGCGGCGAAGGTCTTCTTCGACTTCGCGAAAGAGATCGGTCAAAACATTACTCCGCGGAGAAAATCAGAGGGCGCGGGAACAGAGCCTCGCGCCCGGCGCCTACCCCCTGCAGGCCGCGTAAAATACCCCGGCAATCCGCCAATGGCAAACCGTCCGCCGCCGCGGCCGAATCGCGCAACAGATTGAGCTATTTTACCTTTTTCATGCCGTAGGTGTTTTCGACGCCGGGGAAGCTGCGGTCGCGGACGGCGCGGGCATAGGCCTCGGCGGCACCGGCGATCTGGGCGCCCAGCGTGGCGAATTCGCGGACGAATTTCGCCGGCTTCGGCGACAGGCCCAGCATGTCTTCCAGCACCAGAATCTGGCCGTCGCAATGGGGCGAAGCGCCGATGCCGATGGTCGGAATGTCGATCTGGCCGGTGATGCGGGCGGCCAGCGGCTCGGCCATACCTTCGAGCACGACCGCAAAGGCCCCCGCCTCGGCGACGGCGGCGGCATCGGCCTCGATGGCGGCCCACTCGCTCTCCTCGCGCCCTTGCGTCTTGAAGCCGCCCATCACCTGGATGTTCTGCGGCGTCAGGCCGATATGGGCCATGACCGGGATGCCGCGCAGGCTGAGATAACGGATCGTTTCGGCGATGCGGGTGCCGCCTTCGAGCTTGACGGCCGTGCAGCCGGTTTCCTTGATGACGCGGCAGGCATTGCGGAAGGCGATTTCGGGGCTTTCCTCATAGGAGCCGAAGGGCATGTCGACTACGACCAAGGCGCGCTCGGTGCCGCGCACGACGGCCGCGCCATGCGCGATCATCATGTCGAGGGTGACGCCCAGCGTCGTCTCCATGCCGTACATGACCATGCCGAGGCTGTCGCCCACCAGCAGGAAGTCGACGTAAGGGTCGATGTAGCGGGCCGTGTGGGCGTGATAGGCGGTCAGCGAGACGATGGGCTCGGCGCCCTTGCGGCCCCGGATTTCCGGCACGGTGATGCGCCTGATCTTCGACTGTACGGACATTCGGATCATCCTTTACGCGTGGCCGCGGATACCGCCCTTACATGGGGCGTCTGCGGGGAATTGCGACGGCGGCCGGATGCCGCTGCGAAAAAGGCTTACAGAACAAGCCCTTAGATGCCTCCCGGCACCTTTCCTGATCCTTCTGAGCGGACCATACAAAGAATGGGGCACCAGTGCAATCGGGCGGCCGGAACCTCACGCGTCGTCGAAATCCGGCGCTTGCGTGCCGGGCGGGCCGACGAGTTCGCGGTAGACGACCGAAAGGACCGCGACATTGACGATGGCAAAGAAGATCGAGATGACCGCGAAGGCGGCGGCGCCGAGGATGGCGAGGGCCGGCATGGCCTGCATCAGGCTTGCAAGCAGGACGACGCACAAGGCGATCGGCAACACGATCAGCGCGAAGACGACGACCATCCGCCAGAAATTGCCGCGTGTGCGCTCCAGCACGAGGCGCGCGTCGACCGGATCGTCCACCGCCGCGGCAGGCAGCAGCAGCGAAAGGCGGACGAAGAAGTAGACCGAAACGAGGATCAGCAACATGCCGATGAAACCGAGCAATGAACCCGTCGTCGATTGCGGTTGCTCTTGCGCGACGGTGGTGCCGGCCATTGCCAGCAGCAGCCCCGGCAGCAACAGCAGGAACAGGAAGAACGAGACCATCAAGAAGCGCGCTTCGCGGCGGCCGAAATGCAGATGAAAACTGCCGGCCGGCGCATCGCCGATCAAAACGAAGCGATGCCATGTGACGGCGATGATCGGCCAGAGGAAAAGCGCAACGATATTGAGCAGCAACGATGTCAGCAGGTCTTCCGCCGGGTCGACAAACATCGAGATCACGGCGGTCGCCAGATAGAGAAGGCCCGGCAACCAGATCAGCCGCAGCATCTCACCCATATGCGTCCAGGCGCCGCCATAGGCCTCGCGAACCGTTCCGAGGATGTCGAGCTTCAATTTCGTCATCGGTTCAGCCCCAGGAATTTCTCCTTGTAGACTTCGTTTTCCGGTTCGAGATTGAGTGCCGCGCGGAAATCCTCGCGGGCGGCATCTGTGTCGCGCTCCGCCAAGCTGATCTCGCCGCGCACATACCAGGCAGCGGCGCGTTCCGGGTCGATTTCAAGCGCCCGGTCGATATCGGCGCGCGCCGCATCGAGCTCGCCCATCTCGCGCAGGGCGTTGGCGCGGTTCTGATAGACCAGTGCGTCGGCAGGCGCGATGCGCAGCGCACGGGTGTAGTCGTTCACGGCCGCGGCCAGATCGCCGACATTCTTGTAGGCGACGCCGCGATTGATGAGGGCGGCGATCAGGTCGGGATCTTCGAGCTCGCCGGAAGAGATCGCGCTGGAGCAATAGGAGATCGCCGCCTTGTAGTCGCCGGTGCTGAACTGGGCGTAGCAGAGATTGCTGTCGGCGATCGCATCCGCGCGCGCTGCCGGCGCGATGGCCACAACAAAGGCCGATATTGCAAAAATCACTCGTGTGGAACCGTACATATTCCATCTCCCTTCGAACTCCGGGAGACAGACTATCCGGTCCGGCCGTCAGGAGAAAGCCGCGACGGCTTCAGCTGTGTTCATAAAATCGCGGAATCGCGCCCATTTTTCGTCCTTCAAGGTAATGACATGGACGAAATCGGAATCGATGGTCCGGCCGGTCAAACGCGCCGTCAGATTGAGGTGTCCCGTGACGATGACCTTGTCGCGCTCGGCGATGAACTCCTCGGCGTCGAATTGATGAATGTCGACCGACGAGAGGACGGTTTCGAAGAAGCGCCGGCATTCGCCGAGGCCGCGATAGGTCCCCGCATAGGGGATCGTGGAAGGTCCATAGAACTCGATCACGATGTCGGGATGGAGATATTCGAGGATGGCCGGAATGTCCTTGGCGCCGAAAGCGGCAAAGAGTGCCTGCGTCGCGGCGATATTGCGTTCGGTTGCGGCGGTCATTCGGCGGCCTCCGGGCGGGCTGGTGTGAAACGAAGCGTCAGGCTGTCGAAGCCATGATTGAGCAGGCTTGCGCGCTGCGGCACCGGCGGCGCATCGCCGAGACGTATGTCGGACATGCGATCCAGCATGGTTTCGACGAGCGCCCGGCCTTCCATGCGCGCCAACGCCGAGCCGAGGCAGTGATGGATACCGACGCCGAAGGTGAGTTGCTTGTTGAGGTTCGGCCGCGTGATGTCGAAGCGGGAAGGATCCGGGAATACTTTCGGATCGTGATTTGCGGCGGCAAAGAAGAGCGCCACCCAATCTCCTTCCGCGATATATTTTCCGCCGATCTCGACATCCTGCGTCGCGACGCGGAACAAACGCTGCGGCGGGCCGCTGTGGCGCAGGCTCTCGTCGATGAAGGCGCCGACGAGCTTGCGGTCGGCGGCAAGTTGCGCGCGCACCCCGGGCATTGCCGCCAGATTGTGAAGCAGGTTGCCGAGCAGGAAGGTCGTCGTTTCGGAACCGGCGACCACCAGCGTGATGCAGAAGCGGATCACCTCGTCGAGGGTCAGCTTTTCGCCGCCGGCGTCCGCCTTCAAGAGCGCGACGATCAGGCTGTCCGGCAAAGTCTCGCCGGCCTTCAGCGCGCGGTCATGTTCGGTGACGATTCCGACGAAATATTCGACCAGTTCGCCGTTGCTCGCCTCGCGTTCGGCCGGCGATAGATCGGCCGAGAGCATGAAGGCGGTCGCCCAGTGACGGAAGCGGTCGACGACGTTTTCGGGAAGCCCGAGCAGCCCGACCATGATGCGCGCTGGAATGCGCGCCGCGAGCGCCTCCATCACCTCGACGTCGCGCTCGCCGAGGTCCGCGACCATGCTGTCGACGATCTCGCGCACCCAGGGGTCCAGCGCCTCGACGCGCGGCCGGGAGAAGGCCAGATTGACGATGCCGCGCAGGCGGTCGTGTTCGGGGTTGTCGTGATTGACCAGCATCAGGGTCGGCGCCGAGGACTGCTCCTGAAGCGGGTCGCGCGACGAGAAGACGCGGTGGTCGCGGGCCGCGGCTGAGACCTGGTCGTAGTCCAGTAGCACCCAGGCCGTGACCGCCTCGTCGGCATCCGGCACCGTGCCCGGCGGGTAGTCCCGATAGCCATAGACCGGGGCGTGGGGCCTGAGTCGGTCGTAGAGTGCATAGGGCGCGGCAATGGTGTCGCCCGTGGGGAGCGCTGCGACCAGCGCCACAAGTTCGTCTCCCGCGGCATCGGCTGTCCGGCTGTTCTGCATTCTTCTCTCCCCTTTCGCGCCCGCTTTCGGCCTTGCCGGCCATTCGTCTTTATAATTCATTTCATAAACTATTTCTTTTGTAAATAGTTTATACCGCAGAAACGGGCGGTGTCCGCGCTAGGATGCACCAAAGGAATCGCGCGCCTTCGGGCCGCGCAGCGAAAGGACAGGCGTGTGGCGGTCAAGAAGGCCAGTAGCGGGAAGGCGGGCGGCGGGGCCGCATCGCAAATACCTCAGGGGGCCCTGCGCTTCCTCGAATATTACTACCCCATCCACTACAAGGCGGGCATCGGCGTGGAGGACGCGCTGCGCGCCGGGCAGCTCAGCCGTCACCAGGTGGCGATGCTGTGGCTGATCCATTCGGAGGGCGAAGGCGGCCGGCAAATGGACCGCAAGGCCATCGAGCGGTCGCTCGAAACCTGGTTCGAGATATCAGGCGCCGCCATCACCAAGGCGCTCCGGGCCATGGCCCTGCCGCCGCTGGAACTGGTGCGGATGGTCGAGAACCCGAAATCGGGGCGGGAGAAAATCGTCATTCTTACGCCCAAGGGCGAGACCCATATGAAGAAGATGATCGCGGGCGGCGAGGCCTATGTGCAGCGGATCATCGACTATATGACAGACGAGGAAATCGAGCAGGGCCTGCATTTCTTCAAGCGGGTTTCGGAGATCGTCGAAAGCTTCCGCTGAGCGCCGGCCTTGTCCGGAGGCGGCGCTGCTGTTATAGGCACGGCGCAAATTCAGAGGGCCGGTGTGCGGCCCTGTCCGGAGCCCGAGACACATGATTTCGAACCCCGTCGTCGCCATTGCGGGCGCGACCGGCGCCGTCGGCGTCGAGATGATCCGCTGCCTTGAGGAACGCAACTTCCCGGTGAAGGAACTGAAGCTGCTGGCTTCGGCGCGATCGGCCGGCAAAACCATGCGCTTCCGCGGCAAGGACATTCTCGTCGAGGAATTGACGGATGCGAGCTTTGCGGGCGTCGATATCGCCTTTTTCTCGGCGGGCGGCGGCATTTCGAAGCGGTTCCTCAAGGCGGTGAAGGATGCCGGCGCGGTGATGATCGACAATTCGTCGGCCTTCCGCATGGACCCCGACGTGCCGCTGGTGATCCCGGAAATCAACCCGGAGGCGGCGCTCGGGCACAAGGGCGTCATCGCCAATCCGAACTGCTCGACCATCATTGCAATCACGCCACTCTGGCCGATCCACAAGGTCAATCGCGTCAAGCGCATTGTCGCCGCGACCTATCAGGCGGCGTCGGGCGCGGGCGCAGCGGCGATGGAAGAACTCGAACAGGCGACGCGCGCTTTCCTGAAGGGCGAGCCGTTCGAGCAGAAGATCATTCCGCACCCCTACCCTTTCAACGTTTTCAGCCACAACTCGAATGTCGACCCGGAGACGGGCTACAACGAGGAAGAGCTGAAGATGGTGAAGGAGACCAAGAAGATTTTCAGCGATCCCGACATTCGCGTGACGGCGACCTGCGTCCGCGTGCCGGTGTTGCGCGCGCATTCCGAAGCGCTCGACTTCGAATGCGAGAAGCCGATTTCGCCGGATCAGGTGCGCGAAATTCTTTCCACCGCGCCGGGCATCAAGATCGTCGACGACGTGGCGGGGAACTATTTCCCGATGCCGAAGGATGCGTCCGGTCAGGACGACATTCTGGTCGGCCGCATCAGGCAGGATATTTCCGATCCGAGCGGACGCTCGATCGCGATGTTCGTCGCCGGCGACCAGCTGCTGAAAGGCGCAGCGCTGAACGCGGTGCAGATCGGCGAGATTCTCGTCAAGCGCTGAGCGCGATCACTCCCACTCAATTGTTCCCGGCGGCTTCGACGTAACGTCGTAGACGACGCGGTTGATGCCGCGGACTTCGTTGATGATGCGCGTCGAGACGTGGCCCAGGAAATCGTGGCTGAACGGGTAGTAGTCGGCCGTCATGCCGTCGATGGAGGTGACGGCGCGCAGCGCGCAGACATAATCATATGTGCGTTCGTCGCCCATGACGCCGACGGTGCGCACCGGCAGCAGCACCGCGAAAGCCTGCCAGATCGTGTCGTAGAGACCGGCCTTGCGGATCTCGTCGAGATAGATCACGTCGGCCTTGCGCAGGATGTCGAGTTTTTCGCGCGTGATCTCGCCCGGCACGCGGATCGCGAGGCCGGGACCGGGGAACGGATGGCGGCCGACAAATTCTTCCGGCAGGCCGAGCTCGCGGCCGAGGATGCGCACCTCGTCCTTGAAGAGTTCGCGCAGGGGCTCGACGAGCTGCATGTTCATGCGTTCAGGCAGGCCGCCGACATTGTGGTGGCTCTTGATCGTGACCGAGGGTCCGCCCGCGAAGGAGACGCTTTCGATGACGTCCGGGTAAAGCGTGCCTTGCGCCAGGAAGTCGGCGCCGCCGACCTTTTTCGCTTCCTCCTCAAAGACGTCGATGAAGGTTGCGCCAATGATCTTGCGTTTTTTCTCGGGGTCGGAGACGCCGTCGAGCTTGCCGAGGAAAAGGTCCGTCGCGTCGCGGTTGACCAGCGGAATGTTGTAGTGGTGGCGGAAGAGGTTGACGACCTGATCGGCCTCGCCGGCACGCATCATGCCGGTGTCGACGAAAACGCATTGAAGCTGATCGCCAATGGCTTCGTGCAGCAACACGGCGACCACGGATGAATCGACGCCGCCCGAGAGGCCGCAAATCACTTTGCCCTTGCCGACCTGGGCGCGGACCTTGGCAATTTCGGTTTCCTTGAAGGCGGCCATCGTCCAGCCGCCCTTGCAGCCGGCGATCTTGTGCGTGAAGTTTTTCAGCATCGCGGCGCCGCGCGGCGTGTGCACGACTTCGGGATGGAACTGCACACCGTAGAAGCGGCGCTCCTCGTCGGCGATGGCGGCGAAGGGCGCGTTGCGGCTGACGGCGATGGTCTTGAAGCCCGACGGGAGCGCGACAACGCGGTCGCCATGGCTCATCCAGACCGGCTCGCTTTCACCCGCCTGCAACAACCCTTCGAAGAGCGGGCTGTCCTCCAACACCTCGATGACGGCGCGGCCGAACTCGCGCTCGTCGGAACTCTCGACCTTGCCGCCGAGCTGGGCGCACATGGTTTGCTCGCCGTAGCAGATGCCGAGAACGGGAACGCCGGCCTTGAAAACCCATTCCGGTGCGCGCGGCGTGCCGATGCCGGTGACACTTGCCGGGCCACCCGACAGGATGACCGCCTTCGGAGCGAAAAGCTTGTCGAGGCCATCGGCCTTGTTGAAGGGTACGATCTCGCAATAGACGCCGCTTTCGCGAACGCGGCGCGCGATGAGCTGCGTAACCTGGCTACCGAAATCGATAATGAGAATACGGTCTTCGTTCATCGTCCAACTTCAAGGTTCGAGGGGCGCGGCGGTTCCGGATGAAAGCAGGCGCGCGAGTTCTTGTGTCTGTACGCAGTTTTCGCAATGGAAACGCAGGATGCGAAGGCGCTGCTCGGCGGCCGCGCGATTGCCCTGCGCGATGTCGAGCTGCGCGAGGCGGTTCAATGCGTCGGGCTCGGTCGGATCGATCTCGAGCGCGATGCCGTAGTATTTGCGGGCAAGGCGCGTGTCGCCTTTCGACTGATGAACGCTGCCGAGATGGGCGTAGGCGCGCGCATTGGCGGGATTGGCCGCGATGGCGCGTTCGAGGAGCCATTGCGCGGCCGGAAGATCGCCGGCCGCCGCCGTTTCAATACCGCGTTCGCCGAGTTCGGCCGAACGGCGCATCGAGGCTTCATCGACTGCATGGGCGACGCATGGCGCCAGCGCCAGCAGCAGCGCAAGGGCCGCCGGGAACACAGATCGGAACGGGGTTCGGAGAGCGGCGGCGGGCATAGGTCCGGGCTTTCGGGGGGTATGTGGTTCGATAGACCATCCTTCCCGAAATCCGTCAAGCCTTCTGCCGCAGCGCAACATCGTCAGCCCTCCCGCCGCAGGATGGCGATGAAAAAGCCGTCGGTTCCGGCACTGCCGGGCGTCAGGCGCAGGTATGCACCGTCGTTTGCATGCGGCGGCGGAGCGATATCGGCGGGCCAGAGCGAGCGCCACGGCATTGCGGCGAAATCCGTATGGGCGGCCTGAAAAGCCTCGACCTGTTTTTCGTTTTCCGACGGCAGCATCGAACAAGTGACATAGACGAGGCGGCCGCCGGGACGGAGCAGCCGGGCGGCGCGCGCCAGCACTTCGGATTGCGCGGCGCGGTAACCGGCGAGCGTTTCGGGATCGATGCGCCAGCGGGCGTCGGGGTTGCGCCGCCAGGCGCCGGTGCCGCTGCAAGGCGCATCGACCAGCACGCAATCCATGCGCGCTTCGAGATCGGCGAGGTCGGCATCCGCTGCGCCGGGCGCAAATCGGCCGAGGGTGCGCGTCTGGATGTTGCGGATGCCGGCGCGCTGGGCACGGGGCATCAGCTTGCCGAGGCGGCGGGCATCGGTGTCGCAGGCGTGGACCTGACCGCGATTGCGCATCATCGCGGCGAGCGCCAATGACTTGCCGCCGCCACCGGCGCAGAGATCGACCACTTGCTCGCCGGGCGTCACGCCCGTCGCCAGACAGGCGAGCTGCGACCCCTCGTCCTGCAACTCGATCACGCCGTCGCGGAAACTTGCGAGGCCCAGAATGTTGGCGCGGCCGGTGAGGCGCAGGCCCCAGGGCGAAAGCGGCGTCGGTTCGGTCTCGACGTTCTCATCCGCGAGCAGCGCCATCGCCCGGTCGCGCGTCGCTTTCAGCGCATTGACGCGGAGATCCGTGGGCGCACGTTCCATCAGCGCAGCCATTTCGGCTTCGAGCGAGTTCCCCAGCGCGGCCTCGAATTCGGGATGCAACCATTCGGGATAGTTGAGCCTGACCCATGGCGGCGCGTCCGGGCCCGGCAGGGCGGCGGCACGGAGCGCGGCGGTTTCGTCGTCGGTCAGCGGCGATGGCGCATGGGGCGTGCCGTCGGCGCGCGCGGCGGCGGCATCCGCGCCCTCCCCTTGCAGCAAAGCAATTGCCGCGAAGGCTAGTAGCTGCGGCGCATCCGAGCCGGTGGCGGCCGCGAGCTGCGCGCGATGACGAAGGACGGAGAAGACGATTTCGCTGACGGCCGCGCGATCCTTCGAACCGGCAAAGCGGCTGGAGCGCGCCCATGCGTCGAAGGCGCGGTCGGCCGGTTGGCGTGTTTCGAAGATGCCGGTCAGAATGCCGATGGCCGATTGCAGGCGTGCGCCGGGCGTCATTTCAGGCTCCCGGTGTCGCGATGCCAGGTCAGCTCACACCGCCGGGATAGTTCGGGGCTTCACGCGTGATCGTTACGTCGTGGACATGGCTTTCGCGCAGGCTCGCCGAGGAGATGCGGACGAATTCGGCGTTCTTCTGGAAATCGGCGATGGTGGCGTTGCCGGTGTAACCCATCGCGGCGCGCAGACCGCCGACAAGCTGGTGGATGACATTGCCGACGGGGCCCTTGTAGGGCACCTGACCTTCGATGCCTTCGGGCACCAGCTTCAGCGAGTCCTTCACGTCCTGCTGGAAATAGCGGTCGGCGGAGCCCACGGCCATCGCGCCGACCGAACCCATGCCGCGATAGGACTTGTAGGAGCGGCCCTGAAACAGGAAGACCTCGCCGGGGCTTTCCTCTGTTCCCGCGAAAAGCGAGCCGAGCATCGCACAATCGGCGCCGGCGGCAATCGCCTTCGCCAGATCGCCCGAAAACTTGATGCCGCCATCGGCGATGACGGGCGTACTGGTTTTCTGCGCGGCTTCGGCGACATCCATGATGGCGGTCAATTGCGGCACGCCGACGCCGGCGACGATGCGGGTGGTGCAGATCGAACCCGGGCCGATGCCGACCTTGACGGCATCGGCGCCGGCGTCGATCAGCGCGCGGGCGGCATCCGCGGTTGCTACATTGCCGGCAATCACCTGCGTTGCGTTGGAAATTTTCTTGATGCGTTCGACCGCTTCCGAAACGCGTGCCGAGTGGCCATGCGCCGTGTCGACGACGATCACGTCGGCACCGGCGGCCATCAGCGCCTCGGAGCGCGCGAAGCCTTCATCGCCAACCGTGGTGGCGGCGGCAACACGGAGGCGGCCCTGCTCGTCCTTCGCCGCATTGGGGTGAAGTTGCGCTTTCTCGATGTCGTTGACGGTGATGAGGCCGATGCAGCGATAGGCCTCGTCGACGACCAGCAGCTTTTCGATGCGGTGCTTGTGCAGCAGGCGCTTGGCGTCGTCCTGGCTGACGCCGTCGGCGACCGTGACAAGATTGTCCTTGGTCATCAGGTTGCGCACCGGCTCTGCAAGATTTGTCGCGAAGCGCACGTCGCGGTTTGTGAGAATGCCGGCGAGCTTGCCCGTCTCCTCGACCACCGGGATGCCGGTGATGCCGTGGCGCTTCATCAGCGCGAAGGCGTCGGCCAATGTCGCGTCCGGACCGATGGTGACCGGGTTCACCACCATGCCGCTTTCGAACTTCTTGACCTGACGCACATGCTCGGCCTGCACGTCGGGGTCCATGTTGCGGTGGAGAACGCCGATGCCGCCGGCCTGCGCCAGCGCAATCGCGAGGCGGGCCTCGGTGACGGTGTCCATGGCGGCGGAGACGATGGGAATACCGAGGGCGATGGAGCGCGTCAGTCGCGTTTTCGTATCGGCCTGGCTCGGGAGAACCGTGGAAGCGGCAGGGAGCAGGAGAACGTCGTCGAACGTCAGCGCTTCACGGATCATACTGCCAGCCTTTACCTTGGCCCCGATGCGGGGACACACCCTATCGTGTGTTGGCGCTGGCTTTTAACATCTATATCGGGGAATGCAAAGGCAGTTTTGGGGCGTCATTCGGCGTCTGCCGAATCGCTTGCGGAACGGCCCTTAAAGCCTTGGGCCAGCACATACATCTCGGCCGAATCGGCGCGGCTCGCCTTGGGTTTCACATGGCGGACGGTCTGAAAATGGCGCTTCAGGAGCACCAGCAATTCATTCTCTGTGCCGCCGCGTAGCACCTTGGCGAGGAAGGTGCCGCCCGGCGCCAGCACCTCGACCGCGAACTGGGCGGCGATCTCGCAGAGCGACATAATGCGCATGTGGTCGGTCTGTTTGTGGCCGGTCGTCGGCGCGGCCATGTCGGACAGCACGACATCGGCCTCGCCCGCCAGCAGCTCCTTCACGCGCGTATCGGCGCCTTCGTCAAGAAAGTCGAGTTGCAGGATGGTGGCGCCCGGCACGGGATCCATTTCGAGATAGTCGAGGCCGATGACACGGCCTTGGCGGTTGCCCGCCGTGCCTTGCGCATTGACGCGGGCGACCGCCACCTGGCTCCAGCCGCCCGGCGCGCAGCCGAGATCGACCACACGACCACCGGGTTTCAGGAATCGATACTTGTCGTCGATTTCAGCAAGCTTGAAGGCGGCGCGCGAGCGATAGCCTTCGCGCTTCGCGGCATGGACATAAGGATCGTTGAGCTGGCGCTGCAGCCAGCGCGTCGAGGAGTTGCTGCGCCGGCGCGCGGTCTTGACGCGCACTTTCAACGTGCGAGCGCCGCTGCCCGCGCCCTTGCCGCCTTTGCCGGTCTTGTCGCCTGCCGCCATGTCAGTTCACCTGCGCCGGCGCTTCGGAAGCGCGATGGGCATTGCGGCGGCGCCTCCGGCGACGGCGGCGGCCGCGGCGCGCATCCGCTTCGATCAGCGACATCAGAATACCCTCGCGCAGGCCGCGATCGGCAACGCGCAGACGTTCGGCCGGCCAGGCGCGCGCAATCGCCTCGAAAATCGCGCAACCGGCCAGCACCAGATCGGCGCGCTCGCCGCCGACGCAGGGATGCGCGGCGCGCTTGCCGTAGTCCATCGCCAGCAGCGACTGCGTGACGCGCTGAACATCGCCGGGCGAAATCCAGACGCCGTCGACGCGCGTGCGGTCGTAGCGTTCGAGGCCGAGATGGACGCCTGCGATGGTCGTGACCGTGCCGGAGGTGCCGAGCAAATGGAAACCGCCCTCGCCCGCTTCCATCGCGCGGATGCGCTCGTGGAACGGCGTCAATTGCTCGCCGACTTCGGCGACCATGCGGTCGTAGAGTTCGGCCGGCACATCGACGCCGCCGTGATGTTCGGCCAGCGTGACGACGCCGCAGGGCAGCGAAATCCAGTCGCCGATCACCGGCCGGCCGCGACGATCGTCGCCCGGCATCCGCACCCAGATCAATTCGGTGGAGCCGCCGCCGATGTCGAAGACCAGCGCCGAGGTGCAGCCCGGATCGAGCAGCGGCGCGCAGCCCGCGACCGCGAGGCGCGCCTCGTCTTCGGTCGAGACGATTTCGAGCGATAGGCCGGTCTGGCTTTTCACGCTCTCGATGAAGGCGTCGCTGTTGGACGCCGTGCGGCAGGCGGCGGTGGCGATGGTCCGGGCGCGGACGACGCCGCGGCGGCGCATCTTGTCGGCGCAGATTTTCAGTGCATCGATGGCGCGGGTCATCGCGGCCTCGCTCAGCGCGCCGGTGCGGGCGAGACCCTCGCCGAGCCGCACGATGCGCGAATAGGCATCGACGACATTGAAACCGTCGCTGCTGCGGCGGGCGATCAGCAGCCGGCAATTGTTGGTGCCGAGATCGAGCGCCGCATAAAGCGTGTCGGCGGGTGCGCGCGACGCGGGCGGCGTGCCGTTGTGCGGCTGTGCGGATGGTTTGGGCGCCCCTGTGCGCTCGCCCTGGCGGCCAGCACGACGGCCGCGCCGGCGGCGGCGCTTTTTCGGAGGAGCGGATTCGCCATTGGATGCGCCGTCGGCACGGCTCTGCGTCGCCTCCGGCTCGGGGGCCGGATCGGCGGTCGCGGCCCCGGAGCCGGCAGCACCCTCCCCGGAAGGCTGGCGCGGCGCGGACAGGCCCTTTTCAGCGGCGGCGGCCCCGTCTGGGCCGCCCGAACCGCCGTCGGTTTCTGGGCGCACGGTTCTCAGACCCGGGAAGCGGCGAGGCATCGCTTTACGCGCACCGCGCTTCCGACCGGATTCCCTGTTCTTTCAGTTGGGTTCAGTCTAGCAGCCTGAGCCCCGCGGTAAAGCCGCGCGCGCCCGGGCCCGGCGCCATCCCCGAGGTTGACGAACAGGGGGGCGGCGACTAGGTTTCGCCCGCGCGACCAAGGCGCATGCCGCTCTCGATTCCCGGCCGAAAACGGCGAAAATCGGAGCTTTGCTCGGCGCTTTGGGGGATCGTCTAACGGTAGGACAGCGGACTCTGACTCCGCCAGTCTAGGTTCGAATCCTAGTCCCCCAGCCAATTTTCCTTAACATGCTGATAACTAACGGCTTCTCGGGCTCCACCGCCGCTGCAACACGCATGTGTAACACCTGCGTGCGGCACACGGCTCGCAGAGAGGCCAGACCGTGCCGTCCAATCACATTCACCTCTATCGTAGAGGTCCGATTTACTACTGGCGTGCGAGGCTTGCGGGTCCGCTTCGGGAGGCCCTCGGCCGGAGCCACCTCGCGTGGTCGCTGCGGACAGCCGAGCCGCGTCAGGCGCGTCAGCGCGCCCGTCGCTTCTCGGTAGCCCTCGACACAACGGGAAAGCTCCTGATGAACGCCCCAGCCAGCTTCCGACCATCTCGCCTTCAGTTGCGCCTCGTGCTCGAACGCATATTTTTCCGTATCATTGACGAGGGCGACCGCCTGCGGGACACAGACCCGGATGGCTTCAACCGATACGCGCCGCCGCCGGGAGGACCCCACACACCTGTCGCCGCCAATCCCGCGCCACATCCCAGTCAATGGACGGACGAGGATTGGGAGGAGTTTATCGAGGAGTCGGCGCGGGCGGCAACGATGCCGGACATCCTCACCGCCGAGTGGCAAAGCTATGCCTATTGGAATCTATCGGAGCCCGCAAAAGCTATTGCGGACAACGCTCTGACTGACGCTGGACTTACTCTCTCGAAGAAATCGGACGAATATACTGCCTTTCTCCGGGATACCACGCGCGTCATCGCTGCGGCATACGCCATTGAGGAGCAGCGATGGAACGGAGATTTCTCACAGAGCGAACTCCTGCCGGGTTTCATCGCGCGCAAATATCGTGACGGAGAGCACGAGCCTGCTGGACGAGCGATTGGAGCAATCAGAAAGCGCGAAGCCGACTTTCTGTCCCGCTCGCTGGAAGATGCCGCGCGAGAATTCATGGCTCTGCGTCGCCAAGGCGGAACGTGCGCGAAAACAGCACGCGATGACCAGACTGCCATCCGCTACTTCCTAGACTTGGTCGGAAACATGGCAATGGGAGAAATCGAGCGACACCACGTGGAAAAATTCCGCCAGGAAATGTCTCGTGTGCCCGTGACTATCGGAAAAGGCATATACAGGAATCTCACGCCTTCGCAGGCGATAAAAGCGGCCGACCGGCTGGAAGAAGAAATCCAACGGGCGCCACGTGATGCGCACACAATCGAGTGGGAAAATAAGAGAATATTGCGAGCTGACGCGCAGAAGAAAACAGACCGCATGCGAATGAAAACGACCAACAAACATCTATCCTTTTTTACTGGCCTGTGGCGGTCTTCGGTCGTTCCTGAATCCTTGCGGGCACATAATCCATTTTCGGGCACCCTCTTCCGCAAGAAACTAATCTCGAACGAGACCGCGCGCCGTGGAACGCGCCGGGCGTTCACGCAAGATGAACTTTATGAGCTATTTCATTCTCCGGCTTGGCAGGGTTACCAGAGCGAAGCCGTGCGCACAGCACCCGGAAAAGCCCTTGTGAAGGACTGGCACTACTGGTGTCCGCTTTTGGCGCTCTACGCTGGCTTGCGTCGAGAAGAACTGGCGGCACTGTCAGCAAGCGATTTTGAAGAAATCGACGATATCTGGGTCGTGAATATCAGACCGAAAAATGGCACACGTGTAAAATCCATGGCGGCCATTCGTCAGGTGCCGATTCACTCGAAACTACTTCAGTTGGGATTTCGGCAGTATGTCCATGCCGCTGGACCAAGGGCTCAAATATTTCAAGGTTTGCGGAGGACCGGCACATATCTGGAGTATGGGGAGCAGTTGGGAAAGTGGTTTCGATATTATCGAAAGCAATTGGGCATCTACTATCCGGGCACCAGCTTTCACAGCTTCCGGCACAATTTCATTCAAGCATTGCGAAACAAGGGAATTGGCACCGACTCAATTGCGCTTCTGGTCGGACATGAAGACCTAGGCGTTACGGCGGCCGTCTATGGTGCCAATGTTTCGATGAGGCAGAAGAAAGAAACAGTCGAACAACTGAACTTCAAGCTTCCGCTCTAGAGAAGAATCACTAGGTGTGCGTCCTTTCGTCGTCAGCACGCTTTCTAGAACGCGCACGGGCGTCTGGCGTGTCCTTGGACCCGAACAAGAACAGGCGGAGTCGTTCCCACGGCTCCGGGTGAACGCCGTGGGGAAGCGGGCAGGACATGAAGAAGGAACGATATTTTTCTTCGCCGCTCACGATAAGACCAACAAAGTGAAAGATGACCTTTGCCGAATGCGCGGCGGCGGCACGAAGGACGCTCTTATCCTTCCGCAGCGTCTCCGCTTCTCGTGAAGCAGTCTCGGCCGCAAGAGTTTTCCTCTCCACCTCTTCTCGCAAGCTTCGATTCTCCACTTCGAGAATGTCCACCCGTTCGCGAGCGCGTGAGTTGAGCGCGACCTCAACTCGCAGCATTTCGAGGTCCGCCAGTTCGTTTTCAACCTTATTCATAAGCTTGGCCCTCCGTTGTGCCTCTTGTTGTTCCGAGAGATACGCGCCTCGCGAGAGGCGACGCCGCCTCGGGCCGTGTCTCAAGTGGCCGTGGAAGATGCCCACCGCCTCATGGAAATCGTTCTGTAATGCGCGCATCGCCTCGCAATATGACCGGTTCGCTTCCTTGTTGCTTTTGCCGGCGCGTTTCGCGAGTTCGCGCGCGCCAATTCCCGGATGAACAGCCTCTAGATTGAGCGACATTGCGTCCGTCAACTCCGGAACAACAAAAAAATGTAGGTGAGGAAATTCCTCGTCGGTGTGCCGTATTACCGACGCAAGCCCGTCACCAAAGCGGCTCCGCAACCATCCCGTTGTGCGCTTCTCCCACGCCGCGAGGTCAACGCGCGTCGTTTCATCGAGTTCTGTCACGCGAATAGGGTAGCTGGTAACACCCGCAATCATCACCGGCGCATCTTTGCGTAACCTGCGGCCCATTGCGTCGCGCGCATCGTTGGCCCTCCTCAACGCCGCACTTTCAACTATCGAGAGTGGCACCCCATAGAGTCTCGTGGGCATCTGCGGTTTCTCTATATGGGGGCACGCATCATCGACCCGGTTTGCTTCCGCAAGCACGTCGGACAGCGCCCATCGCTTCGTCGTTGCCTTTTTGGGCACAGACCGGGCAACCGTGTCGACATGAAGAAATTGTAGCGCCATACCATCCCCTTTCGATGTTGACCTAGGGGTGGAATTTCAAATGACAACTGGCGCTGTAGGTTTATTTGGTGGTGATTAGCAAGTGAGAATACCTAGTGACCGACTATATTTGTTCTGCGCTCCGAAGTAGCGCTCACAAATGTCGGGTCTGCGACGCAATGACGGAAACGGACGGACGCTTCGCCTTAAAGGAAGCGTCCGTCAGTTCGTCACGACACGACGAAGAAACGACCATCGTCCTCACGTATGCGCCCTTTCCTCTGAAGCGATTTTATTGCTTCGTTGCGAGTGGCGGAGCGCCCCGTACCAACGCCAACCATTTCTCCCAAGGCGTGCCACTCCTTGCGGGTGACTCCCTCTGGATTGTCGTCGAGTAGCGAGAGCATTGACTCCTCACTGGGAGTGAGATGGTCGGGACTACGCAAACGACGTGGCGACTTAACTTCGTCCACAACTTCGATGAAGCGCACCGCGAGACTATCGAGCGGTTTTCCGGACTCATCCATTCCGCATTCAACCGGGTCGAGCGATAAGCGGAATGCTTCTTCCGGTCCGTCTTTTTGCTTCTTCACGACGGCGATGATTTCGCCGTCAACCTGCCCCTTCTTGATGTTGACGATGGTTTGAAGGCTTGCCCACAACGCTGAACTTCCCCTCATAACCTCGCCGTCGTCCTTCCGGCTGTGGTGGACAAGGAGGACAGATGTGTCCAGCTCCCGCCTGATAGTGTCCGCACCTTCGACCGCAGTTTTCATGTCGTCTGTTGCGCTTTCGTTGCCGCTCATACAGCGCGCCAGCGTATCCAGGACGATTAGAGACAACGGAACATCGACTTGTTCCGCAAGCGCACGAGCCCTATCCATAAAAGTCTGGACCTGTATCTGGTCGGAAAGGTCCAGCGGCACATACTCGAAGATGATTGCGGAGGGCGGATTGGCGACGCCGTTGGCGACCTCCCACGCAGTCGTGCGGAGAGGAAAACCGCCTTCCCCTTCCGCGACAACATAAAGAACAAGGCCCGCCTGAACTTCGCGCTCCCAGACCGGTCGGCCAGTAGCAATGGCCATCGCCCAGTCCAAGGCGATAAAGCTCTTTCCGAAGCCTGACGGGCCATACAGGGAAGACAGGGTTTTTTCAACCAAAAGCCCCTCGATTAAGTGTTCCGGGAGGGGCTGATTCCTCAAGTCTTCGAGCGTCAGAAAACTTGTCCCAGCACAAGCTACCTGAAGGCGCTGGTTCACATCTTCTGGGATGATTCTTGGGGGTGTCGCGGCGGTGCCATTGCTCTCTGTGTCACCAGAGTCCATTCCCGTCAGCGAGTTCAAGATATCCATGTAGTCGTCGTCTAGCGTGTCGGTCATTCTCTACTCCTGTCTGAAATCAACGGGAAGTGCCCGCTGAAACAGGATTTGATTTCGTCCGGTCGGATTGGGTGAGAATGAAGGGCGCTTTTTCCAAAACTGGTTAGGAAAAGGTTTCCACACACAGCACATCTATCCGAGTGGTCGGTTGTCACGACAGCCGCGACATTGCTGGCGGATAGCATCACAGGAAGGCGTTGAAGATGTATCAACGCTAGGCACCAAGGAACTCGGAGGGGCTTTGGAGGTAGACGGACGGACGCTCCCCCTAAGGGGAAGCGTCCGTCCGTCTACCTCGGAATCTATTTGTTTGAACGTCAGAAAGTTTCACATTGAGGACGACAACGAGCGCTGATTGTCAGACCAGCACCCGTTCCTGATTCAACGCCAAAAGCGCCACCAGCGCATCGTCATCCGAAATATCGACAGGCCAACCATAGGCAGACGCGACGGCGGCATCTAGGTCCCGGTGTGCGTTGTCGAGCCATGTTGGTCGTTCGTTATAGAGATTTGTCAGTGTGCGATTCCTGAGAACTTTTTCCGCATTGTCGTTTTTCGGCAATACGCGCTCTGGATAGCCGGGCACAACTTCCGATACGACATCAACGAGGTCTGGAGGGTTGAGCCAATTACGACGCAACTCATCGAGAGTTTTTGCCGCCGCAGCAATTGCAAGCGCGCGGGGATTCTTGGCAAAGGACGATGAGGGCAAATTTGGAGTCAGTTCATCGGGAAAAGGAAAGGTTTCAAATGTTGTGCTCGGTGTATATCTGGGGCGGTCTTCGAGGCTACTCCCGAGACGAAGCGCCCATATCTCATGAAAACGGCTATGAAGGATGCCGAATGTCGTATCGTCATCGCGCGCCACAACAATTGCCGCCGAGTCCGGAACAACCTTACTGTGGCACCATGAAAACAGTCGGAACTTGGAAACGCGTGCGGTCGCGATGTAGCGAGTTACCCCCGACAAGGCTTGCCACATTCCCGGACGTGGCTCAACGTGCCGCCACCAGTTCAGGCGGTAAAGGTCGCGCCGGTTCTTCTCTCGCTCGGGCTTTACAGCCGCTAAAGCATATCCGAATGGTGCCTCATAGAGCGCCGCAGACGCCTCGTCCATCGACCAGCCAAAATCGATTATCCACTTGTCCGCTGGCCTACGTGTGAGGTCCATCCCATTAATCCATGGCTTCAGCACATCGGAATTGGGCCGACCGTTCGGATTCACCGGCAATACGAGCCACTGACGGGCTTGCTCTCCGGATACGTCAAACGCGCCGCCCTTAGTATCGCCCATAAACGCCACACCTGCGTTCTCCGGCAGTTTGACAGCCGCTGTTAGGTCCGCAGCCGAGGCTGTCAAATCCGCGTTCACACGCAACACGGGTTTTCCATTGAGATGAACCGGCAACCCGCCAGCGGATTTCGCGAAAGCGACAAGCGACACTCTGACGGATGCGCCATCGACGACCCAAGGCTCGTCCGCCGACGCATCGAATATGATGCCTTCCCGCGCAATAGAATCTAAAATACGTCTGTTGGCACCACCACGAATGGAGTTGGTGGCCACTAGGCCCGCGCGTGACAAACGTCCCGCGAACAATTGTTCAAACGCTTTGGTAAACCAGTAGCAAACCAAATCAGCTTCGGCGGGAACTCGTCCTTCATAGGCTCTAAACAACTGTTCGACATAGCTGTCGCCGAGCAATGAACGGAGAAGCTTTCCGCCTAGGAACGGAGGGTTTCCGACGACAACGTCGGCAGTAGGCCAATCAACCTCGGAGCCATCCGGATTTAGAATTGCGTCTCGATTCTGAATCGTGTCGAGGTTCGTCAGAATTGGATTTGTGCGAACGCCAAAACCATTGCGTTTCATCCACTGAATTTCGCCAATCCAAACGCTGACGCGCGCAAGCTCGGCAGCGTAAGGATTTATTTCGATTCCAAGGACGCATTCAGGGCCAATCTCTGGAAACTGACGGTCGAGCCCAAGCGCTTCGCCTTCCACGCTCACACGATGCTCAATATCCTTGAGGGCGAGCAGGGACAAATAAAGGAAATTTCCCGAACCACAAGCAGGGTCAAGGACGCGGAAAGCGCGAAGCCGCTCCAGAAAAGTGCGGAATTTCGATTCCGCAGTTGCCTTCAAGTTATTCCGTTGCCGGGTGAAGACAGCAGCCTTAGCGCCCGCGCGCGTCGTAGCTGCTTTTCGCGCTGCCTCGTCGGCCTTGATAAGTATCTCCTCAATTTCGGGGCGCACAGCGGCCCACTCGGCGAGAAGGGGGCGCACAACAACAGGCTCGATGATGTGGAGAATTTTATCCCGGTCGGTGTAGTGCGCGCCGAGTTGGCTGCGTTTATCAGGGTCAAGGCCACGCTCAAACAATGTGCCCAAAATTGACGGGTCGATTTCTGTCCAAACCAGTTCTGAAGCCGCGAGCACCTGCTTCAAATCTTCCTTGTCGAGCGGCAGCGCATCGTCGTCGTCAAAGAGCCCACCGTTAAACCACTGAACGGACTCGAACCCGACAAGTCCACCGGACTTCATCGCGTCGAATAGCTTCCGTGCCATCGACTCAAATCGGCCGGGGTCGGGAATTGATGCCTCCACCATCCGCTGGAACATTTTATTCGGCAGCAGGTCCGCATCCTCCGCGAACATACAAAAGACAAGCCGGTTGACGAAGTGCGCCACGCGGTGTGGGTCATAGCCTCGTTCCCGCAACCTGCGGGCAAGAACAGCGAACTTCTGGGCGGCGTCTTCAGTCAACGCCTGGCGGGTTTGTCCGGGCTTGAGTTTTTCTGGGTCGGACAAAACCCATTTGAGAACTTGACGTTTTGCCGGGTCAAGCAGGTCGTCAAGCGTCAGCTCGTAGGTCTTGGAAACTGTGTTCGTCCACGCCGTCGTGACGCGGAAACGTGACATATCGGAGACCACGAGGAGAGGAGGATTGCCGAGCGCACCAGAGTATTGCTGGAGTTGCGCAAAGGCAGCATCAAGGTCTTTTCCCTTGCCCTTGTATTCCCAAGCGAAGAAGCCTTGCTTCCATACGTCGGCCCAGCCGCTTGCGCCCGTCGCCTTGCTGGCCCCCTTCTCAAAGGCATAGGTCGCGCCGGAAGGGTCCATCTCGGAGGGGGAAGGCTCTCCTAACACCTTACAAAGGTCTAGAAACTGGCTCTGGGACGCCGCGCGCTCTGTGAGCGTGCTGGCCTTCCATTTCGCAACAAATTCTTCCGGTGTCATTCCCCGCCCCAGTGCCTTGCCGCCGTTAAAGTCGCGACCACAATTGGACGGACACCAAAGTTCTGGTGCCCGTCCATCTTGGCGGTCAGACGCTAGTCATCATCGCTATTTTTTACTTTCCGCGGGTCGAAACCTTCTTTGATTTGGCGCGTTGGCGGCCCGACCGGCTTTTCCAGCGTCGCCGGTTTGGTCTCCTGCTCTGTAGGCTTCTTGTCGTCGTCTGTCATCTCCTGCTCCATGGTTGCCTCACGCTCAACATTGTCGATTCCGAAAAATTCCTTGTCGTTGAACTTGCCCAACAACAGAAGGAGGGCACAGAGAAAAACAAATGGCATTGAATAAAATAAATAAACTTGCCCTTTATGTTTGAGATATGACTTCTCAATATTTCTATTGTAATTGACTGTTGCGCATTTTGTGTAGTTATCCTTTGCGTATTCTTCAAAGTCTTTCTTTGCCAGATATGTCGAGCGCACCTATGAACCAAACGCAGGTGCCATCCGGATAAGCTCTTTCCAATCAATGGATTAGGCGTTTCATCGGGGTCTTTCCGTCCCGGCTCCCAGCAAATCAATATCTTGTAGAGGCATCCGGGGTTAGTCTTGACGGCATGACGAGGCGGTTCGACCCCATAAGCATCCGTTCGCTGACGGACCTGCAGCGGCACATGCGCACCGAGGAGGAGGCGCAGCGGCTCTTCGAGTGGCTGCGCTGGCCGGAGGGCCGCCTATGCCCCTTCTGCGGCTCCGGCGAGCACTGGGCGCTGACGGCGAGACGCGCCGGCCTCTACGAGTGCCGCGGCTGCGGCAGGCAGTTCAGCGCCACAGCCGGAACACCGCTCCATGGAACTAAGCTGCCAATCGCAACATGGATTCAGGCGGCCTTTCTCATCGTCTCGTCGAGCAAGGGCATGAGTTCGCCGGCGCTGGCGCGGCACCTCGGCATCACGCAGCGCAGCGCCTGGAAAATCGGTCATGCCATCCGGCTCCTGATGAACCCGGCCGCTGGCGATGCGAAGCTCTCCGGAATTGTCGAGGCCGACGATATTGCCGACGGCGGCAAGGCGTCTCGCAGAAACCGGGCAAAATACGGCGAGAAAACCGCCAAATTCATCTACAACGCTCCCGGCCGCGGCAGCGGCAAGACGCGGATTCTGGTTGCCGTCGAGCGCGGCGGGCGCGTGCGAACGGCAGAAATGGCGGATGGCAGCGCTTCGACCGTCGGACCTCTGGTGCGCGAGATGGTGGCGCCGGAAGCTCGCCTGATGACCGACGGCGACAGGGCACTGATTGCCGCCGGCAAGGACCAGGCGGCGCACGCCTCCGTCAGTCACAGCCAGAAGGAATATGTGCGCGGCGACGCCCATGTGAACACGGCCGAGGCATTCAACCTCTTTCTCCGCCGCGCCAAGATGGGCGTGTGGCATGTCTGGAGCAACGAGCATCTGCGGCGCTACCTCACCGAGCTCCAGTTCCACTGGGACCATCGCCCAATTCCCAAGGGCAGCGGCAAACGACGGGAGCTTGTTGCCGTCCCTTCCATCGTCCTTATGCGGATTTTGCTCTCGCGCGGCCATGGCCGCGAGCTGCGCCGGACGAAGTCCGGAAGCGTCACCGAACCCTCCAGCCCGCCCGGAAAACCGGCCCCAAAGACCCACTAGATGTAGCGCCCGCTCATCTCATCAGAGCCGCATCACCTGCGTTTGGTTCATAGGTGCCATGTCGAGTTCTCACCTTTGCCGCTTTTCTCGTAAAACCTTACCAATTCATCGTGATAATCTTTTAAAGACTTCGGTTCATCTAGGTATTCGTAATATACACTGTGTATTACGTGCGCAAAATAGTATGAACTAAAAACGATAAGCAATACACTTAGGACAAAAGAACAAAGAAAAAGAACCTCAATAAGTCCAACCGATTCAAGTTCTGATATAAAATTGTCGGCTATATAGAAAAGACCGCCATAAAGAGCTGCAATTACAGTAATAGGTAGATTTGTTCCGTTTACTATTTTATCTTTTCTTTCAAATTCGTGGTAATAAGCTCTTTCAAAAAATTCCAGCATTTGTCGAACCTCTTTGCCGACAGTGTTTAGTGGCAGCAATCCTAAAGGTCCTCGCAACATCGGTAAATCTAGGATGCGTCACCAATGTGTGCTACTTGGATACCCGTCGCCCGGTAAGTTGCTGTTATCTCTAAGGAAAAAGAGAGTCGCGGGGGTCCTAGTCCCCCAGCCAGCGCAACCGGCCTTACACACCAAACGCACCCGGCGGATTCCGCCCGCTTCAGTCTGGCACGACCGCTCTTTCGGGAATGGCCGGCCTAGCGTGTCAGCACCGCCTTGACCAAAGGGCCATAGGGCGAGCCGCCGAGCATTGCCAGTTGTTGCTGCGCCGATACTTCGTTGATGGGTTCCTGCGGGCGCGCGACCGGGTGTACCGGGCGCCGCAAGGGGCGTTCGCCGACCGGCATCGCGATGATTTCGGCGATCGCGCGCGGAACATCCATCGGGTCCGTGTCGCCGCCGCCGCTCGCGACGCCCATGGACGCGGTCATCTGGGGATAGGCGGCGAGCAATTCCTCCGGCGTGCGGGCCTTGAGCGCGGCCGCGAGGGCAACCGAGTTTTCCCAGATCTTCGTCGGGTAGCCGCCGGGCTGGACGATCGTCACTTCGATACCCTGCGTGACCGTCTCATAGGCGAGCTGCTCGCTGAGCGCCTCGAGCGCGAACTTGGTCGGCGAATATTGTGCGAGGCCCGGAACGATGAGGCGGCCAAGCTGGGAGGTGACATTGAAGACCTGTCCGGCGCCGGCGGCGCGCATGGCCGGGAGGACCGCACGGATCATCCGCTGCGGGCCGAACACATTGGTGTCGAAGATCAACCGCGTGGCTTCGATGTCCTGGACTTCGATCGGCCCGGAAAGGGCGATGCCGGCATTGTTGACCAGCACGTCGATCGCGCCGCCCGCCGCCGCGAGCGCTTCGGCAACGCCTGCCTCGACCTGCGCGTCCGAGGTCACGTCGATTTCGATCACCGTGATGTCGAGATCGTCGCTCGCGGCGAGCGCCATCAATTCATCGGCCTCGGGGCGCGGCAGGTTGCGCATCGTTGCAAACACTTTTGCGCCCAGCCGCGCGTAATGCTCGGCGCCGAGACGGCCAAAACCCGACGAACACCCGGTGATGAGGATCGACTTGCCGGTGAGATCCGGTGCGGCTGAATTTTCATCAGCGCGCACATGAACGCCGCCGGCCGCAAAAGCGGTCGCCGCGATTCCGGCGCCCATCATCAGGTGACGGCGGCTGATTTCCAGTTTTTTCGGCATGAGAGGCTCCAATATTTCTGTGTCGTAAAGACACGAGACCGGCCGGTCACGCATCGCATATGCAGGACTGTAGCAGATCGGTCGTCGAACACGACCAGGATCGGCACCTCGCCAGCCGGCTTGCGATGCGAAACAAATGCAGACGATACTTGTGTTCTTCTATCGCCCTGCTCCACAAACCGGACAGCCATCAGCGGAGATGCTCCATGCCCGAGACACGGAAAATCGGCCCCTTCGACGTTTCGGCCATCGGGCTCGGCTGCATGAGCCTTTCGCATGCCTATGGCCCGCCGCCGCCCGAAGCGCAGGCCGAGCGCGTGCTGACGGGCGCGGTGGAGGCCGGCTACACGTTTTTCGATACGGCCGCGGTTTACGGGCTCGGCCATAATGAGCGGCTGGTCGGGCGCGTGCTCAAGCCGTATCGCGACCGGATCGTGCTCGCATCCAAATGCGGCATGACGCGCGGCGAGGAGCGCGATCTCAACGGCTCGCCCGAACGTCTGAAACAAACATGCGACGAAAGCCTGGCGCGGCTCGGCGTCGAGGTCATCGACCTTTACTATCTGCATCGCTGGGACAAGCGTGTGCCGATCGAGGAGAGCGTCGGGGCGCTGGCCGATCTCGTGGCGGTCGGAAAAATCCGCAGCATCGGGTTGTCGGAAGTTGGCGCCACAACGCTGCGCAAGGCACATGCGGTGCATCCGATCGCCGCGCTACAGACCGAATACTCGCCGTGGACGCGCAATCCGGAAATCGCGGTGCTCGACGCCTGCCGCGAACTTGGCGTGACGTTCGTCGCCTTCAGCCCGGTGGCGCGCGGCTTTCTGGCCGGCGGTGCGAGCGAGCCCGAGAAATTCGGCAAGGGCGATTTCCGCAAGGCGATGCCGCGATTCAATGGCGAGGCGCTGGCCGCCAATCTGAAACTACTCGACGCCTTCAGCGCCATCGCGCACGACGCCGGTTGCACGCGGGCGCAACTCTGCCTCGCCTGGCTGCTGCAGAAGGATCCCAACGTCGTGCCGATCCCCGGCACGTCGAACCCCGATCACATGACCGAGAATGCCGGCGCGCTGCATGTTCGCCTCTCGACGGAGACGATGGCGCAGATCGAGGCGACGGTGAACGAACGCACCGTCGCCGGGGCGCGCTATCCCGAGGCCATGCAGGCGACGGTCGACACCGAAGACTGGGCCGCCTGACCCTTTACTGCAACTCCAGCCCCGGCAGGCCGCCCTTGGCGCGCCAGTCTTCCAGTATCTGGATGAAGGCGATGGAGCCGCCGCCATAGAAGCCGTTGCGGATGGCGAGGTCGGAGGGCTTGCCTTCGTTGTTGTAGTAGCCGGGCGTGCATTCCTCGAGGAAGCGGCGATTGAAGACCGACGCCTTGATGACGGCGTCCACCCATTCCTTTTCGGCTTCTTCCGCGACTTCGACAACGCGCGCCTGACGGTCGATGCATTCCTTGACGATGTAGGCGAGATGCTTCGACTGCTCGTTGAGCATGTGCGGGAAATTGGCGGTGAAGCCCGACTGCGAATTCGAGACGATGAAACAATTGGGGAAGCCGCGCGTGTGCATGCCGTGCAGCGTCGAGATTCCGTCCTGCCACTTCTGCGTGAGGGAGAGGCCGTCGCGGCCGTAGATCTCGAAGCCGGCGCGGCGCGTGTAGCTGGTGCCGACTTCGAAGCCCGTCGCGTAGATCAGGCAGTCGACTTCGAACTCCCGGCCGTTGGCGACGATCGAGTGCTCGCCGATGCGTTCGACGCCGCGGCCCTGCGTGTCGATCAGATGCACATTCGGACGGTTGAACGTGTCGAGATATTCGTCATGGAAACACGGGCGCTTGCAGAACTGATTGTACCAGGGCTTCAACGCTTCGGCCTTGGCGGGGTCGGCGACGACGGTTTCGACGCGCTTGCGGATCGATTCCATTTTCTGGAAGTCGGCGAGCTGAACCATCTCGGCCATTTCGACCGGCGAGCGGTCGCCGGTGTTCTTGCGCGCCATCATCAGCAAGTTGCCGATGATGTCGGTCCAGCCGTCATTGACGAGGTCTTCCTCCTGATAGCCGCCGGAGACCAGCGTATTGAAATTGTCCATGCGGTGCTGCTGCCAGCCCGCCGGCAGGCTCTTCGCCCATTCGGGATCGGTCGGCCGGTTGTTGCGCACGTCGATGGATGAAGGCGTGCGCTGGAAGACGTAGAGCTCCTTCGCCCATGCGCCGAGATGCGGCACGCACTGCACCGCCGTCGCGCCGGTGCCGATGATGCCGACGCGTTTGTCCTTCAGGCCGTCGAGACCGCTATTGCAGTCGCCGCCGGTATATTCATAGTCCCAGCGGCTCGTATGGAAGGAATGTCCCTTGAAGCTTTCGATGCCGGGGATGCCGGGCAGCTTTGGCCGGTGGAGCGGGCCGCTCGCCGTCACCACGAAACGCGCGCGGATGGCGTCGCCCCGATTGGTGTGGACGATCCAGCGCGCGGCCTCTTCATCCCATCGCATTTCCTGCACTTCGGTCTGGAAGAGCGCATCGTCATAAAGCTTGAAGTGACGGCCGATGGCGCGGCTGTGTTCGAGGATTTCAGCCGCCTTCGAATATTTTTCGACCGGGATGTAGCCGATCTCTTCGAGCAGCGGCAGATATATGTAGGATTCGATATCGCAGGCCGCGCCCGGATAGCGATTCCAGTACCAGGTGCCGCCGAAGTCACCGCCCTTCTCGATCATGCGGATGCTTTCGACGCCCGCCTCGCGCAACCGTGCGCCGGCGAGCAGACCGCCGAAGCCGCCGCCGACGATCACGACATCGACTTCATCGGTCAGCGGATCGCGCGCGAAGCCCGGCTCGACATAGGGGTCTTCGAGGTAGTGCGCGAACTTGCCCTTGATCTCGACATATTGTTCGTTGGCGTCGGCGCGCAGACGCTTGTCGCGCTCGGCGCGATATTTTTTCTTGAGGGCCGCGGGATCGAATCCCAGTTCGGCGTTGTCTGCTGTGTCAGCCATTCGGCCTGCTCCATCCCATGCGTGTCGCGATTTCTTTGGTCAAATGATAAAATTAATTTACTACGTGTCAAAGGGTTCGGGATTCACGCGGGTTTCGCGACGTCAGATAGCGATCGGGCCCCGCCTTTCGGCGGAGCCCGACCCGTTTCGCGACGACGCAGCCGTCTAGCCGTAGCGGTAGGGTGCGCCGGCCTTGCGCATCGTGTCGGCGTAGTTTTTCAGGATCTGCACGATCTTGGCGTTGCGCGGGCTCTTCTGGGCGATCTCATCCCAGAATTTCAGCGCCTCGTCCTCGACCGTCTTCCATTCCGCTTCGGGAATAGTTGTCAGTTCTAGCTTGCCGCCGGTCGTGCGGTAATGCGCCTCGCCCCACCAGTACCAGTGCTGACGATAATAATGGGAGCTGTCCATGGAGAGCTTGAAGAGCGTCTTCAGATGCTCGGGCAGCGCGTTCCACTTGTCGGTGTTGGCGATATAGGAGCCCGCCCAGGCACCGGAGATGTTGTTGGTGAGATAGTACTTCGTGATGTCGGCCCAGCCCACCGTGTAGGTCTCGGTCGCGCCGCACCAGGCGACACCGTCGAGCTCGCCGGTCTGGATCGCCACTTCGATGTCTTCCCATGGCAGCGTCACCGGCACGACGCCGAAGCGCTGCAGGAAGGTGCCGCCCGTCGGGAAGGTGAAGACGCGAAGGCCCTTCAGATCTTCGAGCGAACGGATCGGCTTGTTGGTGACGAAGTTGCACGGATCCCATGCACCGGCGCTGAGCCAGGTGACGCCCGGCACTTCGGCATAGGCTTCTTCCCAGAGCTCGCGCAGACCGTACCATTCCCACAGCACCGGCACGTCGAGGCCGTAGCGCGAGGCGAAGGGGAAGTAGGCGCCGAAGACCGAAACGTCCACGGGCGAGGCCATGCTGTCGTCATCGCTCTGCGCGGCGTCGATGGTGCCGCGCTGTACGGCGCGGAAAAGTTCGCCCTGCGGCACCAACTGGTCGGCATAGAAGAGTTCGATTTCCATCTCGCCGTTGGCGGCCTTGTTGAACTCGTCGATCGACGGTTTGATGACGTGTTCGGCAAGCGAGGCGCCGGCATAGGTTTGCATGCGCCATTTGATCGGGCTCTGCGCCTTCACGTAAGGCGCGGCCAGTGTTGTTGCGCCGACAGCGGCAACCGATGCCACGCCGGCCTTTTTCAGAAAGTCGCGTTTGTTCAGTTTGCGGTCGTTCATCTCGATTGGTCCCTATCCACTGGAATGTTCCGGGTTGCGCCCCATGGACACCGGGCGCCAATCCGCTCGAATGAAGAAGTCCGTCCGCGGTCTTAACTTCGATCCCCTTTTTTCAGGCTCCGGATGACCGCTCAAATCCGGCGCCGATCGTCCCACTCATCTTCCTGCGTACAAATCAGGCAGCCAAAGGGCCAGCTGAGGAAATGTCATCACGATACCGATTGTGATCAGCATAATGAATACAAACGGTACGATTGACCGGTAGATGTCGACAAGCGTTATCTCCGGGGGCGCCATCGCCCTCATCAAAAAAAGATTATAGCCAAAAGGCGGGGTGATGTAGGCCACCTGGCAAGTCATCACGTAAAGCACGCCGAACCAGATCGGATTGAACCCGAGACTGATGACCAGCGGCACATAGAGCGGCGCGACGATGACCAGCATCGCGGTGTCGTCGAGGAACATGCCGAGAATGATGAAGGAAACCATCATCATAATGAGGATTTCCCACGGGGTGAGATCCCATGTCTCGAGAAACAACGCCGAGATGGCGCGCTTGGCGCCGAGCCCGTCATAGACGGCGCCGAAACACAGGGCCGCGAGAATGATCCACATGAACATGCAGGTGATGCTGAGCGTCTTGCGCATCGTTTCGTCGAGCACATGCCCGGTGAGACGGCGCTTGACGAGCGCGGTGAGGGTCGCCGCCGCCGCGCCGACCGCCGCGCTTTCGACGAGACTCGTCACACCCATCAGGAAGAGACCCATCATCGCGAAAAATATCGCCAGCGGCGCGATGCCGGCGCGCAACAGCAGAAGCTTTTCCTTCAGACCGACATCGAGGTCCTCGGGCGGCAAGGTGGGCGCGAGCGCCGGGTTGCGGCGGCAGCGGATGTAGATGTAGAGCGCGAAGAACGTCGCCATGATCAGTCCGGGCACGACGCCGGCGAGCCAGAGTTGCAACACCGGCTGGCGCGCGATCATCGCATAGAGCACGAGGACGACGCTGGGCGGGATCAGGATGCCGAGCGAACTGCCGGCCTGGATGACGCCGGTCACCATGACCTTGTCGTAGCCACGACGCAGCAATTCCGGCAAGGCGATGCTGGCGCCGATTGCCATGCCGGCGACGCTGAGGCCGTTCATCGCCGAGATCACGACCATCAAACCGATGGTCCCGATGGCGAGGCCGCCGCTGAGCGGACCCATCCAGACATGAAATGCCTTGTAGAGGTCGTTGGCGATGCCGGATTCCGACAGCATGTAGCCCATGAAGATAAAAAGCGGCAGCGTGAGCAGCGGGTACCAGTTGAGGACGATGAAGCTGGCGTTGAACGGCATTTCGGAGGCGCCGTCGCCCCAGAGCAGAAGTGCAGCAGCAGCGGCAACGAATCCGATCGCACCGAAGACACGCTGGCCGGTCAGCAGCAACAGCATCAGCGACGAGAACATCAGCAGCGTGATCAACTCGTAGCTCATTCGAGTTCCTCACCGCGAACGCGCGCAAGGTCCCGGAAGAAGATCGCGACGGCCTGCAGCAGCATCAGAAAGATGCCGAATGTCATGATGATCTTGATGGGCGCCAAAGGCGGGCCCCATGCGGTGTAGTTTTTCTGGTCGTAGGTGAGCGCATAATCGGTGCTCGATATGCCTCCCATCAGCAGAACCACCAGGTAGAAGATCAGGAAGAAGGCCGTGATGGTGTCGGTGAAGGCCTTCTTGCGCGGCGACAACCGGCCATAGAGGAGGTCCATCCGGACATGACCGTCGATCTGCATGGCATAGGCGCCGCCCAGCAGATAGTAGGCGGCCAGCAGGAACTGGCCCATCTCCATCACCCAGACGATGGGCACGTTGTAAAAGGTCCGTGAAAAGGAGGAATAGAGCAGGATGCCGATCATTACGAAGATCAGGTACATCGCCAGGCGCCCGACCACCCGGTTTACCGCTTCGACATACCTGACATAGGCTTTTACCGCTCCAGGCAATGCGATACCCCAAACCGACGCGACGCCCCATCCGGCACGGCCTTGCGGCATAGCCATGTCACAGGCTGCACGGGTTAGCGCAAAGAGGCAAGATTTTCAGGAGACGCGCGGCGACGAAGCAGCGGCCGTCTTTTCAGACCCGGCCCCGTCGTTGCCCCTCGGAAGGCATATATCTTTTGTTATAGGTCAATTCTTGACGGACAGCCGGTCCGCAAGTGATCATTCGACGATTCCGGGGTGGAATCCCAAGGTGACGGCTCAGGGGTGGGACGGCACTCTATTTCAGGGCTTGCATGAAAATTCTGATCGCCGACGACCACGTGCTGTTCCGCGACGGCCTCCGGCTGATCGTCGAGGATACGTTTCCCGGCAGCGGGATATTCGAGGCCACAAACTTCGGCGAAGCGTTGGCACTGATTGACGGTCAATCGGACATCGATCTCGCGCTTGTGGATTTCGGCATGCCGGGCATCGACGGTTTCAACGGTATTTCGACGCTGCGCGCGCGGCTGCCGAGTACGCCGCTGGTGGTTATTTCCGGCCGCGAGGACCGGGAGACAATCCTCGATACGCTGAGGGCGGGCGCTTCGGGATATGTGCCGAAAGGGACGTCGCGGGCGCGCATCGCCCAGATCCTCGAATCGGTGTTCAACGGCGGCATTCATTTTCCGCAGGAAGTCATCGAGGCGATCAACACGATGGGGCGCGCCGAACATACGCGCGAAAGCGTGGTTGCCGCCCTGACGCCGCGCCAGCTCGATGTGCTGGTTCTTGTGGGCAAGGGATATTCCAACAAGGAAATCGCGCTGGCGCTCAAACTGATGGAGGGCACGGTGAAGGTTCATCTCGGCGCGATTTTCCGCGCGCTGGGCGTTCAGAACCGGACGCGCGCGGCGATGATCTGCGTCAAACTCGGTTTTGTCGACAATGCGGGCGCCACCTGAGGGGCGTCAACGAGCCGGCAAGGCCTTGGCAAAGGTCAGACCGCCGATTGCGCCGGCAACCATCTGGGCGAGGAAGCCGAGCGTCGAGCGCGCACCGGCGATGGCTGTGATCTCGAAAACCGAATTCATCACCAGCAGCGTCACGCCAAGCGAGACTGCGCCCGCGACCGTGTAGATCAGGGTACGCTGGATGCCGGCCAGCCGGTAGACCAACGCAGCGGCGGCCATTGCGACGACGAATCCCGAACCGACGATTGCGCCGAAAAGCGGTGCCATGCCGACGATGTCGTGCAGCGTCGTCGACATCCTCTCGCCGAAAGATATATCGACACCGAGGCCGGACAAGCGCGCCAGAACGAACTGCGTATGCGCGACCGCGCCTAGCACCGTGGCGACGACGACCGCCAGAACAAAGGCCAGCACCACCCTCAAGACCCACATTTTCGTCCCCATGATTTCTTTCTGCCCCGATCTCACGCTAGGATTGCACAGAATGAAAGCACAGGGGACGGGAATCGGGCAAATGAGCAAACGAAAACTGATCGGCCTTGCGCTGACGATCTCTCTTTCCGCGGCGTCCCTCGGGGCGGCCCTCGCGCAGGATGAAGCTCCGGAAAACGCTGACTACCGCATCGTGCCGGTGGCCGAGAGCCTCGATCATCCATGGAGCATGACATTTCTGCCCGATGGATCGATGCTCATTGTCGAATTGAGCGGGCAAATCAGATCGATCAAGGACGGCGTGCTGTCGTCCGATCCCGTGGCCGGCGTGCCGCCCGTGTTCTTTCGCAGCCAGGGCGGCCTCTTCGAGGCCATCCTTCATCCCGAATTCGCAACCAACAGTCTTCTTTATCTCTCTTATGCACATGGCACAGCGGACGCCAATGCGCTGCGCGTCGCGCGGGCGCGGTTCGACGGCGCGTCGCTGCACGATCTTGAGGTGATTTTCGAAGTCGAACCGCTGAAGGATACGCCCGTCCATTATGGCGGCAGGCTGCTCTTCCTGCCCGACGGCACGTTGCTGGTGACGACCGGCGACGGTTTCGACTATCGCGAGCACGCCCAGACGCTCGACAACCATCTCGGCAAGATCTTGCGCATCAACGACGACGGCAGCGTTCCGGCGGACAATCCGTTCGTCGGCCGTGAGGGCGCGCTGCCGCAGATATGGAGCTACGGGCACCGCAACGTGCAGGGCATTCTTCGGGACGATGTGTCCGGCCGCGTCTATGCGCACGAACATGGCGCGCAAGGCGGCGATGAAATCAACATCGTCGAACCTGGCAAAAATTACGGCTGGCCGGTCATCACGCACGGCATCGATTATTCCGGTGCGCGCGTTTCACCCTTTGTCGAATATGAGGGGATGGAGCAGCCGCTGCTGCACTGGACGCCGTCGATCGCACCGGCGGGCTTCACGATATATCGCGGCGACAAGTTTCCGCAGTGGCAGGGCGATCTTTTTGCCGGTGCGCTGGCAGGGCAGCATGTCCGCCGGGTTCATCTCGTCGATGGCGAAGTCGCCGGGCAGGAAGAATTGTTCGGCGAACTCGGCCAGCGCATTCGCGAGGTGCGGACCGGCCCCGACGGCTATCTCTATCTCTTGACGGACAAGGAAAACGGCAGCCTGTTGCGTGTGGAACCGGCCGAATAGCAGCCGCTACATTCCAAGGCGGCGGAGCGCATGGGTGGTCAGGTAGCGATCGTAGGCCGACTGGTCGTTGACCATCATCGTGTGACCGCCCCTGATCTGACGCACCTGTTCGAGACGCGTGATGCGGTTGGTCTGGATGTTGTGCGCGTGAACATGCGTCCATGACCAGTATGGATGCTTTCCGTCCATCACAACGGCGTCGCCCTGCCTGTATTGCGAGAATGCACCGTCGAACGATCTGAAGACTTCGCCCTTGCGGTCGTAAGACACCATGACAAACGGCAGCAGCGTTCGCGCGTCGAACCAGACCTGCTTCTTGCCGACCGGCGCCCGAGGGAACATGACCGGTTCGGCCTCGACAACCAGCGCCTCCGGCACAAGCTGGACCTTCGTATCCCAGAAGCTGTCGCCGTGCGGCCCGCCATGGGTCGTGTGCTCCCAATTCGGGTGGCCGGCCTCCCAACCACCCGAGAGCGCCACCAGCGCCGGTCCCTGATGCACAAGACGGTAGTTGCCCCATGTCAGCAGCGGATCGCCAGCCGCCCAGGCATCCGAGAGATAAAGCGTGGAACCCGCAATCAACGGTTCGAAGCGCTGGTTGGTGGGGAAACGCCGGATGCGCTTGAAAGCCGGCAGATAGCCGTAGAGCTCGGGAAACTCATTCTGGTCGTAGGGCCAGATGTTCAGGAACGAAGTGCCCTTCTCTTCGTTTGGAAATGTGAAGGCCACCGACTGGAAGCGCAGCTTGTCCTTGAACTCGGGCCAATACGGCATCGGCTCGACGGCGACCCGGCCAACCGGCGCAAGCTCGGCCCAGACGCTCTCATAGCGATAGTCGACCACGCCGTTCGGCGCGAGGTCAAACTCCTTGGTCGCGTAAACTGATATGTCGTGACGGCCCCAACTCAGTGTCAGGCCGGCGAAAATCTCGATGGCGCTTTTTGGGTTCGGAAACGGATTTCCGCCGATCCACGGCTCGCCCTCCTCCGTCACCACGTTGCCGCGCACGTCGAAGCGCGCCCTGCCGCTGTTGCGCAGGGTCGCTTCCAGATACTCCCAGGGGCTCAGCTCCATCAACTCCGTCGTCGGCGCAACGACGTCGAGGATACGCCCCATCTCCTTGATCTGGCGGTAGCGGATCGGGTCGAGCAGTTCCTTGACCAGATCGACGTTGCCGGCGTCTATCCGGCCGCCGGTCGAGATGGCGCCCTTCGTGTAGGCGTCGATGGACAAGAGTTCATCGGGATAGGCGCGCGAGGCGTCACCGGTCGCGGCCAGAACCGGCCAGAGCGGCGCTGTCACGCCGAGGCTGACGACGCCCGCCGCCAGCCGCTCGATAAACAGGCGGCGGGAATAGTCATGCGTGTAGCGCCGCAAATGCATCCGCTTCTCCACCGTGCGTATTCACACGGAAACGGCATCCGCCCGGATCGCCGGTACGCTTTTGGGGGGACACAGCGCCTCATCCTGAAAAGGCCTGCTATCCTGCGCCGACGCCCCGGGCGGAGCCTTCGATTGACCGGCCTTAGAACTGGTAGGTAATGCGGAATGCCAGTTCGTCGGCCCAGTCGATCGTGCTGATAATGTCGTCGTTGCCGCCGTCGCTCAGGGCGATGTTGGCAAAGACTTCCGCCGTCCACGCCTCGTTCGGCTTCCACTTGAGGCCCGGCTGGATCAGCGCACCGCCCTTGACGTCATAGAGGACCGAGAAGTCGGCCCGCCAGATCAGGTTCGGGAAGGGTTGCTGAAGCGCAAAGGCAACGGCATTGAAGGAGCTGTTGCCGGTCGGCAGGCCTGTTGTCCTGTCGCCCGTCGCGCCCATGCCGCTCAAGTGACGGCCGAACAGATCGCTCTCCGACTTGTGCAGATATTGGAGCACCATGAAGGTTGCCGGAAATTCCTGCGTGAAGCGGTGGTACTTCTCGAAGACCAGCGAGGCGACATATTCGTCTTCCTCGATCAGCGACCGGCTCAGATCGGGGCTGGTGAACTTCTTGTCCGGCGTGTAGGTCAACTCGCTGCGGATCACCAGCTGATCGAAGAACGAATCCGGACCGGCCTTCACGATATAGTTGGCGCCGAGACCGAAGATGCTTTCACGCGGGTAGATGCGCGCGATGTGTCCGCGCAGCGGCCCGAGGCCCTGGAAGAACATATCGAGTTCCGCCGCGACCAATGGCTGGGTCGGCAGTTCGACTGCACCGAGAAAACCGGTCGTTGGCTGGAACTCGCGGACCGCCGTGTTGAAGCCGGTGAGGCCATTGAGCCGTGCCATGCCGGCGTAGGTGAACCACTCGGCAGCGGAGTAGACGCCCGTATTGCTCATGGAGAAGGGTGTGCCACCGAGGATCGGATCGTTCGATGCCGTCCAGTGGAACACGCCGTCCGGATTGCGGCGGTTGACCGCAATCGCCTGAATGGCGACGTCGCCGAATTGCGCCTGCACGCGTGTACCGACATTCATCGCACCCCGCGCGTCCTTGAACCCCTCTTCCTGATGGATCGTGAACTGCGAGGGGATCACGTTGTACGGCGTGTCCGGGTTTGCGAGAATCGATGGATTGAACAATTGCGTGAACGCCTCGATTTCGAGATCGTTCGAAACGCGGTACGAGCCGCGCACGCCCGGCGACGAGACGCGCTCGTCGGCAAACTCCTCGGCAACCAGATCGAGCAGCAGGTGACGGCGCAGATCGAGGCCGTTCGGTACATCGAGAACACGGAAGAACAGCGACTCACCCCAAGCGATCTGCTGATTGCCGAAACGGATCCAGAGCGGACCATCGGAATAGTCGGCATAGAGCGCCGGCATATCTATCATGTAGTTCTTGCCGTTGACCTCGAACAGCGTTCCGCGGTCGCCGCCCCAGAACGGCGTGGCAAAGAACTCGGGATCGCCGTAGTTGTCGAAAATGTCCGGCTGAAAGTAGCCGCGCATACGCGCAAATCCGGTCCAGTTCTGATTGAAGTTCGCCTGAAAGTCGACTTCCAGACGCGTCGCCATCAGATTGAAGTCGTTGTCCGCGCGTGCGATGGGGCGGTTCGTTACCGTCACGGCGCCGCCAAGCAAGGTCGAATCTTGGACTGTCGGACGAAAATTGTAGATGTTGCCCCGCTGATTGAACGGATTTTCCTTGTCCGTCAGCTTGATCGCCGGCTCCTGCCGGATGAAGCCCTGAATATTGAAATCGACCGCGCTTGCTTCCTGGGCGAACGAGATCGCCCCGAGTGCGAGTGCCGTGCCAGCCAGAAGCCGCCCGGCGACCGAGATAGGTTTACGTGACATCTTCTCCCCTCCCTTGGATAATCCGAACCCCGTCGGAGCCAAAATCCTCAAGCCGTCAGACGGCCTATTCCTTTATCTCCAGAATCCGGCCGCTATGGCCGACTGCGAGAGGCGTATCGCGCCCCGCCGGCGACGCAATCGCCTGATACCAGGCGATTTCGACGTCGCCTGTCGTCACCGCCGTCCATGAACGCCCGCCGTCGCGGCTTGCAAAGGCGCCGCGAATGCCGACCGTCAAAGCACGCTCGCCGTTGAACCACACGCCGAGCAGATTGGTTTCTCCCAGCGGCGCCACGCTGCGCCAGCTCGCGCCGCCGTCTTCGGTGCGGACAACAAGGCCGTTTTGACCGATGGCAAGACCCTTGCCCCGGCCGTTGAATGAGAAGTCGAAAATCGAGGCTTCGCCCTTGTGCGCGACGGTCCATGTCGTCCCGCGGTCGCGCGAGCGGATGACAAGTCCGAATTCGCCGCCGATGGTCACGGTGTCGCCGTCGATATGCACCGCATAGAAATGCGGCTCGAGGTAGTCGCCGAGTATGGCCATCCAGTCGAGAACGACCGGCGACCAGCTTTCGCCATCGTTCTGCGAGACGAGGATCGTTCCGAAGGCACCGACGACGACAACCATCCCCTTGCTGCCGACGGCGACGGCAAAGAGACGCTCATCCGTACCGCTCTCGATCGCGGTCCATGCGCGCGACGTGGCGCGAAATATCTGTCCGGACTGTCCGACGGCAAACCTGCGGTCGCCGTTCGAGGCAACACCGAGCAGCGCAAGCTCCGTGTTCGGCCGGGGACCATGCGTCCATGTCTTTCCGCCGTCATCGCTCTCCAGCACCACGCCGCGATTGCCGACGGCGATCCCGCGCGCGCCGTCGAATGCGATGTCGAACAACGCATCATGCGACGTGCCCTGATGACGGATCGCCGGATCGGCGTCCGCTGCCGCCGCCGCGGCAACGATGCCCGGCGCCAGAACGAAAGCGAGAACCGCGAAGAGTTTTCTTTTCAACATGCTTTCTCCGAAAGCGATGTGCGGCGCCGGACCCTCCGGCGCCGCACGGATGCTATGTACCGAAACGCCGGATCGCCTGCGCCGTCAGGTAGCGGTCATAGATGCTCGGCCCGATGTTGTATTCGGGACCGAAACCGCCGGTGATCTGCTTCGCCTGGACGAAGCGGCTCATGCGGTTCGACTGCACGTCGTGGCTGTGCACATGCGTCCAGGACCAGAGCGGGTGTCCGCCGTCCATGAAGGTGGCGTCGCCATCCTTGTACTGGCTGAAGGCCGGCTCGAACGATTTCCAAATCTCGCCGCGCCGGTCGTAGGTCAGGTACGACACGAACATCATGTTGCGCATGTCGATATAGACGCGCTTCTTGCCGACGGGCGCACGCGGATAGCCGGTCGGCTCCGCCTCGACCACCAGCACTTCCGGAATCAGTTCCTTGTAGTCCTCGAAGAAAGTCTGGCCGTTCGGGCCACCATGCACTTCGCGTTCCCAGTTGGCGTTGGTCTTGCCGGTCCAGTTGCCCGACACGGCGCCAAGATGCGGTTTGGTGCCGATGACCTTGTAGTTGCCCCAGGTGAGCATCGGATCGCCCGCCGCCCATGCGTCGGACAGGAAGATCGTGATGCCGGGAACCAGCGGTTCGAAGCGCTGGTTGGTCGGGAAATTGCGGACGCGTTTGAAGGCCGGCAGGTAGCCGAGCAGGTCCGGGAACTTGCGCTGGTCGTAGTACCAGGTGTTGAGGAACGCTGTGCCACGCGCGTCGGTCGGCGATGTGAACCAGACCGCCTGATAACGCAGCTTGTCTTCAGCGCCCGCCTGATAGGGCGAAGGCTTGTTGACAAGCCCAACCGTGTTCTGCTCGGCCCAGACGAAATCGTACTGGTACGACAGGGTACCGTTCGGCGAGATGTCCCAGTCGCGCACCGCATAGACCGACTCGTCGTGCCGGCCCCATGACAGGGTCAGATTGTAGAAGGCCTCCTCGCCCGTCTGGGCATTCGGAAACGGATTGCCGCCGATCCAGGGGCTGCCGTCGTCAGTAACGACGTTGCCATTGGCATCGAAACGCGCGCGGCCGGCGTTGCGGAGCGTCGCTTCGAGATATTCGTGCGGGAAGAGCTTGGTCACATCGCGCGTCGTTTCGACGATGTTGATGCGCCGCCCCATCTCCTTGACCTGACGATAGGCGATCGGATCGAGCAGATCCTTCACCACCTCGACATTGTCGGCGGTGATGACGTCGCCGGGCTTCACCTGTCCCTTGGTGTAAAGCTCGATCGACAGCAGCTCATCGGGATAGGCCTTGTCGATCGTCCCCGACTTCGCGATTTCCGGCCAAAGCGGCGACAGAACGCCGGCGGCCGCAATCCCCTTCAGGGACTTTTCCATGAATACCCGACGCGAGAAATCCCGGTCGTATTTGCGAATTCGCATTTCCATCCTCCTCCCAGTAGGAATGGAACCCGCCGGCCCGATCAGGGGCGGGCGAGAGCCATCTCGTTCAAATCATTCTCCCGGTGTCTGGCCGCCTCCGCTGCATTTGCGCGAGGCGCCGCAGCCTTCGCATCGGCTTCGGCCGACAGGGCCGAAAGGTCGATACCTTCGCTGACGAGCAATTTCTTGGAATCGATGAACCGCGGCCGAATGAGCCACACAAGCAGCGGCACGACGATCAGCGCGATAATCATGTTGATCAGCATCACCATGACCAGCAGCAGCCCCATGTCCGCGAGGAACTTCAGCTCGGACAGGAAGTACCACGGCATAATTCCGATCAGCACGATGGTCGCTGTAAAGAAGATCGCCTTGCCTGTGGTCGTAACCGCCGTCAGGATCGCGGCCGCCATGTCCTTGCGGAGCTGATATTCCTCGTAGATGCGGCTCAGCAGATAGATGCCGTAGTCGATGCCGACGCCGACGCCGATCGCGGCGATGGGCAGCGTGTTGACGTCGAGGCCGATCCCCATTTCGACCATAACCGCGCCGAGCAACAGGTTTGAAAGGTTGACCGGAATCAGCAACAGGATACCGGCCACCACCGACCGATACGCATAGCTGCAGGTAATCAGAATGACGACATTCAGCAGCGCCAGGATGACCCACTGATAGGTGTCGACCGTGTCGTTGATCGACTGCTGCAAGGCAATGGTGCCGCTGCCGAGGCGGATGCGGAAGTCGTCGAACTCGGTGCCGATGATCTCAAGCGCCGCGCGCGCCTGGAAGAGCGCTTCGTCGACGGTCTCCTGCTTGTTGTCCTTGTACCAGAGAGAAACCGTGCCATTGCGCTGTTCGAAGTCGGCAACATGCAGGAAGGCTTTCGGTCCCGTTCCGACCATCAACGCACCCGCCGCCGCGCTGACGGCAGCGTCGCTGTGGTCGAGCGGCGCCCATTTTGGATTGCCGCCGCTGAAGAGACGATTGGCTTCGGGCAGATAGTCGGCGAACGATAGGGACGCTTCCGGCGGGTTGGGCTGGCTTTCGAGCAGGTGCTGCAGTCGATGCATGGTCAGCACCGTTTCGGCCTTGCGCATCACCCGGTCGAGCGTGTCCGGCGATTTCGACTCGAAGACGATTTCGAGCGTGTTGAGCCCCGGGAAATGGGCGTTGATGTTCGCAACCGCGACGTTGAACTCGGAGTCTTCCCAGAGCAGGTTGCTGCCTTCGACCGGATTCCCGATCTTGATGTCGAGCACCTTGCCGAAACTGACGACGGCGAGCGTCGCGACACCGATCGCCGTCAGCACCGACATCTTGCCAATCGACAGGCGGCCGATCAGGCCGAGCAATATCCGGATACCGCGATAGCCGCTCTCTGGATTTCCCGAGCCGACCATCCGGTCGACATTACGCGGCTTCGGCAACAACATGATCAGCAGCGGTGTCAGGAAGACATTGGTCGGAATGAGGATCAGCGCCCAGAAGCCGCAGAACAGCGCAAACCGTTCCATGGCCGGGATCGGCGCGACGCCGATGATGAAGAGGCCGAGGGCGTCGGTCGTGATGCCGAGCACGCCAGGCGCCATCATGACGCTCAGCGACAATTCGGCGGCGCGGCGCCTGTCCTTCACATGGTGAAGTATCTCGTAGTAGCGCTCCGTGAACTGCACGCAGTGACTGAAAGATCGCGCGACGAGCAACAGCGGTACGACCATGATCAGCGGTTCGATCGGTTGGCCGAGCCAGCCGACAAAGCCGAAACCCCAGATGGCGGCGATGATGCTGGTGATCAGCGGCGCGACGACGCCCACGATGTTTCGCATGTAGAAGACAAGCGCCAGCAGCAGCGCAATCGCCGTGATGGCAAAGATGCCGAACATCTGTTGTTGGTAAAAGTAGACCCAGCCCGTCAGAACCGGCTGCCCGGCCATATAGACTTCGTGGTTGTCGTCTCGCGCATTTTTGACGAGATCGTCGAGGTACTCGAAGGTTTCGCCGTAGTCGAGCAACCGCTCGATAAACGTTGCGTTGATGAGCGTCGCGGTCTCATCCTCCGAAACCATAAACGTGCGCACATTGGGCGATTTGAGGACGCGCGAACGGAACTCGGCAATCTCTTCGGCGGTGCGCGGCGGGTGGTCTTCCATCAGCGGGCGCGAGTCGATGCCGTCCGGCGTCGCTTCCGCGTAGCGGGCCTTCTCGGTCGCGACGGAAAGAATCTGGTCGTGGTCGACGCCGGGCGCCAGGTCGACGTCGCGCGTCAATTCCCAAACCTTGGCAAGCGTTTCGGGGTTGTAGATGTCCCCGTCCTTGCGCTTGACCATGATGGTCACGGTCAGCGGATTGCCGAAATTCGGATGGTCCGTATAGGTCTGAACGAAAGGATGATTCTTGGGCAGGAGATCGCTGAAGATCGTCCGCAGTTCGACATTCTTCAGACCCAACGCAAAAAACGCGGTCACCGCGACAATCGCGAACAGCGACAGCCGCCGGTAAGACAGGACGGCGCGGGCCAGACGAACACTCAGACGTTCCACTCGGTACTCCCCCCTTAACCCCCCGGCTTCCACCCCCCGAGGCTGTTAGTTCATCTCATAAATTGTTATTTTTGTAAATTATTTCTTGTTTATCGGCATTCGCGCCGGTCGCGCCTCCAGCCCCCATGGCCGAAAAGCGGCGTATCCGGTCCGTTACATGGATCGTGGGCGACCGGGTCTCTCCACGCCCCGCCCTAAAGAGTGGCAGTCATCCGACCCCCGCGACGGGCGGCGGTTGCGCGCTTTCTTGCCGGTCGAAGCGGGCCGAGCGTCCGTTCGACAATTCCCGATCGGCGGCGGCGCCGGAACTACACGAAGGGGGTGCGGCGGCGACGCAATCGGGGTCGCGGGAGGCCGCCCGAACGGGTGGGGAGCAGCAACGGCACGGCTTCTAGCATTCCGCGATTAACCTCGAAGAGCGGGAGAAAACGCCGTGGCCAATATGGGAGATCTGCTGTGGACGCCGTCGCAGGCTATGGCAGACGGCGCGAACATTACGGCGTTCACTGCGTGGCTCAATGCGCGCGGACATGATTTCCGCAGCTACGAGGAATTGCGGCGCTGGTCGGTCGACGACATCGCGGCGTTCTGGGAAGCGGTGTGGAACTATTTCGAAGTAAGTTCGCCAACGCCTTACGAATGCGTGTTGCGCGATGCTGCGATGCCGGGTGCGACGTGGTTTCCGGGCGCGCGGGTCAATTATATCGAGACGTTGCTGTCGAAGGGCGATGGCGACAAGACGGCAATCTGGGCGGCGGGCGAGGAAGGCGCGGCGCAGAAAATCAGCTGGAGCGAATTGAAGACGCGCGTCTTCAAGCTGGCGACGGCGCTGCGCGAACTTGGTGTCAGGCCCGGCGACCGCGTGGCATCCTATCTGCCGAATGTGCCGGAAGCGGCGGTTGCGTTTTTTGCCAGCGCCAGCATCGGCGCCGTGTGGTCGAGCTGCTCGCCGGATTTCGGCGCGGCAAGCGTCATCGACCGGTTCAGCCAGATCACGCCGAAGGTGCTGTTCGCCACCGACAGCTACCGCTATGGCGGCAAGACCTTCGACCGGCGGGCCGAGGTGCAATCGATGATCGACGCCCTGCCCTCGCTCGAACATGTGGTGCATGTGCCGGGCGCGGCGGGAGATGCGATTTCGTCCGACGCGATTTCCTGGGCATCGCTGATGGCGCGGCCGGCAGTCTCCGATTTCGCTTTCGAGGAAACGGCTTTCGACCATCCGCTGTGGATCGTCTACTCGTCGGGCACGACGGGGCTGCCGAAACCCTTCGTACACGGACATGGCGGGGTGTTGCTGGAAGCATTGAAGTTCACGCATTTCCACCTCAACCTCAAACCCACATCCTGCATGTTCTACTTCACCACCACGGGCTGGGTGATGTGGAACATATTGCTTTCCGGGCTCGTCGCCGGTTCGGCCGTTGTGCTTTACGACGGCAATCCGGTGACGCCGATTGCGGACCGGCTGTGGGCGCTGGCCGCCGAAACCGGCATGACGCTGTTCGGCGCGAGCCCGACCTTCCTCAACGGCCAAATGAAGGAAGGCATACGCCCCAACAAACTTTACGATCTCGGCGCGATGGATAGCATCCTGCTCGGCGGTTCGCCGGTGATGCCGGAGCACATGGAATGGTGCTACGACAACATTCGCTCCGACATCTGGGTGACGTCGCAGAGCGGCGGCACCGACGTTGCCTCGGCGTTTGTCGGCGGGATGCCGACGCTGCCGGGCTATGCCGGTGAGATCCAGACGCGCTGCCTCGGTGTCGATGTGCATGCCTTCGACGACGACGGGAACGAAATTGTCGATGCGGTGGGCGAACTTGTCGTCAGCAAGCCGATGCCTTCCATGCCGCTCTTCTTCTGGAACGACGAGGGCGGACATCGCTATCGCGATTCCTATTTCGACACCTATCCGGGGCACTGGCGGCACGGCGACTATTTCAAGGTCAACAAGCGCGGCGGTTGCTTCATTCTCGGGCGTTCGGATTCGACGCTCAATCGTTATGGCGTCCGGATCGGAACGGCGGAGATATATCGCACCATCGAAGGGCTTGAAGGCGTCGAGGACTCGATCATCGTCAATCTCGACCTGCCGGGCGGAAATTTTTTCATGCCCCTCTTTGTGGTGCTGTCGAAGGGACAGACGCTCGACGATGCGTTGCGTCAGAAAATCAACAAGGCGTTGAAGGAGAAGTATTCGCCGCGTCACGTGCCTGACCGTATTTATCAAATCGAAGCCGTTCCCTACACGCTGACCGGAAAGAAGATGGAAGTCCCGGTACGGAAGATTCTGCTCGGTGCGGCGGCGGAGAAAGCGGCGAGCCGGGATGCGATGTCGAACCCGGATGCCATCGACTATTTTGTCGCCTTCGCACGCACCCAGACCGAGTATCCGACGGCGGCCGACTGACGGGGATAAGTCGCGTTTGTGACAGCCCAAAAGGCGCGACTGTCATCGAACTGTCAAAAAACTGTCACAAACGCATTTTCGTGCGGGATAAGTTGCACTTATCCCCGCCCTTATCCCGCAAAGTTGTCGCTCGGAAAAAAGTTATCCCCGGTTTTGGAGAGCGGCCGCCCCCGCCCCGGAAAATTCCATGAATTTTTCGACCCTCCCCGAAAGGAGAGTGGGAAACAGGTGACGGTCCTAACGCGACGAAAAAAGGGCTGCCCCGGTTTTCGCGGGGCAGCCAAGGATACGGGAGGAGGAGGGATCGCTCCCGAGGAGTATGCCCGTGCGAGCAGCGCAATGTTCCGCAATCGGCGGGGCGGCGAAACTACACGATAGAGTGACGCCGGCACACCGATTGGAGGAACACCGCTTCAGGAAGCGCTTTCGTTCAGTACCCGGATTTTCGCAAGTGCGGTTTCGGGAACGAGAGCGGACGGCACTTCCGTGAAGACCGGAGTATCGTCCCGAAGGGCGACATCGCCCCCCTCCCAAAAGGCGGGGCCGAGAATTTCCCCCGTCGCGGCCGGAGAGGACCCATAGACGCGGTTGAAGCCTGCGACATCGGCCGCGACGCCGGCCATGACGAGGACTGCGGGCAGCTCGTAGTGGCGGGCGATGTTGGTGAGCGGTTCGAAAAATTCCAGCGCGCGCGGGTCGGCTTCGGTGAAGCGGAGGACGCCGATGGAGGGCGCGATCAGCGCGCGCAGCAGATCGGCCAGCGCCATGGCAAGGTCGTCGAGCGCATTGTCGTCGATGTCACCTTCATCCATGAAAGCTTGCGCCAGCGCGCCGGGGCCCGGCAGGGCGAGTGCCAGCGGCCTGCCGGAAAGAGCGCCGGACACCGTTTCGATGCCGCGTTTCAGGTGAGCCCGCAAGGCGGCGTCGGAGAGCAGGTCTTCGATAGCACCGGCGTCGAGCGGGCCCGTACCTTGCGCACGGGCGAAGGCGGCGATGCCGGCGCCGATGTCGATGTCGACAATTTCGAGCGCCAGCAGCGCGGAAAGCTCGCGCAGGAAGAGACCGAGCTCGCCCGGCGCGTCCCAGGGATCGTCACCGCCGCGCAGGACGCGGGCGCCGAAGGCGGCGCCGTCGATCCAGAGGCGCGGCAGGGCGGCCGGCATCAGCGTTTGCCGGATTTTCGGCAATCGGCCAGCTCGGCCTCGAGCTTGTCGATCTTCACCTGCAGGGGATGCGCCATGACGACCGGCGGGACGACCTGGCCTGCCGGATGGAGCTTGTCGGGATCGCCGGCATGGACCATCGTCTTGTCGTCCCACGAGCCGTAATAGGGAACCTTGCCGGAGGGCTTGTCCTTCACCCATTCCTTGCAGAAGGCATCGAAGGGCTTGCTCTTCGCGATGCGTTCGCGGCGGGCTTCGTCGCGCGCCTTTGCGGTCGCGGCCTCGTCCACATGCAAGGTTTCCTTGTTGTAGACGACGCGGTAGATGCGCCAGGCAACATCGTCGGAGATCAGGCCTTCATCCATGTCGCGCATCACATCGGCGGGCGCGCGTTCCAGCGGATCGCCGAAGCCGCCGCCGGTTCCTTGCGCGATCATGTAGAGCTCGCCGCGCTGCGCCAGCGTGTAGCCGAGCGTCATCGGATGGGTGCTGTATTGGGCGTCCGGGAAGGGACGCTCGTTCATCAGCTCCTCGATTGAGTACCGGAAGGAGGCCGGATCGTTCTTCAGAATCTCGAAGACGTTGACACCCCTGATGCGGGCCAGCGGATAGGTCGGGCAGCCATAGCCGCCGAAGAGACCCGGAATGTTGGGGAACTTCGCGCCCATCGCCGTCAGCATGAAGCCGAAGGCGTCGCTGTCGCGCATGGCCAGCACCATCTGATAGCCCATGCCGCCGCGCTGCCTGCCGAAGCCCTGATTGTCCTTCATCATCTTTTTCGAGACGATCTGGATGAAGGGGACTTCCTCCTCGATGAACTCCTGTTCGCCGATGTCCGACATGGTGGCGAAGATCGGCGCGCAGCCATGTTCGCCGTCGCGGTCGGCCAGCGCGCCGCCGCCCATGCCGTTGATGTCGGCGCAGACATTGCCGACCATTTCGCCGTGCTGCGTCAGCCCGCCGAACAGGAAGGTGTTGATCATGTTGAACCAGGGCGCAAGCACACGGGTGTATTTGTGCGGGTTCGAATAGAGGAACTTCATGGTCGCGACCTGTCCGGCGCTCCAGGCGGTGAAGACCGTCATCATCGACTGGGCGCTCGGCGTGCCGAAGCCGGGCTTCAGGACCGAGGGATTGTCGAAGATGAAATTGACTGGCGCCAGCACACCCTGATTGCGCGGGATGTCGGGCCAGATGAAGGTCAGGAACAATTGCGCCAACATGCCCTTGACGGTGATGTCGAGGCTGTTGTTGGAGCGGTTGGTGAATTCGGGGCTGGAGCCTCGATAGTCAAAGGTCAGCTCGTCGCCCTTCTTGGTCAGCTCGAGATTGATCTTGATCTGCACGTTTTCGCGCAAGGTGCCGTCGGTCCACCATGAATGGCGCACGGTGCCGTCCGGCCACTCCTTCAAGCGGCGGCGGACTTCGGCGTCGGTGTCTTCAAGGTTCATGCGCAATGCGGCGACGACAGCCTCGACGCCATATTCGGCAATCGCTTCGTGAATGCGGGTCTCGATGCGGCGGCAGACATACATCTTCACCTTCATGTCCGCATATTGCAGCTTCGGCTCGCGCACGGAGTTTTGCAGGAAGGTGACGAGATCGCGCCGCAGCGTGTAGTTCTCGGCGACCTTGAAGGGCGACATCTTGAGCCCCTCGTCCCAGATCTGCTCGGCAAGCGAGGGCATACCGCCCGGCTCGATGGCGCCGTTTTCGCCTTCGTGGACGGTCGCGCCCGCCCAGGCGACGATCTTTCCTTCGTGGAAGACCGGCATCATCATCGACTGGTCGGTGTTGTGGGCCTGACCGTAGCGGGCATCGTTGACGATGAAGACATCGCCTTCATTGATGCCGACCGTCTTGTCCTTTGACCAGTATTTGCGGATGAACTTGATCGGGTACTGCACCAGGTTGCAGAAGATGACGACGCCGCCGGAACTGGCGAGGCTCAGGTCGCCGCTTTCGGTGTAGACCGCCGAAACGCAGTCGCCCCATTTGGCGCCCGGCGCCGCGCCCATGTTTTCGAGCATCTCGAAGCTCTCGTTGACGCCGGCGAGTATCCGCTCGCGGACGATTTCGAGGCGGACGGGATCGCTTTCCTTTGCGATGCATTCGTCTTCATAAGCGGTGCGCGGCTCGAGCCCGTGATTGTTCATGATCACGGGATCGGGCGCGAGATAGAGATTGGTCTCGCTCAGGAAGGCGTCCACCGCGCCGGATGCGGCGCCGGTGATGTCCATGTCGTCACCCATTTTCGTTCCTCCGGAGCGGTTTGGTTGTTTTGCACGTTTCGTTCACGCTACGACCCTCCCCGAGGGGAGGGTGGTGTCGTATGGCAGCACCCGCAATTACGGAGAGGCCCATGGACCCCGGCTTGCGCCGGGGTGACACTTCTATTTTGTTTCGGGCGCCGTGCATGTCGTGCACTCCCCTACTCCGCGCGCTCGAAGAGGGCGGCGCCGTGGCGGCCTATTTTCAGGCGCCAGCCGGGCTCGACGAGGTAGGTGGTGGAGGGCGAGATGACGACGGCGGGGGCTTCGACGACCGAGCCGAAAGAGAGATCGGCGAGATCGTGGAAGGCCGTCTTCATCGCACCGTCATGGCCGACGAAGTGGCACTCTTTATGATGCGTGGCGGCGGGGGCCGGCGCGAGGTCGGCTTCCTTCGGCAGGATGTCGGCGAATTTCAATGTCGACATCGAGGAATAGGTGGCGACGCGGATCGTGTTGATGCGGATGCCGGCTTCGGGCGCCTGGCTGCCTTCGCCGTAGCGGCGGCCATAATCCTTCGAGAAGGCGGCCAGCACTTCCATCAGATCGTCGGCGGTTTCGAGACGGTTCTTCGAGACGACGACGGCGGTTTGCGCGAGCTGGTTGCCATAGCGCATGTCGAGCTCGAGGCGATGCTTGATGGCGGCGGGCGCCACGCCCTGTCGCATCAGATCGTCCCTGCCCTTCTGTTCCAGTTCCTCGACCAGCGCATTGAAGCTGTCGAAGTCTTCGAAGATTTTCCGCGTGTTGGAATCGTAGAGCGAGAGATAGAGCGAGCGTTCGTGAAAATGGAGCTGGTCCATGTTGCCGGCGCCGATGGCCGAGAAGATCGAGCTGAAGGGCGGCACCATGACGCGCGAAACGCCGAGCACATTGGCGATGCCGCAGGCGTGAAGCGGGCCGTTGCCGCCGTAAGCCAGGATCGTGAAGTGACGGGGCTCGTAGCCGCGGACGCGCAATTCCTGCGCGATGCCGTTGGCCATGTCGTTGTCGATCTTCTGGCGGATCAGCTTGGCCGCGCCGAGGGCATCGGTGTCCATCGGTTCGCCGACTTCCTTTTCGAGCGCGCGGGTGGCGCGGCGTTCGTTCAAGGGGATCGAGCCGTCGGCATAGCGGTCGGCCAGCAGGTAGCCGAGCGCGAGGTCGGCGTCGGTGACGGTGGGGTAGCGGCCGCCGCGATTGTAGCAGGCGGGGCCGGGATCGGAGCCGGCGCTTTCGGGCCCGACCGCGACGGCGCGGCGCAGGCGGTCGAAGCGGGCGATCGAGCCGCCGCCGGCGCCGAGCGTCACCAGATGCACCATCGGGATGTTGACCAGCCAGCGGCCGATGACGGGATTGAAGTCGTAGAACTTGACGCCGCCCTTGACGACGAGGCCGATGTCGAAAGAGGTGCCGCCCATGTCGGTGCAGACGACATTGCCGAGATCGGCTTCGACGGCCAGATGTTCCGACGCATTGATGCCGGCGACGGGGCCGGAGTGGATGGTCTGCAGCGCGTCGGTCGAATTCAACTGCGCCATGCCGCCCGAATTGTGGATGACCAGCATCGGCTTGCGATAGCCGTTGTCGCGCAGGTTCAGCTCCAGCGTCGAGAGGCCGTGATACATCGCGTTGTGCAGGAAGGCGTCGAGGATGGCCGACGAGGTGCGCGCATATTCGCCCTTGCGGCCGCCGACCTGATGCGACAGCACGATGGGCGCGGAGCCGAGAAGCTGTTCGGGGAATTCCTCGCGGATGATTTCCTCGACCAGAAGTTCGTGTTCGGGCTGGACGACCGCATTGACCAGCGAGACGACAAACGCCTGGACGCCGTTGTCGACCAGCTTGCGCACTTGCGCGCGCACGTCCTCGGCATCGACCGGCATCAGGATTTCGCCGGTTTCGGCGACGCGCTCGCGGACGCCGACGATCATCTGGACGGGCACGAGCGGTTCGGGACGCTGCGCCATCGGCAGGTCGCGGCGCTGACGGTCCGGCAGGCCCTCGCCATAGCCGCGACCACGGCTCAAGGGCACCATCGCCTCGAAGCCGGCGGTGACGAGGAGGCCGACGCGGGGGCCGCGGCGCTCAATGAGTGCGTTGGTGCCGAGCGTCGTCGCATAGCGCACGCTGTCGACCTCGCGCATCACTTCTTCGAGCGTCAGGCCCAGTTGCTCATAGGCGATCTTCAGCGAGGCGTTGAAACCGAGCGCCAGGTTCTGATGCGTCGTCAGCGACTTCGCCTCGACATAGCGGTCGTCCCAGACGAGGGAGCAGTCGGTGAAGGTTCCGCCGATGTCGACAGATACGCGGCGCATGGTGCGGTCTCCGGGTTCAGTGCGAATGAGGGGGCGCGACGAATTCCGGCCCGAGGGCGGGCTCGCTCAGCGGTTCGCGCGCGGCCCATTGCGTTTTCAGGGCGTCGATGTCGAGGTCGATGTCGTGGGCCGGCGGGTGGCCGGGCGGCAGATATTCGACTTCGGCGAGGCGGCCGCATTCGGGGCAGCAATATTCGAGGATGCGGCACCAGTCGCCATCGGGCGCGAAGGTGAAGTCGTAGCGTTCGGCATCGAGGATGGGGGCGTGGATTTCCGAGGGCTCGCGGTCGCGGACGAGGAGGCCCTTCTTGTAGTTGTCGCGGGCCGAACCCAGCTCGTGGCCGCAGCCGGCGCATTCCCATGTCTCCTTGTCGAGATCGATGGTGAGGGCCGCCGTGAAAAAGACTTTCATTGCCGTGATCCTTTCTAGAGTAGTTTCTCATTTCTCCGAACTGCGAAACTGCTCCAAGTCTTTGTTTTGTCGCGTTTCCGGACGGCGAACCGGCCTCCACTTCGCCTGGAAACGCTCTAGTGGCTGAGCAACAGATCGCCATTGCCGCTGACGACGAAGCGCCAGCCCGGCTTCACATGGGCGGTGAAGAAGGCTTCCTCGACGAGACAGGGGCCTTCGAACCAGTCGCCCGGCGCCAGATTTTCGAGGCGGAAGAGCGGCAGCGCTTCGGCACCCGGATTTCCGCGCGTGCCTTCCGGCTTTGCCTTGCGCTTTTCGGCGAAGTCCGCGCCGGCCAGGGCGATTTTTTCGATCGGCTTGCGGACGCGCAGCTCCATCCAGGCTTCGGCGTTGACGCCGTCGAGCGCGCCGTTGAGCGCCGAGCGGACATAGCCCGAGCCGTTCTTCTTCAGCAGCGCATAGTCGAGCGTGCATTCCGACAGCGCGAAGCCTTCGGCCAGCATGCCGCGGCGGGCCTGCTCGGTGAGATCGGCGCGGGCGCGGCCGATCGCATCTTCTTCGCCGCTGCGCGAGATCTCGGCCATGTAGCTGTGTTCGATGTCGGAAAAGCCGATGCCATAGGCGCTGAAGACGGCGGCAAATTTCGGGATCAGCGCGGTCGCGAGGCCGGCTTTCTCGGCGACGCCGCAAGCCGACATCGGGCCGGCGCCACCAAAGGCGAGCAGGACGCCGTCCTTGTTTGCGGACGACCATGTGCCGAGCGCGGCGGCGATCTTGCCATGATAGGCGTCGGCCATCGCCTCGACGGCTTCGGGCAAGGCGAGGCCGAGCGGTTCGCCGATATGGGTCATGATGGCGCGTTCGGCGCGCTCGCGGTCGAGCGGCATGCGGCCGCCGAAATAGGACAAGGGATCGAGGATGCCCATGGCGAGGAAGGCGTCGGTCATGGTGGCTTGCGTGCCGCCGCGGGCGAAACAGGCGGGCCCCGGCGCCGAACCGACGCTTTCGGGGCCGACCAGAATTTTGCCGCCCTCGGCGCGCAGGATCGAGCCGCCGCCGGCGCCGATGCTGTCGATCTCGGAAAGCGGGATCGAGACCGGCGCGCCTTCGACTTCGCCGGTGTCGGCGACGCGGACAGCACCTTCCTCGAACATCGCGATGTCGGTGGTGGTGCCGCCGATGTCCATCGAGACGGCGTTCGGGATGCCGTAATGCTTCAACAGCACCTCGGCGCCGACGACGCCGCCCTGCGGGCCCGACGAATAGGTCTTGATGGCAACCGTCTTGGCGACGCGGGTGGAGTTGCCGTCGTTGCGGAAGATTAGCAGCGGCTTGCGGGCGCGGTGTTCGCGCAGCTTGTTTTCGGCGTTGTAAAGGAACGATTCCATCGCCGGATGCAGGAAGGCGTTGATGAGGCTCGCCCAGACGCGCTGCTCGGGGGTGCCGATCTTCGTCAATTCGGTCGAGAAGAGGAGCGGCACGGCGCCGAGCAGGTGGCGCGGGAAGGCGCGGTAGAGGACGCGCTTGGCGGCCTTCTCGCGCTCGGCGGCATCGGCGCCCGACAGCGCGACGACGACACGCGCGGCGCCGGCCGAAACGAGCTTCGAGACCGCCATCACGAGTTCGCCGGGGCCGCTCGTTGCCGCCTCGGCGGCCGACGGCGCGACGATGCGGACACGGTCGGCGACGAAGCTTTCGAAGAGGCCCGGGGCGGCGTTCATCGCGGCGGCGACCAGCTTGTCGTCGTCGGTCAGGAGGCCGATGCGCGGGCCCTTGCGCTGGACGATGGCGTTGGTGCCCTGCGTCGTCGAATAGCGGATGTAGTCGATCGAGCCGACCAGCTTCGGAAGGTCGACCTCGCCGTCGATCTTCTCCGAAAGCGCTTCGAGACATTTGACGAAGCACTCGGTGAGATTGTGCGGCGTGGTCAGCGTCTTGGCATGGATTGTCGAGACGCCATCGGTGGCGCAGACATCCGTCAGCGTGCCGCCATTGTCGATGCTTACAAGAAGCCCCACGCGCCTCTCCCCCTATTGTTTATCGGCATGCCGTCCGGAAGGAACGGCCACCGTTTATGAGAGGAAGGTAGCGCCCGGCCGCACCCCTCTTCCCCACCCGAAAGGATGGAAATGAGGGGGCGAAATTATTCGATCAGACCGAAGTGGCGGGCGACCGAGACGGCCTGCATGCGGTTGCTGATCTGCAGCTTCTCGAAGATGTTGCGCAGGTGCCATTTGACCGTGTTGGTGGAGAGCGAGAGACGGTCGGCCAGCGCCTTGTTGGAGAAACCGTTGGAGACAAGGCGCAGAATCTCGCGTTCGCGCTCGGTCAGCGCCTCGAAGAGATGGGCCGAGGGCGTTTCGTCGTCGAAGGCCTCGTCCTCGACGATGGCCGGCGCATATTCGCCCGCCTCGCCCAGCAGCCGGTCGAGATAGGCCGAGACGCTGTCCTTTTGCGGCAGGTCGGGGAATTTCGGCAGGGCCTGACGCGCCTCCTGCAACAGACGGACGGCCTGCGGGCCTTCATCGAGAACCATGCGGATGAACTGGTCGGGCGCGCCGATCTGCAGGGCCTCGATCAGCGCGCGGCGGGCGGCGTTGACCTGGCCTTCAACGTTCAGCGAGATCGCCAGCAGCAGGTTCAGTTTCATGAAGCGGCGCAGGCGGCGCTGGGCGCGGGCCTTGCGGGCGGCCGGCTGCAACAGGGTGCGGGCATCGGCATGGCGGCCGGCGAGGATCAGCAGGCGCGCTTCGGTGACGGTCTGGGCCTCGGTTTCGCCGGCATGGAAAAGCAGTTCGTCTTCGCCCTCGCCGTCCGCACCGCCCATATTGGAAAAGCGCGTGCGCGCCTTTTCGAGATCACCGGCAAGCGTCGCCTGACGGACGAGTTCGGATTTCGCATAGGTGACGAGGCGACGCAAATTGTGGCGATGGCCGAGATACATCATCCGATCGAGAATTTCTTCGGCCTCGCGTTCCTCGCCGCGCAGCATCGCGATGCGCGCCATGGTGAGAAAGGCGACCGCCAACGGTTCGACGATCGCCTGCTGTTCGAGCAGCAGCAGATGATCGTGAAGCAGCGTTTCGGCTTCGGCGATGCAGTTTTTCTCGTAAAGCGCCTCGGCGAGGAAGGCGGCGATGACCGAGCCGGCGATGACGCTGGCGGAGGCGCATTCCTCATTGTGGATTTGCGCCTGCTTGAGGCTTTTCAACGCTTCGTCGTTGCGGCCCTGCGCCGTCAGCACGATGCCGTAGATCCATTCGCAATAGGACAGGCCGAAGAGATTGTTCGCCTCGTCGTGTAGCGCGCGGGCCTTGGACAGAAGCTCGCGCGCCTCCTCGAACTTGCCGTTGAGATAGAGCCAGTAGGCGCGGGCATTGAGGCCGACGCCGTATTCGAGGCCTTCGCGGCCGGCGAGTTGCGCGAGCGAATCGTCGGCGGCGCGGCCAAGCTCGACCACCTGGTCCTGCGCGGCAAGAACGAAGATGCGCGTGTAGTTATGAACGCCCCAGTCCTCCTGCGATGCCTCTCCTGCCTCGAGCATTTCGCGGCGGAGCGCGACGATGCGGTTGGCCTTGGCGAATTCACGGCGGAAGCCATAGGCGACAATGGCGGCGGTCAGGATGCGTTCGTATTTCTGGATAACGGGAGGCGACAGGCGATCGACATAACGGACAATCAGATCGAGCCGCTCTTCGGTCACGAGACGGCCGATGATGGTGTCGAGAATTCCGGCGGCGGATGCCTCGTCGGAAGCTTCGAGATAGTGGAGGATCGCTTCCTCGGCAAAGCCGTGCACCGCGTACCATTCGGCAATCTTCCTGTGCCGCGCCAGCACTTCGGCTTCCGTCATCTCGCGCCGGAGACGCGTGAGGAGGACCTGACGGAAGACGGCGTGAAAGCGGAACCAGAGATGGTCCATATCGACCGGCGTCAGAAACAGGCCGGAATGTTCGATTTCGTTCAGCAGGGCTTCGCCGCCGGTCCGGCCGGACATATGCTCCAGCAAATCGGCGCAGATGCGCTCGGGCATGCAGGCTTCCAGAAGCGCCGCCTGCATTTCGGCGGAAAGGTTCTCGAAGACGTCGGTGGCGAGAAAATCGATCAGATCGGGCGTGACGCCGGAACCCGGCAGGGCGCGTGTCCGGCCTTTCTGACCGCGCATCGACAGACGGATACATTGAAGCGCCGCCGGCCAGCCATCGGTTGCGGCCTGATACTTGTCGACTTCCTCCCCGGAAATATCGCGAAACTCGCGGAAGAATTCGGCCGTTTCGGCGGCGCGGAAGCGCAAGCCCTCGACATTGACGACGACCGCCTGTTCGCGAAGCTGCAGGCGCGGCAGGTTGATCGACGGAATGACGCGCGTTCCGATGCAGAGCTGGACGCCCGCCGGCAGGACGCGCACGAGCTGCGCGACGACGGCTTCCATGCCCGGATGGGAGGCCTGCTCGAAATTGTCGATGACGATGGTAATTCCGGTCTTCATCGCGCGGACGCAACGCAGGAAATCCTGAATCGAAGCCGACGAGCCTTCGGGCATGGCGACGGGCGGCTCGTCCTCCGGCAGCGCGTTGATGACGGCTTCGCAAAGGAGACGCAGAAAGCGCGAGGGATCGGCGTAGTGCGATTCCAGATGCAGCCAGGCAATGCGGCTGCCCTGCGCCTCGCGATAGGCGCAATATTGACGCAGCAATGTCGTCTTGCCGAAGCCCGCCGGCGCCTGCGCGACGATCAGGCGGACATCGGCATGATTTTTCAGCCGGTCGAGTTGCTGCTTGCGCAAGACAAGGTTGTTCGATGCGGGCTGCCGCGTCAGCGCGTTTGCAAATGTCGTCGCACGCGGCTTGCCGCCGACCGGACGCGCGGCGGCGGAAGCTCTCTCCGATGTTGCGGTCATCGGCACCCCCCTCCTCCAAGGGCGGGAAACCTTGCGGCTTCCGTTGAACCCCGTCTTGAGCGGGGCTTGGTCCGCCAGCAGGCGGCGTTTTTCACGCGGCGTCGGGCGCGATGCGAACCATCAGCTTTCCATTGTTGCCGCCGGTGTAGAGCATTTTCAACGCATCGGACGCGTTCTCGATGCCGTCGACGATGTGCAGGCGGTATTTCAGTTTTCCGCTACGCATCCATTCGATCAGCTTCGCGTGGTATTCGGGAAAATGGGCCGCGTAATCGAGGATCACGAAGCCTTCGATGACGAGGCGTTTCATGATCACGTTGCGGAACATGTAGGGCCCCGGAACGGGCTCGGACGAATTGTAGGTCGAGATCAAACCGCAAATGACGACGCGGCCGCCCTCATTCATCAATGTCAGGCCGGCATCGAGCTGTTCGCCGCCGACATTCTCGAAATGCACGTCGATGCCGTTTGGCGCTTCGCGCTTCAACGCCTCCAGCACATTTTCCTTGCGGTAGTTGATGGCCGCGTCGAAGCCGAGATCCTTCGTCAGCCATTTGCATTTTTCGTCGGAGCCGGCGATGCCGACAGCGCGGCAGCCATGCAGCTTCGCGATCTGACCGACCAGCGCACCGACCGCGCCGGCCGCGGCGGTGACGACAACCGTGTCGCCGGGTTTCGGTTTGCCGATTTCGAGCAGGCCGACATAGGCCGTCGGACCTGCGACGGCGAGAATGCCGAAGGCGTCCGCCAGCGGTACGCCTTCAGGCCGCGGGAAAGGCGACCAGCCCGCGCCGTCGGTGACGAACCAGTCGGACCAGGTGCCGAGACCGGTGATCAATGTGCCTTCGGGGAGGTTCGCGTTGCGCGACTGGACGACTTCGCCAAGGATGAAACCCAGCATGCGCGCGCCGATGGGCAACGGTTCCATGTAGGTTTCCCAGTCGCTGAGCCAGACGCGGTTGGTCGCGTCGAGCGACATGTAGAGGCTGCGGACCAGCACCTCGCCATCGGCAAGGGTGGGCATGGGCTCGGTGCGCATGACCAGCGTGTCGTGCGCGATGACGTCCTTTGGACGCTTGTTGAAATACCAGTGGCGGGCGCTTTGCGGCACCTGATCCTCCCCCGATGGCGCGGGATTTTTCCCACGAAACCAATTGCTTACGGATTTCAGCACCCGATCCTCCCCGATGCCGTCTTGTTGTTGCGGGGATGCTGAACCCGATTGCCCAGCCCATACCCACCCGAAAGGGTGGGTATGAAAGAATGGCACAAAAGGGTCAGGGCGCGACAGGAATGCTGGCGATCAAGGGGACGGCTTCGGCGCGGACTTCCGGCGGGAATGGCGCGAAGGGCAGACTGCGCTCGATGGCTTCGCGGGCGGCGCGGTCGAGCGCGGGGTGGCCTGAAGAGGTCAGCAATTTCAACGAGATAACCTGTCCCGAGCGGTGCAGCACCATCTCGAAGCGGGTGACGCCGCTGCGGCCGCCGGCCTCGGGCGGATAGACCAGATTGGCGCGCACGCGCGCCCACATGGCATTGAGATAGGGGTCGCCGCCGCCGGCGCTGCCGGTGAGCGAGCCGGGCGGTGTGGGCCGGGCCGGAACGACATAGCTCGGCTCGACGGTGCGGGCCCATTCGGGGATGTCTTCGGGGCTTGTTTCCTTTTTCTTTTCAACCGGTTGCGCCTCTTCCGGCTCGGGTTCGGGCTCGGGCTCGGGGGCCTCTTCGGGCGCGGCGGCTTCCTCCTCCGCCTCGGGACCGGGCGGCGCCACGGCTTCGCCGCCGGAGCGCGTAAAACTGCGCTCCTGCAATGGCTTAGCTTCTTCTTCGGGCTCAGGCTGCGGCGCAGGGGGCGGCGGCGGGGGGGCTTGCGCTTCGGGGACCAGTTCGACGCTGATGGCGGGCGGGTCGGCGGGCGGGTTCGGCGCCGGATTCGTCAATAAAAACGGCAGGATAAAGAGGAGGTTCAGCAGCAGCGCCAGCGCGATCGCGATGACGATCTCGCTCCATTGCGCCGGGCGCGGCGGCGGCGGCGGTACGACATGAAATGTGCCGACCGGACTTGTGCTCACTGTGCTTACAACCATTTCCGGTCCGGACTTCCGCGCTTTTTTCACGCCCCACACGCGATACGCGCAGGGGGACAAACGCCCGCGCGAGCATAACAAGACACCGACAGGCATAACATGCCGTTCGGCGCTGTCACCGTTTTGTCAAAAACTGTCACGGGCAAACTCAAGGAGAGACCTTCGTCCCGGCCTTGCCGGCCAGGATGGACGCCGCATCGCCGAGCCGGCCGATGAAGGCCGGATGCCCCGTCTCCAGGGCGAAGCGCCGAACGGCCTCGATCTTAGGCCGCATCGAACCGGCGGCGAAGGATGCAGGGTCGAGATCGCCGGCGGACACCGATTTCAGCAGGCGTTGCGAGGGCTTTCCCCAATCGGCAAAGACGCCTTCGACATCGGTGAGGATCAGGAGACGTTCCACGCCGAGTTCGATGGCGAGCAGGCAGGCGGCGAGATCCTTGTCGATGACGGCCTCGACGCCTTCGGGCGCGCCGGCCGCACCGGCCCGCACCGGAATGCCGCCGCCGCCCGCGCAAATGACCAGGCAACCGATTTCCGTCAGCCTGCGGATCGTTTCGATCTCGACAATGGCGCGCGGCGCGGGCGAGGCGACGACGCGGCGCCAGACTTTTCCATTTGGGCCGTCGGGCGCGACCGACCAGCCGCGTTCGGCGGCCAGCGCCTTGGCCGTCTTTTCGTCGTAGAGGGGGCCGATGGGTTTCGACGGCGCGGCGAAGGCTGGGTCGTCCGGATCGACAAGGGTTTGCGTCAACAGCGTCACGATTTCGCTGCCGGGCAGCACGCGGCGCAGGGCCTCCTCGATCACGTAGCCGATCATGCCTTGCGATTCAGCGCCCAGCACATCGAGCGGATAAGGCGGGGCGTCCTTGTAGGCATCGGCCTCCAGCGCGAGGAGGCCGACCTGCGGGCCATTGCCGTGTACGAGAATGGTGCGATGCTCGCTTGCAATGGCGGCGAGCGCCAGCGCCGCATCGCCCATGTTGCGGCGCTGGGTGCCGATGCCGAGCGTCTCGCCGCGCTTCAGCAGCGCGTTTCCGCCAATCGCGACGAGAACCCGCATGCGCGCCTCAGCCGCCGGCCACGCGCCCGGCGCGGCGGATGAGAACCTCGCCGATCAGCACCGTGATCGCGACACCGACGACGATGGAGGCCGCATAGGTCATGTCGAACTCCTCCGGCGTGTAGATGAAGAAGACGATCGCCTGCACGATGAAGACGATGCAGAGCGCCGCGAGCGCAAGCGCCACGCCGCTGCCGCCCGGCACACGATAGGGGCGCGGCCTGTCGGGGTCGATGCGGCGGAGTTTCAGGAAGGCCATGAACATCGACAGATAGGGCAGCAGGAAGACGATGGACGAGAAGGCAAAGAGCGTCCAGAAAAGGTCTTCGGCGTCGGCCGCCAGCAGGCCGTAGATCACGATGACGACCGTTGTGACGACGCCCGTCACGATGGCCGCGTTGGCCGGCGTTTTGTGTTCGGGGTGAAGGCGCGCGAACATCGAGGGCAGGTTGCCGTCGAGCGCGGCTTCGGCGGCCGAGCGGTTGGCGCCCATCGTCCATGTGACCATGTTGGCGACGAAGGAATAGAGCGCCATCAGGCCGAGCAGGATGACGAGCGTGCCGGCCGCTCCGCCCTCGCCCAGCAGCACGCGCAGCGTGTCGACGATGCCGCTGACGAGGTTGATGTCGTCGAGCGGCAGCGCGATCAGAATGCCGACGGTGGCGAAGAGATAGAAGGCGGCGATCAGGATGCCGGAGACGGCGATGGTGAGCGGCACGTCGCGGGCCGGGTTTTTCATTTCGGCGCTGGCGCCGGACATCAGCTCGAAGCCCATGAAGTTGTAGACAATGACCGGCAGGAAGGCGAGCGTCACGCCCCAGCTCGGCGCCATGCTGGAGAGGGTCAGTTCGTTGGCGACGCCGTGGTTGCCCGCATAGACGAAGCCGCCGATGCCGATGACCAGCATGATCGCGACCTTGAAGACGGCGCCGAGATTGGGCACCCATTTGCCGATGTCGAGGCGAACGACATTGATCCAGACGGTCAGCCAGGTCAGCGCGACGGCAATTGCGATCTGCGTCCAGAGCGCGAGATCGGGCATGAAGAGCGCCGCGAAGATGCCGGCGAAGAGGATGAAGACCGAAGGCTGCCAGAGCGCGACATTGATCCACCAGAGCCATGCCACGCGGCCGCCCCAGCGCGCACCGTAAGCGCGGCGCACCCAGGCGTAGATGCCGCCCTGATCGGGATAGGTGCTCCCAAGTTCGGCGGTGATGAGGCCATAGGGCACGAAGAAGAAGATCATCGTGAAAATCCACCAGAAGACGGCTTGCGGGCCGATGGCCGCGGATGCCGCGAGCTGGTCGACGACGAGGATCGCGCAAACGGTGAAAAGCGTCAGGTCGAGCCCGCGCATCACCTTCTTGTAACCGCGCGGATTGGCGGCAGCGGATGTGTCGGTCATTTGTTTCTCCCGTTCGAGTAAAGCCAGTTACTCACGGCAAGAGACGCGCCGCGCCTTCACGCAAGGTCACATGAAATCGGACAAGAAATCCTCGGCAATACCCCGGTGACGCGCCAGCAGGGCGTCGGAGGGTTTTTTCAGGCGCGGATAGACGAACCACACCAGCAGCGCCTTTTCGGTGTGCAGCCGGTTTTCGGACTGGTCGAGAATGATGGATTGCGGGCCGTCCATGACCTCGTCGGTCGCTTCGACGCCGCGCGAGGCCGGCAGGCAGTGCATGAAGCGCGCGGTGGGCGGCGCTTTCGCCATCAGACCCGCATTGACCTGGAATTTCGGCATGAAGGCCGCTTGCCGGTCGGGAATTTCGCTCTCCTGGCCGATCCACCACCAGAGATCGGTATAGATGAAATCGGCATCGGCGACGGCGGCGGCGGGATCGTCGGAGAAGGAGATCGAAGCACCCGATTCCGCCGCCGCCTCGCGCACGAGATCGCGATGCGCCTGCGATACCTGGTATTTTTCGGGCGCGGCCTGGGTGAACGACATGCCCATGCGGGCGCAGATGAACATCAGCGAGACGCAGACATTGGTGGCGTCGCCAACAAAGACCAGTTTGAGGTCCTCGAGCTTCTTTCCCTTCGGGGCATGCTCCGTCATCGAGAAGACGTCGCAGAGCACCTGTGTCGGGTGGTTGAAATCGGTGAGGCCGTTGATGACCGGCACGGTCGCGTATTTCGCAAGATCGAGAACCGTCTGATGCTTCAGCGTGCGCGCCTCGATGACGTCGACCATGCGCGAGACGACGCGGGCCGTATCGGCGATCGACTCGCGGGCGCCGAGATGGATCTCGCCGGGACGGAGATAAAGCGCGTGACCGCCCAGCTTGGTCATCGCGACCTCGAAGGAGACGCGGGTGCGGGTGGAGGGTTCCTCGAAAATCATGCCGAGCGAGGCGCCGGAAAGGAGCCGGGGACAAGCGCCGTCCTTGTCGGCCCGCTTCAGCATGGCCGTCAACTCCATGATCCGAAGCAATTCGTCCTTCGAAAAATCGAGAACATGAATGAAATGACGCAACATCGGCTGTGGCCCCCTTTACCTGCTCGTCTTTCGGCGGGAATATCGGCGCAAGCCCGGATCGGGTTCGTCAGCTTCAATTAAATGCCTCCGGACGGGCCGGTTCAAGGGCAATGGCAGTGACAAATTGAAGCGAAACGAGCGAATTTTCTTCAATTGCGCCATTGCGGCGCAGACCTGCCCGTTCCGAAGGCGCGCCATTCATCGTAACGACACAAATGCCGGAGTTTCCGCATGACCGAGCTGACCGTCGCCGCCACGCAAATGGCCTGCGGCACCGACCGCGACGAAAATATCGCGCGGGCCGAGAAGCTGGTTCGCGCGGCCGCCGAAAAAGGCGCGCAGGTGATTCTGCTGCAGGAGCTTTTCGAGACGCCTTATTTCTGCAAGGACACCGAACCGGACCTGATGCACCTTGCGACGCCGATCGCCGACAATCCGGCGGTGCATCATTTCCGTGCGCTTGCGGCCGCGTACAAGGTGGTTATTCCGGTGTCGATCTATGAGCGCGCCAACAACGCCCAGTATAATTCGCTGGTGATGATCGATAGCGGCGAAATTCTGGGCGTCTACCGCAAATCGCATATTCCCGACGGGCCGGGCTATCGCGAGAAATATTATTTCAGTCCGGGCGATACCGGATTTCATGTCTGGAACACGCATGTCGGCCGCGTGGGCGCCGCGATCTGCTGGGACCAATGGTTTCCCGAAGCCGCGCGCATCCTGGCCGTGAAGGGCGCCGACGTGATCCTCTATCCAACCGCCATCGGCTCGGAGCCGCATGACGAGACGATCCATTCGCGCGATCACTGGCAACGCACGATGCAGGGACATTCCGCGGCCAATCTGGTGCCGGTGGTCGCGTCGAACCGCGTCGGCCGCGAAGAGGGAAAGAGCTGCGCCATTACCTTTTACGGCTCGTCCTTCATCACCGATGCGACGGGCGCAAAAGTCGCCGAAGCCGACGAAAGGGAGGAGGCGGTTCTCACCTCGACTTTCGATATCGAAAAGAACCGGCGGCAACGCCTCAATTGGGGCGTGTTCCGCGACCGGCGGACCGATCTTTATACGGATATTCTGACGCTGGATGGCGGAAGGCGGTAGGCTCCCTACTGCGCCGCGTAGCCGCCGTCGACGGCCAGCGCGTGGCCGGTGATGAAGCTGGCGGCGGGGGATGCGAGCCAGATCGCCGCTTCCGCCGCTTCGGACGGAACGCCGAGGCGGCCCATCGGCTTCAACGCCAGCAAGGCTTCGCGGAAGCCCGGCACGTCGGTCGCCAGACGATCGACCATCGCGGTTTCGATCATGCCGGGGCAAAGCGCGTTGACGCGGATGCCGGATTTCGCCACGTCGATGGCGACCGATTTCACCAGACCGACAATACCGTGCTTGCTGGCGACATAGGCGGCAAGACCGCCCGCGCCGACAAGACCGGCGACGGAGGCGGTGGCGACGATTGCGCCCTCGCCACGCTCGATCATGGCCGGGAGAACGGCCGACATGGTGCGCCAGGCGCCGGCGAGGTTGATGTCGAGGACGCGGGTGAAATCGTCTTCCTTCGTTTCCCAGGGCGCGCCCATTTTTCCTTCGATGCCCGCATTGGCGAAAGCGATGTGCGGCGATGCGCCGAGCTCGCTCTGCGCGGCCGCGACCAGCGCGTCGATGTCGGCCTGTTTGCGGACATCGGTGAGGCGGAAGATCGCTTTCGCGCCCGCCTTGCGCAGGGCGGCGGCGACGGCCTCGCCCTCCTTCGCCACATCGCCGAGCGCCAGCGATGCGCCTTCGCGCGCCGCCGCTTCGGCGATGGCGCGGCCGATGCCGGCGGCTGCGCCCGTGACCAGCACGACCTTGCCGTCGAAAACGCCCGGCATCAGGTATCTCCCCCGGCGCGGCGGATGAAGCCGTGGAACTCGTTCGACGGTTCGCGGCCGTCGGCGACATATTTTGCCTTGATGGCGGCGAGCGCGTCGGTGCGCCAGGCGGCATCCGGCGCGGCGGCATCTTCCATGCCGTAGAGACCGAGCGAGGTTTGCGAGAAGATGCGGTTCTTCACGTCGCCATCGCCCGCGCCGAGGGCCGCGAAGCCATGCGCCTTGCGCATGTCTTCGGGTATTTCGATGCGGCGCATCGCCTCGATCTGCCATTGCGGCGAGCCGTACCAGACGCTGTCGGTGCCCCAGACGACATGATCGTCGCCCATGCCCTTGACCAGCACACCGAGCAGCGCGGCGGCGAGACGCGGATGCGTGACCGCGCAACTGCCGAAAGTGGTGCCGAGTTCGGCATAGACGTTGGAGACGCCATATTCGGCCGGGATGTCGGCGAGATCGCTCACCCAGTCGATGCGGCCGGTCTTGTCGAACTGCGCCAGCAGCGGGTCGGGCGAGGTCATCAGCGGACGGAAGCCCGAATGGTAGATGATGAAATTGAGGTCCGGCCAGTCCTTCGCCGCCTTGCCGACATCATCGACCATGGCGTGACGCCAATGGGTGATGACGTTTTCGTAGTCTTCGGGCAGCAGGCCCTTGTGGATGCAGACATTGCGGATGCCGGCCTTCACCATGCGCTCATAGGCCGGATACATCAGCTTCTCGTCGTCGAGACGCCAGGGATATTGCGAATTGTCGAAGGGATCGCCCAACGTGTAGCCCTTCCAGCTGTCGGGTTTCAATTCCTCGATGGCGCGGTCGATTTCTTCGAGCCAGCCGGGCTGGCCGGGCGCGATGACGGCGTGGGAAAGCAGGCGGCGCGAGCCCGACGCCTTGTTGACGAAGCTGCGCGCGGAAGCGAGGCCGTCATTGTTCATGATCACATTCGGCCCGTGATCGGCCGGCGCGGCGCTGATGAGGCCGATCTTGGTGTCGCTGTCGAACCAGACTTCCTTGACGAAATTGTCGAACTTGAAGGTGTCGAAGGTGATGTCGCCCATGTCGGCGTTCCACTGTTTGGCGTATTCGCCGAGGTGGAGGATGCCGTCCCATGCATAGTCGTCGCGGATGAAATGGAGCTGCACGTCGAAGATCATCTGGTTTGCGAAATGCGCCGACCTTTCGGCGGCGGCGGCAAGATCGACCGTTTCGGCATGGGCGACCGAGAAGACATCGCCGCCGAAGACGCGGTTCATGGCCATGAAGGAGGCGGCAAGGCCCGCGCCGGACCGCAGGAAAGAGCGGCGCGACAGGCCGAGCCTCGCGCCCTGTTCGTCGGCGGCGGCGAGGATCGCGCTTTCGACGCGCGCCTGATCCGGCGTTTGCGGCATCGGCATGTATTCGCCGTTGGAGACAATGCGGGTCGGCAGCGGGATGCCCGTGGTGTTCCTGTCCGCCGGCGCGACGCGTTTTCTTTGCTTGTCGGTGAGCCACATGGGCCTGTCTCCCTCTACCCTTTTTTCGATTCCGGACAGGGTCGGCCCCGGCGCGGGCGCGCGGTACTACACGGATGAGGGGGCGGCCTTGCGCGATCGGGTGAAGGCTGCGGGCGCGGGGGCTATTCGATCAATTGCTGGCGCAGGGAAATCGCCACCGCATGGGCGCGGTCGGAGGCGCCGAGCTTGTCGTAGAGGCTTTTCAGGTGGGCTTTCACCGTGTCCTCGGTGATCGAGAGATTGGCGGCGATGACCTTGTTGCTCTGGCCTTCGGCCAGGCATTCCAGCACCTGCAATTCGCGCGAGGTGAGCGAGGCCTTCTGGCCGGCCGAGCGCGCCTCCTGGGCGAGACGGCGCAGGAGCGGCTTGGTGACCTCGGCCTGCAGATAGCCGGCGCCGGCATGTACGGCGCGAACGGCGCGGAGCAGGTCGTCCTTGGAGGCGCTTTTCAGCACGTAGCCGCTGGCGCCCGCATTGGTGGTTTCCCAGACATAGGCGGGGTTGTCGTACATGGTGAAGACGATGATGCCGGTCTTGGGCGCGGCGCGGAGGATTTCGCCGATGGCGGCGAGGCCGCTCATGCCGGGCATCTTGAGGTCGAGAATGACGATGTCGGGCCTTGCGGCGGCAACCGCGTCGATGCCGCTGCGCGCATCGCCCGCCTGCCCCACGACCGCGATGTCGCCTTCCGCCTCGAGCATTTCGACCACCGCCTGACGCAGCACATGATGGTCGTCGATCAGATAGACCGAAATCTTCCTCACGTCTTTTCCCCTCCCGGTACGCAAACGACAAGGCGCGCACCCTGCCCCGGCCGGCTCAGGACTTCAAGTGAGCCGCCAAGCGCGCCGGCGCGCTCGCGCATCGTCAGCACGCCGAAATGACCGGGGGCCGGGCTTTGCGGATCGAAGCCCGCGCCATCATCGGCGATTTCGAGGCGCGCGGCGCCGGGGCCGTCGCGGCGGAAGGAGATCGAGACGTTTTTTGCGCCGGCATGTTTGCGGACGTTCAGCAATGCCTCCTGCAGGATGCGGAACAACATGGCGTCGGAACGGCAATGCCAGTTGCGCAAGGCGGGGTCGAGGTCGAGCGAAATCGAGAAGGGTGCGTGTTCGCGCTGGGCGGCCACATATTCCTCGACCGCGACCGAAAAGCCGAGATCGTCGAGCACGGTCGGGTGCATTTCGTTCATCAGGGTACGGACGTCGGAGGACAGCGCGGCCACGGCGGCGCTGAGGCCGCCATCGCGGACGCGGTCCGCGCCCTGGCGCAGCGCGAACAGATGACCGCTCATGCGGTCGTGAATATCGGCGGCGGCGCGGCGGCGCTCTTCCTCCTCGGCCTGGATCAGACGGCGGGCGAGCCCCTTGGCACGGTCGCGGGCAATGCCGAGCGCACGCGCCCTCGATTCCGCGAGGTCGATGTTTTCCTGCGCCCAGCGCGCCAGCATGATGCCCAGCGCCGCCGAGAAACCCAGATAGAAGAGGACAATCAACAAATCGGCGGGGGTGGGCGCCGGACCGGGTGCCGCAACGTAAAGCAGGACCGTCAAAGCAGCCGTCAGCACGAGCAGGCCCAGCGTTTCACGCACGCCGAAGCGAAAGACCGCCGCAAGCAGCGTGAAATAATAGAAGGGAAAGAAGACCGAGGAGAGACCTCCGGTGAAAATGCACATCAGCGTGACCAGCAACGGATCGCCGACCGTGGTGATGCGGGCGCTCGAGAGGATCGGACGATCGCCGGCGACGCGCCAATGGGCAAAGGCCGTATAGGCAAGGCCGCCGGCATAGACGGCCCAGGCCCGGCCAGCATCGGCCATCGCATCGCCGCGCCAGAGAATCAGCGCCCATCCGACAATGCCGATCCAGCGCAGCCAGACGATCTGGTGCTCGGCCTTGCGCAAATGAGCGAGCGCGGTGCGATCCGTTTCCGCTTCGGACGGTGCGGGAGGCGTGTCTGTGGCGGCGCGGTCTGTCATGTGCCTAGTGAGCAGCGATCGGGACGAACGGTCAAGCGGACGCACTCCGCGCTCCGCATTTTACGCCCGGTTCCGATTGCCGGGCACCGGGGCGGCCGGTAGGATTTGGCCTAACTGACCAATTGTCATTGAAGGCAATCGGCACAAAACCCGCCGCAGGAACAGCGACGGCGGGACAGAGGGAGGAAGGAAAATGAAAAGAAACGTGGCTTCACGTCTCGTCCTTACACTGACATTTTCGGCGATGCTGGCGGGGGCCGCGACGGCCGATCCGGCGCGGCTCGGCGCCGACCTGACGCCGATGGGTGCCGAGCGCGCGGGCAACGCGGCCGGCACTATTCCCGAATGGACGGGCGGCATCTCGACTCCGCCGGCGGGTTACGTGGCCGGTCAAAAGCATGTCGATCCTTTCGCGGGCGATGCCGCGATCTACACGGTCGACGCATCGAACATGGACGCGCACGCCGCCAATCTGACCGAGGGCCAGAAGGCGATGATGCGGACACACGCGACCTACAAGCTCAACGTCTATCCGACGCGGCGCGCTTGCGCCTATCCGCAGACGGTCTACGACGCGATGAAGCACAATGCCGCCAATGCGCGGCTGGTCGCCGACGGCAATGGCGTGGAGGGCGCGCGCATCGCCTCGCCCTTCCCCGTTCCGACGGAAGCCAAGCAGGTCATCTGGAATCACATTCTTGGCTATCGCGGCTACAAGAGCACCATGCAGGTGGCGGCGGCGGCACCGACCAGCGGCGGCGCCTATACGGTGGTGCAGAGTTCCGACCGGCGCATCAACGGCTATGCCGATCCGGCGCTTGGCGACATCGCCGATCTCAACAATGTCGAGTCGAAATGGATCCGTATCAACACCGCACCGGCGCAGCAGGCGGGCAGCGCATTCCTGTTTCACAACACGATCAACCAGAAGGTGCAGGAACGCTTTGGCTGGCTTTACAGCCCGCAGAACCGGCGCGTGGTGGCAGCCAGCCGCAGCGCCTATGACAGCCCCATTCCGGGGACCGACAATCTGCGCTTCAGCGACATGCAGTTCATGTACAACGGCGCGCTCGACCTCTATGACTGGACGCTCGAAGGCAAGCGCGAAATCCTGACGCCTTACAACACGTACAAGCTCAGCTCCGGCGATTTCAACTATTCGGAGATACTGCAAAGCGGGCATCTGAACCCCGAAGCCGTGCGCTACGAACTGCATCGGGTTTGGGTGGTCGACGGGCGGTTGAAGGCCGGCGCACGGCACGCCTTTCACCGGCGCACGCTTTATGTCGACGAAGACAGCTGGATGATCGTGCAGACCGATCTCTACGGCGCGGACGGCGCCGTGGCGCGGGCACAGGAAGCCTATGTGCAGAACTATTACGAGGTGCCGTTTTGCGCGATGGACTCGGAGATCGCCTATGACTTCGCCACCGGGCGCTATCATGTGCAGCAATTGAAAGCACAGGAGCCGGCGCCCGACTATCACGCCGATGCGCTGAAAGACGACGAATTCACACCGGCCGCGCTCCGGCGGCTCGTGGTGCGGTAGGCTGCGTCATTCGACGCGCACCATCAGGTTCGCCATGATGGAGCGCAGACGGCCGAGCTGTACCGGCTTGTGCAGCACATGGACGCCGGAAGCTGCGAGTTCGCGCAGCCTTTCCGGCGCCGTGTCGCCGGTGACGATGACCGCCGGCAGGCTGGCGTCGCCGAAATGGGCACGAATTGCGCCGATGGCCTCGACGCCGGTGGTTTGCTCGCGAAGCCGATAGTCGGCAATGACGAAATCCGGCGCGGCGAGACCAACGCTCAGAAGTTCATCCGCCGAGGCGGCCGCCGACGTCTCGCAGCCCCATTGCGCCACGACATCGGCGAGCGCCAGACGGCCGCTCTCGTCGTCGTCGACAATCCAGACCGCACTGCCTGCGATGCCGGCGAGGCTGCGCGACGCGGGCATGGGCGCGGAGGGTTGCGTCACCTCACGCGGGGCGGGCGGCGGCGGGACAATGAAGATGAAACGGGTGCCGCGGCCCGGCACCGAACTGAACTCCATCCGCAGATCAAGCAGCGTCGCCACACGGCTGACGATCGACAGGCCGAGACCGAGGCCCTTGTCGCGGTCGCGCTCGGGGTTGCCGGTCTGGAAAAACTCCTCGAAGACGCGGTCGACATATTCCGGGGCGATGCCCGGACCGGTGTCGGCGACGAGGATGCATACGGCATCGCCGAAACGGCGGCAGCCGACAAGTATTTTCGCGCCCGGTGCGTGACGGATCGCATTGCCGACGAGGTTTCGAAGAATCGTTTCGATCAATGTCGGGTCGCTCTCCAGCCAGTCGCCGCGCCGCAGAAACCGCAGGTCGCAGCCGGCGGCCGAGGCCTGGGCGCCGAATTCCTGACGCAGCGCGTCGAGCAGCGTGTCGGCACGAAATTCGACCATCTGCGGCTTCACCACATCGGCGTCGAGCTTCGAAATGTCGAGCAAGCTGTTCAGCAGTCGTTCCATCGCATCGACGGAGAGTCCGATGCGATCGATGATGGTTCGGGCCCGGGTGCCCGCGGCAACGCTCACCGCCAACGACTCGGCCTGAAGGCGCAGCGCGTGAAGCGGCTGGCGCAGATCGTGGCTGGCGGCAGCGAGAAAGCGTGTCTTTGCGCGCGACGTGGCGTCGAGCTCCTCGCTCTTGCGGCGCAGGCTGTCGAGCAGGTCGACATTTTCGAGGCGCAACCGGAGGCTCGACACCACCGCGAGATGCGTGTTGCGGCCGGTCGCAAACATGGCTGCCATGAACAGCACCAGTGCGGCCGCCATGATCGCCTCTTCCTCGCTGCCGTCGAGGGCGAAGCGCAACATCAGCGGCAGAAGCGAGGTGCACAGCGCCAGAATCTGCGCCGAATAGAAAGGCGCCAGCGTCGTGACGGTGCCGGCGGCGGTGCCGCTCAGCATCATGATGAAAAAGACCTGCCGCGCCGACTCGTTCGGCAATACGAAGGCGCCGCCCGCGCCCCAGCAAAGACCCGTGATGCCGATGATGACATAGAAGACGATCAGCGCACGCACCGGATTTGTGAGCCCGGCATAACCCCGGAGATAGAGCTCGATGGCGGCACTGCGCAGGAGCCCGAGGGCGACCATCACCGCACCCCAGGTCCAGACATCGCGGGTGTTGTCGCCGACATCCATCGAATAGGCGGTCACCGTGGCGACCAGGATGTGGACAAGGACGCCCGTGCGGGCGTGACGAAAGATCAGATCGACACGGTCGGCGAAGGTGCGGAGCACCACGGGATCGGCGATGTCGACGCCGAATACCCGTCCAAGAAACGGATTGAGCTCGACCACCGACGCGGGCGCCGCCTGACTTTCCGGTTCCATTGCCGAATCCCCCCTGCCGAAGACCGTAGCAAAGGCGGGAACGGGTGACGATATGCCGAATGGCAGAGGCAGGTCAGGGGCCCGGCGCAGCGCGGATCGTGCGGAAGCCGAGATGGGTGGTGGCAAGGTCCACCTCCTGCGGCTGGCGCGCCGCCGGGCGGTAACGCATGCAGTAGTTCGGCGCGCAGAGATATGAGCCGCCCTTGATGACATGCGCGTCGCGGCGGCCGTCATAGGGGTCGGCCGTCCATTCCCAGAGGTTGCCGAGCATATCGTGGAGACCGAGTGCGTTGGTCTCGAAACAGCCAACCGGCGCGACGCCGACGAAGCCGTCCTCGGCGGTGTTGACGACCGGGAACAGGCCCTGCCAGGTGTTTGCCTCTTTCGGACGGTCGCGCGCGGGCGGCGCATCCGGATCGGCGGCGCGGGCCGCCCATTCCCACTCGGCTTCGGTGGGGAGCGCCCTGCCCTTCCATTGCGCATAGGCGCGCGCATCCTCGAGCGCGACGGCGGTGACCGGAAAATCGTCGCGGCCCTCGATGGAGGTTTTCGGCCCGCCCGGATGGCGCCAGTTCGCGCCCGGAACGTATTGCCACCATTGCGAGATGTCGCCCATGCCATCGACATTGTTGGGCATCACGAAGACGACCGCGCCGGGCAGCCGCATTTCAGGCGGCAGATGCGGATGCAGCGTCGCATCGACCGGACGCTCGGCGACCGTCACATAGCCGGTGGCGGCGACAAAGGCCGCGAAGTCGCGATTGGTGACTTCGGTGCGGTCCATCCAGAAACCCTCGACCGCGACCTGGCGCAGCGGGCCCTCTTCCGGATAGACGGTGTCGCCCATCGTGAAGGTTCCGGGCGGCACCCAGACGTCACCGCGACCGTTTTCATCCGCGAGGCAGCGCGCGGGCTCAGCGGCGGCAAGCCGCGCCGTCTCCCGGCCGCCGACGGTCCAGACGGCGACGATTGCGGCGACGCCGAGAAGCACTGCTGCCGCAACCGAGAGTGCAATCGTCCTAGTTCGGCCAGAAAACATATTCATCGTCCGGTCCGCGCGGCGCGCCGCCCAGCGGACGGTCAATCATGACGGGACCTTCGAGCAGGGCGGGCCAGATCGGATCGGACTGCTCGCTGTCTATTTCGTTCAGAAGCGCGACCATTTCGGCGAGCTTAGCGGGTTCGGCTTCCGAAAGATCGTTCTTCTCGGTCGGATCGACCGAGAGGTTGAACAGCCAATGGCGCGCCGGCCGTTCGGCGACCTGAAGCTTCCAGCCGTCGCTCAGCAGCGCCTTGTAGTGGCCCGAGCGCCAGAAGAGCGGCCGGTCGGGCCGCGGTGCTTCGCCGAGCGCCAGCGATACGAGATCGACGCCGTCGATGATGCGGTCGGAAGGCGGAACGGCGCCGGCGGCGGCCGCCGCGGTCGTGAAGATGTCGACATGGGCGGCCGGGCCGTCATAGACCGTGCCCGCCGGAATGCGGGCCGGCCATTGCATGAAATAGGGCACGTGAATGCCGCCCTCGAAGAAAGTGATCTTCCAGCCGCGATAGGGCTTGTTGAGATCGGGGAGGCCGACATAGTTGGCGCCGCCATTGTCGCTGGTGAACATGACGATGGTGTTTTCCTCCAGACCGTTCGCGCGCAGGGCTTCCATCACTTTCTGCACGCCGCGATCGAGCGCGACAATCATCGCCGCGTAGACGCGCTCGGTGTGGTTTTCGATATGCGAGAGCGCATCGTAATCCGATTTCAGCGCCTGAAGCGGCGTGTGCGGCGCGTTGTAGGAGAGATACATGAAGAAGGGGCGGTTGCGGTTGGCGTGGATCGCCTTCACCGCCTCATCGGTCAGATAATCCGTCATGTAGTGCGACGGCTCGAAGCGCCGCGAACCGTTGAATTCGACGGCGAAGGGAAGGTTGGCCCAGAGAAACTGATCGATCGGGTCGAAATCCTGCTTCGAGTTGACAACGTTCGGGTCGTTGACCGGCAGGAAGAGCGATGCACCGCGCATGAAACCCAGCGCCTCGTCGAAGCCGCGCTTTTCGGGGCGCGAGGTTTCGGTGCCGCCGATATGCCACTTGCCGAGCATCAGGGTGCGGTAACCGGCCGCCTGCAAGGTTTCGGCGATGGTGATTTCGTCGGCGGGCAGCGTCATCAGATCGGGCTCGGGCACCAGCGGTTCGCGGTCCGCGTAGTAGATGGCGCCTGCGTCGCGGTTGAAACGCGCGATGTTCTTGGCGAAGGCCTTGGGCGCCGGCGTGAATTCGAAGCCGAAGCGGGTGGCGAAGCGGCCGGTCATGATGGCGGCGCGCGAGGGCGCGCAGGTGGCGTTGCCGGCATAGCCGTTGGTGAAGGTGACGCCGTTTTTCGCGATGGCGTCGATATGCGGCGTCGGCACGGTGCCGCCGGCAAGGCCGCCATGCAGCGTCAGTTCGTTGAAGCCCATATCGTCGACGAGGATGACGATGATGTTGGGTGCGCGTTCGGCGGGCGACTGCGCCGCCTCGGCCGGGCCCTCCTCCCAGACGATTTCGACATTGGGGCCGACCGGGTCGCGCCAGGCGTCGATGAGGCCGGGAATGTAAATCCAGTAGCGGCTGAACAGGACGCCCGCGACGATGACGACAACCACCAGACCGGCGAGAACGCCGATGCCGCGCTTTCCGATTTTCATGTCTCGCCCCCCTGCCCCGATCCGCGATCGGAACATTTTTTAATGCTTACCATTAATATAGCCATGCGGGTGGCGGCAGGCAAGCGGGCCCCGAAGGGCCCGCGGCCGTCATTTCAGCGGCAGGCGCCTCAATCGGCCATTTTGACGGTGAAAGGCGCCGCGGATGCCGCGGCCTTAGCGCGACGGGCGGCGAAAGGGCGTTTTTCGACCACCTCGTCGAGGAAATCGCGGATCAGCGGGATCACTTCGCTTGCGCGCGAGACCAGAAACAGGTGGCCGCCGGAGACGATTTCGAGGCGGGCGCCCGGAATGATCTGGGCGAGGAAGCGGCCATTGATCAGCGGCACGATCTGGTCGTTGTCGCCGGAGAGCACCAGCGTCGGCTGCTTGATGAAGGGAAGGAAGGGAACGCTGGTCCAGCCGATGCCGGCCAGCAATTGATAGAAGTAGCCGCGGATCGTCGGCGCGCGCAGGCGGCTCGAATGATCCGGCGCTTCTGCCGTGTCGTCGCCGTAGAGCATTTCGAAATGCTGCATCAGATAGGCGGGGTCCATGTAGCGGCGCGGATGGGCAAGTTTCATCAGCGCCTTCGGATTGCCCGGCACCATCAACATGCCGGCCGATGTCGCACAGAGTATGAGCCGGTGGACGCGCGAGCCGAACTGGAAGGCGAATTGCTGCGCCATTGCGCCGCCCCAGGAGACGCCCATCACATCGACTTCGCCGTGATAGCCGAGTTCATCGAGAATGGCGGCCGCCATGCGCGCGAGGTTCCACGGACGATAGGGAATGCTGGCGGCGGCCGAACCGCCGACGCCGGGCGCATCGAAGGCAATGATGTCGCGATCGGTCAATGCTTCGGCGAGCGGCGCAATCAATTCGATGTTGGCGCCGATGCCGTTGAAGAACAGCAAGGGCCGGCCCTTCGCACTGCCCTTGCCCTTGCTTTCGCCATGCCAGACGGCGGTACGCAGGATGTTCGAACCCGCTCTGACGTCGCGGTAACGGGGCTGCCTGTCTGTCATTACTACTCCGGCTGGAGGGCTCGCGCCCGTTGCCCGCTCCACGGGGCGACTCAACAACGAATGTCTAGCCTAATACATAAGTACCCGGCGCCGCATCCATAGCCTTATATTTGCGGTTACCGAGCTTTTTCGGCGCCGGAACCTTGTCGCCGGAACGCGCGCTCAGCCATTTTTCCCAGCGTTCCCACCATGAACCCATGACTTCGGAGGCACCGGCCGCCCATTCGTCGGCGGTGGCGGGAAGATTATCGTTAACGAAATACTTCGCCTTCGGGTTGCCGGGCGGATTGAGAATCGCCTGAATGTGGCCGCTGTTCGACAACACAAATTCCCGTTTGCCGCCGAGCATCTGCGTGGTGCGGTAGCAGGCCTTCCAGGGCGTGATGTGATCGGTGACGCCGCCGACGATGAAGGCATCGACCGTGACCTTGCCGAGATCGATTGGCGTGCCGAGAATTTCTTCCTTGCCGGGATTGGCGAAGGGCTGCGTTTCGTAGAGCGACAGATAGTCGGAATGAAGCGCCGCTGTGAGATTGGTCGAGTCGTTGTTCCAGAAGAGCACGTCGAATGCCGGCGGCTTCTGTCCGTGGAGATAGTTGTTGACGACGTAGTTCCAGATCAGATCGTTGGGGCGCAGCCAGGCGAAGACGCGCGACAAATCGGACCCCGCCAGCACGCCTTTCTTTGCCGATCTCTGTCGCGCCATCTCGATACCGCGCTTGGTGACCAGCACGCCGACATCGCTGTCCTCCATGCGCGGGTCGAGAACGCAAACCCAGAAGGTGACCGAGTTGATGCGGTCGTCCCCTTTGGCCGCGAGGTGGCTCAAAAGCGTCGCGGTGGTGATGCCGCCCGAGCAGCCGCCCGAGATGTTGAGCTTTTCGCTGTCCGTAATCGAGCAAACGACGCCGATGACGTCCACCAACGCCGCAACATAATCGGCAAGACCCCAGTCGCGATGTTCCGGGCCCGGATTGCGCCAGCTGACGACGAAGACCTGATGGCCCTGATGCACCAGATATTGGGACATGCTCTTCTCGGGCGTCAGATCGAGCACATAATATTTGTTGATCTGCGGCGGCACGAAGAGCAGCGGCACCTTGTGCACGGTGTCGGACTTGGGCGTGTATTGCAGCAGCTCGAGCATTTCCGTGCGATAGACAACCGCGCCTTCGGTGGTGGCCAGATTGCCGCCGACCTTGAAGGGCGTCTTGTCGACTTGCGAGGGCATGCCGTGATTGTTGCGCAGATCGTCGATGGCATTGCGGAAGCCCTGGACCAGCGACGTGCCGCCGGTGTCGAGCGCGAGCTTCACGGCGGAGGGATTGCCGACCAGCGTGTTCGTCGGCGCGACGGCGTCGATCATGATGTCGGCGACCAGCATGGCGCGACCGTGTTCGACCGGATCGAGATCGAGAGAGCGGATGAAGCCGTGGACCTCGCTCTGGAAGGCGAGCCAACCCTGCATCAGCCGGCGATAGACCGGGCTCTTCTGCCACGCCTGATCGACGAAGCGGCGATCCTTGGGCTGGGGGGCAAACTTGTCCCCGCCGGCGACAATGTCGACCATCTCGCGGCCGAAGGAACCGATATGCTGCATGAAGGTGAAGGGCTGGCGCGCCGCGCCCCCCACGATGGAACCGATGGCCGAGAGCACATCCTCGCGGCTGATGCCGACAATCGGGCTCAACACATTCGGCGTTTCGGCCGCTTCCTCACCGATACCCGCACCAATATCGTCGCGACGCTTCGACATGCGTCTTCCTCCCCGTTATTGCGTTTCTTGCCCACCCGCCTTCCCTCCCCGGAAGGCGCTTGCCGGGCGGGCGTTGCCGTTGCGCCCGCACAACAGGCATATATGATGCGCCGCCGAAGAAGGCGCGGCAAGGGCTTCATAAGACTAGTTTTTCCTGCCTTTTTCGGCGGATATCTGCGGGAAATGCCCGTGCTTGCTTGGGAGGCAGTCCGTCGGAGACTTTCGCCGAAATCTCGTTCGGAACCTGGAATCTAGATGCGTCAGAAGCTCTTCATCCACATCGGCCCGCACAAAACCGGCACCTCCTCGGTGCAGCACATGCTCTACGGGCGACAGAAGGACCTGAGAGAGCTTGGCGTCATTTATCCGACTGCGAATTTGGGCAACTGGAACGCACAGCATCGTCTGGCTTTCGCGATAAGAGGCCGGCGTGACAAGGGGCTGCCCGAACCATTGTCACGCGAACACGAACTTTCGGTCGTTCTCGATGAAATCAAGCGCTCGGGCGGCGACACGGCGATCCTGTCCAGCGAAGAGTTTTCTACGGCTAACCCGAAAGCTATCCAATTCCTGCGAGATGGCTTTGGCGACTTTGAGGTTTTCGTCGTTCTCTATGCGCGACGGCAGGACGAAACATATCTTTCGACCTATACAGAGATCGTGAAGAACCCGGCAAATCATTGGAGCGAGACGATCCACGCTCACCTGGAATCGCCGCTTCAAATAAACGCCAATCTCAATATCTACAGATGTGTCTCACGATGGGCGAAGGTATTTGGAAAAGAAGCAATCGTAGTGCGTCTTTACGACCGATCGCTAAACGTTGCCGAGGATTTCCTGCGTTGCGTCGACGAACATCGCCAACGCGGTCCGGTCCTCATTTCGGCTCTGAAGGAAGCGACGAAGGAACTTAAGCGGAACGAGAGTCCGTCGATTGAAGTGACGGAGCTGATGCGTATTTTCAAATCTCAATGCGACGACGAAGACCAATGCCGAGCCGTCTCCGATCTTCTGCAAAAGCATTTTGCGAATGGACGCCCCGCGGCCGAGCTCCTCTCTACCAAAGATCGCCGCGCCATTCTCGATATATTCCGGCGTTCGAATGAGAAACTTTTTCGAGAATATTTCTCTTCCGACAACAAGTTTACACCGGAGACGTTGCTGCAAGGTCCTGACGTCAAGCGCGGAAAGCTGACAAACGCGCAAATGGCAAAAATCATCGTCGACCTGCTGCGCATGCGTGGCGAAGCGGCAGACAACAAACCGTCCGATCGCCTACGTCACGCCACGAAGACCATCGCCCGGCAACTCATTCCGATCCGACGCGACCAGCGACCCCCAATTGACCATGATCGCTAGCCGACATATATTGACATCCTAGTTGCCAATATATGATCTGTCCATGCGACAGCTAATGCCACATGGCCGATCCTGCACAACCATGTGTGCGCGAACGGCGCTAGGTCCGGCGCCATGCAGGTGACATCATGCGCGGCATCGCCAGTTCGACGCCGAAAGGAAAAGCAATGACGGCCACCACACAGGATTTCATCGTCAACCGCGCCGATCTTTCCAAGAGCAAATGGGTGAGCGGGCCGGCGCCCGAGGACATCGCGCTCGACGAGGGTCAGGTGCTGGTCGAGATCGAGAAATTCGCCTTCACCGCCAACAACATCACTTATGCGGTGGCGGGCGACATGCTGAACTACTGGTCGTTCTTTCCGGCCGATGCCGGCTGGGGCCGTATTCCGGTGTGGGGCTATGCGACGGTGGTGCGTTCGCGTTCGAAAGAGATTGCCGAAGGCGAACGGCTTTACGGCTATTTCCCGATGTCATCGCATCTCGTGATGCAGCCGGAAAACGTGACGCCGGGATCGCTGCTCGACCTTTACAAGCAGCGGCGCGAGCTGCATCCGGTCTACAACACCTATACGCGGCTCAAGACCGACAAGGCCTCGCCGCCGGCACTGGACGACCTCAGGCCGATCCTCAATCCGCTTTACACGACGTCGTTCCTGATCGACGACTGGCTGGCCGACAATAATTTCTTCGGCGCGAAGCAGGCGGTGCTTCTGAGCGCGTCGTCGAAAACCGGCTTCGGTCTTGCATTCAACCTGTCGCTGCGGCGGCCGCAGGGGCCGGAAGTCGTCGGGCTGACGTCTGCCGGCAATCTCGCCTTTGTCGAGAGCCTCGGCTGTTACGACCGCGCGCTGACCTACGACAAGATTTCGACGCTCGATGCAAGCAAGCCGGCGCTGGTGGTCGATTTTGCCGGCAATGGCGAGGTGCTGGCCGCCGTTCACAATCATTTCGGCAGCAATCTGGTCGAAAGCACCCAGGTGGGTCTGTCGCATTGGGATGCGCCGCGCGTGTCCGGCGCCTTGCCGGGCGCCAAGCCGCATCTCTTCTTCGCGCCCGATCAGGCGCGCAAGCGGATGGAAGAATGGGGGAAGGCCGGCTTCGATGCGAAGCTCGGCGAAAGCTGGCGCGCATTTGCCGCCAAGGCCCAGACATGGGTCAAGCTCGAACGCGGCAAGGGGCCGGATGCGATCGGCAAGGTCTATTCGGAAATGCTGGCCGGGAAAGTCGATCCGGCCGAAGCGCACATTCTTGCGCTCTAGAAAATAAAGACGGGGACAGGAGACATATCATGACGCTGGAGACACCGCTGCTGCTAAGCGGCGCACCGGGCTCACCCTATACGCGCAAGATGCTCGCGGTGCTGCGCTATCGTCATATTCCCTATCGCTTCCTGCTGACCGGGCACAATGTGCCAGACAGCCTGCCGAAGCCGAAGGTGGCGCTGCTGCCGACTTTTTATCTGAAGGAAGGCAACGGTCCTTACGAAGCAGCGGTCGACTCGACGCCACTGATCCGGCGCTTCGAGAAAGCATTCGACGGACGCAACGTCGTGCCGGCCGATCCGGTCGTCGAATTCATCGACTACCTGCTTGAAGACTATGCCGACGAGTGGCTGACCAAGGCGATGTTTCACTATCGCTGGCACTACCGGGCGGATATCGACCGGGCAGCGGCGATACTGCCGCTGTGGCGCAACATCAGCGCATCGGACGAGACGCTGGCGCAGATGAGCAAGCTCTTTTCCGAACGGCAGATTTCGCGGCTCTATGTCGTCGGCTCGAACGAGACAACCGCGCCGGTAATCGAGGCGAGCTATCAACGCTTTCTCGACGCGATGACGGCGCATCTCAAGAAGCATCCCTTCCTGATGGGCGGGCGGCCCGGTGGCAGCGACTTCGGCGTGTTCGGCCAGTTGACGCAGCTGACGCATTTCGATCCGACGCCGATGGATGAAACGCTCGCGCGGAGCCCGCGGGTTTTCGCCTGGGTCGACATCATGGAAGATCTGTCGGGACTTGAGCCCACGGATGGCGACTGGATGAAACGCGACGCCGTGCCCGATACGATGCGCGGGCTGCTGGCGGAAGTCGGGCGCGTCTATGTGCCGGCGCTGATTGCCAATGCGAAGGCACTGATGGCGGGCGCCGAGAAGGTCGAGACCGAGATCGACGGCAAGCCTTGGGTGCAGCAGCCCTTCCCTTATCAGGGCAAGTGCCTGCAATGGCTGCGCGAGAAGCGCGAGGCGCTGGCACCCGCCGACCGCAAGACGGTGGACGATGTGCTGGCGGGGACCGGCGTCGAGGCGCTATTTCGCTAGCGCTTCAATCACCCGCTCGACGACGCGCCGGGCCTGCGCGACCGAGAGGTTCTGATCCTCGCGCAGGCGGCGCCAGAATTCGAAACTCATTGCCGCGTCGAACGCATCCAGCAATGTGCGATCTTTCGTCAGCGCCGCGGGGAGCGAGGCACGCAGGATCGCGCGGAGGCTCTCGTTCATCCAGTGCCGGTCCTCGCGCAGAAATGGCGATGTGTGGCTGTGCACATCGGCGGCCAGGCGCAGCGGCATGATCTTTTCGAACAGTTTCGCGCGGCGCGCGACAAGCTGCTCCAGGAGGTCCGGCGCATCGGCCGGCGGCAGCTGCTCGGCAAGGAGCGGCGCCAGCTCGGTGCGCATCAAGGCCGCGATTTCGCGGTAGAGGGTTTCCATGTCATCGAAATGACGGAAGACGCTCCGCAGTCCGACATTGGCGCGTGCGGCGACGTCCTCGGCGCGCGGCGCGACCTGACCTTCGCGAACCAGGTCGCGCATGGCCTCGACGATGCGCTGCCGGCTGGCCTCGCTGCGCAGGCGGCGTCCGTCCGGTTTCGGCTTTTCCTTGCTGGGGGACATCGGGACCTTGGTTCGGGAATGCCTTGATATTGCGGAGCGATTCCGGCTGTTCATTCTCCCAAAGGCGGCGCGCAAAAGCCACAAGAAGCGGCGCGGCCGGTGCCAAAAAGCAGTGACAAACCGGCGGAAATGCGGTTAACTGAATATTACGGGGTACGTCAGAGATCGTCCGGGCCGAACCGCCAGTGAGAAGGTGGCGCGGCTTGAGAAAAGCAAAGAGACAAAGCCATCGAGGCTCTCCTTGCCGCCTTCGGGCAGACGGTCATCGTCGATGAGGCCCTGTTTCCATGTATGCCCTTTCCCTCCGCCGGACGCATCCGCGCACCGCGATGACGCTTGCCTTGCTGGCGGCGCTGGCCATGTGGGTGTTCGCCGCGACGCCCGCAAAGGCCGGTTACTATCCCCCGGCGCATTCCGATGCCGCCTATTATTACGATTCGCTTGCGCCCTACGGCACATGGACCCATCACGCGAGCTATGGCGCGGTGTGGTATCCGCGCGGCATGGCGCATGGCTGGCGGCCCTATACGCATGGCCGCTGGGTCTGGGACGACGGCTATGGCTGGACCTGGGCGTCGGGCTTCGCTTGGGGCTGGGCGCCGTTTCACTACGGCAACTGGGTGTGGGACGCGGCCTTCGGATGGATGTGGGTGCCGGGACGCGTGTGGGCGCCGGCCTGGGTAACATGGCGCTACAGCGACAGCTATGTCGGCTGGGCGCCCATCGGCTTCGGCGTGAGCTACTGGTCCTACAATCCGGGCTGGAACTATGGCGGGTGGAGCTATGTCCATCGCCATCATTTCGGTGCGCCGGTCGTCCACCAACACATCATCGTCGTCAACAACTACAAGACAATCTATCAAAACACCCGTCACTGGGCGCCGCCGCGCAACAAATACAATCGCGTCGAACATCGCGGCTTCGATCGCGGATTTGTCGAGCGCGGCAGCCGTTACAAGATCGACCGCGTTCATGCGCAGCCGGGTCACTGGCAGCGCAACGACCATCGGGCCGGAACGCCGCAACGCAACGACTGGCGCGACGGCCGGCAAGCGACCCGGAATGACGGTGCGCGTCAAGCCATGCCCGAGCGGCGGATCGACGGGTATGTGGACGGGCGGCGCGACCCGCAATGGAACGGGCGGCAGGAGAGCCAGCGGCAAACGAGCGACCAACTGCGCCAACGGCAATTGCACGAACAACAACGGCGACAGCAGCAGGCACAACCGCCGCAGCGTCAAAGAGAGACGCAAGAGCGGCGTCCGCCGCCGCAACAGGCGCAGCAGCAACAACGCCAGCAGCAGTTGCAGGAGCAACAACGGCGGATGCAGCAGGCACAACCGCAACAGCGCCAGAGAGAGACGCAGGAGCGGCGTCCGCCGCAACAAGCGCAACAGCAACAACGCCAGCAGCAGCTGCACGAACAGCAACGGCGGATGCAACAGGCCCAACCGCAACAGCGCCAGAGAGAGATGCAGGAGCGGCGTCCGCCGCAACAAGCGCAACAGCAACAACGCCAGCAGCAGATGCAGGAGCAGCAACGGCGGATGCAACAGGCACAACCGCAACAGCGCCAAAGAGAGACGCAAGAGCGGCGTCCGCCGCAACAAGCGCAACAGCAACAACGCCAGCAGCAGATGCAGGAGCAGCAACGGCGGCCGCAGCAGGCACAACCGCAACAGCGCCAGAGAGAGATGCAGGAGCGGCGTCCGCCGCAACAAGCGCAACAGCAACAACGCCAGCAGCAGATGCAGGAGCAGCAACGGCGGCCGCAGCAGGCACAACCGCCGCAGCGCCAAAGAGAGACGCAAGAGCGGCGACTCGCCCAGCAGCAGCCTCGCGCACCGCAGATGCAGCGCCAACCGGAGGGCCGCTACGAACAGCGTACCGAACGCCGCGACGAAGGCGGCGGGCGCGACGGGGGCCGAAGCTGGCGATAGTCAGTCCGGCTTTTCTTCGAGGGCGCGACGAAGCCGCCGGATGACAACCTTGCGGGCGCGGTCGTCGGCCGCGCCCTCGAGTTGCTCGCCTATGTCGAGCCAGAGCTTCGACAGATCGTTGTGCCAGTCCTGACGGCCGACGATTTCCGGCTGAAGGCGGCGGGGCGCGGGCCGGCGCCGCGCTTCGGGCGCTTCGGCGAGGAGATCGAACACTTCGTCGAGATCGGGCGCGAAGATGCGCTCACCATCGAGGCCGAGATCGGCGAGGCGCGCATGGAGACCCGCCAGGCCTTCTTCCTCGCCATGCACCAGGATCGTGCCGCGCATCACCGGTCCGCGATCCGCAACCCAGCGGGCGAGCGCCGGTCCGTCGGCGTGACCGGAATAGACATCGAGTGTGCGGATGCGGGCACGCACCTTGATTTCCTCGCCCTGAATGCGAACGGCCGTCGCACCCGACTGAAGAATGCGCCCGAGCGTGCCCTCCGCCTGATAGCCGATCATGATGACAGTGGTATTTTCGCGCCATAGCCGGTTTTTCAGATGGTGGCGGATGCGGCCGGCGTCGCACATGCCGCTTGCGGCGACGACGATGTGGCTGCCGTCGATCCGCTCGATCATCATGCTCTCGGCGACCGTTTCGGTGGTGCGCACGCGCTGTGCGCGCATGGCGCGGCGGAACTCATCGCCGTTTTCGAGATTGTCGGCGTGATCCAGAAAAACCTCGGTGGCGCGGATGGCAAGCGGCGAATCGAGGAAGATCGGCACGTCCCGTACGCGCTTTTGTTCGACGAGGGCCAGAAGATCGGCCAGCAATTCCTGCGTGCGCTCGACGGCAAAGGTCGGGAAAATCAGCACGCCGTTCTTGTTCAACGCCGCATTGACCTCCGCCGCAAGGAGATCGCGGCGATCCGAAACCGTCATTGGCGCGCGCTCGCGCGACCCGTATGTCGCCTCGCAGATCAGATAGTCGAGATTTTCCGGCGAGTCCGGCGCAGGGTGAAAGCTCTTTACATCCGGGCCAATGTCGCCGGAGAACAGCAACCGCAATTTGCGGGGCGACTTCAGGCCGGTATCGATTTCAACCTCGATCGAAGCCGAGCCGAGAATGTGGCCGGCATTCCAGAAGCGTGCGCGCACGCCCTCCACAGGGTCGATCCATGTGTCGTAGGCGACCGGGCTGAAGGCGCGGAGCGATGCTTCGGCATCGGCGACGGTGTAGATCGGCGTCACTTCCGGGCGGCCGCGTTGCGCGTTGCGGCGGTTGAGCTGTTCGACCTCGAACTCCTGAATGTGACCGGAATCCGGCAGCATGCAGGAAAGAAGATCGATGGTGCCGTGCGTCGCGTAGATTGGGCCCTCGAACCCGTGCTTCACCAGCTTCGGAATCAAGCCCGAGTGATCGATATGCGCGTGGGTCAGCAGCACGAAGTCAATTTCGCCCGGTTCGAACGGAAAGTCCGCATAGTTGAGCGCCTTCAGCGTCTTTGGTCCCTGAAACATGCCGCAATCGACCAGGAAGCGTGTCTTTCCTGCCTGCAGCAAATAGCAGGATCCGGTGACGGTGTGGGCGGCGCCGTGAACGCTGAGGGTGATCGACATTATTTCCGTTTCTCGTTTTCGATTTCGTCTCGCAGCGCCTCGGCCAGAAGGCCCGCCAGCGAAACCGCGTTGGTCGGGTGCGGCACGGAGGTCGACGACCAGATGGCGCGCGCGCCGGCGGCACGGATGCGCGCTTCGACCGCAGCGTCGAAGAGTGCGTGGGTGACGGCCACGACGATGTCGGCGGCGCCGGCCCGCCTCAGGCTCTCGACCGCGACGGTCACCGTGCCGCCGCTCGACACGATGTCGTCGGCGACGAGAACGGCGCGGCCTTCGATTTTCGCCGGGGGAAAGGCGATCCTCACATCGCGATCCCCCAATCGCGTTTTCTCACCGGCGATCGCTTCCGCGCCGAGCACGCCGGCGATGCGCGACACCCACTGGATCGATTCGGCATCGGGGCCGGCGACGAGAGCCGAAGCGGAAAAGCCCTGCTTGCGCGCGAACCCGGCGATGACTTCGGCCGCGGTGAGGTTTTGCGCCTCGCGATCCGGAAAGACCTCGCGAATGTCGGTCACGCGATGCAGATGGGCATCGACGGTGACGATGCGATCGAACAGCGATCCGAGCCAGCCACCTATGGCCTTCAGACTGATCGCTTCGCCTTCGTGGAATACCTTGTCCTGACGCATATAACAAAGGTAAGGCGCGACGAGCACGAGCCGCGCCGCGCCGCCGCGCCGAAGCGCCTCCACGGCAAGCGCCAGTTCGACGAGTTTTTCGTTGGGCCTGTCGAGCGGACAATAGAGAATTGTCGTCGCCGCAGGCGCGGCCACCGTTACGCGGGATTCGCCGTCCGGAAACTTGTGAACGCCGATTTCGCCGAACGCCGCGCCCAGCGCGTCCGCAAGTTCGAGCGCGTGAGCGCGGCCATGCGCGAAAGACTGCAACGCAACGCCGCTCACCTGCCCGCTCCGCCTGAAATCGTTCCGAGGGCGAAGCCGTTCAGTTCCGCCGCCGCTTCGACAACAAAATCGAAATGCGACTGGCCGGCCGAATGGATCCGGTAGAGCGGCTCACCGGCTTCGACGCGGTCGCCGACCCGCTTCAGGAGATCGAGCCCGGCGCCGCGATCGAGCGGTGCGCCGGCCAGACGCGCGAGCTGCGCGATACGGAAGCAGTCGATGGCCGCGACGACGCCATCGGCGGGCGACAGCACATCGGCCTTCAGGGGCCCCAATGGCGGACCGGGTGGCGCATGGCCCTGTGTGTCGATGATACGCCGCATGCGGGCCGCCGCTTCGCCGCTTTCCAGTAATTCGCGGGCGCGCGCATAGCCACCGCCGCCCCTGACAGCCGGATCACCCTCGATGATGTGACCTGCGAGCTGCAGTGACTTCTCGCGCAGATCGGCAGGCGCATCCGGCTCGTTGTCGAGCACGGCCATCACGTCGCGCGCCTCGAGCATCGGCCCAATGCCGCGCCCGACCGGCTGCGCGCCGTCCGTCACCACAACGTCGACATGAAGTCCCACCTGGTCGGCCACGTATTCAAAAAGCTTGCGCAGCCGCATCGCCTCGTGCGCGTCGCGCACCTTGGCGGTCGGGCCGACGGGGATGTCGATGACGAGGTGGGTCGAGCCCGCCGACATCTTCTTCGACATGATGGAGGCCACCATCTGCTCGCGCGTGTCGAGATTGAGGGGACGCTCGACACCGATCAGAATGTCGTCGGCCGGCGAGAGATTGACGTGGCCGCCCCAGACCAGGCAACCATTGCATTCGCCCACCACGGCCCGCATTTCCTCGATCTTGAGATCGACGCGCGCCAGCACCTCCATCGTGTCGGCCGTTCCGGCGGGCGAAGTGATGGCGCGCGACGAGGTTTTCGGGATGGTCAGTCCATGCGCGGCGACAATCGGCACGACGATCATCGAGGTCCGGTTGCCCGGGATACCGCCGATGCAATGCTTGTCGACGATCATCGGCGAGGCCCATGTGAGGCTGTTGCCGGCCGAGGCCATGGCGCGGGTCAGGTCGAGCAACTCGCCCGTCGTCAGGAAGCCGGCGCAGGCGACCAGAAATGCCGCGATTTCCATGTCGGAGTAGCGATAGCCGACGATGTCGCGAATGATGGCGTCGATCTGATGCGCGTTCAGCGTTTCGCCGATGATTTTCGTGCGCACATACTCAAGGCTTTGCGGCCGGCGCGCAGGGGCAATCGTTACCTGTGTGCCTTCGGGCATCCCCAGGCGGCGGAAGGCCGGATCGGCAAGGCCGATCTCTTCCGGCCCGACGAGCGAGGGATCGTGAGAGATGTCGAGGCTCGCGATGATCGACCGTCCGTCATGGACGATTTCCAACCGCTTGAACGCCTGAAAGGCCTCCGGCCGGAGCGCGCCGCAATCCGACGCCAGTATCGCGACGTTCTCGCGCAATGTGTCGAGCGGTATGCGTCTGATCTTGAGTTGCATGACGTTCGGGTATCTCTTCCCCGCCGATCAGGCGGCGTAGATGGTTTCGCCCCGCTTGATCGTTTCGACGATCTGCAAATCACGAAGGCCGGACGGGTCGATCGTCTCGGGGTCTTCCGCCGTGATGACGAGGTCGGCGAGCTTGCCTTCCTCGATGGAGCCTTTGATGTCGTCCTCGAAATGCTGAAAGGCGGCGTCGATGGTGATGCCGCGCAAGGCATCGTAAGCGCTTATGCGCTGGTCTTCGCCCAGCACTTCGCCGCTGCGGGTGCGCCTGTTGGTCGCAGACCAGAGCAGCATGCGGCAGTCGGACGGCGCGACCGGCGAATCATTGTGCAGCGTGTAGCGCATGCCGCGATCGACGGTCGAGCGGACCGGACTGATGCGCGCCGCGCGCGCCGGACCCAGCACCGAGTCCCGGTGCCAATCGCCCCAGTAGAATGTGTGGGTGACAAAATAGGACGGCATGACGCCGAGCTTCGCCATGCGGTCGAGCTGATCTTCCCGCAATGTCTGGGCATGTATGACGGTCGCGCGCCGGTCGCCCGGCCCATATTTCGCCGTTGCCTTTTCGACGGCGGCGATGAACTGGTCGGCGGCCGCGTCGCCGTTGCAATGCGCATAGACCTGCCAGCCGCGCGCGAAGGCGTCGTCGACATAATTGGCCGCCGTCAAATCGTCGACGATCCGGTAGCCGCGATAGTCCGGCTTGAATCCCGGCGGCACAACTTCATAAGGCTCCGAGAGCCAGGCTGTCTTGGCTTGCGGCGAGCCGTCGAGCATCAGCTTGATGCCGCCGATCTTGAAGCCGTTGTAGTCCTTTTGCACTTCGACATCGCCGCGCGCCAAATCGTCGATATGGGTGAAGAAGGGGTAGCCGATCACGTCGATTTTCAGGCGGTCGCGCTCGGCGGCGAGCGTCAGCAGATCGTAGTCGGGGCGCCGTGTCGCGCCGTCCTGCGCGGTGGTGATGCCCCAGGCCGCATATTGATCCTGAACCTTGTCGAGCAGATCGAGCAGTTCGTCCTTCGAAACTTCCGGCAGACGCGGAAGAGCAAGCGAAATCGCGCCCTCTTCGAGAATGCCGTTCGGTTCGTTGGTGCCGGGCCAGCGGCGGATGACGCCGCCGGCCGGGTCCGGCGTGTCGGCCGTGATACCGAGAAGGTTCAGCGCATATGAGTTCACGACGACGACATGCAGCGAGGCATGATAGGCGAGCACTGGCTGCTCGGTGGACACTTCGTCGAGATCGGTCCGGGTGATGGCGCGCTTTTCGGCGAGCAGCGAGTCGTCGTAGTTCGCGCCGAGGATCCAGCCGCCGCGGCCGCCGCCGGTTTTGTCGCGGTATTTCAGCAATTCGCTTTTGATGTCGGCGATGCTGCCGATGGGGCCCGCCGGGATCGGCGCCAGATTCTGGAAGCCCATCAACAACGCCGTCAGCGAGACATGGCCATGGCAGTCGATGAAGCCCGGCAACATGGTCTTGCCGCCGAGATCGACGATGCGGGCGCCGCTTCCGGCGCGCGATACGACTTCGGCCTCGCCGCCGACCGCGAGAATGCGGCCTCCCTTGACGGCAACCGCTTCGGCGACCGGCAGGGTCGAATTCATCGTGCGGATGGTGCCCCCGCGATAGACCGTGACGCCGCCGGCGGCCGCGCGGGCGCGCCGTGTCGATCCGCCGGCGATGGCGGGCGCGGCAAAAGCAAGCGCCGCAGCAGCTTCGGCCAGCGCGTCGCCGCCGGCGCGCGAGACGCCGAGCGCGGTCAGCATGCCGGCCGTCAGCGCCGCACCGGCGCCGAAGAAGCCGCGGCGGCTCAGATGCTCGCGCTTCGGCGGATAGGCACCCCAGACATAGGGCGTGCAACAGGGGCAATTCCCGCGATGGGTCTTCGGATCGTCGTAAGACATCGATACCTCGGATGACGGCGCTTCAGCGCCCGGTGAAATTCGGCGGACGCTTTTCGAGAAAGGCCGCGATGGCCTCGCGGCTGTCTTCGCCGGTGGCGGCGAGCGCGAACTGATCAGCATCCATGAAGGTGACGGCGGCGTTGAGCGCGGTCGCGGCCTGGGTGATGCCGCGCTTGGCCATGCGCACCGACACGGGCGGCAGAGCGGCGACTTTTTCGGCCCAGCGGCGCGCGCATTCGAGCGCCTTGCCGTCGTCGCAGATTTCGTCGGCGAGGCCCCAGCGTTCGGCCTGTTCGGCACCGACGCGCTCGCCGAAGATCGTGAGCTGCTTGGCGCGCGAGGGACCGATCAGGTTCACCATGCGGGGCTGGGTGTGCCAGCTCATGTTCATGCCGAGCGGAATTTCCGGCAGGCGGAAATGTGCGCCGCGCCCGGCGATGCGGAAATCGCAGGCGACCGCAAGCGCAACGCCGCCACCGATGCAGAAGCCTTCGATGGCGGCAATCGTCACCTGGTCGAGCGCTTCCCATGCGTCGCACATGTCGGGACCGGCGCGCAGCATCTCGCGGCGTTCGAGAAGCGAAGCGGATGCCCGACTCGCCATCTCCGGATCCGCGAGGTCGGCGCCGCCGGTGAAGGCCTGTCCGCCGGTGAGGACGATGGCGCTCGTCGTCACGTCGTCGCGCAACAGACGGGCGGTTGCCGCGAGGTCGCGCAACAGGCGCGCCGATAGCGCATTGACGCGGTCGCTCCGGTCGAAGCGGACGGTGGCCACGCGGCCAACACGCTCAATGGTGATGAATTCGCCGACCTTTTCGTCCTGCGCCATGCCGCCCCTCGCCTCGCGCGGCCTCTGCCGGACCGCTTTCTCACCCATGTTGGATGCAATGATGGCGCGGCGGGCGCTCGCTCGCAAAGGGTTTTCCGGTTCGGGCGCGTAAAAAAGAAGACGGGCGGCGCCGAGGAGGGCGCCGCCCGTCCGCGCCCGGCCCACAGGCCAGTCGCGCCCCTCGCTCAGGAGTTCACGATCTCCCACGTGCCATCGGGCTGGCGGCAAGCCGTGCCGTAAGCCTCCTCGGCGCGGCCGCCGATGGTAACGACGGTCTGATACTCGCGGCAGTAGCGGCCGGGATGCGGTTCGTAGGTGCGCATCGGCGTGACCTCATAGCCGTAGCCGGTCTGCGCGTCGCGCCATGAGACTGCGCGGCGGTTCGGCGCATATTCGAGGACGTCGCCGACGCAAGCCCAATTGCTCGCGTCGATCGCATGGCCGAGCGCGCCGCCGAGAACGGCGCCGATCAGCGCACCGCCGATCACAGGGCCGGCGCCCCTGCCCTTATCGGCGCCGATGACGCCGCCGAGAATGGCGCCGATCACGGTGCCGACAGCCTGGCTGTTGCAGGCAGAATGGCGGTAGCCGTAGCTCGTGTGGGGGCCGCCATAGTAGCCGGGATGGCCGTGCATATAGACCGGCTGCGGCACCGTTACGTAGTGATAGGTGTTGCGATAGACGATGGCCGGGCCGGAACGATGCCCGACGGCGCCATATCCATACCAGGGACGGTCGGCATAGACCGGTCCCGAGCGATGCCGCTCGGCAAGTTCCTGCCGGTAGACGTTCTGGCGATGCTGCCGCAAGGTGTCCGGCCGCATGTGCGTTGGATGCCGCGCTGCCTCCGGGCGGTCGTGGCGATGATAAATGTCGCCGCGGTAGCTGCCGCGGTCGTCCCAACGGTCGCCGGGCGCGGCCAGGGCGGTCCCGCCGAGGCCGAGGACGATAAGCGCGGCAACCGCCACGCCTGCCGATGTTCCAGTTTGCCTCACCATGGTGGGCCTCCGTTCCAGGGGCGGAAATCCACTTCCGCCAGCATGGACAGGTTTTCACTTCCTACCTGAACGGCTGCTGAACCGGCCATTAATTGCGCGCCCACAATGCCGCAGGCCGCCGGAGTTGAATTCGCGCGCCATTTCCTTTCGAATTCCCCCTCGACGCCGACACACGCCCGCCCACACCCCCGGAGAGCCGATGACCGACAGCCACGCGAAATCCGCCTATGGACAATCGGTCGCCGACGCCTGCCGCCGTTTGGGCTACAGCAGCACCATCGAAGCGCTGCTGACGCTGGCGGCGCTCGAGATCAAGGTCGAAATTCCGATTATCCGCGACAATGGCGAATTGGCGATCTTCACCGGTTACAGGGTGCAGCATCAAAATGCGCGTGGACCCTGCAAGGGCGGACTGCGCTATCACCCGCAGGTCGATATCGACGATGTGCGCGAACTTGCCTCGCTGATGACGATGAAGACGGCCCTTGCCGGCATTCCACTGGGCGGCGGCAAGGGCGGCATCGCCTGCAACCCCCACGAGATGAGCCAGCGCGAGCTCGAAATGCTGACGCGCAAATTCGTCAAACGCATTCATCGCGAGATCGGGCCCAACTCCGACATCATGGCACCCGATGTGGGCACCAACGCGCAGACGATGGGCTGGATTCACAGCGAGTATTCATCGATCTACGGGCATTCGCCGGCAGCGGTGACCGGAAAGCCGCTGGCGCTTGGCGGTTCGCTGGGCCGCGACAAGGCGACAGGCTTCGGCATCGGCATCGTCGTTGCCGAATATGCGCGGCACCGCAATTCACCCCTTGAGGGCGCGACCGCCGTCATTCAGGGTTTCGGCAATGTGGGGTTTCATGCGGCGCAGGCGCTCACCGCACTTGGCGTGAAAGTCGTCGCGATCTCGGACTCGCGCAGCGCGGTGCGTCGCGATGCCGGCGTCGATCTCGCCGCGCTGTCGGCGCAGAAGCGGTCGCGCGGTTCGCTGAAAGACACCGATGGTCACGATTCCATCGATCCGGAGGCGCTGTTCGAGATCGATTGCGACTATCTGGTACCCGCCGCGCTCGGCGACGCGATCCACATGGGCAACGCGGCGCGTCTCGCCTGCCGCACCGTCGTCGAAGGCGCCAACGCCCCTGTGACGGCCGAGGCGGATGCCGCACTCCGGGAACGCGGCATTGCGATCATCCCGGATATTCTGGCGAATGCCGGCGGGGTGATCGTCAGCTATTTCGAGTGGGTGCAGAACCTGCAGCGGCAGATATGGCCGCTTGAGCAGGTCGATGACGAGCTCACCCGTATTCTCGGCAATGCCGCCCGCGAAGTGTTGGACCATGCGGGCGAGGCCGGTCTCGATCTCCGGTCAGCGGCCTTCGACATCGCCATCCGGCGGGTCAAGGACGCTCTCGACGCAACCGGAATATGAGCGACATCTGCCTGCCATAAGGTTCATGTAACGGTTCGCGTGCTAGGCTCGGGTCGAATCAACGCTCCGCAGCGCAGGAACGACCGCCGACATGCTCGAGAACAGCTTTCTGCAGGCCTTGCTGCTCGGCATCGTCGAAGGGGTAACCGAATTCCTGCCGGTTTCGTCCACCGGCCATCTGGTCGTGGCCGGCGATTTTCTTGGTTTCAGCAGCGTCCCCGGAGAGGTCTTCGAAACATCGATCCAGATTGGTGCGATCCTGGCGATCTGCACCCTGTACCGGGAGCGGCTGAACACGGTCGTCCGCGGCACCTTCTCCGGCGATCCGTCGGCGCATAACTTCGTGAGGGCCATCGTCATCGCCACGTTGCCGATGATTGTCCTCGGCGCGATCTTTTACGATTTCATCGTCGGCGTGTTGTTCTCGCCCTATGTCGTCAGCGCGGCCTTCATTCTTGGCGGTATCGCGATCATCGTGGCCGAACGCCTGAACATCGAGGAACGCGTTTCGTCCATCGAAGCGTTCACACTCGGGACGACACTCAAGATCGGCGCGTTTCAATGTCTGGCGCTGGTGCCCGGCATGTCGCGCGCAGGCGCAACCATCATCGGCTCACTGCTGGTCGGCGTCGAACGCAAGACGGCGGCGGAATTTTCGTTCTTTCTGGCGATTCCGGTGATCATCGGCGCGACAATCTTCGATGTGTGGAGCAACCGCGCCCTTGTCGACGGCACGCACCTCCCCATCCTCGCCACCGGCTTCGTCGCCGCCTTCCTCTCCGCGCTGGTCGTCGTGCGATGGTTCGTGGGCTTTGTCAGCCGCCACGGCTTCTCGATGTTCGGCTGGTACCGGATCGCGTTCGGCAGCCTGCTGCTGGTCTATTACCTGACACGCGGATAAAACGGGCGCCGTTACTCCGCAGGCGGCTCGCCGCCGCTTGCACGGCGGGGCGCCGCGACCATGGAATCGTCCACAGGAAACTTCGTGCGGCCGGTCCGGCCCGGCGCAAGCCGTGGACCGGATGCCGGTTGCAGCGGCCATGCAGCGCGCAGGTCTTTCGGCGTTTCACGGCCATGCGCCGCAAGGTCGATCGGCGCGGCTGTGGGCTTGCCGTTGAAATCGGTCCACTGCTTGCGCTTGTAGTCGAAGAGTTTGCAGCTGCGATAGATGTTCATGTATTCGCCCAGACCGAAGCGATAGCGGACGACATCGTCGCCATAGGCATCGATCAGCAGCGCCTGCGCCTCGGTCAGCTTGTAGCCGGGGATCGACGGCAAGGCGTGATGGGCATGATGCAGCATGACCCATTTGAACAATGGCAGAAAGTCGAACGGCAGATCGACATGCGCGGTGCCGCGAATGTTGCCGCCGTAGAAATTCCATTCGTCGGGATTGTCGAACCACGGCACCTTGGGATGGTTGTGCTGCAGGAAAATCGACAGCGCCATCAGATAGTTCCAGACGGCGAACGGGATGAACCAGCCGAGCAGCATCGTCAGCCAGAGCGCACGCTCGGGCGCCAGCCAGCTTCCCAGAACGCCGATGCCCGCAACGACGCCGCCACCGACAAGGACCACGAAAAGCGTATCGGGCAAATGCCGGCGCCACTCTCCGCGCGCTTCGGGCGATACCGGCAATACCAGCTTCGGAATCCAGAACGCAATCCAGTAGTAGATCAGCGGTCCGAAGATGCTGCGATAGACGCGCTCGAGCCCGCGACGCAAGGGCGAGGACGCGTCGAAATCTTCCTTCGACATCGGCGCCCACACATAGTCGAAGCCCTTGAGATTGGTGTAGCGATGATGGATGCGGTTGTGGACGACGTCCCACAGGCTGCGCGAATGCAGGCAGGGTACAAAAACAATCCGCGTGATCCAGCGGTTCATGGTGCGGCCCGGCACAAACGCCGAATGACCGCTGTCGTGACCGATCAGGAACAAAAGGCCAATCAACGCTCCGTTGGCGACCGCAAAGAGAAGGTTCGCCGCGATCGGCAACGGCGCCACAGCGCCGACCAGCGTGATGAAATAAAGGGCATAATGAATCCCGAGTATCCGCAGGCCGCGGCCCAGCGACTTCTCGCTGACATATGCACGCTCCTCAGGCGTCAGCCAATCGGACGGCACGCCGGCTTTGGACGGCCGGATGCCGCTTCTCGTGCCTTCCGCTGGCAAAACGCTCACCGGGAGCCCCACCCATTCGTTAACGGTCAAGGATTGCCGGAATCCAGATCCGGCACATGGAATCTTAGGTTAAGTACCTCTTAATTGTGAAGCGCAAGTTTTAGTTTCGCCGCCGCAGAACCAAGCATTTAAGACGATTTTAGGGAAGCTCATGCCAGAAAAGGTCGGGACTACATGTTTCTTCGACCCTGGGAGCTTTGCCGGCTAGCGGCAGGCGGTCAGGATCGACCATTGGCATGGATCGACATATTGACCCTCGATGACAGTGCCGCGCTCTCGGTGGATCGACGCGACTTCGCGATGCACTGGCTCACGTTGCGCTTTAGCGATGCGGAACTTGAGAACGATTTCGCGGAGGCCAACTATTCGCGCCAGATATCCGTCACCCGTCTGTCGATGGTGATGGGCGCATTCGTTTTTTCTCTTTTTGGAATTCTCGACGCCTATATCGTTCCCGAAATCGTCTATGAAGCATGGCTGTTGCGCTTCGGCCTTGTTTGCCCGGTTCTGTTCGGGCTCGTCGCGCTTTCCTATGCCGGCCATATCACACACCGGAACTCGGGCTGGCTGTCTTTCGCAATGATCGCGCCCGGCTTCGTCATTGTCGTTATGACGGCCATCGCGGATGCGCCGGGCGCCTATCTCTATTATGCCGGTCTTATTGTCGTGATTGCCTACAGCAATTGCGTATGGCGTCTCAGCTACCTCTACCCGACCATCGTGTCGCTGACGACCGTGCTTGCCTATGAGTGGGTGATATTGTTCGTCAATCCCGTGCCTTTCGAAATATTCGTGAGCAACAATGCCTTCATGGGGTCGGCCGTCGGGATCGCCATGTTCCTGAACTATGTGCAGGAGCGGCAATTGCGGGCGAGCTTCGTGGACAATGAAAAGCTGCGCTTCGAACAGCGCCGCTCGGAAAGGCTGCTGAGCCGCTCGGAAGCCGCAAGCCGCGCCAAGAACGACTTCCTCGCCATCATGAGCCACGAACTGCGCACGCCGCTCAACGCAATCATTGGCTTCTCGGAAATCATCTCCAACCAGATGTTCGGTCCGGTCGGACAAGACCGGTATGTCGATTATGCGGCCGACATCCGGTCCAGCGGCACGCATCTGCTGAGCATCATCAACGACATCCTCGACATTTCGAAAGCCGAGGCCGGCAAGCTGCGGCTGGAAGAAGAACCGATCGATCCGGTCGATTCACTCAACCGGACGATGCGGATGTTCCGCCAGCGCGCTTCGGAACTCGGTGTCGACCTTACCTTCCGTGTGCGGGACGACATACCCTGGATCATCGCCGATCCGCGCCTGTTCAATCAAGTTGCGATCAATCTGGCGTCGAACGCCCTCAAATTCACGCCGAAAGACGGGCAGGTCCGTGTCGAACTCGGGCTCAACAATGCCGGCGATCTTGTCCTCAGCGTCGACGATACCGGCATTGGCATCAAGGCGTCGGACATCGTGCGGATATTCGAACCGTTCGTGCAGGTTGAGGATGCCATGTCGCGCACCCAGCAAGGCACGGGGCTCGGCTTGCCGCTGGTGCGCAAGATCATGAATCTCCATGGCGGCACGGTCGAACTCGAAAGCCGCGTCGGCGAAGGCACGACCGTGAAAGCCACCTTCCCCAAGAGCCGCTTCGTCGCGCCGCAAGCCGAAGAGACCGTCCGGCAGGCGCTTTGAACGCCCGCCGGCGGATACCCTATTCCGGTTTGTCGACCACCATCAGGTAGATGCACTTCGTCGCGTCGACCTCGACCGTGACATTTGCGACGTCGAGCCCCTCGATCAATGCGAGCATATCCGCTTCGGTGCGGTAGACGAGGCTCCAGTCGGTCACGAATTCAAGCGGCCACTCGCAGGACTCGCGGCCTTTCTTGACATTGGCGAGGATGAGTTTCCCGCCCGGTTTTACCTGCGCGTATAGGTCGTGCGTCAACGCACGCGCGCGCCGCGCCGAGAGATAGTCGTAGAGACCGAGACTGTAGATCACGTCCTGCGGCGGCAATGTCTTGAAGAGCGCGCCGGCTTTCAGAAGCTGGGCAAACGATGCCTGCAGACATTGCACCTTGGCGCGGCCCGCATGGCGGACCACCTCCGGATAAGCATGTTCATAAGCGTGGTTCAGTGCCCGGTCGTCCTGGTCGATGAGGGTGAAGTTGACCGGCGACGGCAACCTGTCGATCTTCAGATAGTCATAGACCTCGTAGGCCGAGCCGCAGCCCAGATTGGAAATGTTGAGCGGCGTGTCGCCGGCGGTGGCGGCAATACGCTCCGCCAGCAGCTTCTGGGTCATGCGCAGCCGCGTACCGACGCAAGCGCCGGTTTCGACACCGATGCGGTGCAACAGCTTTTCGTAGGGCGTGTCGCCCACGCGCTGCCATTCATAGACATAGTTCATGATGCGGTAGTCGCCCGGATAGCCGAGCGGCTTCTCGTAGCAGCGTTTCATGACAGCGCCCGGCATGAAGTCGGGCGTCAGCACGCGCTCGGCATAGCGCTTGTGCCGGGCGAGCGTCGCCGGATCGCTCCAGACCGGCGTCAGAATGTCGTTGCCCCGATACCAGAGCTCTTTCCATTGCGGCACCATGCGCTCTTCGCAGGCGATCAGCGCATCGAGCAGCAACTTCTCCCGCGTGCGGCCCGTTGCCGTGAGGCGCGCTTCGAAGGTTTCGAGAATCTGCTTGTAGGACCGGAAAAGATTGATGATCTCGGTGGAGAGCTGCTGGAACTCCGGCAAAATGCCCTCCGACGTGCCAAATGCCGGATCGGCCAGCGCCTGCGTCAGCACCAGATTGTCGTGATCGGTGACGATGGTCGGAATGTCGAGATAGCCGGTGGTGAATTCGAGCGCCACGGTCGTGCGGATTCCATGCGGCTCGACGCGACGAATTCGCCCAGCACCGCCAAAGAGACGCGCATCCCCCAGCCGCAATTCGAACGGCAATTCCGCACCGATCTGATTGTCCCAGCCTTCGGCCCGCGCGCTCTGGACGGCGATGCCGGTCATGCTGAGATTCTTGAGCGTCGCACGCTCATCGTCGATGAAAACGGCTGGAACCGCCTCGCGAAAGAGCTGTTCCGGTTTGAACCGCTCGGCGCGATAAAACATCTTGCGCCCCTGGGCGCCCGTCAGTTGCTCATAGGTCCGCATTACCCACCCACCCGTAAACGCATACACACCGGATTTAAGGAATCATAAGGGCTATCGAATTACAAACACTAACAAGCAGTTAATGGGCGGCTTTAAGTGATTCCATAATCATGAGTCTAGGGAGAATCGCGAATCTAGTATGCCGCGGCAACCGCAACCACTAGCTCCTGCGTCCAGCGGCTCTCAGGCGGCTGTTTTCGACAATCCGCATTACCGGCGGCAGCATCAGCCAATCGATGAAGAGATTGGACATGATGACCAGCGCGGTCATCGCGCCCAGTGCTCGGTTGACCTCGAAGCCGGAGAAAACCAGCGTCCCGAATCCGAGCGTCAATGAGGCGGTGATGACCAGCATCGCGACACCGACGGTCGCGAAGACGTAGTTGATCGACTGTTCGGGATCGAGCCCGCGCTCCCGCGCCTGCCGGTACATCAACAGAAAGTAGATCGTGTCGTCGACCACGAGGCCGATGGTCATGGCGGTGACGACGGAAGCCGCGAGGCCGATGTCCTGATAGAGCAAGCCCCAGAGGCCGAAGCCGACCAGCGAAGGCAGCATGTTGAGAAAGATGCTGAGAAATCCCAGAAAGGCGCTGCGCAGCGCCAGGCCCACAATGACGGCGATCAAAAGAACCGAGATGGCGGTGCTCAACATCATCGATCGGATATTGATGCCGGACAGTTCGGCGAAGAGCACGTTGATGCTGATGCCTTTGCTGTGCATTTCAGGCGGCGCATTGGCCGACAGCCACTCCGCCGCCGCCGCATTGAGAGCCCTGATTTCGCTCGATGTCTTGTGACGCAGAATGGCCGTTACGCGGCTCGACGAGCGGCTGACATTGATCTGGTCATTGAGCGAGGCGCCATAGGGAAGCGACAATTCGTAAAGCAGGAAGTATTGCGCGATGAGTTCGCGGTCGCCCGGTATGTCGCCGCTGGCCGCAGCAGCGCCGGCGTCCATCGCGGCGTGGATGCGCCGCGTGATGTCCGAGACGGCGACAACGCTGACCACACCTTCCTGGGCGCGCAACCAGGTCTCGAAATTCGCGAGACGCCGCTGATACTCGGGCTCGAACACGCCACCCTCCTCGCCGCTCCCGACGTCGAACTCGATGATGTTGAGACCGGTCAACCGCTCCTCGGCAAAATCCGAAGCCTGGCGATAGTCGAAACGCCAGTCGAAATACCGCGCGAAGTCGTCGTCGAGCCGGATATTGCCGATCCAGAACGCGCTTGAAACAACGACCGCGCCGCAGAGAAAGAAGAGCACCTTGTAGTAGCGGTTTACGAAATGGCCGAGCGACACCATGGCGGCTTCCGAGCGCTGCACCGCCGGATGCAGGGGCATCAGCGCCAGCACCGCCGGAAGCCATGTGAAGGTAAAGACGTAGGCAATCACGATGCCGATTGCGACGATGTTGCCCTGCTGCTGCAGCGGCGGCGCATCGGCGAGGTTCATCGCCAGGAAGCCGATCATCGTGGTTGCGTTGGTCAGCGTCACCGGCCAGAGGTTCATCCGCACCGCTTCGGCAATCGCCTCGTTTTTCGCCAGCCCGCGACCAAGCGCGCCGAGCGCCGTGGTGACGATGCGAACGGCAGAGGCCATGTTGATCGTCATAATGATGATCGGACAGGCGACGGTCGCGGTGTTGATTTCCCATCCATACCAGCCGGCAACGCCCATCGCGGTGGCGCTGGAAAGCCCGAGCAGAGAGAGAATGGCGATGCTTGGCAGGATGGCCCGCACGAAAATGAACATGACGATCGCGGTGACGACGAGGCTGATCGGTATCAGCACCATCGCGTCGTTCAGCGCGGCCTCGGTGAACGTGCCCATCAGCATCACATTGCCGGTGAGCTTCACCTCGATGCCGGGGTGATCCGCCTCGAAGGCGGCGACCAGCGCCCGGCTCGCGGCGATGATGGCCCGCACTTCCGCCGAGGCCTCGACCGGCAGGTTGAAATTGACGAGGATGCCGGCCGCGCGTCCGTCCTCGGCCAGAAGCCGGTTGACGATCAAAGGGTCGTCGAGAGCGATCCGTTCGATCTCACGCGCCTCCTCCGGCGTCACGCCCGCCGGATCCGGAACCAGATCGGCAACTGTGAAGCTGTCGGCATCGGACGAGACATGCGGAAAGTTCGTCAGCGCATCGACGCGCGTCGAACTCGGCAACTGCCAGGCGCGCTCGACGAGATCGCCGATGGCGGCCAGAACATCCGGCTCGGTGACCTTGCGGCCGCCAGCCCAGACGACCATCAACACATTGTTGTTCTGGCCGTATCGGGCGTCGAAGGACTGCAACGCCTTGAGGCCCGCGCCGTCGGGGGCGAAGAAGACGCGCGTGTCCGAAGAGATGGTGAATTGTGCGACGCCGGCAACGGCAACGAGAAACAAGCCAAGGCACAACGCAACAATCGTGCGCGGCAACCGCAATACCGGATTCATCACTCTGGCCATGAAACAGCGCCGCCCCACCCCGAAACTCAATCAGCGCGCGGCTAAAATGAGCGATTTCCGCCACAAAGAAAAGCGCGAGTTTAGAGAACGTTAACGTTTGGGCGATAGCCGGAAACGAGGATTTAACGCACCTGGCAATATTATGGCGTTTGAACCGCTGCTCTGCGCCATGCGGAAGGCTGCTTCCGGCGGGCGCGAAACATCGGGAATTGGGGAAAACCGGCGGACTGACCATGAGCGACACAGCGCTCGTCAACCTGGCAACAGTCGGCAGCGATGAGCTGCAGGCGATGCCGGTCGCTGTCTTCACATCCGCTCTGGAATCCATGTCCGGCGATGCAATCGCCCGCTTCCGGCGAATGCGCAAGCTCAGCGCCACGCACCGGCAAGCCCTTGAGAAGTTTCTCGTCGAACATCCGGACAAGCGGCCCGGCCAACAGGACGCATCGGATTCCAAGGGAGACAAGAAGAGCTCGCCCAAAAAAGCCCGCTCGTCCGAGACGGGAATCGTCATGGAGGGCCTGCTGCGGCTTATCGCCTGGTGGGAAGGCATGGATACCGACGACGTCGCACGCGCCAAGGGCGTTGCCCGGCGGAAGAAGAAAAAGAAAACGAAAAAGGTCAAGGCACCCGTAGCAATACAGTCAAAGACCATCGCGCAACCTGCCGCTGCCGCCACCGCGCCTGCCGCCGCGCCGGAGGCGCCGGTTCTCGGCCGCATCGACATCATCCAGAAGCTCTGGGGCGAAGGTTTCAGCCTGCCGGGCGGGCCCGAGTTCGCGGTCAAGCTGGTGCGGCCGCTGGCGTTTGAAAAAGACGGTCTCTATCTCGACCTGGCGCCCGGTCTCGGCGGCGCGATGCGCGCGGTCGCGAAAACATTCGGCGTCACGGTGAAGGGGCTCGAAACGGACGCACAACTTGCGGCCGCGGGGCATGAAATGTCCGTGCAGGCGGGCGTCGCCGCTACCGCGCCTGTTCTCACGCGTCCGGACGGATTTTCGGCCGACGATTTCGCGCCGGAAGGTCAGTATGCGGCGATTTTCATGCGCGAGACCTTGTTTGCCGTCGAAGATCGCGCGGCGATGCTGGCGCTGGTGGGCCGCGCATTGCGCGATGGCGGATCGTTGATGTTCACCGATTTCGTGCTTGCGCGCGACGAGATCGACGACGACATGCTTGTCGTCTGGCAAAACGCCGAGGCAGCGCCGGTGTTTCCGTGGACGGAAGCGAAATACCGGGAAACGCTCGAAGCCCAACATTACAAGATCGACAGAATTGACGACCTGACCGCCGAATATCTGCCGCTTATCCATGCCGGATGGCGGCATTTCCACGATTGCCTGCAAAACGCCAAACTTCCGCCAGAAACGGCCGCCATGTTGATGCGTGAAGGCAATGCGTGGCTGGCCCGTAGCCGGGCGCTCGAAACCGGAATGCTCCGTCTCCTGCATGTTCATGCGCTGCGCCAACCGGCCGGCATCGAGACGGGAACGCCAACCGAAGAAGAGCGCGGGATGGAAACGGAGCTGGTCGATGCCGCAACGTGACGACGAGACGGACGACGACCAAACAGATGGAGCCGCCGGAGCATCGGCGGAGCTGACAATGCGAGACACCGAGGCGTACACCACCCGCGACAACAATCGCGTTGAACCTATCCTCGACGCTTCCGGTACGCTGCGCCGCGATGTACTTCGAAGGCTGGGCGCGGCGCGCGCCGCACATGCCGACGCCGGAGACAGAGTCCGCCCGGCACGCTGAGCGGCAAAGATTTATTAATCCAGTTTCAGATCGCTCGTTTCGGCCGCTTCGGGGTCGTGCGTCGCCGTGCGCGCCTTGTGATGGCGATAGCGCATCACGGCGACCGGAATCGACAGCAGATAAACTGCAGCCAGCGACATGAAGGTCCACCACGGATAGCTGAGGATCACAGCGGCGGTGAAGCCGATCAGAAGCAGGATCGGCAACACCATGTCGCGGCGAATGCGAAGGCCCATGCGTTTGCCGGAAAATGTCGGGATCTGGCTGACCATCAGAAAGGCGACCGCCAGCGCGTGCAGCGCAATCAGAAGCGGCGCTTCCTTGAGCCAGCCGACGCCGATGAACGAAAGATACAATGGCAACATGACGAGGCCGGCGGCGGCCGGCGCCGGAACGCCGACAAAATAGTTGCCGGTCCATGCGGGCTTGTCCGGATCTTCCAGCGCGACATTGAAGCGTGCAAGCCGCAGCGCGCAGCACACCGAGAAACCGAGCACCGCGATCCAGCCGATGCCGCCGATTTCGCCAAGCGACCACAAATAGAGAACGACAACGGGGGCAACGCCGAAATTGACGAAATCGGTCAGCGAGTCGAGTTCGGCGCCGAAGCGGGTCGACCCCTGCAACAGACGCGCGACGCGCCCGTCAAGCGCATCGAACACCGAAGCAACGATGATGGCGACGACGGCCGCCTCGAACCGGCCTTCGATTGCAAAGCGGATCGCTGTGAGGCCGGCGCAGAGCGCCAGCACCGTCAATGCGTTGGGAATGATCGTGCGCACGGGCAGTTGCGCGAACTGACGGGCGCGGCGTGTGCGCAGGCTCTCGCCGGCGCGGAAACCGGCGCCGGGACGCGGCTCGAATGGCGGAAGGGGACCGGCCATTTTCGTTACCTCGCTTTTATCCCGAACTCAGACATGGTGCGGTTCCACCGAAATGGAATCGGCCAGCACGGTCTCGCCGCCGATAGAGGTCTGTCCGACTGCAACCAGCGGAATTGCCCCGACCGGCAAATATACATCAAGGCGGCTGCCGAAACGAATGATGCCGAACCGCTCGCCCGCCGCGAGATCGACGCCTTCGGCGACGTCGCAAACGATGCGGCGCGCGACAAGGCCGGCGATCTGGACCACGACGACCTGCTCGCCGTCGGCGCGCTCGATCAGCAGCGAATTGCGCTCATTGGCATCGCTCGCCTTGTCGAGATCGGCATTGAGAAAGAGGCCGGGCCTGTAGGCGACGCGCTTCACCTTGCCGGCGACCGGCGCCCGGTTCACGTGGCAATTGAAGACGTTCATGAAGATGCTGACGCGGGTGCGCGTCATGTCGCCGAGGCCGAGCTCCTCCGGCGGCGAGGCTTCCGTGATCATGTTAACGACGCCGTCGGCCGGGCTGATGACCAGTCCGTCGCGCGAGGGGGTGACGCGGTCGGGATCGCGGAAGAAGTAGAGGCACCAGAGCGTCAGAACGACGCCGATCCAGCCGAGCGGATTCCAGATCAGGAACAGGACGATCGTCGCCGCGGCGAAGATGATGACCCAGCGGTGGCCTTCCTTGTGGATCGGGGTCAGGATCGAAGTCAGGGCGTCCATGAGCGTCTTTCTGTTTAATCTGGCGGTTTATCCGGGAACACTTACGAAGTGTACTCCGCCCGCCCCTTGAGGTTAAGCGTAACCGGAATCGGCCGTTGTCAGTGGCTCCACCGGATCGGATTCGAGGTCAGCCGCCTGCGGCGCGGCGCTTGCGGGCATCGTTTCGAGCTTTTCACGGGCGGCATCCGCTTCGCGCTGGCGGTTCCACATTGCCGCATAGACGCCGCCTTGCGCGAGGAGCACCTCGTGGCGGCCGCGCTCCATCACCCTGCCCTGTTCCAGCACCAGAATTTCGTCGGCGTCGATAACCGTCGACAGGCGATGGGCGATGATCAGCGTCGTCCGGTTTTCGGAAATGCCTTTCAGGGCCGTCTGTATTTCCTTTTCGGTGTGCGTGTCGAGCGCCGAAGTTGCCTCGTCGAGCAGCAGGATCGGCGGATTTTTGAGGATGGTGCGGGCGATGGCGACGCGCTGCTTCTCGCCGCCCGAGAGCTTCAGGCCACGTTCGCCGACGCGCGTTTCATAGCCTTTCGGGAGGCGCTCGATGAAGCCGGCGATCTGCGCCAGCCGGGCCGCCGCTTCGACCTCGGCGTCGGTCGCATCGGGCCGGCCGTAGCGAATGTTGTAGCGGATGGTGTCGTTGAAGAGCACCGTGTCCTGCGGAACCATGCCAATGGCGGCGCGAAGCGTCGTTTGCGTCACGTCGCGGATGTCCTGACCGTCGATGCGGACGCTACCTTCGGCGATGTCGTAGAAGCGATAGAGAATGCGCGAGATCGTCGATTTGCCCGCGCCCGAAGGGCCGACAATGGCAAGCGTGCGGCCGGCGGGGACGCGAAAGGACACATTGTCGAGGATGCGCCTGTCGGGATCGTAGAAAAATCCGACATTCTCGAACACCAGTTCGCCACCCTTCACCTCCAGCGGACGCGCGTTGGGCGCGTCGCGGATTTCCGGCGGGACCTGCAACAGGTCGAACATGGTTTCCATGTCGATCAATGCCTGACGGATTTCGCGGTAGACGGTGCCGAGCAGGTTGAGCGGCTGGTAGAGCTGGATCAGATAGGCATTGACCATGACGAAGGAGCCGACGGTCAGGATACCGGCGGCGATGCCTTGCGCGGCCATCAGCATCAGCGCCGCGAGGCCGGCCGTGAAGATCAGCGTCTGACCGGTGTTGAGCAGCGAAAGCGATGTCGTCGTCTTGACCGCCGCGTGCTCATAGCCCGCCATCGACCTGTCGAACCGCTTTGCCTCGTGGTCTTCGTTGCCGAAATACTTGACCGTTTCGTAGTTGAGCAGGCTGTCGACCGCCTTGGTGTTGGCCTCGGTGTCGAGATCGTTCATTTCGCGCCGAAACCGCGTGCGCCACTCGGTCACGGCGAAGGTGAAAATCATGTAGACGATGACGGTGGCGGCGGTGACGACCGCGTACCAGATGTCGAAAGCATAAGCGAGGATGATGCAGACGAGGATAAGTTCGATGATCGTCGGCACGATGTTGAACAGCGAAAAGCGCAGCAGGAAGTCGATGCCCTTGGTGCCGCGCTCAATAACCCGCGACAGGCCGCCGGTTCTGCGCTCCAGATGGAAGCGCAGCGAGAGTGCGTGGAGGTGGCGGAAGGTCTCGACCGCGAGCTCGCGCACGGCGTTCTGGCCGACTTTCGCGAAGACGGCGTCGCGAAGCTGGGCGAGCGCCACCATCAGGATGCGGCCGACGCCATAGGCGACGATCAGCGCGACCGGCACGACCACGGCGGCGGCGGCGGCCGTTTCCGGCGAGAGGCGGTCGACGGCTTCCTTGTAGAGGAAGGGCACATAGACGGTGACGATCTTGGCGCCGATGAGCGCGATCATGGCGATGACGACGCGGGTGCGCAGGTCGGACCGGCCGGCGGGCCAGAGGCGCGGCAGCACCGAGGCGAGCGTCCACCAGTGACCGCGGGGGGTCAGGGGCGGCATTCCGCCTTGTGTATTGCGGCTCATGTGCCTGGACATTGTGGCCGAGGGTCTCCGGTTTCGAGGGGCACGGCAAGCGCCGACGCCCCGCCCGGAACCCGGACGGGGCGTCGTTCTCATCCCTAGATAAGCGACTATTTGCGAACCGCAACAGGCATTTAGCGGTCGCCGGCCGGCGTTGCGAAGACCTGACCCGGATAAATCAGGTCCGGATCGCGGATCTGGTCCTTGTTGGCCTCGTAGATGACCGTGTAGCGGAAACCCGAACCGTAGAGCCGGTGGGCGATGTTCCAGAGGTTGTTGCCCGGCTGGATGACGACCTTGCCCTCCTTCAGCGCCGCGAGGACCGCCGAGGGTTCGCCGCGCTCGAAGGGGACCTCGACGCGGCCGACGACGCGGCCTTCCTCGTCGAGCTGGTCGACGCGCAGGGCATACTGTCCGGGCGCGATTTCGACGTCGGGGCGGAGTTCCCAGCGGCCCGTGGGACCGGTGGTCGTCTGGCCGACCGGATCGCCGCCGACATAGACGCGGACCGTGGCGCCGGCGTCGGCGCGGCCGGAGATGATCAGGTTGCCGTCTTCGTCGTAGTCGACCGTTTCGAGGATCAGGCTACCGGCATCGGAGGGAACACCCGGTCCTTGCAGCACAATGCTTGCCTTGCCGGGCTCGCTGCGGACGACGAGGGCGGGTTTGTCGGGCTGGTCGGGGACGACGACGGAGACGACCTGGCGGCTGTCGCGGGTGCTGCCGTCCGGATTGGTGGCGGTGAGGCGGAGCTCGACATTGCCGGGTTTCAGCGGATCGTCGAGGACGGCGACCCATTCGCCGCGGTCGTCGGCGGTGACCTCGGCGACCACTTCGCCATTGGCTTTCACCGCGACGCGGGCGCCCGGAAGGGCGCGGCCGGCGGCGAGCGTCGCACCGTCGCGCTCGACGCGGACGATGTCGAATGTGGGAATGGCGGGGTCGGCGGCCTCGTCGAAAACGTCAACGTCTTCAGGGACTTGCCCCTCGACCGCGACATCGGCGGGCGCCGGTACGCCATCGCCGCGCAGAAAGAACCAATAGCCCGCGGCCAGCAGCGCGAGGGCCACCACCAAGGCACCGAGGATCGCTCCGAGTTTCATTTCCGTGTTCCCTGCCCGTTGGTACGCGTGCCGGAATGGGACGAATTCCGCGCAACGCATAGTCTATCGCGTAACTTGCAAATACGGCACCAATGTGAATGCTCCGCGACGATAAACTCAACAGTGAAAGATGCTTAGCCGATGAAACTCGAACGCCTGTGCGTCTATTGCGGCTCCGGCACCGGACGCGAACCCCAATTCATGGCGGCGGCGGATGCTTTCGGACGTTTGATGGCACGCGCAAATGTACGCCTCGTCTATGGCGGCGGCGGCGTCGGGACGATGGGCGCGGTGGCGCGGGCGGTGCTGGCGGAAGGCGGACAAGTCACTGGAATCATTCCGAAATTCCTGACGGAAGTCGAGGTGCAGCTCAACGATGTGACGGAACTGATCGTCACCGACAGCATGCATGAGCGGAAACAGGCGATGTTCGAGCGCGCCCAAGGCTTCGTGGCGCTGCCCGGCGGCATCGGAACGCTCGAAGAAACGGTCGAGATGCTGACCTGGGCGCAGCTCGGCCGGCACAGCCAACCCATTGTTATTGTGAACCTAAACGGCTTCTGGGATCCGCTGATCGAACTTCTCGACCACATCATCAAGGCCGGTTTCGCGCGCTCCGACATCCGGCGCATCTACTCGGTGGTGGATCGGATCGAGGACGTTATCCCGCGCATCGAAGCGGCTTTGTGACAGCGCCACCCCCCTTCTGTCATCAAACTGTCAAAAAACTGTCACAAACGGGGATATCTTCTCTCCGTGTACGGATGATCCCCGGGGATAAGTGCAACTTATCCCCGGGGATGAAATTTTTTATCCCCGGTTTTGGACTGCCGCGGGTGCGCTGGGCGATTCGCGGGGCGGAATCTGCCGCGGCGGAAAAACTTATCCCCGGTTTTTGAGGTTCGCCACGCGGCGCAATTCGCGCTCGCGGACGAAAGTGTCGAAGCTGAAAAGCGCCAGCGCCACCCAGATGAGGCCAAATGTGACGAGCTGGCCCATGCCGAAGGGCTCGCCATAGAGGAAGACCGCGATCAGGAAGGAGGCGGTGGGCACCATGTATTGCATCAGGCCGAGCGTCGTCAGCCGGATGCGCTGGGCGCCATAGGTGAAGAGGAGGAGCGGCACGGCGGTCATCGGCCCGGTCAGGATCAGCAGAATGTCCGTATAAGGATCGACATTGCCGAAGACGGAGCCGCCATGCGCCGACATCCAGAAGAGCCAGGCGATGCCGAACGGCGCGAGGATGACAACCTCGACGAAGAGACCTTCGAGCGCTCCGGCGCGCACCGTCTTTTTCAGATAGCCATAGGCGGCGAAGCTGACCGCGAGGAAGAGCGACACCCAGGGCACGAAGCCGAGGGCCAACGTGAAATAGAGGACGGCGGCGGCGGCAAGCCCGATGGCGAGCTTCTGCGCGCGCGACAGGCGCTCGCCGAGCAACAACACGCCGGCGAGCACGCTCATCAGCGGGTTGATGAAATAGCCGAGGCTGGTTTCGAGGATGCGATCGGAATTGACGGCCCAGATGAACACCAGCCAGTTGGAGCCGATGATGGCGGCGGTGAGCCCGAGGATCGCCATGGCGCGGCGGTCGCGCAACACCGCCATCAATTGCGCGCGCCGCCCGAAGATGAGGACGCAGACCGCGACCAGCAACAGGCTCCAGAGCGCGCGATGGGCCAGAATTTCCATCGGCACGACATGAGCAAGCTGGCGGTAATAGATGACCGAGAGCCCCCAGAGCAGATAACCGGCGGCGGCGGCCGACGCGCCAAGCGCGGCCTCGCTCGCGGGGGCTGCGGGAGACGCAGGTGTCATGGGACTTGTTCCGAAGGATCGCGGGACGCGCCGCGCGAAAGGAAGCACGAGTCGCGGGCAAGCGGCCAGCGGAAAATTGTATCAATTGTGGCGCCGTACGCAGACCCATCGCTCAGTCTACAACGTGGATCAGAGCAGATTTCTATTTGTATATGTACTTCGCACTATATGCTCATTCTAAGAAGTTCAGTACGCAGCACCTCAAACACAAGCGGCAAGCGATGAACTACACCGATGATTACACCCTTTAACTCCGCCAATTTATGGCAATGCGCCGACTCTAGGGGGGTCGAATCATGGATAAAATAACCCAAGGATTGCTTGCGGAGTTTGCCGAGCAATTCGATCTCACGAGCATCGAGGAATCCGAACGTTTCGAAACGTTCGCCACCTTTCTCACCACGCGAAAGCATTACAGCGAAGCGCCCTTTGACCCGCCCGATCTCGTCGTTGGCAAAGGTGGCGATACAGGAATTGATGGTATCGCCATTATTGTGAACAACAGTCTAATTAGCGATGTCGATTCCATCGAAGACCTTGTCGAACTCAATGGGTATCTGGAAACGACATTCATATTTGTACAGGCGGAACGCTCAGAGGGATTCGACGGCGGTAAGATCGGCACATTCGGCGCCGGTGTGCAGGATTTCTTCGGAAAGGGAAAACTGGAACGAAACGACGACATAAAACGTGCCGTCGAGATAATGGAAGCAATCTACAAGCGAAGCGGAAAATTCTCGAAGGGAAATCCTCTTTGTTACATGTACTACGTAACTACGGGCAAGTGGCAAGCCGACAAGAATCTCGTGGCTCGCGCTTCAGCAGAAGTCGAAGAACTGAAGGCCACAGGACTTTTTAAGGATGTAGAGTTCGTCCCAATTGGCGCGGATCAAATTCAAAAATTATATAATCAGACAAAAAATTCCATTACGCGTGAGTTCGACTTTCCACAGCGAACAGTCGTGCCCGAAATAGCTGGCGTAAAAGAGGCTTACCTTGGACTACTACCGGCAACAACGTTTCTATCGCTCGTGCGCGATGACGAAGGCGACATCATCAAGAGTCTGTTCTATGAGAATGTCCGCGATTGGGAAGGCTACAACGCCATCAACGCCGAAATAAGAGAAACTCTGAAATCCGAGGCGCGCGGTCGATTTCCACTCATGAACAACGGTGTCACCATCATCGCTAAGACTCTGTTCGCGACCGGCAACAAATTCACGATGGGAGACTTTCAGATCGTCAATGGTTGTCAGACGAGCCATGTATTGCACGACAATTGGGATCTTCTGACAGATGAGGTTCGCATTCCCGTTCGTATCATCTCGACCAAAGACGAGGCCGTAACTGAGTCTGTAATCACAGCAACAAATAGGCAAACCGAGGTTAAGCCAGACCAATTCTTTGCATTGAAGGATTTTGCCAAGAGGCTAGAAGAATACTTCAAGCGTTTTGACGCTGATCATCGTTTGTACTATGAGCGTCGCACCCATCAATATGATAGCGAAGAAATTCTTAAATCTCGCATCGTGGGGCATCAAACATTGGTGCGTGCGGTGGGCGCTATGTTTCTAAATGAACCGCACCGGACGACGCGAAACTACAAACTTCTAGCGGAGAAGGTTGGCAAGGATATTTTTCGCGATGGTGACAGGATGGAGCCTTACTATGTCGCAGCTTACGCAGCTTATAGGCTCACACGACTGTTCAGCGCCAAAAAAATTTCATCAAAATTCGTCCCTGGTCGTTATCACATTCTGCTGGCGGCACGACTCATTATGGACGGTGAAGCGCAGTCACTTATGAATTCGGCGGACATGGGGAGGCGCTGCGAGAAGATCATGAAGAAACTTTGGGATGACGCTGATGAAATTCTCAATCAGGCAATAGCCGTTGTTGACAAAGTGGCTGAAGGTAATTGGGACAGAGACCACATTCGAACACAACCGATAACAGACAAAATACTCGCACACTTTGGACTGAGGGCCGGTGGCTGATCGCCGCAACTGTTTGCAGCATGACGCCTCGCCGCCGGTAAATGAGTTACAATCAGTACTCTGATTTCTTCACTTTACAGACACACGAAGGAAAGAAAAGACGTGGATGGCCCGCATAAAGCGGGCCATGACGGTCTCGGCTTGAAGGATTGAGGCGGGGACGGAGGAGCGCGGCTCGGAGCCTGCCCCACCCCTCTCGCTCAATAGACGTCGGCCACTGTGAGGCCGACTTTTTTCAGGGCCGCGGTGGCGGCGGCGTCGACCGCGCGGGGGGTGACGTAGTTGCCTTCGCGGCGCCAGTGGCGGACGACGGAGGCGAACCGTTCGCCGTAGCGTTCGGCGGTGAGGATGTCGCCGGGTGTCGGGAACAGTTCGGGGTCGCTGTCGGGTTCGCTCATCGCCATCGGGCCGAGGAATGCGCCGAGGCGGTTGATGTCGTCGGCGGATGCTTCGGCATGGTTCGCACCCGGATGATCGCCCATCGGCACCCAGAACATGCCCATCTGCGCGGCATAGGTGAGCAGCATCATCAGCGTGACCTGCTTGTCGCCGTTGAAGGAGCCCGAATTGGTGAAGCCGCCCGCCCATTTGTCCTTGAAGGACTGATCGTACCAGAGGCCGAAGGTGCCTTCGAGGAAGGCCTTGAAGACCGCCGAGACGGTGCCGAAATAGGTGACGCTGCCGAACAGGATGCCGTCCACGTCCTTCAACTCCTCGATCATCGCCTTGTCGCGCCAGCGCATGTCGGGGCCGACCTGATCGGCCGAGAGCGAATAAACTTTCACCTCGACGCCCGGCACGGCGCGGCAGCCGCGCGCAATCGCTTCGGCCTGGCGGCCGGTTCTGTTTCCGCCCGAGTGATAGACGATCGCAATGCTGGTCATGGCCGGGGCTCCCGATTTGCCGTTTTACCTGTTCTGTACTCACAAGTATGAAACGAGGCGGGCCGCGTCAAGAGCGAAATTTCGCGCGCGTCGAATTCAGCGGGTGGGCGGTGCAGCGCGATCGAGCGCCGAAAGCGCCTGCTCCATCGCGCGGCGCGTGGCGGCCGGCGCCGGGCGGGCGCGCGACAGGACCAGAAAGCCCTTCTGCGCCGCCATCAGATGATGCGCGGCGGATTTCGGATCGAGGCGGGGCGCGAACTCGCCCGCCTTGACGCCACGCCGGATCGCGGCTTCAAGCAGTTTTTCCTCGCGCGCGTCGAAGGCGTGAATCGCGGCGAGGACGGCGGCATCGAGGCTTGCGGCTTCGAGCGTGGCATTGACCGACAGGCAGCCGGTGGCGCGCGGGCCGGAGCAGGACGGCAGAAAACCAAGGAACCAGTCGCGGATCGCCGCGCGGGGCGATGGCGGCTTTTCCAGCGAAGTCTTCATGTGGGCGAGCAGCATCGCGTGATAGCGGTCGAGCACATGCCGGAACAAGGCCTGCTTGTCGCCGAAGGCCGCATAGAGGCTCGGCTTGTTGACGCCGGTCGCGGCCGTGACATCGTCGAGCGACGTGGCGGTGTAGCCGTTTGCCCAGAAGACCTGCATGGCCTTTGCCAGCACCTCGTCGGCATCGAAACTGCGCGGCCTTGCCATGATTGTCCTGCCCGGTCGGGTTCTGTACCGGCGAGGCTAGAACGGCGGGGCGGCGGGTTCAACCCGCGGATCGGCCGTCGCCTGAAGATACGGACGCGAAGGGGGCGTGAGAGCCGGCGCTTACGGCTTCCCCGAACTGTCGGGGCCGAGGAAGACGAATTTTCGGGCTTCCTCGCCTTGCAGGCCGACCAGCAGCGGGGCTTTGGCGCCGGGGAGGAAGGCGACGTCGTAGAGTTCCTCGACGGAGCCGGTAATGGTGACGGTGTGTTCGATTTCGCCGGTGGCGAGGTTGATGGCGTGGATGCCGCAGACGGGCTCCGCGCCCCGCGTCTTCAGTTCGTCGTCGAGCGGCAGGCCCTCGAAGACCTTGTTGCGCGGTTTCGAGAGACCGACAATCGCGTAGTCGCCGATGAAGCGCAGGCCACGGACGAATCCCGGACACCACGCGACGCGGTTGAAGACGCCGGTGGCGGTGTCGATCCAGCCGAACCAGCCGGTGCCCGCTTCGAGCAGCCAGAGTTTGCCGCGATAGAGACGCGGCGAATGCGGCATGGCGAGGCCTTTGGCGACCGTCTTGCCGGTGCGCATGTCGATGACCTCACCGCCATCGGCGCGGTGCGGGCGCCAGCCGCCGAGCGTGTTCGTCGGCGCGATGATCGTTGCGTAGGCGGGCACGCCGGCATCGAGGCAGAAGCCGTTCAGGTGGCAGCGATCCTCGGCGACGATGCCGTCGATGAAGGGCGGACGCCAGAGCGGGTTGAAGGAGCCCCGCATGTCGAGGCTCGCAACGCAATTGTAGCCGGTGACGACCGCGAGCAGGCGGCCCTTCCTGTCGATGGCGAGATCGTGGATGTCGACGCCGCCGGTGACATGGCACTGGCGCGGCAGAAAGATGCGGTCCCAGCCTTCGTAGAGCTGGCCGGGGAGCAAGCTGTTGGCGAAGCGCCAGACCTGATGACGCATCGCGAGCATCAACCCGTCGTCGGTGGTGGCCATCGCCATCGCCATGTCGAAGGTGCGCTCCGACACGGCATAGCCGCCCTTGCCGCCGACACCGAGCAGGATCAGCTTGCCGGCGGTGTAGGTGGAGAAGGCGATGCCGGTGTCGAGCTTCGCCAGCCAGGGGCGGAAGTGGCTGGAGAAAGTCAGGTGGAAGGGCGCCACCGGCTCCTTGCCGACATCGTCGCCGACGATCATGGGTTTGTTCGGTGTTGGTGCATTCGACATGGAGTTTTCCGACATGGCGCTGCTCCGCGCGCGCTGCGTTGCGCTCCAAAGCGTTCGAAGTCAGCCTACCACGTCAGGCGGGCGCCGATGGTGAAAGCGCCGCCCCTGCCGGCATCGCCGGCGCGGCCATCCCAGGACAAGAAGCCCGATATGCCGTTGCCGATGCCGACATCGAGCGCCGCGCCGCCCGTCAGCACGGTCTGGTCGCGGCTGTCGAGCGTCGCGGTGAAGGGCGCGCCGGTGGAGAGGAAGGCGCCGCCGACCGTCGTGTCGCCCAACTGCATTTCGCGGCCGATGCCGGCGCGAAGCACGGGACGGACCGACCATCTGGCATTGGGGTCGCCGATTTCGACGCCGAGTTCGGCGCCAATGCCCGCCTTCAACGTCTCGGCGGTCTGGCCGCCGACACGGATGGCCGCCGTGCCGCCGCCGGTTTCGCTGTAGCCGTCGCGCTCCAGTCTCTGATATGCGACATGCGCCGTCGGCGTCAGCGTCCAGTTGCCCTCAAGCGGGAAGGCATGACCGGCGACAATGCCGCCACCCGCCGACCAGGCATCCGGGCTCGCGGTTGCCGTCGCCAGGCCGCCGCCGGCGAGAACGGCGCGGTATGCGTCCTGAGTCTGGAATGCGCCGCCGATCGCGCCGGTGACGAAACCATTTCCGACGCTCCACGAACCATAGGCGCCGAGGTGCCAGGCCTCGATGCCGACGGACGAACCGCCGCCGGCGGTTTTTGCCACCGTGTCGAGATAGCCGGCCGCGATGCCGAACGAGGCCGCGCCGGTGCTGTATATGTCGCCACCGAACACGCCGCCATATGTCTTGCTGTCGAAGGCGCCGCCGATGCCATCGGATTTGCGGTGGCCGTCTTCGCCGATGCCGGTCGTCCAGATGCGGCCGGCACCGCCGATGCCGTGTCGCGCCTGACCGTTCAGCGCGTCGAGGAAGGCAAAGCCGGCCTGCGCGCCGGCGACAAGCGCGCCGTTGATGGAGGTCGGCCGCATGGCAAGCAGCGAAACGGCCGTCGGCGTGTAAGTCAGCGCGCCGGCTCCGCCGGTGACCGAACCGAAGGCGCCATTGATCGCATTGCCGGCGATCAGGATCGTCGCGTCGAAACCGTCGATGCCGGCGAGATGGCTGATATGCAGGGTCGAGGCCGGGTCGATGTTCACATCGTTGGTGGCGATCAGCAGGTCGGCGCCGGTGGCGTCCGCCTCCACCAGAAAGGCCGAACCCGCGGCGAAATCGAAATCGCCGAAGACAAAGAGGACGCCGGGCGAGTTGCCGGGGGAAAGTGTGCCGAAGTTGACGACATCGCCGATGACCAGGCCATTGCCCCCGAGCGTGGCGCCCGCCCCCACCGTGACGCCGCCGGGCGCCATCAATGCGAGGTTGACGAGGGTCGTGCCGCTGTTGAGCGTCGCCGTGCCCGGACCGAACGTGTCGTCGAGAACCAGGACATTCGACAGGTTCCAGGTGCCGGTGGCGTTGACCGCGAGGTCGCTGAATCCGGCGACGAGCGTATCGAGTTCGCCCGCACCCTGCAGCACCAGCGCATTGTCGCCCGTCGTGTAAATTCCACCCGTGACCGACGCGCCGGTGTCGAGCGTCAGCGTGTTGTTGTCGCCGTTGATCACGATGCCGGCAAAGGTGCCTGCAACGGCGCCGGCGACACGAATGTTCGAATCGTCGGTATCGTCGAGGTGGATGCCGACCGTGCCCGAAACGGAGGCGTCGCGCCCGAGCGCGATCGTGACGTCCGTCGAGTCGTAAGCGTGGATGCCCGAGCCGCTGCCACCGAGGACGCTGGCGCTGCCGTTCAGGACGACCGTGTTGCCGTCGCCGCCATAGATGTAGACGCCATGAGCATAGACCGACGGGGTGACGTCGACTGTCGCGTTGCCGTTGAGGGTCAGTGTGTTGCCGGTGCCAAACAGCAAAACGCCGGCGGCGGCATAGGCGTTGCTGACACCATTGAGCGTGACCGAGGAGGCGCCGTTCATCACGATGTCGTTGTCGTCGCCCCGGACGCCGATGCCGCTCAGAAAGTCCGTCACATCCGCCGACGGCATGACCGTGACATCAACCGAGGCGAAATCGTTGAGCACGATCGTGTTGCCGTCGCCGAGCGCGTATATGCCGCCGGCGTATTCGACCGTGCTGTCGGTAATGTAGGTCGTGGCGGCCGAGGCGCCGTTAAGCGCTATCGTGGCATCGTCGGTGAGCGCGAGGGCTGCAAAAGCGGCAGTCGCGTCCGATGCGTCGATTTCGAGACCGATCTGTGCGGTGCCGTTGAGCGTCAGCATGCCGCCCGTGCCCCCGAAGCCGGGGCCGACGCCGAGCAGGTCTCCCAGACCCGCGGCCGCGGCAATGAAGCTGGCGGAATCGTAGAGGGCAACGGATACGCCCGACGCGCCGTTCAGCGTCAGCATATTGTCGTCGCCGAACGCCCAGAGGCCCGTTGCGGCAAAGACGCTGGAATCGTCCAGATAGACGCCGATCGCCGATGTGCCGTTGAGCACGATGTTGGCGTCGTTCGAATTGGCGACGACGCCGCCCGCGATATAAAGATTGGAGGCTTCGATATCGACGTCGACACGCGACGCGCCGTTGAGCGTCAAGGTGCCGCCGCCACCCGGATATGCGACATTGCCGAAGCCGATGCCGAGGGCGAGATAACCCGTCGAATCGTAGAAATCGACCGCCACGCGGGAGGCGCCGTTCAGCGTGATCGTGCGCTCGCCCGTGCCGCCGACCAGCATGCCCCCCGTCGCGTAGACGAAGGAGTTGTCGATGTCGGTCCTCACTTCCGAGGTGCCGTTGAGGGTTATGACGGTGTCGGCTCCGATGCTGAAAATGCCGGCGGCATAGTCGGCATCGTCGCCGATGACGCGGCCACCGATCGCGGCGGCGTCGTTCAATGTAATCGTGTTGCCGTCGCCAGAGGTCACGACGCCGAATGCCACGCCATCGGTGAGGCTGTAGAACGACGTGCCCCTGGCGTAGGCGGAATCGTTGAGTGTGACGGCGTTGCCGTCGCCATTGACCGTGATGCCGATCGATATGTCGTGCGAATAGGTGCGGACAAAGGATTGTCCGTTGAGCGTGACGGTGGAGCCCGGCCCGTCGAGCGCGATGCCCACGCCGTAGTCCGACATGCCGACGACGTTAAGACCGGATGTGCCGTTGAGGACGACGCTGCTGCCGGACCCGCCATCAATACCGAGCGCTCCGTCGTTGCCGTAGATGGATATCTGCGAGTCGGCATTCAGGGTGACGGTGAGATCGTCTTCGCCCGCAATGCCCACGACGTCGTTCTCGATCGCATAAATCCGCGCGCTTGATCCTCCGTTGCCATTGAGCGTGACCGTGCCGTCGTTGCCCAACCGGATCGCTTGAATATCGTTGATGTTGAAATCGGCGGTGGGGTCGAGGTTGACGGTCACGCCGGCTGCGCCGGTGATGACGGGATCGACGACGGCGCCCGAACAGGTGACGGTCTCGCCGGCGAGCGGCGCGGACGAGGTGCAGGCCGCATCGGCGGGGTTCGCACCCAGCATCAGGCCGCCCAGCGCGACGAGCGCGGTCGTGCCGAGCGCACGGGCGCGCAACCGCGAATTGATCGCTTTCATCGGTACATCCCCACCCTGGCCGGCAATTGGGCGGCACCCACCGCACCCGGAACTTGCCAACCATGAATCAGCTACCCCAACGCCCGGAACGGGTCAAAAGAAGAAGCGGGCCTGGAAATATTAATTTTCGCCATTATAGCAAGGGAGCCACAGCCCAAGGCGGGCGGGAGCCCCTCAACCCGCCGCATGTTCGCTGCGCCATGTCGCGGGCGGCGCGCCGAAGTTTCGTTTGAAGGCGCGGTTGAAGGCGGCTTCGGATTCGTAGCCAGCTTCGAAGGCGATGCGGGAAACTGGTTCGCCGGTGTCGAGGAGGCGGCGGGCGGCGAAGGTCAGGCGCCATTTGGCGAGGTAGCGCATGGGCGGCTCGCCGACGGGTTCGGTGAAGCGCGATGCGAAGGCCGAGCGCGACATGCCAATTTCCGCAGCGAGCCCTTCCGTCGTCCAGGGGTTGCCGAGGACGGCGGCCGAACGCGCGCCACCGCCGGCGAGGATCGCGGCGATGCAATCCATCAATGTGGTGGCGATCAATCCGGCATATAAAGCGCGACGGTTCAGGCCGAAATCATCCGGGTGCAGCTACATAGAGCGCTGCATGCAAGTCCTCGAACCTGGCTTCGCCCGTCGCGCGATCCATTCCAAACGGGACGCGACCATCGGCGATATCGGATACCCGAAATATGTAGGTTATACGCACCTGATCTTCTGTTTCATTTCTGAGAGAGGTATGCCACGTCAGGCTATCCACGGCGTACATATCGAAAAGGTTTCCATCGCTATCCTGAAAGACCGACGGGTTAAATTCGGGATAGCTATCAGTCGCCACTTCATAGTGGCCATGCTCGCCCGCAAAAGTTCTGGCGACACCGTGCCGATGTGTCCCAGGAAACACGCGGACGCCCCCCGCCTTGGCTCCGAAGTTATTCGTCAGATTCAGCCAAAAGGTCAGCTGTCGGGAACTTTGCAGAAGATAGGGATAGTCCTGATGAACCGGCAGATTGAACCGAAAGTTCTCCTCGCCAGGCGGAAATACATGTAACGTTTCGCCATTGTAAGGTGACACAAGTAACGGTCTATGCGCACCATCGGCGAAAAAGTCACCGATGATCTTTTCGATCTCAGGTGTGAAAAACAGAGCTCGGCCGGACAAAAGCTTCATCGGGCGCGTCCCCAGATCGTAGAGTTTGCCGAGAAGTTTGCGGTTCTCGCGGGCGAGACCGAGGAGTATTCCCTGAAACAAGGGCTCGATTTCGGCGGTCGTGCCCTCGGCAAGCGACTCGCGAAATCGCTCTAGCGCCGGCAGGGTTGCCACCTTGCCGTCGTCGGCAATGACAAGGGTGTATGCACAGAGATCCCGGAACAGTGCTTCAATACAGCGCTCCAGAGATCCTTGAACGGAAACAGGCTCCCAACCGTCGGATGCGAGCGTCGGCCGCATGATCAGAAGCTTTCCTTGACAACATATCCGCCCGGATTGTCGGTGAACGGAAACTTCCGGACAGTAGGCGCAATACCGCGCTCTGCAAAGAACTCGCTTACCGCGGTCGCTTCGCCGGGAAATATGTCAAAGCCGTATTCGTCCAGTAGAAGCACTCCGCCAATGACCAAGCGGTCCCAGAAATGCTCGAGCGCAACGCGGGTGGGTTCATAAAGATCGGCATCGAGATGAAGAATCTTGATCACCATGCCGGGATTCTTCTCTGCGTACTCGGGAACGGTTTTCACAATGTCGCCTTCGATCAATCGAATGCGCGGCTTCTGAGGCGCAAAGCGGTCGTGATCGAACACATTGATGAGGACATCAAGCTCATCGCGATAAGACTCGGATGACCAACCTCCTTCTTGCTTATCATGACGAACGAGCTTCACGCCGTCTTTCTCGTGGAAGCTTGGGAAACCCTTGAAATTGTCGAACCCGATTACATCAAAGCTGCGATCATAGGTTGAGAAAATCTCCGCAAACTGAGCAAATCGTATCAAAGAGTCGCCCCGGAATACGCCCAGCTCAACAATGTGCCCCGGTAGATCCTCGACCATTCGAAAGATTTCATAGTGAGCGAGAAGTTTGGCAATGCCCCGGCGACTCGCAAAACGAAGCACACCCCCGTGAGAGAAAGCGTCTTTGTTTTCTGAGGAACAATGCCCTGACAGCAGGCGGAACAGCGTGTCCTCTACGTAGACATTGTCCGGGCAGGGAGCCGGCTTGGGTAACTTGCTCATAGTGTGCCTCTTGACCTCTCAATGCCGGTGGCCCGGCTGTGCCAACAGTAGACGCGAAAGTGAGAAAATGGAACAACCATGTCGACGCGACGTGTCGGGCTAACAGGTTACCGTCGGAAGCGAGCGGTCATTCAGCGGACAGGAGGTGTCGGGCGTCAGGCTCGCCCCGAGGGGGTCACCACCGGGATCATTAACGACCCTTTTTGTCGAATCGCAAAACGGACTCAGGCAATGAACCGCAGCAAAAAGAAGTTTTTTGTTGGTTCGCTTACCGACACGTCTCAGGTCCCAGCGACCCGTTACACGCCGCGCAAGTTTGCCCTTGCCGGGGCGCCGTCGCGCAGCAGTTTCCAGGTGATCGAGTCCGAGAGCGCCTGGAAGGAAGCATCGACGATGTTGGGCGAGACGCCGACGGTGAACCAGCGGTTGCCCTGCCCGTCCATGCTTTCGATCATCACGCGGGTGACGGCTTCGGTGCCGCTTGTGAGGATGCGGACCTTGAAATCCACCAGCCGCAGATCCTCGATGAAGGGCGAGTATTTGCCGAGGTCCTTGCGGAGCGCCTGATCGAGCGCGTTGACGGGGCCGACGCCCTCGCCGACCGAGATGTATTTCTCGCCGTCGACAACGACCTTCACGGTCGCTTCCGAAACGGTGACCAGATCGCCGATGGCGTTGTAGCGGCGTTCGACCAGCACGCGGAACGACTCCACGTCGAAAAATTCCGGCACCTCGCCGAGGATGCGCCGCGCCAGCAATTCGAACGAGGCTTCGGCGCCGTCATAGGAATAGCCGAGGAATTCGCGCTCCTTCACCTCGTCGAGCAGACGGCCGAGGCGGCGGTCGGCGGGATCGGCGGCGATGCCCGCCTCTTCGAGACGCGCCAGGATGTTCGATTTGCCGGCCTGATCGGAGACCGCGATCTTGCGCTTGTTGCCGACGCTTTCGGGCGGCACATGCTCATAGGTCTTCGGGTCCTTCATGATCGCCGAAACATGGATGCCGGCCTTGGAGGCGAAGGCGCTTTCGCCGACGTAAGGGGCGTAGCGGTTTGGCGCGCGGTTGAGGATTTCATCGAGCGTGCGCGAGACATGAACGAGGCTTTTCAGGCGCTCGGGCGTGACGCCGATCTCGAAACGATCCGCATAAAGAGGTTTCAGCAGCAGGGTCGGGATCAGCGAGACCATGTTGGCGTTGCCGCAGCGCTCGCCGAGGCCGTTCAACGTGCCCTGCACCTGACGCACGCCGGCGCGGATGGCGGCCAGCGAATTCGCGACCGCGTTTTCGGTGTCGTTGTGGGCGTGGATGCCGAGCCTGTCGCCGGGGACGCCGGATGCGATCACTTCGCCGACGATGAGCTCAACCTCGTCGGGCAGCGTGCCGCCATTGGTGTCGCAGAGGACGGCCCAACGGGCGCCGGCGTCGAGCGTGGTGCGGACGCAGGCGAGCGCGAATTCGCGGTTGGCCTTGTAGCCGTCGAAGAAATGTTCGCAGTCGATCATCGGCTCGCGGCCTTTCGCGGCGACGGCCTTGACGCTTTCGTCGATGCTTTCGAGATTTTCGTCGTTGGTGATGCCGAGCGCGACTTTCACATGAAAGTCCCAGCTCTTGGCGACCAGGCAGACGGCGGCGGTGTCGGCGTCGAGCACGGCGGCGAGGCCCGGATCGTTCGACGCCGAGCGGCCGGCGCGTTTGGTCATGCCGAAGGCGGTGAATTTCGCGCGGGAAAGCTTCGGCGGGTCGCCGAAGAAGGCGGTGTCGGTGGGGTTGGCGCCCGGATAGCCGCCTTCGATGTAGTCGAGGCCGAGCTCGTCCAGCAGGGTTGCGATCAGGCGCTTGTCCTCGACGCTGAAATCGACGCCGGTCGTCTGCGCGCCGTCGCGCAGCGTGGTGTCGAAGAGGTAGAGGCGGGTCTTGCTGGTCTTGCTCATGGTTCGGTTCCGCATCGTGGAGGCGCAAATGGCCGGAATCGGGTGACTTCTGCCACCGGCCGGTCCGTGTTCCACAATGTTTGCAGGCGTGTTTGTACGGCGGCGGCGGATAAAAATCAGCCGCTAATAATCAGACCCTGGATGATCGGGAGTGCCGGGTTCATGCCGGTATCCTCGTTGGGTGCCGTTACAAAAACCTTAACGAAATCAATCCGTTAAGCCGCGGAGCCGGGCGTCTGCCCGTTTCCGTCCGATGAGAGGTAGCAGGTTTTTCAGTTCCGGTCCATGCGGGCGGCCGGTGAGCGCGAGGCGGAGCGGCATGAAAAGCGCCTTGCCCTTGGCACCGGTGGCGGCCTTCACGGCATCGGTCCAGAGGGCCCAGGTTGCCTCGTCCCACGGCTCGGGCGGCAGGGCGGCGGCGGCGGCGGCGGCGAAATCGGCGTCCTCGATGACCGGGGCGAGCGGGCCTTCGACGATGCGGGCCCAATCGGCCGCCTCGGCGAAGAGCGCGAGATTGGGGCGCACCGCATTCCAGAAATCCGGCCCAAGATCGCAGCCAAGCGCGGCGAGGCGGGGCTTCGCATCAGCATAGGGCATCAGGTGCAGGATCGCAGCGTTGACGCGGGCGAGGTCGGCGGGGTCGAAGCGGATGTCGGCGCGGCCGAGGCGGGCGATGTCGAATGTTTCGGCCAGCGTGGCGAGCGACAGGCAGGCCTCGACGGGATCGGGCGTGCCGAGGCGGGCGAGCAGCGAATTGAGCGCCATCGGCTCATAGCCCGCCTCGCGCAGCGCCGCGAGCGAGAAACGCGCGGCGTCCTCGCGCTTCGACAGCGGCTTTCCTTCCGGTCCGTTCAGCAGCGAGTAATGCGCATAGGCGGGAGGCTCCGCACCCAGCGCGCGGATCAACTGGATCTGGACGCCGGTGTTGGTGATGTGGTCCGACCCGCGGATGACATGGGTGATCGCGAAGTCGATGTCGTCGACGACGCTCGGCAGCGTGTAGAGGAAGCGGCCGTCCTCGCGGATCAGCACCGGGTCGGACAGCGAGGCGCCATCGACCTCGACATGACCCTGGATCAGATCGTCGAAGGCGGTGTGAACCTGTTCGAGCTTGAAGCGCCAATGGGGCTTGCGGCCTCCGGCTTCGAGCTTCGCGCGGTCTTCGGGGGTGAGGTTCAGCGCGGCGCGGTCGTAGACGGGGGGAAGCCCGCGCGCCATCTGGCGCTTGCGCTTGCGGTCGAGCTCCATCGCGGATTCGTAGGCCGGATAGAGGCGGCCTTCGGCTTTCAGCTTCGCGGCGGCGGCTTCATAGGTGGCGAGGCGTTCGGACTGGCGGGCGAAGATGTCGTGGGAGAGACCGAGCCATGCCATGTCGGCTTCGATGCCGGCGGCGAATTCCGCGGTCGAACGTTCGTCGTCGGTGTCGTCCATCCGCAGCATGAATTTGCCGCCGGACTTCTTCGCAAAGAGCCAGTTGAACAGTGCCGCGCGGGCATTGCCGACATGCAGACGGCCGGTCGGCGACGGCGCGAAGCGGACGGTAACGGTCGAGGGGGCGGTCATCTGCGTACCCGAGGGGTTGCGAGAGACATTGTCCCGACTCTTACCTCCCCCTCGCGGGGAGGTCGAACGGCATCGCCGTTCGGGTGGGGGGCGCGGAGGCAAAAAAGGCTGCACGGCATATGCGGGAGCGCACTTCCCCCCACCCGGGAAATCCGCGTGCCGCGAATTTCCCGACCTCCCCTCAAGGGGGAGGTTAAGTCGCCCGCGCGCGCCACACTCCCGATCACAGGTCCACGTCCCGGAAGCCGTTGACGATCGGGTAGCGGCGGTCGCGGCCGAAATTGCGCGTCGTGACTTTCACGCCCGGCGCGGCCTGGCGGCGCTTGTATTCGGAGATGTAGAGAAGATGCTGGACGCGCTTGACCAGATCGCGGTCGTGGCCGCGCGCGACGATTTCGCGGGCCGACATTTCTTCCTCGATCAGGCAATGGAGAATGTCGTCGAGCACGTCGTAGGGCGGCAGCGAATCCTCGTCCTTCTGGTCGGGGCGCAGTTCGGCCGACGGCGGCCGCGTGATGATGCGTTCGGGGATCACCCTGCCCTTCGGACCGATGCAGCCTTTCGGCATGTTCTCGTTGCGCCACTGCGCGAGACGGAAGACGCGCGACTTGTAGAGATCCTTGATCGGATTGAAGCCGCCGTTCATGTCGCCATAGATCGTCGCGTAGCCGGCCGAGACTTCCGACTTGTTGCCGGTGGTGAGCAGCATCGAACCGAACTTGTTGGATATCGCCATCAGGATGACGCCGCGGGTGCGCGACTGGAGGTTTTCTTCTGTCGTGCCGGACTGCGTGCCCTCGAAAAGTTTTTCGAGCGCCGATGTGAAACCGGCGACCGGGGCTTCGATGGGGACGACGTCGTAGCGGGTGCCGAGAAGCTTCGCGCAAGCCTCGGCGTCGGTCAGGCTTTCCGACGAGGTATAGCGATAAGGCAGCATGACGCAGTGGACGTTTTCGGCGCCCAGCGCATCGACCGCGATGGCGGCGACAAGCGCGCTGTCGATGCCGCCCGAGAGGCCGAGCACGACGCCGGGAAAACGGTTTTTCGTTACATAGTCGCGCAGGCCCTGAACGACGGCGAGATAGAGCGCCTCGTCGCCCTCCTCCACCAATGCTTTTTCGCCAGGCGCGCAGACCCAACCCTTGTCGGTGCGCGACCAATCGGTAATCGCGATTTTTTCTTCCCATGCCGGCATCTGCAGGGCGAGCGAGAAATCGGCGTTGAGGACGAAGCTCGCGCCGTCGAACACAAGTTCGTCCTGACCGCCAAGCTGGTTGACATAGGCCATCGGCAGGCCGCTTTCGCGGATGCGGCTGAGGACGAGCTGCATGCGGGCATCGAACTTGTTGAAGTCGAAGGGCGAGCCGTTGGGAACCAGCAACAGTTCGGCGCCGGATTCCTCCAGACATTCGACGACATCCGGATACCAGATGTCTTCGCAGATGGGGACGCCGACGCGGACGCCGCGAATGTCGAAGGGGCCCGGCATCTGGCCGCCGGCGAAAACGCGCGGTTCGTCGAAGACGGAATAGTTGGGCAGGTGGACCTTGAAGCGGTGGCCCTTGATCTCGCCCTTGTCGAGATGAAGGACCGCGTTGTGGAGCTTGCCGCCTTCGACCCAGGGGGTGCCGATGAGCATGGCCGGGCCGCCATCGGCGGTGTGGCGGGCAAGCTCGGCGGCGGCGGCCATGGCGGCGCGCTGGAAGGCCGGCTTCAGCACCAGATCCTCGGGCGGGTAGCCGCTCAGGAACAGCTCGGAGAAGATGATGAGATCGGCGCCCGCCAGCGCGGCTTCGCGGCGGGCGGCCACGGCCTTTTCGACATTGCCCGCGATGTCGCCGACGACGGGGTTCAGCTGGGCGAGCGCAATGCGGAGCTTGTCGGTCATGGGGGCGCGGAAATCCGGGACTTGAGGCCGATATATGGGGGCCGGGATGGGTGTTTCTAGCGGTTGAGGGACGTACTCACAATAGTACGCCAATGAACGGGCTTTCGGGGTGCGCCGCGCGCGGCGCGGCGGTAGTCTGCCCGCCAACAGGCTATTTCCAAGGGAGGACCATCCATGACCGTCAACCGCCAGATTCTGCTGACCGAAAACCCCAGCGGCAAGCTCGCGACCAGCCATTTCCGGCTGCATGAGGGCACGGTGCCCGTGCCGCAGGACGGCGAGGTGCTGGTGAAGACGCGGCTCATATCGCTGGACGCGGCCAACCGGGCCTGGATGCAGGGCGCGACCTACCGGGCGGCGGTGGAGGCCGGGACGGTGATGGCGGGCGGTTCGGTGTCGGAGGTGATCGAATCGAAGGCGCCGGGCTTTGCCAAGGGCGACCTCGTGTTCGGCGATACGGGCTGGCAGGAATATGCGGCGCTGAAGGCGAAGACCGTCAACAAGCTGCCGAAGCTCGAACCCTTGTCGCATCTCCTCAGCGTTTACGGCATTGCGGGGCTGACGGCCTATTTCGGGCTGCTCGACATCGGCCAGCCGAAGGCGGGCGAAACGGTGGTGGTGTCGGCGGCGGCGGGATCGGTCGGGTCGATTGTCGGGCAGATCGCCAAGATCAAGGGCTGCAACGTCATCGGCATCGCGGGCGGCGCTTCGAAGTGCAAGCTGCTGACCGACGAACTCGGCTTCGACCATGCGATCGACTACAAGGCAGCGCCCGTGGGCAAGGCGCTGAGGGCGGCGGCACCGAAGGGCATCGACGTCTATTTCGACAATGTCGGTGGCGACATTCTGGAGGCCTGCCTTTTCGGCATGAACAATTTCGGCCGCATCGCCTGTTGCGGGGCGGTGTCGCAATATGACGGCGCGGCGCCGGCGCATGGGCCGCGCGGCATTCCGGGTCTCATCGTCGTCAAGCGGCTGACGATGCGCGGCTTCATCGTGATGGATTATCAGGACCGGCACGAAAAGGCGCTCGAAGAGCTGCAGGGCTGGGTCGCCTCGGGCAAGCTGAAGGTCAAGGAAGACATCATGCAGGGGCTCGAAAACACGCCGCAGGCGCTGGTCGGGCTGCTGGCGGGCGACAATGTCGGCAAGCGCATGGTGCGGCTCGACTGAAAACCGCGGATTTCCGCGACGGAATCGCGCGTCCAGCCCGTTTAGTATGCTTGTCAGACAATGAAGCGGACGGACCGGCAATGGGCTACGACGGCGGCGCGGCGGCAACGGGATTGTGGAAGCGGGCGATGGCGGCGCTGGCGCCCGCAACCGCGCGCTGGCGTGCGCTTGGCGCCGGTACGCGACGGACGGCCGTTGCAGCGGCGGCGCTGATCGCGGCGGCAATCCTCTGGTCGTCGCTGAGCGGCGGCGAAACCGAGACCTACCGAACGCAGCCGGTGACGATCGGCGATGTCGAGCAGACGGTGACGGCACTCGGCTCGATCCAACCCAAGAACCAGGTCGATGTCGGCGCGCAGGTTTCCGGCCAGCTCAAGGACGTGCATGTCGAGATCGGCGACGAGGTGAAGGCGGGCGATCTGCTGGCCGAGATCGACGCCAAGATCTATGAGACGGAGGTGCAGGCGGCGCGCGCGCGGCTCAGCGATCTCGAATCGCAGCTTGCCGGGCGCGAGGCCGAGCTTGTGCTGGCGCAACGGCAATATGCGCGCAATCTCGATCTTGCCAAGATCGACGCGGTGAGCCGCAACGAACTCGACACCAGCGAGACGCAGGTGAAGACGCTGAGGGCGTCGATCGGTTCGATCAAGGCGCAGATCGAACAACAGCGTTCGACCGTCGAAGGCGGCGAGACCAGTCTCGGCTATGCGCGCATCCATGCGCCGATCGACGGCACCGTCGTCGCCCAGCCGGCGGTCAAGGGGCAGACACTCAACGCGACTCAGGTGGCGCCGGTCGTGTTGCAGATTGCCGATCTCGAAACGATGACCGTCAAGGCGCAGGTGGCGGAAGCCGATATCGGCAAGCTGCATGCCGGCATGCCGGTCTATTTCACGACACTCGGCCATCCCGACAATCGATGGGAATCCTCGGTCCGGCAGATACTGCCGACGCCCGACGTGCTCAACGACGTCGTGCTCTACAAAGTGCTGATCGATGTCGACAACAGCGACCGGTTGCTGATGAGCGAGATGACGGCGCAGGTCTTCTTCCTGCTGGGCGAGGCGCGCGGCGTGACGACGGTGCCGGTGGCGGCGCTGAGACCCGTTCGCGGCGAAGGCGCAAACGTGCACAACGTCACCGTGGTGACGGCGCGCGGAACGGAAACGCGGCGCGTGGAGACGGGGATCGCCAGCCGGATTTCGGCCGAAGTCCTTTCCGGTCTCGAACCGGGCGAGGAAGTGGTGGTCGGCACCGGCGAGGCGGCGGCGCGCGGCGGCGGTACGCGGCGCTTCGGAGGGCCATTCCTGTGAGCGCGCCGGAACGTGCACCGCTGGTCGCGCTACGCGACGTTTCGCGCGTCTACCGCACAGGCGACACGGAGGTCCGGGCGCTCGATGGTGTGTCGCTGACGATCGGACGCGGCGAATTCGTCGCCATCATGGGACAGTCCGGATCGGGCAAGTCGACGCTGATGAACATTATCGGCTGCCTCGACCGGCCGAGCGCCGGCCGGTACCTCGTCAACGGCGCCGACGTTGCGACGCTTTCCGGCGACGAGCTGGCGGCCTTCCGGCGCGATACGTTCGGCTTCGTTTTCCAGCGCTACAACCTGCTCGCCACGATGACGGCGGCAGAGAATGTCGAGCTGCCGGCGGTTTATGCCGGCAAGTCCCGGCCGGTGCGCGCCGAGCGGGCGCGGCGGCTGATGGCGCGGCTCGGTCTTTCCGACCGAAGCGCGCACCGGCCGAACGAACTTTCCGGCGGGCAGCAACAGCGTGTCTCGATCGCCCGGGCGCTGATGAACGACGCGCAGGCGATCCTCGCCGACGAACCGACCGGCGCGCTGGACAGCCAGAGCGGCGCCGAAGTGTTGCGGCTTCTCGCCGAACTCAATGCCGAGGGTCGAACCGTTATCCTGATCACGCACGATCCGGCGGTCGCCGCACATGCCGACCGGCTGATCCGGCTGGCCGACGGCAAGGTGGTCGAGGATACGGCGAGCGCAGCACCGGCCGCCAGGCGCGGCGCGGCGCCGGCGCATCATGCGATGCCGCTCGTATTCGGCGCCGATGTCAGCGAGGCGGTCAAGATGGCATTCCGGTCGCTGCGGATGAACCTTTTCCGCACGGCGCTGACGCTGCTCGGCGTCGTGATCGGCGTCGGGGCCGTCGTCACGATGCTCGCCATCGGCGACGGCAGCAAGGCCAATGTGATGTCGCAGATCCAGTCGATGGGCACCAACCTGCTGCTGGTGCGCGCCGGCGGGCCGGGTGTGCGCACCGCGGAAGTCACGACGCTCAACATCGAGGATATCGAAGCCATTCTCGCGCTGCCCAATGTGCTGGCGGCGGTGCCCGAGCGCAGCACCGGCGCGACGATGCGGTTCGGCAATCGCGACTACCGAACGCAGATACAGGGAACATGGCCGCAATTTCCGCTGGTCAACGACTGGGATCTCGCGGAGGGCGGGATGTTCAACCAGCAGGACGTCAACGGCTATGCGCCGGTGATCGTGCTCGGACAGACGGTCGCCGAGACCATGTTTCCGGACGGCGAAAGCGCGGTCGGGAAATATGTGCTGGTGCAGAACGTACCATTCGAAGTCGTCGGCGTGTTGCAGCCGAAAGGTGCGGCAATGTTCGGTCGCGACCAGGACGATGTGGCGCTGGTGCCGATCACGACCGGCACGATGCGGCTCTTCGGCCGGCATCACCTCTCGTCGATCAGCGTCAAGGTGACGGATGCCGCCTATATCGACGAGACGCAGGCGGCGATTGAGGAATTGCTGATGGCGCGGCACGGCACGGAGGATTTCCGCGTGCGCAACACCGCTTCGATCCTGGACATGGCGGAAGCCACCTACACGACGCTGACGATCCTGCTCGGATCGGTAGCGGCAATTTCGCTGCTGGTGGGCGGCATCGGCGTGATGAACATCATGCTGGTCAGCGTGACCGAGCGGACGCGCGAGATCGGCATTCGCATGGCGACCGGCGCGCGCAAGCGCGACATCCTGCTGCAATTCAATACCGAGGCGCTGGTCGTGTGCGGCATCGGCGGCGCGGCGGGCATTTTGTTGGGGCTCGGCCTTGCGGGGCTTGCACAATGGTCGGGCATGAACATCGCCTATTCGGCCGGACCGCCGATCCTCGCCTTTACCTGTGCCTTCCTGACGGGATTGCTGTTCGGTTATCTGCCGGCGCGCAAGGCGGCCAATCTCGATCCCGTCGCGGCGCTGGCGACGGAATAGGTGGCGGCGATGAAGGTTCCATTTTCAGTTTCCCTGGCGATCCTGCTGACGGCCTGTTCGATGGTGCCGGATTATGAGCGGCCGGCGGTCGAGATGCCGGCGGCGTGGAGCGTGGCGGAGGCGGAGGGCGCGCGGGCGGCGGACGCCGCGTGGTGGCGGAATTTTGGCGATGCGGAACTCGACGCATTGATGACGGCGGCGCTGGCGGCCAATCTCGATATCGTGTCGGCGCTGGCGCGGATCGAACAATCGCAAGGCGCGTTGCGCGCGAGCGGCGCGTCGCTTCTGCCGAATGTGTCGGGCAGCGGCAGCGGCGCCAGCCGGGCCATCGATGGCGGACCGTCGCGCGAGAGCGCCAGCATCGGCCTCACGGCGAGTTATGCACTCGACCTCTGGGGCCGCTACCGGGCGCAAGCCGACGCCGCGCGCTCGTCGCTCGATGCCACCGTCTTCGACCGCGATGCGACGCTGCTGATGGTGCAGTCGCAGGTGGCGGTCACCTATTTCAACATTCTGAATGCCAAGGACCGCTTGGCGATTGCCGAGGAATCCTTGACGGCCGCGCGCGAGACCTACCGGATCGCCGAAGCGCGTTACAACGCGGGTAGCACCTCGGCGCTCGACATCGCACAGCAGCGCAACAACATCGCCAATATCGAAGCGGGGATTCCGCCGCTTGAGCGCGACGTCGCCGCCAATCAACATGCCCTGGCGATATTGCTGGGGCGGGCACCGCAGGGTTTTGCGGTGGCGGGCGACAGCACCGCGCATCTGGCTTTGCCCGACATCGCCACCGGGCAACCGGCGGCGCTGCTGGAACGGCGGCCCGACATACGCCGCGCCGAAGCGCAACTCATCGCGGCCAATGCCGATATCGGCGCGGCGCGGGCGGCGTTTTTCCCGAGCCTCGATATTTCGGCTTCGGCGACGCGCAGCTTTGCGACCGCTGCGCCGGCCGAGACCGCGACTTCACTTGCCGCCTCGCTGCTGGCGCCGATTTTTTCGGGCGGGTCGCTGGAAGGCAATCTGCAATCGGCCAAGGGACGGCAGGCGGAACTGGCGGCGAATTACCAGAAAGCCGTGCTGACGTCATTCGGGGAAGTCGAGGATGCACTGGCGAGCGCCGATGCCAATGCACGGCGCGAGGCGCTGCTGACTTCGGCGGCGGCCGAGGCACGGCGGGCCTATGATCTTTCCGAAGCGCGCTACCGGGCGGGGGCCAGCGACCTCTTGTCGGTGCTCGACGCACAGCGCGCCTGGCTGTCGGCGCGGGACAGCGCCGCGCAGGCGCGGCTCAACCGCTACAGCTCGGCCGTCGACCTTTTCGTGGCGCTGGGCGGCGGCTGGGAGAGCTGAGCGCCCTCCCCCTGCCCGTCCATTTGCTCACAACGTGTTGTTCAAGGGCGGCGCTTGCGCGGCTTTCACCGCGCGGCAAAGGCCGCTACTGTCCCTCCAACGAAAACTCACTGGAGGACGTCCCCATGCAAAATCTCATCTCGAAGGAAATCCGCCTCAAGGCGCGGCCGGTCGGCACGCCGAAGGAGAGCGATTTCGAACTCGCCAGCGCCGAGGCGCGGCAGCCGGGCGACGGCGAAGTGCTGGTGCGCAACATCTGGATGTCGGTCGATCCTTACATGCGCGGGCGCATGATGGACCGGGAAAGCTATGTGCCGCCGTTCCAGATCGGCAAGGCGCTGGAGGGCGGCGCGATCGGCCAGGTGGTGGCGTCGAACAGCGACAAGCTGAAGGTCGGCACCTATGTCAACCACATGCTGGGCTGGCGCGAATATGCGACGGCGCCGGCGGCGGGCTTTGCACCGGTCGATCCGTCGCTCGGACCGATTGAAGCCTTTCTCGGCACGCTCGGCATGCCGGGGATGACGGCCTGGGCTGGGCTTTTCAAGGTGGCGGAGCTCAAGGACGGCGAGACGGTTTTCGTTTCGGCCGCATCGGGCGCCGTCGGCTCGGTCGTCTGTCAGCTTGCGAAGGCGCATGGCTGCTATGTGGTGGGCTCGGCGGGCTCGGACGAGAAATGCAAATGGCTCGAAGAAGTGGCCGGCATCGACAAGGCGATCAACTACAAGACCTGCGGCGACCTGACGGCCGCCGTCGCAAAGGCCTTTCCGAAGGGCATCGACGTTTATTTCGAAAATGTCGGCGGCGCGCATCTGGAGGCGGCGATCAATGCGATGCGGCCCAACGGACGGCTCGCGATGTGCGGCATGATCGAACAATATAACGATACGACGCCCCGCCCCGGCCCGACCAATCTCATCCAGATCGTCGGCAAGAGCCTGCGCCTGCAGGGCTTCATCGTTTCCAACTATTTCCAGCACCTGCCGGAATTCTTCGCCGAGATGGGGCCGCTGATCAAAGGCGGCAAGATGCACTGGGAAGAGACGGTGGAAGATGGCATCGAGAATGCGCCGAAAGCTTTTCTCAAGCTCTTTTCCGGCGGCAATTTCGGCAAGATGCTGGTGAAGATCGGCCCGGACAAGGCGGTCTGAGAGGCGGAGGCGAACCACCATGCCGACAAAAGCAAAACGCTGGGTGCTGGCTTCGCGGCCGGCGGGCAAACCGAAGCCGGAGAATTTCCGGCTTGAGGATGTGACGCTGCCCGACCCCGGCGAGCACGAATTGCTGATCCGCACCGAGCATCACTCGGTCGATCCGGGGATGCGCGGACGGCTTTCGGGCGACAGCTACACGGCCGCGCTGCCGGTGGGCGAGACCATCGACAGCGCGATGGTGGGCGTGGTGGAAGCTTCGAACAACGAAAAGTTCGCGGTGGGCGACCGCGTGACCGGCGGCTTCGGCTGGGTCAGCCACGCCATCTCCAACGGGCGCGGCATCCAGAAGCTCGATCCGGCGATCTATCACGGCAAGCTCAGGCCGACGGCGGCGATCGGCGTGCTCGGCATTCCGGGGCTCACCTCCTATTTCGGGCTGCTCGATCTCGGGCAACCGAAAGAGGGCGACACGGTGCTGATCTCGTCGGCCGCGGGGCCTGTGGGCGCCACCGCCGGGCAGATCGCGAAGATGAAGGGATGCCGCGTTGTCGGCATCGCGGGATCGAAAGAGAAGTGCGACTACGTGAAGGGGCTCGGCTTCGACGAATGCTTCTCCTATCGCGGCGCCGATTTGCGCGCGGCCATCGCGGCGGCCTGCCCGGACGGTGTCGACATTTATTTCGACAATGTGGGCGGGGAGATGCTGGATGCGGCGATCCTCAACATGAAGGAGCACGGGCGCATCGTCGTGTCCGGTCAGGTCAGCGAATATAACCGCACCGAAAACGAGCTACGCGGCATCCGCAACGTGACGCGCTTCATCACGCATCGGCTGCGGATGGAAGGGCTGGTCGTCTTCGACTATTTCAAGCAGTTCCGCGAGGCTCAAGGTGAGATGGCCGGGTGGATCCATGACGGAAAGCTCGTCTACACGGAAGACGTGTCGGACGGGATCGAGGGATCGGCGGCGGCCTTTATCGGCCTGTTCGAGGGCGAGAATCTGGGGCGGCGGCTGATCAAGGTCAGCTAGAATTCGTACCGCAGACCCAGCGTCAGGAAGTTCGAGGCGTCGGTGACGCCGTTGAAGGCGCCGAACATGCCCGAACGATGCTGCATGCGCGCGACAAGTGCGATGTCGGGCCGCGACGGCAGGGCGAAAGTCGTTTGCAGGTTCAACTGGTTCAGCAGACGCGAACGGCTGCCGTCGGGCTGCGCCTCAAGCTGCGGAAACTCGGTGGTGTAGGACGGGCCCATGCCGATTGCGGCGGTTGTCAACACATAGTCGTTCCAGGGAAAATCGTGCCAGCGCGCATAAGCGGCCGTGCCGATCTCGTGATAGACCTCGCGGCCATAATGGTAGGCATACATCAGCTCGGCTTCGAAGCTCAGCGACGGACCGTACCAGCCGAGAAGGCGCGAAGCGGTCAGACCCAGCACGTGATCGGTCGAACCTTCGACGTCGAAAAAATTCTCGATGATGTTGCTGAAATTGTTTTCGGTGCCTTCGCCCATGAAAATCGTGACGGCGTAAAGCCTGTCATCCGGCGCCGGGGCACGCCAACCGCTCGAATTGCTCGCCTCTGCGACGCCGGGGGTCGAAAGGAACAGCACCGCGGCAGCGAACCCCGCGATTTTTCGACCGTTCATTGAGCTCATCGGCGATTTCCTTTCGATCCGATTTGCCCCCCGACCCCTTGTAGAGCAAACGACGACAAAGAAAAAGGCCCGGACTTGCCGGGCCTTCTACATATTCATCTGTGTACGGGGTTTTGTCCGGTCGCGTTTCCGGACGGCCAACCAGCATCCACTTGGCCTGGAAACGCTCCTACCAGGCACCGAGCGCGGTGGCGGGCTGGGTGCGCGCATTTTCCACGCGTTCCTTCTTCAGCCCTTCGGCGATCAGAAAGGAGAGTTCCAGCGACTGGCTGGCATTGAGGCGCGGGTCGCAATGCGTGTGGTAGCGGTCGCCGAGCTCGGTCTCGGAAATTGCCTGCGCGCCGCCGATGCATTCGGTGACGTTCTGGCCGGTCATTTCGAAATGAACGCCGCCGGCATGCGTGCCCTCGGCGCGGTGGACAGCCATGAAGGCCTGCACCTCGGCGAGGATGCGATCCACCGGCCGCGTCTTGTAGCCCGACGACGCCTTGATCGTGTTGCCGTGCATCGGGTCGCAGGACCAGACGACCTTCTTGCCCTCGCGCTCGATGGTGCGAATGAGCTGCGGCAGGTGCTTCTCGACATTCTCGGCGCCGAAGCGGCAAATCAGCGTCAGCCGGCCCGGCTCGTTCTTCGGGTTGAGGATGTCGGTCAGACGGATCAGTTCCTCGGGATCGAGCGAAGGACCGCATTTCATGCCGATGGGGTTCTTCACGCCGCGCAGGAACTCGACATGGCCGTGATCGGGTTGGCGCGTGCGGTCGCCGATCCAGAGCATGTGGGCCGAGGTGTCGTACCATTCGCCGGTCGTGCTATCGATGCGCGTCATCGCCTGCTCGTAGCCGAGCAGCAGCGCCTCGTGGCTGGTATAGAACTCCGTCGTGTGGAGCTGCGGCTGGGTGGCGCTGTCGATGCCGCAGGCGCGCATGAAGTCGAGCGCCTCGGTGATGCGGTTGGCCAGCTCCTCGTAGCGCGCGCCCTCGGACCCATCGGCGACGAAGCCGAGGTTCCAGCGATGCACGAAATCGAGATCGGCATAGCCGCCCTGCGCGAAAGCGCGAATGAGGTTCAGCGTCGAGGCCGATTGCGAATAGGCACGCAGAAGCCTGTCGGGATCGGGCACGCGGGCCTTCTCGTCGAACTCGATGCCGTTGATGTTGTCGCCGAGATAGGACGGCAGCGTCACGCCGTCGATGGTCTCGGTGGGCGAGGAACGGGGCTTGGCGAACTGGCCCGCAATGCGCCCGACCTTCACAACCGGCGAGGAGGCGGCGAAGGTCAGCACAACCGCCATCTGCAGCAGCACACGGAACGTGTCGCGGATATTGTCGGCGGAGAATTCGGCGAAGCTCTCGGCGCAGTCGCCGCCCTGAAGCAGGAATGCACGGCCCTCGCAGACCTCGGCGAGTTCTGCCTTCAGCTTGCGGGCCTCGCCTGCAAAAACGAGCGGCGGATAGGAGCGCAGGCGCTCTTCGACAGCGGCCAGGGCCGCCGCATCCGGGTAGCTCGGGAGATGCTTTGCGGGCTTGGCACGCCAGCTCTCCGGTTTCCAGGTCTCCGCCATCGTCGTCACTCCGAAACGAAAGAAAGCGCGCGGGCTTCGGGCCAGATGCCCGGCGGCGCCGCACGCTCCTCATATGGAAGGCCGAGTTATAGGCCACAAGGGCTCTAAAGGGAAGCCTAAGCCCTTGATCGCGCTTGAGGACAAGGAAATGCGGTTAATCGGCCGCCTGTTGCGCGGGCGGCTGCCACTTGTCCCGGAGCGTCACCAGCTCCTCCGCCGCCGTGGGGTGGACGGCAATTGTGGCGTCGAACTGGGCCTTGGTGGCGCCCATCGTGACGGCGATGCCGATGGCCTGTATCAGTTCGCCGGAGGCGGGGCCCATCAGATGGACGCCGAGCACCTTGTCCGTCTTCGCATCGACCACGAGCTTCATGAAGCTGCGTTCCTGCGAACCCGAGAGCGTGCTCTTCATGGCGCGGAAGGCGGTCTTGTAGATGTCGATTTCCGGGTCGCGGGCGCGGGCATCGGCTTCGGTGAGGCCGACGGTTCCCAACTCCGGCTGAGAGAAGACCGCTGTCGGGATGATCGAATGATCGACCTTTACATCCCTGCCGCCATAAACGGTGTCGGCGAAGGCGTGGCCCTCGCGGATCGCCACCGGGGTGAGATTGGCACGGTCGGTTACGTCGCCGACGGCATAGATGCCCGGAACGGAGGATTGCGAATAACCGTCGACGACAATCTCGCCCGACTTGCCGAGCTTCACACCGACGGATTCCAGACCGAGGCCCTTTGTGTTCGGCACGCGCCCGGTCGCATACATGACAATGTCCGTCTTCACGACATCGCCATTGGCGAGCGTCAGACAAAGTTCGCCGCCCTTCTTTTCGATGGCGGCGATGTCGGCATTCATCCGCAGATCGACACCCTTTTTCGTCATTTCTTCGGCGAGAAGCGCGCGCAGGTCGTCGTCGAATCCACGCATGAACAGCGGACCGCGATAGAGCTGCGTGGTCGCGGCGCCGAGACCGTTGAAAATGCCGGTGAACTCGACCGCGATATATCCGCCGCCCACGACAACAACGCGCCTGGGCAATTCTTCCAGATGGAACGCCTCGTTCGAGGTGATCGCGTGTTCGATGCCCGGCAGATCGGGCAGGAATGGCGTTGCGCCGACCGCGATCAATATGCGCTCGGCGGTGACCTTCTTGCCGGTTCCGGCAAGAAGGACCGTGTGCGCGTCCGCAAGGGTTGCACGGCTCTCGATGATTTCGACGCCGGCGTTTTGAAGGTTGCGGATATAGATGCCATTCAGGCGGTCGATTTCCTTGTCCTTGTTCGCAACAAGGGTCTTCCAGTCGAAGGAGGTTTCGCCAACCGTCCAGCCGAAGCCCGCCGCCTCCTCGAATTCCTCGGCGAAATGACTTGCGTAGACCAGCAGCTTTTTCGGCACACAGCCCCTGATGACGCAAGTGCCGCCGACGCGATATTCCTCGGCGACGGCGACCTTCGCGCCGTAACTCGCCGCGATGCGCGCCGCGCGCACGCCACCCGAGCCGGCGCCGATGACGAAAAGGTCGTAGTCGTATTTGGGCATGGCTCCGGCTCCGGTCGCTGCTGACCTATTTCTTTTCGATGATATCGGTGCCCGACGGCGTTCCTACAATGGCCAGCGACGCGATGCCGACGAACAATCCATTGTCGACGACGCCCGGAATGCGGTTCAGCGCGGGCGCCAGCGCGTCCGCATCGGGGATCGCTCCGAAAGCGCAGTCATAGATGAAGTTGCCATTGTCGGTGAAATAGGGCTCGCCGTAGTCGTCGGCACGGCGCGACATCTTGCCGGTGCAGCCGAGCGCGCCCGCCACTTCGGCGATCTTGCGCGCGGTGACCGGGGCGCCGAAGGGCACCACCTCAACCGGCAGTGGAAAGGCGCCGAGCGTCTTCACGAGTTTCGACGCATCGGCAATGACGATCATGCGGTCGGACGCCGTCGCGACGATCTTCTCGCGCAGCAGCGCGCCGCCGCCGCCCTTGATGAGCCGCAACTCGATGTCGAGTTCGTCGGCGCCGTCGACGGTGATGTCGAGATGCGGCGTGTCGTCGAGATTGGTCAACGGGATGCCGAGACTTTCGGCGAGCTTGCCGGTGCGTTCCGATGTCGGTACGCCGACAATTTCAAGACCTTCCTTGACGCGCGCGCCGAGTGCGCGGACGAAATGCTCGGCGGTCGAGCCGGTGCCGAGACCGAGCTTCATGCCGGGCTCGATGAAATCCAGCGCGCGGACGGCCGCCGCCTTCTTCTGTTCGTCGGCATTCATGCGTCAGAGCCCCGCCATTGCGACATATTTGATTTCAAGAAATTCCTCGAGACCCCAGGGCCCGCCTTCGCGGCCAAGCCCGGATTCCTTGTAGCCGCCAAAGGGCGCAACTTCGGTCGAGATCAACCCGGCATTGACGCCGACAAGCCCGCATTCGAGCGCCTCGGCGACACGCCAGACACGGCCAATGTCGCGGCTGTAGAAATAGGATGCGAGGCCGAAGGGCGTGTCGTTGGCGAGCGCGATCGCTTCATCCTCGGTGTCGAAGCGGAAGACCGGGGCAAGGGGGCCGAAGGTTTCCTCGCGCGCGGCCTTCATTTTCTGCGTCATCCCCGAAATGACCGTCGGCTCGAAGAAGGAACCGCCTCTCGCGTGGCGCTTGCCGCCGGCGCGGACCGTCGCACCGCCGGCGATCGCGTCCGCCACATGCTCCTCGACCTTCTCGACCGCGGCCATGTCGATCAGCGGGCCCTGCACGACGCCATCATCGAAGCCGGAACCGACTTTCAGTTGCGCGACCTTCGCCGCCAGCTTGTCGACGAATTCGCCATGCACCGCGGATTGAACGAGGAAACGGTTGGTGCAGATGCAGGTCTGGCCGGTGTTGCGGTATTTCGAGGCGACCGCGCCTTCGACCGCCGCGTCGATGTCGGCATCGTCGAAAACGATGAAGGGTGCGTTGCCGCCGAGTTCGAGCGAGACCTTCTTGACGGTGGAGGCCGCCTGCTTCATCAGCTCCTTGCCGATTTCGGTGGAGCCGGTGAAGGTCAGTTTGCGGACGAGCGGGCTCGACGTCATTTCGCCGCCGATGGCGCCGGCCTTTCCGGTGAGAACACTCAGCAATCCGGCGGGCAGACCGGCGCGTTCGGCAAGCTCTGCCAACGCAAAGGCCGAGAGCGGCGTTGCGGTGGCCGGCTTCACCACCATCGCGCAACCGGCGGCGAGCGCCGGCGCGGCCTTGCGCGTGATCATGGCGGCCGGAAAATTCCACGGTGTGATGGCGGCGCAAACGCCGATGGGCTGTTTCAGCACGACGATGCGACGGTCGGACGTCGGCGCCGGCACGATCGAGCCGTAAACGCGTTTGGCTTCCTCCGCATAAAACTCGATGAAAGCGGCGGCATAGGCGATTTCGCCCTTGGCCTCGGCGAGCGGCTTGCCCTGCTCGGCCGTCAGGATCGCGCCGAGATCGTCCTGGTTCTGCATCATCAGATCGAACCAGCGCCGGAGTATGGCCGCGCGCTCTTTCGCCGGACGTGCGGCCCACGCCTTTTGCGCGCGCGCCGCGGCTTCGAGGGCGCTGCGCGTCTCGGCCTCGCCGAGCGAGGGCACCGTCACGATCGTCTCGCCCGTCGCCGGGTCGGTCACGGCGATCTGCGGCGCCTTGTCGCCCACCCATTTTCCGTCGATATAACAACGGCTTTTCAGCAGGGTTTTGTCCTTGAGGCGATCGGCAAGCGTCATAAGAAGTCCTTTGGAATAACCGGCGGCGGTCTGTATCCTGCCCCCTTGTTAGCACTCCGGCCCGGTGCCGGAAAGAGGCCGGAAAAGACCCCAGCGCATGAAGGCTACCGCATTCTTTTCAGAGACTTACGCCGAAGCCCGCGCGCGCTTTCTGACGGCGGCGGATGCGGCGGGCGGGCGCATTGCGACTTATGAGAACATGCCGGCGCGCGGACCCGGCGATACACGGCTTTTCACCGATACCGCGTGGTTCGGACCTGCGGATGCCGGAACGGTGTTGCTCAATACTTGCGGCACACACGGCGCGGAGGGCTATGGCGGATCGGCGGCGCAGCTTGCCTGGATCGGCGATGGCGGGCCCGCGCGGCTGCCACACGGCGTCGCGGTGCTGATGGTGCATGCCGTCAATCCGTTCGGCTTCGCCTGGGGGTTGCGCGGCACCGAGAACAATGTCGATCTCAACCGCAATTTTCTCGATCACAACGCGCCGCATCCCGAAAATCCATTTTACGACGAGTTGCATCCGTTGCTTTGCCCCGAGCGGATCGACGACGCGGCCATCCAGAAAATGCTGGTGGCGGGCGCGCGCTTCATCGAACGGCACGGACAATGGGCGCTCGAAGACGCGATCAGCCGCGGGCAGTACACGCATCCCGACGGCTATCATTTCGGCGGGCTGGCGCCTGAATGGTCGAACCTGACGATGCGGCGCATTGTGCGCGAGGCGCTGCCACGCGCGCATCGCGTCGGCTTCATTGACTGGCATTCGGGGCCGGCGGGCGACGGGGAGCTGATCCATCTTTGTTTTTCGGACCCCAGGGGTTCAGGTTTTTCGCGCGCTGCCTCGTGGTGGGGGCGCGAGGCGCTGGACCCCAAGACCGTCGACACGATGTGGGGGTCGAAGCGGCCGACGCGGCGCGGTATCATGTTCTGGGGGCTTGAGGCGCAACTCGGGCCAAGGGCCGAATTTGCCGGCGCCGTCATCGAATTTCGTTCGGCGCAAACGAAAGGCAATGCGGCGAAGGCAATGCGCGTGCCGATGCTCGAACGCTGGCTGCGCTTCGTGGGCGGCTTCGATGCACCGGAAGCGCCGGGCTATTTCGAGGAAATCCGCGACGATTACGCGCCGCGCCGGCAATCCTGGCAGGAGAACGTCGTCGCCAACGCACTCGCCTGCTACGAGACGACGCTGGCCGGGCTCGGACGATGGGAACGCGAAGGATTGCGCGCAGCGGATTGAGCGTCAGTCCAGCGCGAAGTCGTAGCGCACTTCTGTGATGCGCGGATAGCGGGCGAAGCCGACGGGACGGCGGGCAGCGAGGCGGCCGCCCATGCGTTCGTAGAAATGGCGCGCCTTCGGATTTTCCTCCAGCACCCAGAGATGCGCCGCACGGTGGCCGAGACATCCGATCTCATCGAAGAGATGCGTCAGCAATTCACGGCCGAGCCCGTGCCCGTGGTCCTGCCGCCTCACATAAAGCGTCGTTACCTCGGCATCGCGCATATGACCGAAACCGACGGGTGCGCCCGATTGTTCGGCGATCCAGGCGATACCTTCGCCGAGCGCGCGGCGCCATTCGGCCGTCGAACGGACGACATCGAGCCCGTCGAGGACCGGTTGCGGCAGGATGCCCGGATAGGCCTCGCGCCAGCAGGCGACCTTCAGACGCGCGATCGTCTCCTCGTCGGCGCCAGGCCGGGCCATCCGCATCCGGTATCGGGTCAGCACATTCATGGCGCCATCATGCCGCAAAAACGGCCCCCTGCCGATGGCGAAATGGACCTGTCGCGACCCGTGGCACCGGGAGACTTGCCAGCGCCTAAGGCCCATGCGAGACAGACCGGGCCGCAACTTGCCCGGATGAACATGCCCCGCCCCACCCTGCTTTTCGATCTCGACGGTACGCTGGCCGACACCGCGCTCGATCTCTGCGAGACGATGAACGTCATTCTGGAGATGCATGGGCGCGCGCGCGTGCCGCAGGAGCGGGTGCGGCATCTGGTGGGCGGCGGGGCGCGGCTGCTGCTGGAGCGCGGCTTCCGCGAAACGGGCGCGCCGGCCGACCAGGCGCAACTCGACCGGAGCTTCAACGAATTCATCGACTATTACAGCAAGCATATCGCCGACCACACGAAGCTCTGGCCGGGGGTGCGCGACCAGCTCGACTGGCTTGCCGAGCGGGAAGCGCTGCTTGGCGTCTGCACCAACAAGCCCGAACAGCTGTCGCGGCAATTGCTGGAGATGCTCGGCATCGACCGCTATTTCCCGGTGGTGATCGGCGGCGACACGCTGCCGGTCAAGAAGCCCGATCCCGAACATCTGTTCGAGGCGATCCGCCGGCTCGACGGCGATGCCGGCCATTCGGTGATGGTGGGCGACTCCGACGCCGACGTCGAGGCCGCTAAAAATGCGCGTATTCCCTCGATCTGCGTCAGCTTCGGCTATACGCGGGTGCCGGTGGCCGAACTCGGCGCCGACCTGGTCATCGACCATTTCGACGCGTTTCCGGCAGCGCTGGCGACGCTGTTGCCGGGACATTTCGGCCGGGCTTGACCGGTCAAAGCTGCCGCCCTATAGACGGGCTCTTCCGGACGGTTAGCTCAGTTGGTAGAGCACTGTGTTCACATCGCAGGGGTCACTGGTTCGAGTCCAGTACCGTCCACCATATATATTCCTTATATATCAGTTATTTATCTGTTCCTCGTGATCCGCCGGCGTGATCGTTGCCACAGGAAAGGCCACAGAAACCGATGCCCCGGCCCCACTTCCCGAATGACGCCCCGATCGACACCATCGGCCAGCTCGCCCGCGCCGAGCCGCGCTGGGTCCGGCTTTACTGCGAGACGATCGGCTGTGGCCGCCACACGGCCGTTGCGCTGGTGCCGCTCGTCATCCGCTGGGGCCCGGACGCGCCGCGCCAATGGCTGCTGACGCGCTTCCGATGCGCCAGATGCGGCCGCCGCAACAGCTCGATCCGAGCGCCGTCGAACATGGGCAGCCATGGGCCGGAGCCGTTTCCGGCCGCGCAATAAAAAAGCCCCGCTCCGGTTTCCCGGGCGGGGCCTTAAATGATCCGGAGGGGGTAGGAGCCCGCCGTCTCGGTCTGTTGCCACGTCCCGCTGCAACGAATCGATCGCCTTGCGGGGCTGTGCTGCGGGCCGGGACTCAAACCCGGAATACGCCGGACATAGAACATTGCGACTCGTCAGTGCCGCGTCCCCGACTTCGCCTATTGGCTTTCAGCGTCTATCAATTCCGCCACATGCAGCATCGCCATTATAGCACGCGGCTGAAAAGAAAAAAGCCCCGCACTCCATTTCTGGAGGCGGGGCAAGTTCAGGGAGGAAACGTCCATGAAAGCGCCGGCTAGAGGCGGCGCCATCGGCCTGGACGGGGGCCGATTCAGTCGGGCGTCACCGCCTTGGTCAGCGCCGCGTGTCGCCGCTGGCAGGCGTAATAGGCTTCCGCCACTTCGCCGAGCTTGCGCAGCACGGCCGCGCCCGTGGCGTCAGGGAGCGGCGTCAGGTCTGGGCACGGGGCGGTCAGGTTCGGCGGCAGCAGCGCGCGGTCCGGCAAGAGCGCGGTTTGCGGCGCGCAACCCGTCATCGTCGAAACAGCGATCGCGATAGACAGGCCTTTCAACAATCCGGTCGACCTCGACCGTGATCTCCCGATAGACGATTTCGGCATCGGCGCTCTCCTTTTCGAGTTCGGTCGCGGCGCCATGCGCCTTCTCGGCTTCGGCGTCCTTGCTTTTCTGCGACGCCTCGACCAGTCCCGCGATTTGCGCGTCGCATTTTGCCGCCCGCCAGTCCCATGCGGCCCAGAAGCCGCCGCCGAACAGCGCCAGCCCGATGATGATCGTCGCGACATTCGGCATCTCAGTTCCCTCCCGGCCGCGCCAGCGGCAGCGGTGACTTCTTCGCACCCGTCCCGTCATTGTCGGCAATCCGCAGCCACGCCCCCGGCCCCGCCGCATGCGCGGCGCGCGCCAGCACCGGATAGACCGCCGCATAGGCGTCCTGCGACGCCGACACCGCCAGAGCCCCGTCCGGCCCCGTCATCTTGCCGCGCCCGGTCAGGATGCAGCCCTCGGAATTCGTGTGATAATTCCCCCAGTGAATGAGGATCTCGGAGAAATTCGGCACCGCCATCAGCCGCACCATGCCAAGATGATCGCCGCCGGCCTTCGCCATGATCCGCGCCGCCTGCGCATCGAAGCGCGATGTCCCGATGGGTTTCAGTTCCAGCCGGTAGAGCCCGGCCGGGATGCGCGTCTCGCCCGGCACTTTCGGCGCGGCGCGGAAGCGATCCTCCAGCGTCAGGCACAAGAGCCGGCCGCCGACGGAGAGTTCGCCCCGCGTCGCCAGCCCGTCATGTTCCAGCCGGTCGAGCGCGAAAGTGATCTCGCTCATTCGCCTTTCCTCCGCCCGCTGAGATATTTGTCGAGCAGCGCCTGAAAGCCGTCCGGGCCCAGATAGCTGACGATCAGCACCAGCCCCTGCGCCGCGCGGCCGTCGAGGCCCAGATAGGCCGCAATCGCCATGCCGGCGATGAAGCCCACCAGCACGCCCGGCACCTCGGCCAGCAGTTCGAGCCCGAAAAATCGCCGCTCGCCTTTCTGGCAAAGCCGCACATGCCAGATCATCCGGCCGAGACCCGCGGCGAACAGCGCCGAATCCAGAACCGCCCAGATCCCGGCCGTCACAGTGACAACCGCCTGTTCCCCATGCCGCACGATCATCGGCCGCCCCCGTTCATCAGCATCAATCCGATCAGCAGCAGCGCCAGTATCCCCCAGCGCCACGTATGGTCCTGCACGCAAGGGTGACGCCGCCACGCCGCCCGCGCTCTTTCAATTTGCGATTTCATGGAACCTCCGGCCAATGGCTGTCATCGGTGAAGTCTTCGGGCGGCGCGCCTCGCTCATTCCCCGGCGGTCTCGGCCTCATACGACATGGCGATTGCCTCTTCAGCGCCGTCGCCTTCGCGAAGGGCGAAATTGCCGAGGAATTTTTCGCCCTCGAAAACCGTCCACACATTGCCTTTCAGGCGCGGATCGGTAAAAGGCTGTGCCGTCCGTACAGGTGTCGTCATATGTTTGCTCCCCTGAAAATGAGCACCAGCGTGCGCAACGCATCGGTGCGGTTTTGAAGACCGAGCCGCCCCAGCGACCGGGCGGAAAGCGTGAACAGACCGTCCGCGCCGGTCGTGCCGGTGAGCTCGGTGTCAGTCAACAGCGTCGGTGCCGTGCCGAGCCCGCCGACCGCGCTTTTCACGTCGATGCTCCGGCTACCGGTCGAATGCAGCCGGGCGTAATAGGTCGTCGGCCGGATCGTCGCGGCGGCGCGGGTGATCAAATCGATGTCGCCGACGAAATTCGCGCCGAGATCGACCTCCACGGCCGCGTCGTCGGCGATGGACAGCGAAAATGCGAGAAGCCCGATTGCCGGGTTGCCCGATACGCCATCGCCGTTCGAAGCCAGTGTCTGCCCGAACACACCCTGGATCGTCCGCGCCGCCGACGCGCCGTTTGCACCGGTGCGGGAAACAAACCCGTTGGCATCAGGGTCGTCCATCTTGTCGTTGAGGGCGGCGGTCACGGCCGAGGTGTCGGCCTTGTCGGCCAGTGCTGCCTTGTCGGCGGACGTGTAAACAAGCCCGACCCGCCATGCCTCACCGTCGAACCGCCATCTGTAGCGCGGACCGACGACGAGATCGTTCTCGCCCAGTGCGTCGCCGGCTTCGTCAAGAAGGTCGTCGGCCGAGCCGCCGTTCCATTCCAGCGTCGAGCCGCCCTCCGGCGAGGCGTGATTGACCGTCGCCTCGAAGGTCAGCCCTTCATAGGGCGTGCCGGCGCGGTTCGACTGAAACGTATAGGCGCCCGCCGACCCGCCGGTCGCACGGTTGCTGTCGGCGGTTTCCGCCACGGTGTTGTAGATGTCCTGCGACGCGATCAACTTCACGATCTTGTCGCCCGGCGCGAAGCTGACCCGGCTGCCGGTCGAGGATGAAATGAGTTTTCCGCGCGAGATCGTCGACGGATCGCCGGCCGTCAGCTCGCCCTCGAAAATCTCCCAATCGGTCGGCGCGGCCGGATTGACCTCCACCATCCATGTCCCGGTCTTGCCGTCGAGGATGTCGCCATTGCGAAATCCCGGAACGGTCGAGCCGAGCGTGATCGCGCCGGTCCCCTCCGTCGTCGTCGTCATCTTGATCATGTCGGCGAAAGTTTTCATCACAGCGATTCCTTGATCTCGAAGACTTTTGTGTGGACGCCGAATTGCGGATGCCGCACGGGCGAGGATTCCGTCAGCGTGCCGATGATGGTCTTGCGCGGCTTGTTCTCGGGATCGAGGATCGCCAACACCTGACGGCTGACGCCGGCCAGCCGCGACAGATCCATCATCGCCTCGGCTTCTTCGGCATCGAGCCGTTCAAGCGCGAAGGCCACGCGACGGCGGCGCGGGCCCTCGTCCCACCAGTCGGCGCCGCTGCGCGCGCCCTCCGAGCCGGTCGAGAGGTCTTCCCACCAGTCGGCGGGGTCGTAGGAATAATTGATGCGCGGCGACCAGACCGGCCCGGCCCAGGCAAGCCCGGTGTCGAGCGCCGCCACGCCGGAGGCGCCGTATTGAAAACGCCAGTTGCGAAACGTCACCTCCTCTCCGGGCATGTAGACGTGGTAGCCGTGGCCGGGCGCGAGCCCCAGCGGCACCGCGCCGCTGTCATGCAGCGCGCCGCTGCCGCCGAGCTCGGCGCTTGCATCGAGCAGATGTCTCACGGTGCCGCCCGCCAGCGGCGTGTCGCGCGGAAACCGCAGCGCAAAAACCCCCGCCTCCTCGTCGCCGGGAAGCGTGCCCTGCCCCCAGGCGTTCATGTCGAGGCTGCGCCAGCGCTTGCCGACACGCGGATCGGCAAGGTTCTGCACCGGCATGTTGCCGGCCGCCACCGACGCCGACAGCACGGCCGCCGGATCGCGCACATGATTGATCCAGCTCAGGATCAGATTGCCCATCAGCCCCACACCCTTATGACGATCGTGTCGCGATCGGCGTCGTTGCGAATGCCGAGCACCCGCCAGTTGCGGCGCTGGCCAAGGCCGTGACGGGGCCACGAAAGACTGACGACCTCGCTGAGATCGATCAGGTAGCCCACACGCGGCAAGGTCACGCGGTAGCGGCGCCTCGGTGTGCCGTGCAGCGCCATCCCGTCCGCCGCCACGGCATCGGCGTCCGCCTCATCGATCAGCAGCGACGGCCAGACCGGCGGGTTGAAAGCCTCGGGCTGGGCGGTCAGGATCGCGAGATTCTCGACCGCCTTGCCGGCGACGCGTTGCGGATCGGCGAGCACCTGCCGCCGGTCGTCGGATACATCGCTCGAAATCTCCGAGCCGCGCTGCAACGTCCAGTTGCGCGCGAAGCCGACCGGGTTGCGGTAGCGGATCGGCGGCGAAGGCTCGGGCTCGACATTGATGATGTCGGCCGGGTCGATCCAGTGCTGCGCGCCCTGTGTCTGTGGGGCGGCATGACGAAACGCGCGAACAAACCCGGCCTGGCTCACATCCCAATAGGCGCCGACCGAGCCCAGAACCTCGCCCAGCACTTCCGCGCCGGTCTTGCGCGCCGCATCCTCGGTCGAAAGCCAGACGCCGCAGCGATAGGCTGGCAGGGTGTCGAAGCTCGGCTTGTTGGCGCGCGCCGGATTGATATCGCCGATCGATGTCGCGAGCCGCCAGGCGACGCCCGAAACTGTATCCGTGAAGACGCCGGAAAGACGGTCGCCCTTGACATCGGCCGTGATCGCGCCGGTGGGCGAAGACCCGAGGCGGAAGAGACCGAGCGCCCGGCAGGTGATGAAATGCCCGGCCGCGATGTCGGCGGCAGCCAGCGCCGTGTAATCCGCGACATCGCCCGCGCTGCCGATCGACGTGTCGCGCGTCAGTGCAAGCCCGCGGTCGTAAACCGCACTCACGCCTTCGGCCGACCGGTAGTGCCACTGATAGATCAGCAGGAACGGTTCGATCAACGGCGGGGAGACATTGAAAGGGCAGCCGAGCGCGAGCGGCTTGTGCTTGCCGGTCATTTCCGCCGTGCCGTCCGCCCCGCCGGTGCCGCCATAGGTTTCCTTCTGCAGCACCCGGTCGAGCGGCAGCGCGCGGTCGCGCACCATGATCCGGACGCTCTGCGCCGAGGCCTCGAAGCGGTCGCCGAGCACATTCCCGATCGGGTGGAAATCGCGATACGGCGCCATATAGGGCCCGTAAAGCACCCTGATCTCGCGTCCGTCGATCGTATTGGCGTTGACGACGCCGTCCCAGCCGCCGTCGCGGTTCTCGATCTCGATGAACCCGTATTGACGCGCCGCGCGGCGCGGTTCCTCGGGCTGCAGCGGCACGGCGCGCTCGAGCACCAGCGGCGTCTTGACGCGGGCGTCGTACCAGATGTTCGGCTTCTGGCTGTCGTCCGGCGCGCCGACCCATTCGCGATCCGAAAGCTGGTGCAACGTCTCGCCGAAATCGAGACCCGCGCCTTCGCCGCTTTCGCCCAGCGCCAGTTCGCCCACCGCTCCCGGCGTGCCGCCCGCCGTGATCGTCGCCGCCCCGGCCGGCAGCATCGCCACCTCGACCAGATATTGTCCGGCGCCGTCCGCGCGGCGCACCAGATCGAAAAATCCCGGCGTCACGGTGATGACGTCGACGCTGTTGAGCCGGAGCGCGATCGCGATGCCGTCAAGCGGCACGTCCGTACCGCCGGAGGCGACGACATCGCCGGTCGCCATGTCGATGGCAATGCCGCTCAACGCCACCAGCGCGCCGCCGGTGACCGTGACGCTCGCCGCTTCCACCCCGATCGCAATGCCGTCAAGCGCGACATCGGCGCCGCCCGTCGCGACCGCGCTGCCTGCCGCAACCTCAATGCCGATCCCGTCGAGCCCGACATCGGCGCCGCCCGTCGCGGCGGGCGAAGAGGCGGCGAGTTCGATCGCAATCCCGTCGAGCCCGACATCGGCGCCGCCGGTCGCCACAGCCGGCGTAAGCGCCAGCACGATGACGATGCTGTCGAGCAGCACCGTGACGCCGCCGAAAGCCAGGGTTTCGCCAATGGCTGTTTCGCCAATGGCGCCGGAACCGATGGACATCGGTTAGGCCGGGTCTTGCAGCCGCAACACGGCGTTGGCCGCATCCGGCGCCGGCGGCGCGACGCGGAACGGGCCGCCATCGGACGAGCGGTCAGCCTCGAAGTCGAAGATGCCGACGATGCGATTGGATTTCGAGGCGTTGTAGAGCACCGCATAGCGCGCGGTCAGCGTCGAGCCCTCCCAGACGACATCGTCGAAGTCGATAAACACCGTTCGGAGGTCGCCCTCGCCGCCTTCGACGGCCGGGCCGGTCACCGCGGCCTCCTTGCCGCCGGCGGTATAGCCGGTCCCCGAGACTTCGTTCGATGTCGAATAGACCGTCGACGCGACGCTGAACGACGCCGCGCTGGTGTAGAGCGCCAGCATGAAGGTGTCTTCGTCGAAATCGTGGATGCCCTGCAAGATCTCGATGCGGAAGCTGGTGGGTTCGTATGCCGACATGATCGATCGCTCCTAGGCTGCTATCTGCTCGCGCAGCAGGGTGAATTCGCGCAAAAGCCGTTCGTTGACTTCCTTGAGTTTCTCGAACCCTTCCTCCAGCGCCTTGACGTTCTCGCTGCCGGTTGCGCGAACCGATGCGTCGATACGTTCCATCACGTAGCGATCGGAGGTGAGTTCGCTGCCGAGCGCCGCGAGGTCGCCGCGCACGGTCTGCTCGAATTGCGCCGCCATCGGCGTCGAGGCATAGCGTTCGAAAACGGACGCGAGGAATGTCTGTGCCGAGGATGTCAGCCGTCCGGTATCGACAAGCTCGCCGCCTTCGATCGCCGACAGAGCGGATGCCCGCGCCGCCTCGTATTGACGCTGCGATTCCTCGAACTTCCGCAGCGGCGACAGAGACGACGCATCCGAAAGCGCCTGCCGGTCGAGGAACTGGAGGATGTTCGAACCGGCCGCGATGCTCTCCTGATAGAAGCCGAGACGGAACCGGGCCTCGTTGTCGTTCGCGGCCTGCGCCGAGGCCTTCACCGCCGCGTCGAAATCCGACAGCGACTTGATGATTTCCTTGTCGAGAATTCCCGAGAGGCGGTTGAACTGTTTCGCCGTCAAAATCTGCTGGTCGACCAGTTCCTGCGCCGCCGCGAGTTGCGCGTTGCGTTCGATATTGAGCGTCAGGCGCAGCGCGCCGCGGTCGTTTCCATCGAGCGCCATTTCGCGCAGGCGCAGGCCCTGGTTGAACGACTGCCGCTGAGCCTGACGCTGCGCCTCGATGGCCTCGATCTCCCGGCGGCGCGCCGCGATGGCGGCGTCCGTCGAAACGCCGAGCTCGGCGGCCGTGGCAATCAGCGCGTTCCATTTTTCCCGAACCGCCTCGAACATATCGGACACGGTTTGCGGGGTGCCTTCCTTGACCAGCGCCTTGAGCTGCGTCACGAAATCGAGGCCGCCGATGATTTCCTCGGCGCTGCTGCCACGATCGATAATCGTCTTGTAGTCCTGGTCCTTGATGCCCCACATGCCCTTGGCGAATTCGGCGATCATCCATTGCAGCGCCGCTTCCGGGTCACTGAACTGACGCTGCTGCGCGTTGCCGAAACTTGCGTTCGGACCGCCGACATAAGCCTGAAATCCGTCGCGCTCGCCGGCGACGATATAGGCGCCGGCCCGGCCGGTGCCGCCGGTCAGGTTCTGCAGCGCCTGCGCGGCTTCGAGAAACGCCGCGGCGATTTGCTGGCTGGCATCGATCGTCGCCTGGCTGCGCTCCTTCGGATCGAAGATCGGGTTGCCGAGCGTCCCGCCGCGCGTGTCGATCTGCGTCATTGCGAATTTGTTGGACGGCTTGCCGCCGAAAAGCGAAGAGGCAAGGCTGCCGACAAGGCCGCCGACAATGGCACCGATTGGACCGCCCGCCGCGCCAAGCGTCGCGCCCAGCATGGAGCCGCCGATACCGCCCGCCGCGGAGAGGCCAAGATCGATTGCCATATTTCCGCTTGTGAGTCCAAGCATGCCGCCGAGAAGGCCGCCGATGCCTGCATAGGGCAGGTTGCCGAGCGCGCCGGCGAAGTTGGCGCCGAGCCCCGTCACCATCGAACCGCCCTTCGGCATCGCCATGCTGAGGCCAAGCGCCGCGCCGATGCCGGAATTCGCGATGTCGAGGCCGATGCCGGTCAGGAACGACGACGACAGCCCGCCGCTGAACAGCGAGCCGAGCGAGCCGAGGCCTCCGAACATCCCCCCGCCGCCCTGAACGATATTGGCCGCGACGCCGGGCAGACCGCCCCCGGGACCGGCAATCCCGAAGGCGCCCGCCGCACCTCCTACGACCGACATAACCACCGGCATGATGATCCGGGCTTTCAGAAACTCGGCCGCCATGTTGGCGATGAAGCGCTTGACGCCGGCCATCGCGCCGTCCCACAAGTTCTTGAACGCCGATTGCCCGCCGCGCTCGGCATTGACGAAGCCGTCAACGAGGAATTGCGAAATGTCGCCGGAAATGTCCTCTGCCTTTTTCCGCACGTCGTCCCAGAACCGCGCCTGCTCGTCATAGGCCTTCTGCATGTCCCATTCGCGCATCAGCTCCGGCACACGCTCCAGCGTCAGCGCGTATTCCCGTTCGAGCCGGTTGCGATGCTCCATGCGCTCGATTTCGATCTCGCGCGCGCGGCGAAGGGACGGATCGGAAATCATCGCGGCCTGCGCACGAGCCTGCGCGATGGCCGTCGCCTGCTTTTCAAGGGCGAGAGCCTGGGTCGCCGCAAGGTTCTGTTCTGCTTTGGCCTGTTCAATCAGCGCGTCGGTCAGCGCCTTGACGTTGACGAACTCGTTCTTGAGCGCCGCCATGCGCGCCTGGTGCATGGCCTGCGCGCGAAGGCCGGCTTCGGTCGTCTGCGCATAGCCGGCTGCGATGGCCTTGAGGCCCTTCACCTCGGCCTCGATGGCGACGAGCTGGTCTGCCGCCGCCTTACGCAGGTCCTGCTTCTTTTTCGTCAAGGTCTCGACCGCGGCGGCATTCTGGTTCACCATCTCAGTGAATCCGGCAAATGCTTTTTCCAGTCCCTCGACGGTCGCGCGGGTCTCGGCGATCTCGTTCGCCCTTGACCTCAACGATGCTGTGTATCCACCCGCCGCGCTCGCAAGCGCTCCGGCGATGGGACCTATTCCGGGTAGAGCCCGCAGGATCGTCGCCAGAGAGTTGGCGCGAGTCTCGGCGGCATCGAACAGCACGCCGATCTGCGACAACGACCTTTCGACGGCCGAACTGGTCTCGGTTGCGACCGAGTTGATTGAGCTCGCCGTCGCGTCCACGAGGTCCGACAAATCCTCCCATGCTGCACGCATGTAGTCCCCAGCCGTCGCCGCCTCCTCCGCAACTGGACGAATCTGATCGCGGAAGACGTAGGCCGCGGTCCCCAACGCGGTGAAGGTGATCAGCAGCGCCCCAAGCGGATTTGCAGCGAGGGCGGCCGTCATACCAATCCATGCGGCCTGGATTTGCTTAATCCCGACACCGAGAAGGGCCGCCCGCACGGTCGTCGCGCCGAGCGCCATCTCAAGCGCAACAAGCTGGCCGATATTTGCGGCGATCGCGGCGGCGAGACGCGCACCGAACGCGGCGAGCAACGCCGTGCCGGCCACAACCGCCAACCGGGCGACCAGTTCGAGATTGTCTGCGACCGCGACCAGCGAAATCGCGAAACTCTCCGAAAGGCCGTTGGCCTGATCGTAGACCCCGACCAGTTGCAAGGTTGCGTTGCGGAGCAACATGAAGCCGTCCGCGATGGTCGCGGGCATCGATTCCGCTTCCTCGCGCAGTTTTTCGAGCTGCGTGGTGATGCCGAACAGGTCGCGCGAGGTGATCTTGCCCTCGGCGCCGAGCCGTCGAAGTTGGTTGACGGTCGTGCCCATGCTGTCCGCAAGCGCTTCGGCGACACGGCCGCCCACCTGGATCACGGTGTTGAGGTTTTCGCCCTGCAGCGTGCCGAGTGCCATCGCCTTCGAGAGCGCGTTCTGGACCGATGTCGCCCGTTCGGCTTTTGCACCCGATACCACGAGGGCGTTGTTCAGTGCTTCGGTAAAGTCGAGCTGCTGCTGTGTGGTGTAGCCGAGCTCGCGCAGCGCCGTCGAATTGTTGATGAAGGCGTTCGTCGTGGTCTCGATCGCCGAATATGTGCGCCTGGCCATCACCTGCAGCCGGTCCATCACTTCCGGCGCCATCTGCATGCTTCGAACGGCGATGCCGACACGGGCGTTCAGATCGCTCCAGGTGTCGGCGAAGTTCGCAAGGGTCGCAATGCCGGCGGCGACCGAAAGACCCGCGATCAGCCGTGTCGCAGTACGCCACAGCCGGTCCGAAGCACCTTCGGCGCGCTGCAGGCCGTCCGCCGCCTTTTGCGCCGCCCGGTCCGTTCGAAGCAAAGCCGCTTCTGCGTCAGCACCACCTTTTCGGGAGCCGGTGCCGAGACCAAGCGCGGCGCGCTCCGCCTTGGCAGCAGCCGCCGTCATGCGGTCGAGATGCTTCTCGCTCTCGACCACGCTGCCGCTGACCACCTCCAGTCCAAGCCGGGCTATGTCTTCCATGATCGGTCCCGGTACTGATGAAGGGGTTCACTTCTTCGACAGCGCACTGAGAAAAATGTTGTCGAGGCTTTCGAGAAGCTGAATTTCCCACGGCGCGAGGCGGTTGCCGGTCATGCGCATAAACGCATCGATGTCGGGCCATGAAATCGGCTCGGCACCGTTGAGACCGGCTCCCTTACGGCCGCGAAGGCGGTGATAGGTCGTCCAGATGTAGCGAAGGGCCAGCGGCATCGGCGGGCCGTAGAGCTCCGCCTCGAGCTCTGCGATCCGCTTTGTGTTGCCGCCCCTGACCGCTCGATCGAGAAGGCCCGTCAGGGTTTCCCTCCCGGTGACACCCTTTTCGTCGGTGGCACCGAGAGAAAATTCGTGCTCGGCGAAGTCCTTCAGTTCTTCGGCGAGCCTGTCGTAAAAAGCTTCTCTTCACCCAGAAACTCGAGGGCCTGGTTCAGGAGTGATATCCGCTTGCGGTCGCTGAGTAGCACTCGGGCATTTTCGATGCTGAACGGATAGTCCTCGCCGTTCATCTTGACCGGCGACCACCCGAGCAAACGCTCCAGCACGAAGTTGACGGTGCGGGCGCGCACTTGGTCGGTCGTGATCTCGTCGCCCTTCCACTTCTTGCGGTTTACCTGCGCCATTTCGATCGCCCGCTCGCGATCCAGATTGTCGCGAGACAGGCGTTCCTGCTGCGCGATCGTTTTGGGGTGGGTGTAGCCGGCGAACGTCCAGACCCAATCGGTGCGCCGCTCGCCCGCCATCACGGTCATGTCCACCGTGTCCGGCGCCTCGATGTCCGAGATGTCGAAGTCTTTGACGATTTTTTCGTCGGGCGCCAGATCGGCCACGTCCTTGGGTTCGTTGTTCGTGGTTTCGGTATCGCTCATCTGCGTTTTCCTTCTGTCGGAAAGGGTGACGGGAGACGCCGACACGCCTCCCGCCTGCTGCGCAACACTCGCCGGAGCGAGGAGGTGCCGGTGGCGGCCGGATCGTGTCAGCGTGTCTTGGCGGTGTCGGAAACCGCGATGCGGCCCAGGTCTTCGATGCGGAACGGCATCTGGACCGTCTGACCGGCGGCGCGCGCATCGGTGATCGCCTTGACGAGCAAAGCGGCCACCTCGGGGACGGACAGTTGAAGTTCGGAGACTTTAATGGCAAGCCCCGAAACTGCCTTCGGCTCGGAGACGAGCTCCTGCAGCGGCTCGGGGTTTTCTTCGCTCCCGACTTCCGGCAGAGGTTCGAAGTCCCCAGACGATTTCTCCGCGCTGCCCTCGACCTGCGCCCCTCGTCCGCGCCCGTATGTCTTTCCTGTCATCGGCTTGGCTCCTTGTGTCGATTTCAGTCAGAGGCGACGGATCAGACGGCCGACGTCTGCCACTTCACCATCGTCGGCTCGTAGGCGCCGCCGCGCGGGTCCGAGCCGATCATCAGCTCGAGCGTCTGAGTGCGCGGGCCGTCCTGTCCGAGCTCCGACTTCGCATTCGTCGAGAGCGTCAGATAGGGCACATGGATCGAGACGAACCCGGCAGGTTCCGCCGTGTTCTCGGCAAAGAGCAACCAGAGGCTCAGATCGTCCTCGTCGAGGAAGTTCTGGGTGCGCGCAAAATCCTGCCGAAGCCCGGAGATCGAACCGGTCACCTGCAGGTTGTTGTCGAACACGTCCGGCGTCAGGTTCGAGCCGACCACCGGGAAGCCGGCGGCGCGACGGTCGAGAACGATCGAGGCGGCGCTGAGATCGACCACCTCGGTCGTGCCGAGCATGATCTTCGCCTCGACCGCGGTCAGACCCTGCGAGGTCGTGTAGGCCGGATCGGTGAAGTAGGGGCTGCCGGCGCCCGTGGCCACCGACATGCTGCGGCCCACGAGACCGAACGTCATCATGCCCATGCCGTTCGGCTGCAAGGCCATCTCCAGCCGGCTCATGCGGCACCACTCGAACATTTCCGAGCCGTCGATGTCGATTTCACGCTCCTCGAAGGCAAAGGCCTTGCGGGTCGTGCCCTGCAGAACCTTCTTCGGCCGCGTAATCTCGCAATCGTCGTCCGGCGTCGCGTTCAGCGTCAGCGTCTCGGCCACGGTGATGACGGTGGCCGTCAGGCCGATGATCCGAAGGTTGCGGCTGTTGTTCCCCGCCGTCAGATGGTTGGTCAGGCGGATCACGTCACCGACGCGCAGTCCGTCCGTGATCCACGAGCCGCTCGGGCGGACAATGGTGTTGGCCGTCGTCGTGATCGACGTAAAGTCGCTCTCGTCCAGCTCAAGAGCAGCGGAAAACGTGCCCCAGAACATCGCCGCAACCAGGTCGTCGAACGATCCGACCGAAAGGTCTGCGGCATACTGGCCCTGGACGTCGTGCGAACCGTGACGCCCGCGCGTCGACTGACCGTCGCGGCGGTTTTCGTTCGACTGGATCGGCGTCTTGGTGAGATTGAGACCTCCCGTATTGGCGCGGAAGCCTTTCGCGCCGCCGGCGCTCGGCAGCGTGCCGATCGTATCCTGTTCCTTGTACGCGACCTCGATCTGCCGCGCGGTCTGATATGCCATCTCGATTCTCCATGTGGATTTGGCGGCTCAGCGCATCGCGGCGGGCCGGGTGCCTTGCCCAAGGGCGAAAGGGCTTTCAGCGCATCGCGCTCGTGTTCAGGCGGAATTGACTTGTGCGAACCAGTCGACGCTGACGGGGACATGCCAGCGATCGTTGTCCTTGATCGCCGAACCGGCCCATGAGCGCCGGACGCGGACGGTGACACCGCCATTCGGAGGTAGCCAGAGACCGCGTGGGAAGTGGGCGACGATAGCGCCGGCAACATTATCAGCCGGAATCGCGCCCTCGGCGCCGACCGGCGAGAAAACCGAGATCTGGAAGATGCCCTGCTGCGTGTCGGTCTTGAAGGCCGTCGCCTCGGTGCGGCCGCGCATCAGGGATGCCCGAAGGTACCGGCCACTCGGAGGCGTGAACGCCAGATTGGGCCACGCCACCGGAATCGCCGGTGTGAAAACCAGCGTACCGAGGCGCGTGCAGAGTGCGTCCGTGATCCTGGCTTCGATCGATGTTGCGGTCATAGGCCCTCGCGCAACTGCCGCGCGACTTCATCGGCAATGGTCTGCCAGCGCTGCACCGTGATCCGGACCATGCCTCGTGGCGCTTGATCGGAATGGCCGTACTCGAGCGCGCGGGCATAAGGCAGATTGTTGATCAGGAATATCGACTCGCCCGGCGTGAGCTGCATCGCTTCGGCTTGGGCGCGTGAGACGGTCGCAGTGCCTTCCTTGTCGTCGATCTCAAGCGTGCCGGTCGGGACGTTGCCGATCGCGACCTGCCAGTTTCCCCGAAACCGGCCCGTATCGACCGGCGACATCAGGATCACCTCGGCAAAGGCGCTGAGCGCGATCTTGCGCACCGCCGCCTGCATGCGCGCCTTCGTGGCCGCCGAAAACGCGGAAACGCTCTGCGCGAAGCCCGCCATCGCTATTTCCTGACATAGATCTTGAGCGCGACGGCAGTTCCGGCGGCCGGAAGCTCGTTGATCTGCTTGATGTCGTGCGATACGCCGTCGACCTTCACCTTGTCGGTCATTTTCGGCAGGGTCGGCGGCACGGCACAGGTCACCAGAAGGTCGTTCACCTGCACCGCAGAACCGTCTTCGTAGGTCGCCGAGGAATTGTCGACGAATGGCGTCCCGACCGTTCCGGACAGCGCGATATCGGCATAGGTGCCGGCGCCCGGATTGTGCGCGGGGCCAGACCCCGGCGTGAAGACCGAGAGCGCGAGCGTACCTTGTGCAAACTCCGATCCTGCACCGAGCAGCTCGTCCGCCACTTCGCGCATCTCGTCGTAAAACGACATGCTCAAACCCTCAGAATGTCGACCGTCGCGCTACCTGCCCCGAGCAGCGGCGCGAGAATGTCGTCGACGATGGTGAGCACAGGCCGCTGACCCGACACGCCGCTGTCCTTGTAGGTGACGTCGACCGCACCTTCGACGCGCGCCCGGGTCTTGATCTTGCCCGGGGTCACAGTCGGCGAAAGCGCGCCCGGCGATACCAGTTCCGACAGCGCCAGCTCGTAGCTCGCATTGACGATCTCGACCGGCACTTCATCATCAGGGATCGTCTCTCCCTCGGCGTCGGTCGCGGATTCGCGCGGCCAAGCAAGCGTCTGGGCGCGCCCTCCGGTCCGGCTGCCCGGAAAGCGCCGCCCATATCGGCCGTCGAGAGCGGTCGCGGCGCGCGTCATCGCGGCCGTGCGCAATTCATCCGTCACGCCGGCGGCCGCCCATGCCGTGTTGCCCCGAGCGGCGTGATAGGCCAATGCGCCGGGGAGCGTTCCGTAGATGCTCATAGGCTATTCACCGCCATTTCGCTTCGCGCATCTTCGCGCCGAAAGCCCCGTGGTTGAGCAGAAGGTTCGTGCCGTAGTCGTGGCAGACGATGCGGCCTTCATAGAGGCCGTAGTTGTCGCGCTTGTGGTCGGTCAGCCATTCGGGAAGGCGCTTGGGCTCCTTGCCCGCCGGGATCGGCTGCGTCCGCTTCTGAATCAGCACGTTGCCGCTGTGCCCTATCAGCACGCAAGGGGCGAGCCACTTCGCATACTTCGTGTCTTTGAGCGCGTCCCATGTCTGCCACTCGCGGACGTTCTGAAACGTCATCGCCGTCATCTCGACCTTGATAACGAGCGTCGGATCGGTGGCGTGCTCGTAAACCTGGCGAGAGATACCGTTGCCGATCTGCTGGCCCGTCAGCGTGTGGACGAATTCCTGCCAAACACAGGCGGGCCAGTCCGGTATCGCGGTCCAGTCGTTGCGGCTACGGGCCGTCACGGCGCGATCTTCCCGATGGAGACGATGTTGGTGTCGGCCATCAACCGCCACCGAGGTCGGTATTCTCGGCAATCGTGGTCAGAAGGGCGGTCTGCGCCTTCATCTCGGCGAGAATGCCGCGGAGCAACGCCGGAATGGTCGCGGACGCCGCGTCGGGATTGTCTTCGGCAGAATCGTCCAGCGCGCCGAGCGTATCGACCACGACGTCGCCGGAGAGTATGACGTCGCCGTCCACTCCGACCACCGCAACGGCGCGCGCATGGGTTCCGTCGCCCATATCGACGAACTTCTCGGTGACGCCCGCGACATGCGCGGGGAATTCCACATCGGCCAAGACAGCCTCCTATCAGTCGAATGCGAGCATGGACCAGTCGGGTTCGTCGGCGTCGCCGACATTCAGGTAGAGCGCGCCGTTCGTGATATCGGTGTAGCGCGATCCTCGACCGGCCACGCCGACACCAACGCCGGCGCCACCCTCAAGCGCGGTACTCTCCATCGCGGTCACGACGCCCGAGCCATCGTCTTCGGAGCCGCTGTCGCTCACGTCGATCGCGACCGTCACGAGAGCGGCTGCCGCTTCTTCGGCCTCGATCGCGGCCAGAATATCCGCCGCGGTCGATACGATCTCAGGGGGCTCGCTGTCGTCCGTTTCCAGCGAGACAGTGATCTGCTTGCCGACAACGGCCACCGAGAGCGGAGACTCGGCGGTCTCCGGGTCGACATACGCGATCGCAACTTCGTCGCCGCCAGCGCCGAACTCGACGGCGGTGAATGTCAGCGCGTTGTCGTCGCCGGCGGGGTTGATGCCGATGGTGGCCTGCAGGCTCGCGTCAGGCGCGCCTTCACCGATGATCTCGGCCACGCTCGCGATTGCCTCGGCCGTGTCGACCACCGAGAGGTGCGCGCCGGCGGCGGCCGCAAGCGAGGCCGCGACCGCTTCGGTGAGCGTCGGGAAGTCGACCGGCGCCATGCCGTAGGTCAGCGCGCCGTTCGAGCAAACGATGTCGTGCCGCGTCTGGACGCCGAACGGGCCGATCACGACGGTCTCGTCGTTTGCAATCGGTGTCACGCCCTGCGGCTCGCCGCCCATGCTGTCGGCCAGCCTGACGACGGAACCGCGGCTGAGCGCATCGGCGATGACGGTCAGCGCCGAATAGGGAGGCAGCGAGACCGTCCTGTGATCGGCTTGTGCGACGTTCATTGTCCCTTATCCTTCCTGAGGTCGGCGATGCGGGCCTTGAGACCGGCCGCGTCCCAGCCGGCGAAGAATTTCTTCCCCGCAAGCTCCGCGTACTCCGCGCGAAGGGCCTTGAGTTCCGCGTCCGCATCGGGCTTCTGAGAACCGCCCTTCTTGCCATCGCCGTCGTGGTCGAGCGGATCGACCCACAACTCATGCGCGGCCGGATCGAAGTCGGTTTCGTTCAGGTCGGCAAAGCCGGCGGCGTTGGACGATTTGATCCTGACTGTCGGGCAGGTGTCGCTCATCGGGAGGTCTCCTTGTTTTGAGGAACGGGGCGCTCGCCGGTCAAGGAAAGCGCCCCGTATCGTCTCGGGCCTACGCGCCGATCAGCACGCCGGAATGGCGCGGCGCGATCATCTTGACGCCCCACGCCAGGTTGACTTCGTAGCGCACCTGACGCTTCTGCTTGTAGAGGCAGAATTCGTAGGCGATGCCCGAAACCGGGTCGACGAGGACCATGACGTCGTCGGCCGCGTCGCCCTCTTCCGGCATCGCCGGGGCGCGCGTCGCGAGCTGGATCGCGGAACGGTGAAAGAACATGTTCCGGGTCGTCGCCGCGACGGTGGTGATGACCTTGGCGCCGACCATTGCGACGCGAAGGCCCGGCTCGGCGATGATCAGTGTGCCGGCGCCCGAAGCGACGTTGTCGTCGCCCTGCACCACGAGGTACTTGTTGGTATCGCCGGCGAAGGTGATGATATCGCCCGCGATGATGTTGCCGGTGCCGGCGTTTCCCATCGTGATATGGGTGGCGCCGACCGGGTAGCCGGTCGCGTCGGTTTCCGCCGCGCCATTGTTGGTACCGGCGGCCACGCCGACCTTCACCTGGCCGGAATTGTGGATGTCCCAGCCTTCGACCATGCCGACGACGCCGCGCCGGAGCAGCTCGTCCGTGCCGGCCTCGTTGGCCTTGAACAGAACGTTCTGCTTGCCGCGGATGTTGGCGATGGCCGAGCCGCCAAGGACCATGTGGAGGTCCGATTGCGGTGCGCCGTTGTCGTCGAGAATCTTGCGCGGCTGCGCAAAATCCGAGAAGTCGCCGGCCGTGCCGAACGGCGTCACGTTGTAGGTGCCGTAGGCCCGCGATGCGTGGCTGTGCAGCGCGGCGAGGTCGCTTTCGACCTCGTTGGTCAGCGTTCGCAGCGCCTGAGCGATGCGATCGCGGTTGATGGTGCCGAGGCTCTGCGAAACGCTCTTTGCCTCTTCGCCGGTGATGCCGAAAGGCACGGAACGCGCCTTCGTGATCATCATGTCGACATAGTTGATCGTCTGGTTCGGCGCCGACGACGCGACATTGTCGACTTCGAGATCTTCAGCCGGCATGGCGCCAACCACCGGCGACCGGATCACCTGGTCCTTGGCGGCGCGTTCCGCCGATGCGTCCTTGGCGACGGCCGGGATGAACCCGACCAATTCGCGGGACACAACGTCGAAGGCTTCGTAGATGGTGGGAACGAGACCCGTCAGGGTCGTGACAGTTGCAGCCATGGTGATGGCCCTTTCAAAATGAGGTTAGGGGGAGGTGAAAGAGGCCATCGGCCTTGTTGCTCGGCCCATCGGGTGGAGCAGAACCGGGTCGTTTATCCGTCGACCAGGGTAACCTTTTCTTTGGTCATCGCGGTTGCCTGTGCCGCCGGATCGAGCGCTTCGAACTGCGCGCGTGTCATCGTCTTGCCGGCCGCGCTGGTCTTGCCGCCCTGCCCCTTCGGGCTCGGGCCTTCTGCCTTGGCGAGATAGGGCTTGCCCTTGGTCGAGGCCCAATCCTTGACGAAGGATTTGACGTCGACCTCGCCCATGTCGGTCTCGACGATCGGCTTGCGGTTGCCGCTATCGTCTTTCGCAACCTTCACGGACGGCTTCAAGGTCGCAAGCGCGCCTTCGATCAGGTCCGGGTTGACGCCGCTTTCGAGAAGAGCGTCCTTGAGCTGCGTGTCGACGACTGATTTGTCGATATAGCCGTCGCGCTCGGCGAGCTCCGCGTCCTTCGCCGCAATTGCCTCGGCATGCTGCTTCTGCATGTTCTCGATGCGCTTCTCGAAGACCTCGCGCTGCGACTGGAGATGCGCGTCGCGCTGTTTCTTCTTCTCCGGGTCGTTCGGGTCTTCGACCGCAGCGGCCTTCAGTTCGAGGTATTCCTCGACGTCGAAGTCGTCGGGCAGCTCGGCGAGTTTCGTTTCGGCCTCGGCGAGCTTCTTTTTGTATTCATCGCGCTTTTCGATATTGGCGCGGTTGGCCGTCACGACACCCCGGACTTTCGGGTGATCGTCGATCCCTTCGAGATCGAGGACGAACTTCGTCGTGCTATCCTTCTGCTTCGTCTCGGTGTAGTGCTCGTGAAGTTCCGCCGGGACATCGTCCAGCGTGTCGAGAATAGCTTTGAGGCCCATCGGGCTTCTCCTTTGGTTGAAAGCCCGTCTCGCGGGCATGCGAAGGCAACCCCGGAAGAGGGGGGGGCCTGAAAAATCGGAATGATCGTCGTTAGAAGAGGCGCGTGACCTTGCCGCGCGCGAGGCAGAGGCCGCAGACCAGTGCCTTGGTTCCGCCGGATCGCTTACCGTCCGGTCGTCGGCGCGGTGCGAGAATGACCTCGACAGCCACGCTGGTTTCGATCCCTGTGTCCTTGGCGCATTGCCAGCAGGTGACCTGCTCGTCTTCCGTGAGCGAGCGGCGTCGGCCCGCGCGTGGCTTGCCTGCCTGGCGCCCGCCGTCGACCTTGGTCAGATGCGACCTATCGCGGAAATCGTCCTTCACGGGCGGCACTATGCCGCCAATCCGGCCTTCGCGAAAGCCCCGGCCTCGCGTGCGCGCAGCTCATCGAGGTTCAACTGGTCGCCCTGCCGGCTGGTGAAACTCTCGACATCGAGCCCGCCTTTGCGGAAAAGCTTGCCGCGCGTCGGCCCCAACGCCTCGTCCTGAATGGCCGCGGGCTGCTTTTTCAGCCAAGAATTATAGTTAAGCGTGGCCGGCACCTGGCCGTTCATCGAAGCGCGCGTTCCCGGATCCAGTTCATCGATGTCGAAGCCGAGTTCCTTCCAAGATTTCAGCACGGGCGCTCTGACGCAGCGGCAGAATATATGAAGCGGCGTCTTCGGCCCCTTGCCGATCTCGAATTCCTTCCCGCTGAGGCTTCGGCAGGAAGGACAAGTGCGGGTGTCGAGCGTATCGACCCAGAATTCCGCCTTGATGATGTCGCTGTTCGCTTCGTACAGCGTGTCGCGCGCCGCGCTTGTGGTGTGCGCGACGGCCGTGCGCACCATCGCTTCGGCGCCGCGCCGGCCGATCTCCATGATGCCGTCGCGATAATTCAGTGCCTTCGTGCCCCGGACACGCCGCACGATCTGCGGGATCGTTTCGCCCTGCACGACACCCTGACGGATGGCATCGCGCAGGCGACGAGCCTTGTTGCCGTCGAGCTCCGAAACCCACTCCCGCAACAGACGCCCCTGAAACGGCCGGCTCGTGACGACGGCATCGAGCATCTCGCGCGAAGGCGACACGATGTCCCATTTGATCGGGATCGCGGATTCTAGCAGCGACTTCTGAAACCCTGCCTCGTAGCGCGCGATACTCCGAAGCTCGCTGCGCATCGTCGCGCCCGCGACGACATGCGCCTCGTGGTTGATTTCGCGGATCGTGTCGAGCAACGCAGCAAGGCGCTTTGAGGTGAAGGATCCTTCCAGCGCGGCCGGGCGCGCCAGCATCTTGGCCACGATCTCGTTGTCGGCGCGGTCGAGTATCGGAAGCAGTTTCTGGATCACGCCGGAGGAAAGCCGCCAGACCCCGATCTGGTGCCTGATCTGAAGGTCGGCGATTGTGTCGTTGACCGCCATCGTCAGACGCCCTCAGGCAAGTCGACTGGCGGAAGGCCGCCCTCGGCTTTGATTTCCTCTTCCTCTTCCTCGAAGCCCCTATCGGGCTCGTGAAAGCCGCCCCGCTTCATTCGGTTGAACATGCTGCGTTTCGAATAGGCGCCCGCCTGCCAACCCGCGACCGTGGCCATGATCTCCTGCGCCGAAATCTCATGCTCGAAGAAGTCCAGGTTCGGCGTGACCTTTACGTCATCCGGGTTTGCGCCGATCCACAGCGCGATGTTCTTCAGCGCCCGTTCGAGGCCCGCGGCGCTGGTCATCGCAATGGTTTTCAGCGTCGCGGTCTGCTTGCCGAGACGCAGTTTCAGCGCCTCGCCGCTTTCCGCGGTGCGGTTTCGGTCTACGAGCAGTTGCGACCCGAGCGCGACGGCTCGATCGAGGGATGCCTGGATCGCCGTGCTCTGCGCCTCAAGACCGGCGCCTTCAAATTCGAGATACTTCGCATCGCCGCCCTTCGGCAATATCCATAGCACGGACGAGCCGATGGTCGCCGGCGCGAGACCATCTGCAACAGCGGCTTTCGGATCGTCAAACCCGATCGCCACGGGCGTCGGCTCCGACGTCATGTGCAGCGCGAAGGTATAGTCGGCATCGAGGCGGTAGATCCGCACCGCGACCTTGCCGAGCCCGTAGAGCGGCACATCGTCCGGGTCGGCCTGAAGATCGTTGGTGTTGACGAAGACGAACGGGATGAAATCGAGTGGGCGCCGTCGCGGGTCGGTCGCCCCGACAGGGTCACCCGGCACCCATGAATCGTTCATCTTCGTCCATTCGCGCGACTGAAACCGGCCGTCCTCGAGATAGCTCTCGCGATAGACCTCTTTGCTCTCCCACTTCCCGGTCTCACGGTTGAGCACCGACCCGCTTTCATCAAGCACCAGATAGTCGAGCTTCCGGTTCACGACGGCCCAGTTGATCGGCGCCTCCGCGACATAGCCGGCGATGTAGGGATCGCCACCCTCCGCGATGCCGGGCATCAGCCCGTAGCGGCCGACCGTCAGCAGCTCGATCGATATACGCCGATGAAGCGCCTCCAGCGTCAGCCCGTCACCGGTTGCGTTCTCGCGCAATCCCTCCATCGTCGACGGGAGCTTGATGTCGGCGGCCTGGTCGAGCATGGTGCCCACCGAGCCTCGGACCGTCGGCGCGACCAGCTCGGGAAACTCGGCGCGGGTCTTGTAGGCCTCATATGCAGCCTTCTTCTTGGCCGCGTCTTTCATCGCTGCGGTGCCGGATTTCATCGGCAGGTAGGTTTCGCCGGCACGCTTGATCGCGTCCTCGCCGTCGAAGGCGTCGCGCATCAGCTTCCACGCCGGCGCGAAGGCCTCATACATCGGGTGGCGGGTCGTGATGGCATATTCCATCAGTAAAATCCTGTGTCCTGGACCGCCGCGCCGGGATCGGCAGGCTTGTCGACATAAGTCAGAACGTAACCGTCTGCGTAGTCGGGGCTGGCGACCCCGCGCTTGGCGAGCGCTTCCTTGCGCTCGATGACGATCTTGCCCTTGTCGTTTTTTCCCCACTTCACCAGTGACAACTGGTGGCACAGGGCGTCGCTGTCCTTGTCGCCGCTCGGCAGGGAGACCAGCTCGTCGACCGGGTGCTCTTTGCCCCCGTCCTTGCCTTCGAGAAACAACACATGCTCATGCGTGCGCTGGAGGGCCGTCCTGGCGAGCCACCAGATCTCAGCCTTCAGGTTCCCGAACATCTCCTCGGATGTCCGCTTGTCCGGCCAGATGCGCTTCGTCGGCGGCAGCCCGGTGTTGACCGGCACGACGGAGAGCCCAGCGACGGGGTTCTTCATCAACGTCGATGAGACGCCGGCACCAACGCCCGGCGCGTCGAAGTTGAGCTGCTGGACGCCGCACTCTTTCGCGATGTCGAGGGCCCAAAGAGCCGTCTCGGTCGTGTCCGGTTCGCCGCGCGATCGTGGCTTGCCGACGACAGGGCCGTGCCGAGGGATCGCGATCGATTTGGCCTTGCCGGCGCCGACGTCGACCCCGAGCACGCCAAGCGCGGAGGCCTTGAGTCTCGGCTCGAGCACAGCCACCCGCTTCGCGCTATCGACCAGCTTGGCCGGGATACAGATGCCCTCGACCGATGCCGAATAGTCGATGTCGTACTCGCTCGCCCAGCCGCTCGGATCGGAATAGCTGGCCTCTTTCGCGGCCGCCCATTCCTCGGTCTTGCGCGGGTCGTCTCGCCAGTGGAGCCGGAACACCTGATGCGGCTTCAGTATCGAGTGACGCTTTCGGGCGAAGAGATTGCCCATGCCGTTGACCGACGAAACCCAGATCACGCAATCCGTGTTGCCGGAGAGCGCCTTCTCGACCGCTTCGGCGTTCGGCACGAAAGCCGCTTCATCAACGATGTAGATCGAGGAGCGGCCGCCGCGGCCCATTTCCTCGCCGCCCTCGCCCGATATCACCGCGCCGTTTTCGGGGTTGACGATGCGCATGTAGTTGTCGTTCTGCGCCGAGTTGTAGCCCACCGGCATCAGCTCGGGCGGGAGGCGCTTCAGCATGATCCGGAGTTTCGCGAAGATGCTGTCCGGATTGTCCTTCTTGTCGACCAGGTCGACTTTGCGGGAGCCGAAGGTCGCCTTGAAGCCGTTCAGAAAAAGCCAGCGATGGACCGTCCAGCCGCCGCAGAGATAGGTGACGCCGGTGTCGCGGCTCTTCTCGGCAAGCCCTTCCTCGGACGCTTCGAACCGCTCATCGAGCCAGTCGATGAACTCGCGCTGGCGCGGCCAGAGTTCGAAGCGGACATACGGGCTCTTGCGGGTCCCGTCCTCGTTCTTTTGCTGCAGCAGGCGCGGATCGTAGGTCCAGAGCCACTTGTCGAAAAAATAGTGGATGTCGTCCGCGCAGCGCTTTTTTTCGATCTCCCACCCGCCGCGCCGTCGTTCGACCTCGCGCCGCGCCTTTTCCGCGCGAACGGCGGCGAGCCCTTCACTGTAGTTTTGCAAGCGCCGTCTCGAGGACAGAGAGCTCGGCGTCGGTCATCCCTTGAAGCTTTTCGGGATCGAACTTCAAAACGCCGACCGCGCCGCCAAACCTGACCTTCTCGCTCTTGCCGCCGCGTGTCTTGTCCCACCAGATGAGGGCCCCAAGGTCGCCGTCCATAGCCTTTTCATACAGCTTGACGCCGATATTGTGGTTGGCCTGGATCAGCGACAAGTCGAGCTCATCGCGGTAGTGCAGGCGTAGCGTCTTGGAATCGATCCCGATATGGCGCGCGATGTTTTCCTGAGGGGTGCCGGTGCCACCCATCGACTTGACGGCGGCGCGCGTTGCGGCCGTCGGCTCGTGTGACGGCCTGCCGCCCTTCGGGTTTGCGACCTTCTTGGCCTTGGGCGTCGCCCTGGCTGTCTTCTTCGGTGCGGGCCTCGCCCGCGTCTTCGATGGCTTCGCCATTCTCTACCTTCCGCGCCGGCGCGCGGTATCACCGGACGCCGATGAACTTGTGTGTCTGGATGCTGACGCGCCAGCCTCGCTCGCGCGCCACCTCGATGCAGAGTTTCGTCGCCTTCTCGCTTTGCGAGAGCGGCTGGAGCCAGATCGCGCCGCGTACCCCGCATGGCGGCATGGCGGCGAGCAGCTTCTCGACATCGGCCATCTTGCCGACCGGCATCTTGATTTCGTCGGCGCGGCCGAACGCTTCGGGAAGCACCGACAAGCCGCCCGGCATGCCGATCTTGGGGCTCAGCGTCACCCAGGCATTGTCGGCCGCCCGGATATCCGCCGTGCCGCTGGTCTCGATCTGCACACTACGGCCCCGACCGAGAAGTGCTGCGGTCAGCGGCCGCAGGTCGTGGATGCAGGGTTCGCCGCCGGTGATGACGACATGCCGCGACTTCATGGCGCAGACGAGATCGACAAGCTCGGCCTCCTCGACATCGGCACATGTTGCCGTGTCGTAGACTTTTTCGACCATCTCGACCGTTGCGATCCGCCGCGCCTCCGCAAGCGGCCATGTGTGCTTCGTGTCGCAGAACGCACAACCGACATCGCAGCCCTGCAGCCGGATGAATACCGCCGGCGTCCCGGTCCACGCCGCCTCACCCTGCACGGTCTCGAACAGTTCGTTTACCGGCAAGGCCGTCATTTGGTTCGCTCCACGATCGCGCCGTTGCCGTCATGCTCGCGCAGCTCGACGCGCGCCACCCGGCACCGGCCCGAGGTGTCGTGCTCCGCAAGCCAGGCCTCGGCCCGCTCGAGGATCAGCCGGGCGAAAGCCTCGCAACCCGTTGCCGGCACGACGAGCAGGTCGATCACACCGGTCGAAGCGCCGAGCGTGAACCATTCGAGGTCCGGGTCGTCGGCGGCCACCAGCGTCTTGTGGTCGAATGTCGCCTCGAGCCAAGCCTTGAAGGTTTTCAGGCCGCCGAAGTCGACGACCCAGTTTCGCTCATCGAGCTGGTCGGCTTCGAATTCGACGCGGACGCTCAACGCGTAGCCATGCATGAACCGGCAATGGCTTTCCGCGCGCCACTGGCGAAAGGCGCAGCTCAGGCCGACCGCATGCGGCCAGGTCTTGGTCGATCGATAGGTCAGCGGCATGAGAACCCCTGACCCGCGATCGTCGCCAGAAACTCGGCCCGCGCCTTGGCGTCCGTCTTGAACAGGCCGCGCATGACCGATGTCGTCATGCTGGTTTCGTGCTCCATCACGCCGCGGAGCGTCATACAGCTATGGCGTGAGCGGATCACGACCGCCAGCGCCCTCGGCTTGATCAAGTCCTCGAGCTCGTCCGCGAGCTGGACGACCGCCTCCTCCTGGATCTGGGGACGCGCGAGAACCCATCGAGACAGGCGGGTGAACTTCGACAGGCCGATCACCTTGTCGCCCGGGACAACGCCGCACCATGCCTCGCCCTCGATCGGGCAGAAATGATGCGAGCAGGTCGAGCGCACCGCGATCGGGCCCACTGTGTAAAGCTCGTCGAGGTTCCGCGCGTTCGGGAAATCGGTCATCGCGGGGCGCTTTTCGTATCGCCCAGCGAATATCTCGCGCACGTACATCTTGGCAACCCGCTTCGCGGTGCCTTGCGTGTTGTGGTCGCGCTGTATCAGAAGCGCGTCCAGCACGTTCTCGAAGCGCTCGGCGACCTCGCCCTCGATCGCCGCGATGTCCTCGGCCGACAAATGCTCGGCTATCGAGTCGTTCGCGGCGAACGGCACGCGGGCCGAAATCAGACGATTGAGCAGAATATCCGCTTTGGGGCTCTGGCTCATGCCGGAAACCCGCAGGTTTCCGCGTGAAAATATCGTCCGCCCCCTGACGGAATTCTCTTGTCTGCCCCCGAAGAACAGGTGACGAGAATGGAACTCGGAACAAGGTGTTCCGTGGCCCAACGGAGGACACGATGGAAAAGACCTACTCCAACCGCTCCAACGCAAAGCGCGCGGCCACCGCACAAGGCATCGCCGACGAGGTGGACATCGTTCAGGTCGGTTCGCGGTTCTGCCTCGCGTGGAGGAAGGCGACAAAGGCCCTTCCGGCCAACCCAAGCCTCGTCGGCACGAAGCCGGTGATGCTCGCAACCGAAGACGGCGACCTCGGCCTGATCGAAGCGGCCAAAGCGCTGCAAGAGGCTAGCGAGGTCGCGAACGAGACCAATGCACCGGTGACCGTTCGCGACCCCGTCACCGACGACGTACTGGAAACAGTAGCGCCGGACCCCAAGCCCGCTGACGAGAACGAGGACATTCCGTCGTTCCTGCAGCGCCCCAAACCCACCCCGGAACAGGAGAAAGAGATGGCACGAGAAATCAAGGCGATCGAGGCGAAGGAGCGCGCCGCCAAGAAGGCCAAGGACGAGCAGAAGAAGGCCGCCGCCGCAAAGGCCAAGGCCCAGAGCGGTTCGAAGGCCACGAAGACCGGAACGAAGCGGCCGCGCAACGCCGGGCCCTCGGACAAGGTGAAGGAAATCATTCGCCTTGCCTGCCGCAAGAACGGCGTCACCCCGACCGAGCTCAACGAGTTCACCGGATGGACCGGCGCGCCGTGGAAGTGGCTCTTCGCAAACAAGAAGAAAACCGGTTACGCCGACCGCTTCGGCTACAGCTTTGTAGCGGAGAAGGTCGACGGCCAGACGCGGTACAAGCTCACCCCCAAGGCCTGACCCGCCGCCATCAGAAGGCCCTCTGGCATCGCCGGGGGGCCTTTTGCCGTTCTGCGTCGTCTCGACCGTTGCGCCGCACTCCCCGTCTTCCCAGACCGACACCTTGAAGCCGCGATCGAAACGGGCCGCCAGCGCCGCACCGAGCGTCCGCGCCATCGTCTCGCAGGACTGCGCACCCATGCGGCCGTCCTTGCCGAGCGCCTCGAAACCGGCCTTGGCCGCGTCCCTCAAATCGTGGAACTCGATGTCGCGCTCGTCATGGAAGACCTGCGTCGACACCTCGACCAGAAACAGGTGCCGGTGCTCGACGGCGAGATAGGCCCGGTGCGCCGGCGCGTCCGGCCAGCAATGCCAGCCCTCGACCGAGAAGCGGACCGTGATCGTCGCCGGGCTCATAGCGCGGGCCCCGCGATGTCGCAGCCCAGCGCCTCTTGCTGCTCGGCGGCCATCACCCGCATCGTGCTGCAGGCAAAGGTCGCGTTGTAGCCGCAGAACTGAACCGCCTTGTCGCGCCTTTCGTCGCTGGCGTCGGGCGACCCGGCCAGCGGATAGTTGAACCCCCGGTCGATGTCCCAGCAGCGCTTGTTCGCGACGACCGCCGCGTGAAAACCCCAGCGGATCGAGGACAGCCATGTGCTCGAGTCGCAGGAGTTGACCGGCCAGGCCGCGACCATTTCGCTTGCCGTCAGCCCGAGCGCATGGATCCAGAGATGCGGATGCTTGCGCCGGCGCTCCCATGCCGTCGCCATCAGGCGACGCCGGGTTTCCATGTCGGCCTGCACGACGTTGCCGATGCAGATGCGATCGTAGCGCGAGGCCAGCTCGTCGAAATAATCCCACCCGTCGTTGAGCGGGTGATAGACCGGGATCGGCCTCAGTCCGAGCGCCTCGAGCTTCGCGCGCGTCCTGATCTTGTTCTCGCGGCCGCCCTGGTCGATCTCGATATAGCCCCAGACCCGCTCTCCGATGTCGGTGACGAGCGAGACATAGCGCTTGAACAGATCCTCGAAGCCGTCGACGTCGGTCGGCGCCAGCGCCAGCGCCTCGTTCATCTTTAGGCCGTGGGACTTCGCGTGCTGCGTCGAGAGGTAGAAGACGCCGCTGTCGATCAGCACCGACTTGCCGGCCTTCAGGAAGCCGCGAAGGAACTTCATCTGATGCTCGCCGGCGAGCTCGTTCACCGCACAGAGCAGATAGTCGTGAAACGGCGCGCAGTATTGCAGCGTGTCGGGCTTCGAGGCCGTAAAATAGACCGGCCAGACATCCGGGCTCCATTTGCCCCCGGTGGCGATACGGGCGGTCATGCCGAAACCTTGCGGACAGACCGCCGCCCGTGGATTTCCGCGAAGCGATCGAGCACATGCCCGGCCGTGTAGGGATCGGGCTGCACCATCACCAGCGGATGCTCGCGCGCCTTCTTGCCATAGGCGACGAACGGGCCGGGGTACGGGCAGAAGATCGCTTCGCCTTCGAGGAACGGCGCCCACAGGTGCCAGTCCGTCATCACGCCGGCGCAGAACAGGCGGTGGCGCTTGTCGAGCAGCCAGACGTCGCCGCGTTCGACCTTGTGGCGCGGCTCGGCAATCGTGACCTTGATCAGATCGAGCAGCGCGCCGGACGTGTCGGCGTCTTCCTCGTCCGTCCGCGCGCCCTCGACGGCCTCATCGCCCGTCGCGGTCGCTTGCAGTTGACCGAGCTCGAGCATCGTGAAGCCGAGCGGCTCGATCTGAAAGTCGGCCTGCTTCAGACCCTCGATCTCGAGTGTCAGCGTCGCGATGTCCCAGGCGCTGAATTCTGCGACCCGGTTGTCTGCGAGCCGATAGGCCCGAGCCTCCTCCGGCGTCAGATCAGAGGCCACATGGATCGGGACGGTCTTGAGCTTAAGCTTCCGCGCGGCAAGGAGCCGGGTGTGGCCTGCGACCACGACCCCCTCGCGATCCACCACGATCGGCTGGCGAAACCCGAAGGTCTCTATGGACTTGGCAACCTTGTCCACAGCCTCGGCAGGGATGCGGCGCGGGTTCTGCTTGTACGGTTTCGGCCGGGAAACCGGCCAGAATTCGACGGCGAGCGTATTGCTGTTCTGCATGACACCAGACACAATTTCCCCGGCTGCGTGCGCGGCTGGCGGGGATGGCCGCACTAGGCGGCCGATGGGGCGGTCATGCGAGAGTTACGCTCGCGGCTAACGGCGTTGGCGCGCCGTTATCCCCCCGTCTCCTGTCGGAGGGGGCGGGTCTTTTTTTAGTCGGGAAAAACCTCGGCAAAGAGGATGGAGCGGCCCGCGGGAATCGAACCCGCTTCCTCAGCTTGGAAGGCTGGTCCCTGACCAATCGGGCAGAGCCGCGAACTTGTTTCGGGGAGCCGGTATCACCGGCAGGCTTGCGACGACGGCTCCGGAGAGCTGTCTGTCAGGCCCGCGTCACGGGCCGAGGCGCTTCGGTGCTGTCCGCCGTTCGGCGGGGCCGTGCCTACCTCTTGAGGTCGGCGCTATGTGTGCGCGATACCTGTGGGTGGAATTATTACGCGCGATGAAGGAGCGTTGTCAAATTGGCGCGGAGATTTGGTTATTAATAACCACGCTTCGCGGCCGCGGCTTCATAGCCTCACCGTCCGGTTCCTTCCTTCTCCGTCACCAGCATAGTCGGATCGACCGAGAGGCGCTTCCCCTTGAAGCCGTCGATCCAGAGACGAACCGCGCTTCCGCCCTCGAAATCCTGCGCCACCGTTGCGAGAAGCCCGGTGAGCGGGCTTTCCTCGGAAAAGGTGACGCGCTCCCCGCGCTTGAACAGGCGGGGCGGCGGTGGTGCCTCTTCGTCGATCCGCCTCACGATGCCATCCGCGTCCGCCCGCCCGAAAAGCGCGTCCATCACCTTGGCCGGCACGACGAGCGGGGTCTCCCCGCTGTGCAGGATCATCGTCAGACCCTTCGTCTCAGCCGCCGCGTAGAGCCCCTGCCCCGGCCGCACTCCGAAGAAAACATAGTTCGGGTAGAGCGGCAGGTTGCGCCATTCCGTCACCGGCTTGCGGCCGCGATAGATTGTCTTGCGTCGTCGCTCGAGCAAAAGCAGCGTGGCGTAGTTGAGCCGTCGGAACTCCTCCTCGACCTTCATTTCGGCTTTCGGCTCGGTGTAGGCAACGTGCCAGCTTTCAACGATGTCTTCGGTCATCGGGCCCCCTTACTCGTTTCACGTGAAACCTCTGCGCGCCGAGAGGCTCCCTGGTGCGCTGTTAGCAACGGCAGGCTCTTGCGCCATACTCTGCGCCAGCGGATTTCGCCTTCGCGGAGATGCTGGTTCCGGCCAATAGCGAGTAAGATTTCGGCGGCGTCGGTGGCGAAGTCGCGCCCTACCGAAAGCACGATCTCGTGCGTGACCCGAGTTTCCGGAACGATGATCCTCATGCAGCCGTCATCCATTCCGCCGTCCATATGCCTTGGTCATAACCTTCTCGATCTCGGATTTTGCCGCGGCGGTCAGCTCCGCGAATTGATGCGGCAGGATCAACGCCCCGCCGGCATGCCAGAATTTCCGGGCATAGCGGTTGATCGTGTTGGGATCGCCGGCGCCGGGCCCGATCAGCTTTCCGAGCGGCGATGTCGGGTCGGTCAAATGACCCTCCCGATCACCATGCCGGCATAGAACGCGATGAAGGCGACGCCGAACCAGTGGCGCGCGCAAGCGTCGGCGAAGCCCGCGAGAAAGGTCCACGGCGAACGCTGCGGTGGCGGCGCGGCGGCCTTCTCGAACTCCGCGTTCACCTCTTTCAGTGTTGCCAGCACGCGCTCGGCCGCATCGGCGACGTGCTTCATGTCCGGTTCCGGTGCGAGCGGCCAGACCGTTTCGACCGCACCGCCGACGGCAATCGCGTCCGCGACCTTGTAGAGCGCGGCGCTCGCCTCCCTGCGACCGTGAATGTCGGAGAGCGAATCGCCGATCTCCCAGAGGCACCGATGCGCCGACGCCATCCCGATGCTTTCGCCCGAAGCGGCATAGACGTGGTAGAGGCTCTGCCTGACCGACGCGCCGAAGATGCGGGGCTGATGGTTCATGCCGTTTTCTCCCGATAGGCCGCGAGCGACGCGCGGTCGACCAGCACCGCTTGCTGTACGGTTTCGATCTCGTCGATTTGCCGATAAGTCTTCTTGGTCGAAGGGTCGAAAACTTCGCCGTCTGCCACCACAAGCCAGTGCCCGGCGCCGCGGATGTTGATTGACGGGACACCGAGAACAGCGATCTCGGTTCTGATCGTCTGGAGCATGTCGGCTTCGGTGGGCCAGTAGAGCGCCGCACCGTGACGACGGAGCCAGCTGTCTTCCGGGAAGCAAGAACCGATGTTCCACCAGAGGTAGTTCGATATCCCGCGTTCAAACAGGCAGAGCGACAGCTCCTGTTCGATAACGCCGATGTATTCAACCTCGGGGTCGTCGGTTTTATCCTCCGTCGAGCGCTGTATGACGCTCGCGACGTCGGCCGAGTGTTGTAACCCGAGGATCATTGCGAGCGCCGCCATGCCGCATGAGTGCGGGCTATGTTGTTTGACCAGAGAGACGAGCTTCATGCCGCGTTCCTCTCGGCAAGAATGGACTTCGGCACAAGGCAGCCCTGTTCTCCGGGCCGCGGGCCCCATTGCGGGCTCCAGACGCCCTTCTCGCGCAAGCTTTCGACACGGCCGCGCCATCGCTGGTCGTCGCTCATGGCGGGGCCCGCGCCGGCAGATGTCGGTTTCTGCGCCGCGAACCGGACGGCATTCATCGCCCAGGTTCGCCACGCCGCCGACCAGTCCGCAAAGAGCGAACCGCGCGCGGTGTGGTGATTTCTGAACCGCTCGAACTCGTCCGTCGCGACGAGGCCCGTCGCGCCCTTCTCGCTCCAGTGCCCGCGCGCCCAATCGAGATCGGTGTTCGACGGAAAGTCTTTCGGCATCGGATGCTTGGCCTTGCGTCTCGGCTTTGCCGGTTCGCTTTCTCCAAGCAGGTCGGGTTGAGCCGCGCAAGCGGCCTCAGTCCTTTGTGACTTTCCGTCCTTTGTAGGAGTCTGTCCTTTGTATGTGTCCTGATTTGCCGTATCCGGTTTTTCAGTATCCGGTTTTTCAGGACGTGGTGTTTTCTCCACTTCCTGAATTTCAGGATGTGGCAGCGCTTCATCTGGCTGTTCGGAGGTTGATGAGACACCACTCCTTGGGGTGTCGTAGACGACGTATTCAATCTCCCCCATCTTTCCCTTGCGGCGGATGCGCTCGCGGACGATGTAGCCAGCCTGCTCGAGTTCGGCGAGCAGCTTGTAGCAACGGTCTCGCCCGGTGCCCTTCCGCTTCGTCAAATCCGGGATACGAACGCGCCAGTCTTGGGGCTTCGCTATGAGATAAACGAGAAGGCCGAGCGCTTCGTAGCTCAGGCTCATATCGTCCGACGTATCGTTCGGAATGATTGAAAAGCGGCTATCGTGTTTTCCCCGGCGTATCAAAATTTTCTCCCGTTCCATTCGGACAGCATCTTGTCGCCTTTACTCAGGTTGCACGGAGGGCAAGCAGTGGCGAGATTTTCTATTTCGTTGGTGCCTCCGCGAGAGACTGGAACGACGTGATCGCAATGCGGATCGTCGCACCCGTCCCCGCAGTAAACGCACTGATAGCCGTCACGCTCGAAAACGATCACGCGCAAGATGTTCCAGTCGCGGGGGTTCAGCCGCGCTTTGTCGGTCCGCTCGGGGATCGGGAGATAGCCCCACTCGCGCAGCTCGCGCGTGATCTGTCGATACTTGTCGCGGCCGATGTTGCCGTTCGCCATTACGTCGCTCGGTGAAAGCCGCTCCGGAGCGCCAATAGAGAGCCAGTAACCCAAGAAACCGATGTGATGAAACCGAAGCCGTTCGTCGTCAAACCACGCATGAGGCAGCGCGAATGACCCCGGTGGCACTTCGATGGAAACCGTCATAACGCGAGTGCCTCCTGGTCTTCCGCTGCCATTTCCTCGAACCGCGTCTGCGCGCCGTCGAACCGGACGATCCGCTTGCCGGCGCCCTTCCGGCCGCGTCCCTTTGCCTGAATCAGTTCGGCAAGGCCCTGCCAGCGCGACATCGCTTCCTGCCATTTCAGATATTCGGCGGTCCCGTCTTCTGGTTCCTCGCGCTCGAGGTAGTATTCCTCGCGATGCACGAAGACGACGCTGTCGGCGGCCTTCTCGATCGCCGACGAACCCATGAAGTCGGAGAGCTGCGGGCGTCGGTTGACGCGCTTCATCGCCTCGCGGTTGAGATGCGCGAGCGCGATAACCGGGATACCGAGCTCACCCGCCATCGCCTTGTGCTCCTCGACGACCTGGTCGATGCGTTCCTCGCGGCCGAGACGCGGGTCGTTGGCCTTGACCCAATGAAGATGGTCGACCACGACGAGGTCGATCTTGTGCCGGCGCCGCGCGAGGCGCGCGCGGGCGCGAAGCTGCGCGATCTTGAGGCCGCGCGTGTCGTCGATCCAGAACGGCAGCGTGTCGATCGCGTCCTGCGCGTCGCTTATCCTCGCGAATTCGGCCTCGGTGAACCTCCCGTCCGATATCCGGTCTGCCGGCACGCCGGAAAGCTGGGCGATAAGACGCGCGACCACGTCGTCGGCGCTCATTTCGTTCGAGAACAGGAGCACGCGCGCGCCTTCGATACGCGTGCCCGCCTCATCGACGCGGAAGTTCTGCGCGTTCTCAAAAACGATCTGCTGCGCGAGCGCGGACTTACCCATGCTCGTCGCACCGCCGACGATGAAAAGCCCCCCTGCCCGCAAAGGCCCGGTCATGGCGTCAAGGCTCGGAAGATAGGTCGAAAGTCCCGTCGGGCGGCCGAACTGATAGGCCAGCGCGGCCCCGTCAACAACGCGCCTGCCTGCCATGCCGGCAGCTTCCATGCCGCCGGACTGGCCGTGGACAAGCAGCGCGGCGAGCTTGACGTCCGCTTCCTCGACCATGGCCGCGGGATCGTCGGCGGCGGTGGCGAAGCGCGCGCGCTCGTCGATCTCTCCCGCGATCTGAATAATCTCGCGGCGGATCGCGAGTTCATGGACGGTACGGCCATATTCCTCGGCATTGATGATCGTCGAGGCCGCGCCGGCGAGGCGCGCAAGATACGTCGCGCCGCCGACTTCGCGCAGTGCCGGGTCGTCATCGAAGAGATGCTTGATCGTGACGGGCGTGACCGTGCGGCCTTCCGTGATCAGCTTGCCCGCCGCTTCGTAGATACGGCCGTGCAGCGCGTCGAAGAAATGCACCGGCTCCAGAAACGTCGCCACGCGGTCATAGGATCTGTTGTCGACCAGCATGGCGCCGAGCAAGGCCTGCTCGGCGTCGATGTTGTGTGGCGGCGGTGTGTAAAGCTCGTTCATGCCGACCGTCCTCCTGCGGCGCGCGCGGCCCTGTCAAGGCGATGCTGCAGCGGCTGGCGGGAGAGCTTTTGATGCGCCGGGCAGTAGCGCGGGCGCGGTGCGTTCTCGCCCGGTGCCGGCGCGCGTGTGCCGGTGCAGTAGTGGTAATCCGGCTGGCGCGGATCGCCGATCGGGAAGCCGCAGCGCTCGGTCTCGTCATGCAGTGCGTGGACCGCCGCGCAAGCGCCGTAGATAATCGGGAACCGCGCTTCCATCGGCACGCGCTTTTCGGGCGGCAGCGGCTTCGAGATTTTCTCGTCGGGGGTTTTGACGATTGTTGGCCGGTGGGCGTTCACTTTGCCGGGAACCTTGCTCACGCGATGCGGTCGGCTCGGCATCGCGCGGCCCGACAGACCAAGACGGTGTAGCTTGGAGATCACAGCATTGCGCGTGACGCTCCCGAGTTGCTTGGCGACCTGGCTGGCGCTCAGGCCCTCCAGCCAAAGCTTCTTCAATCTTTCGACGCGGTCGTCGGTCCATCCGCTCATGCAGCCTCTCCGAGTTCGATTTCCGGTAGGTCGTCCTCGACCCGCATTTCGTTGACCATCTCGATCAGTCCGTCGGTGTCGACGTCGCGGCCTTTGAAAATGAATCGGCCCTTGCCTGTCACGACGGGCTGGAACCCTTTTTCCTTGAGGTACTCGCGGAGGATCTGGCGCGCGTCTTCAGGCACCGACTTACCGGGGCGCGAGGGAGCGGCTGGTTCCTCCCGGTCGAGCGGCGCCGGCTCGTGCCTGACCGGCGCGAACGTCTTGGCGTGTTCCTCGATCAGCCGATGGCTGACAAAGGGCATCGTGCGGGGCTTGGGCGCCGCCGTTGGTTCCGGCGAAGCTTTGCGCCCGCTGCCGCGGCCATGCGCGACAAAGACGATGGTCTGGTCCCTGACCGCGTCCGACCAGCAAAGCCCGCAGGTGCCGCAGCAATCGGTCTTGCCCGTTTCGGCCGGGCAGACAATGCCTTCCGGCACCCGGTCGTCTTCGGGGATGCGGTAGATCGTCGTCGCGCCTTGCGGCTTGGCTTCGGCGTCCGAGAACCGGATCGCGAAGCGGTCCCATTGCGTGTCCGTGACGCGCTTGATCGCCGCGCCGATCTCGGATGAACGCGGCCAGGCCGTGTAGCCGAACACGCGAAGCGCCGGGAACGAGCGAAGAAAGCCCGCCCAGGCCGCGACATAGTCGACGGACCAGAAGTCGCCGAGAATATGCAGCCGCACGACGAAGCCGTCGGGGTGCGCATCCTGAAACGCCGTCAGCTCGTCTCGCAAGCCGCTTATCAATTCGTCCCCGTGCCGGTGGCGCCGGGACCAGTGGAGATTGTTCCCGTAGCAGGTCAAAAAATGGAAGCAACTCTCCGGGCAGGTGGCGCGTTCCTCCAGCGTCAGTGTGAAGATCGGCATGCCGGACCAAGGGCCTTTGATGACGCGGTCGCCGATCTTGCGGCTGTTGCCGCCGGAGACGAGCAGCGCCGGGCTGTCTGCCGGGTCGATCACGGTCTTTGGAAACAGGGTTCGCTTGCCGGTGACGGCTGGGTGATACGGCGCGAGCGGTTTCAGGCGATCAGGCGCAAGGGTCGGCTTGTCGGTGAAGCGGCGAAACGGCTTTCTCTTTCCGGCGGTCTCGGGTGGGGCGGTCGTCTCGGCGGCGCGCCGATCCTCGATGTGGGGCTCGCCGTCGAACAGCAACCGCCAGCGCGGCATTCCGAGCTGGCCTTCGTTTGCGAGGTAGCCCTTCTTGAGGAGATACGAGAGCGCGACATATGCGCCGGACCCACCCCTCGCATTGATCTCGGCTGTTGTGAACGAGCCCTGCAGCTTGAGAAGCGAACGGGCGGCCTGATAGGCCCTCGCCTGCGCGCTCGTCAGTGGCGGTAGCGCTTCGGGCCCGGCTGGAAGCGGAGAGGCCGGGCTCGGCTCGCAACCCGCCTCTCCGCCGTCCGCGCCGGCCTCATCAATGTCGGCCTCTGGCGCGGAATCCTCGTCGTCCTGTTCATGGGAGCCATGAGACGATTTGACGGTATGATCACCCCGGCTTGCGCCGGCCCCGCCGCGAACCGCGTCGTCTCTTTCTTGGTCGTCAGTCGGAAGGGCTCCCTCTCCCGCGGGAAGTGCCGCAGCGGGGTGGTTCTTGTAAATCAGCTTGAAAAGCGACTCGGCGGCGCCGAGCCATGCGGCGCGTTGATCTTCCGGCCAGACGCTTCCGGCATCGGGCAGTTCTTCGAAAAGCGCGTCGAGGATCCTTTGTCCGTCGCCCTTCATGCGACACCTCGCGCCATCTCTTCGACGGCCGAAGCGGCCGCATATGTCGGGTCGATTTCACGGCAGGTAAATTCGAGATTGATCAGTGCGTCCGCCGCATCGTCGCTTTCGGGCTTCCAGCCCCGCGCAATGCAGTAGCCGACGATCCGGCTCTTGAGCCATTCACGGCGCCTGTGCTTTGCAACGTCCGCCGGCGCGCGGGAGAACCCGAGCACCGTCTTGCGCGCCGTCGCCATGTGAATGCGCCGATAGGACAAACCCTTGTCCTTGCAGGTGAGCGCCACGGTTGCGTGAATGCCGAAAGTCGTCTCGATTGAGTCGATGCCGTTCGTCGGAATGTGAACCGGCGCTTCCGAAACGACATGGCTGATCGCGTTTTCGTCGATCTTGCTGCCGACAGCCGAGCGAACCGCATAGTAGAGCCGGCCGATGTCGCGGCCGGTCGACGAAAAGACCATCGTGCCCGAGACGAACGGAACCCCGGGCGCGCCGGCGGCCCACCCGAGATTCAATCCGATGTCGAGCGCGAGGATCATCAGTGCATCGCCGCCTGGCCGAGGGGTGTGTCCGCCAGCATGCCGAGCGCTTGCTTCATCAGGTCGAACTGGTCCTGCTGCTCGGCACTCAGTTTGTCCCGAACGCCATCGGCCTTGCGGCGCAGACGACGCTCCTGAAGGACGGCGTTGAATTCCTTGCGTGGAATGCCGTCATCCTCGTTGGCGGCTTTCTTGATGTCGGCGATCTGTTCGCGCAGCGGGGCGCATTTGTCCTTTGCCGCCTGCATGATCTCGTCGATTTCCGTCTGCGCTTCCTCGCATTCGGACACGTAGCCCTCGAGCTTCTTCTTGTCGTAGCCGTTGCTCCCGGGCGTCGGCGCCTTGACGCCGCCCTGCGGCTCGCCGCTCGCGGCCTTGCCTTTCTTCGCCATCGTCGTTCTCCTCTCGGGTTGGCCGCACTCAGGCGGCGGTTTTCGTCAAGCAGCCATCTGTCCGGGCAGCACGCCGCGCCGCTTGAGGCATATCTCGACAATTCGCATCTGCGCGGGCGCAAACATCTGGATAGGGATTTCGTGAGGGCGACCGAACAGGGTGTGGATGTCGTACATCGCGCCCACCGCATCTTCGGCGCGTCTGAACAACGCGGCGCCGGCCGCCAGGCCAAAGCCGGACGGAACATGCGTGATCGACCAGAGCACACCGGTCTCGCAGCTCGTCTCGGCCCTGACAGGCGTCACCGCAAGATCGCCAAGCATAAAGGCAAGAACGGATTTGGCCTCGCCGCCTTCAATGGCGATCGAGACCTGTCCGGTGATGACTTCGGCCGGGAGTTTCATTGACCGTTGTTCTCCATGGAACTGGCCTGCGCGCGCTTCCGCCGCGCATGGGAATGGAGGTACTTGTCGGGGCGCATGTCAGGCCCTTGGCTGCGTTTGCGCGCCGCTTCGCCCGAGAGCCACATCTTCCGAAGCGTGCGAAGTTTCCGGCGCCGCGACATGCCGGTGGTGCAGACGTAATCCTTGCGCTTGTTCTCCCGCGCGCCGACATGGCGCTTCTTCCTGCGGCCGTCACCGTCCTTGAACAACAGAAAATCTGCATGGCGAGACAGGCGAACCGACCCGGAGAAAGCTGGCGCGGACGCGAGACCGCCAAGAGTGAGCGCCGCTGCCATCGCCGCGCCCAGCATTCCGGATTTCTTCATCGCGCTACTCCCCGATCACGCCGCGATGCGGCACTTCAACAAATTCGCCGAGCTCGACCTGCCTCAGCCCAGGCTCTTCGAAGCGCACGCCGCGCGCGCGGAGCCATGTCTCCCATGCGCCGGCGCGGTTAAGAGCGCGCCAGCCCTTGTCGGCGTTCCTTCTCATCCGCCACAGGCCGTAGCGGTTCATCCATCGCCGCATTTGCGATCTTCCTTTCGAGGGCTTCGAGCTGGCCCTGCATTTCCTTCAGTTCCTGGGCGAGCGCATAGGGCCGAAGGCTGGTGCCGACGACCGGCTCGTAGACGAACGCAACAAACCGGTGGCCCCACCGCGACATCATCGCGACCATGTGGGCGTTCGACGGCAACGCGCCCGCGAGCCATTTCTCGGCCGTCCGCTCGCTGGCATCGAAAGCCCGCGCCGCAAGCTTGGCCGTGTCGCGCGGCCATTCCTGACGCATCCAGAAGCCGACACGGCTGCCGATCTCGGCGGTCACGTCAGTCATCGGCAATCTCCGGGGGTTCTTCCCGCTCGTTTTGCGCATCGCTCACTCCTAGGTTTGATGAGCGATACGGGAACGGAGAACGGACATGCGGAGCATCGGAGAGATCGCAAGGAAAGTCGTTGCGGAGGCGCGGGACCGGCAAGTCAGAAGCGCTTTCGGCAACGTGGTCGTTGTGGATTTCAGGCCCGGGCATGACGGACCTCCCGGCGTCGCGCCGCGCGCTTCGCTGCGGAAGAAGCTTTCGCCTCAAGGTCGCGCACCGTCTGTCTGATGACCCATTCGGGAACGCCCCAGTTGCGTTCCATATCCGCAGGCGTGTCGCCCTTCATCAGCGCCGATTCGACGAACAGCGGAAAAAACATCGGCGACATGCGCGCAGCCTCGATGTGGCGCCGGGCAGCGGCGTCTCGCACGGGCGGCATTTCGATGATTTCAGACATCGGCGTTGGCTTTCCTTCTCAGAAAAACCGGGACGTCTTCCTCGGCGGGTTGGGGCTTGCCTTGGCGGCGCGGTGCCGCTTTCCGATCGAACTCGATGTCTTGACGATGCCGGGTCTCGGTGCCGACATTGACGAGCCATTGGCCCTCGATGCCGCAATCGACGGCGCTGATCGCAGGCGGATCGAGCGCGGCAAGGAAGCCGGGCTCGTTCCGCATCTCCTTCAGGAGAGCGAGCACATGATTGAGGCGTTCGGTGGCCGTCGGCTTGGAGGGAAGCGCCGGCGCGGCAGTCGGTGTTGCGGGGCTGTTCTCAACATCGAGCCCCCGGCCCGCGTCGGTGGCGTCGAAGACGGCAGCGTTTTTGGAGCCGTTCGAAGAACCCTCGCCCGCGAGTGTTTCTGGAACGTCTACAATCTTTCGTGCAGGTCGCTCAGGTGCCGAGACTTTGTGCCGGTAATCGAACGCCTTTTCGTCCCCGGCCTTCCATGCTGCGACCCGGCGGCGCAGTTCGTCCCGGTCCCATTTTGCCTTTTGAGCCATTGTCATCGCGGCTACGCGACGATCCGGGTCCAGCGTGTTGAGCGCGGAATGGCAATCGAACGGCATGTTGAGAAAGCGCTTGTCGGCGGGCCACGCCTCGCCCGTGCGCATGTAGTTGTCGACCGCGCCTTGCGAAAGCTGCGTTATCTCAACCGCCTGCCAAAAACGCTCGCCAAGCGTTTCGCGCGCCAAGAGAAGTTCATCCACAAGCTCCCACGTCGCAACGCGCCGCTTGTCGGAAACGGACTTGAGGCGCCGGCAGGCCGCGTCGAAAGATTCCTCGTTGGTAAGGGGGCGGGTTTTGAGGCTCATTGTGCGGCCTCTTGGGGCGCGCGGAGCGCGGAGTTGGCGTTGTAAAGCGCTTCAACCGTCGTCGGGCACAGGCCCATAACAAGGTCCCAGTGCTTTTCCGGAATGCCGTTCTGGTTCCACTTTTTGACGGCCCACGAGGTCAGCTTTACCCCGCGCACCGAAGCTTCAGCCTCGATCCGGTCCGGGCCACCACATGCAGAGATGATTTCTGTGACAGTGTTCATGGACAGGGAATTTAGGGAATTAAAATCCCTTCCGCAAGAAGATTTTTCCCCGGCAAAAGGCCCGCCTGTCGCGCATTCTCCCCCGATGGAACATTGGTCAAAACGATTGGTGCTCGCGCTCCGAAAGCGCGACATGGATTATCCAGCGCTGGCGCAACGTTCCGGCGTCTCGCTGGAAAGCATCAAGAAATACGCTCAGGGCGGGGTCGACGCGCCGCGGGGCGGTATCCCCGAGAAGCTCGCGAAAGCCCTCCGGGTCCACCTTTCATGGCTGATGCTCGGCGAAGGGCCGATGGAAAAGGAGCATGTCGGCAACACACCCGACCTGCCCGAGTCGGCCCCGGATCGCACCACCGTCGATATCCCCGAATACGATGTCCGCGCCGGCATGGGTAACGGCTTTGTGGTCGATGCCGAGACGATCAAGGATCTGTGGACCTTCTCGCGCCGCTATCTGGTCGACGAGCTGCGCCTCGCAGCGCGCAATCTCGTGGTGATCGAGCTGATCGGTGACAGCATGGCACCCACCCTGCATTCCGGGGACCGCGCTCTTGTCGATATGAGCGACAAGCGCGTCGGCACGCCCGGCATCTTCGCCTTGTGGGATGGCGACGGAACCGTGGCGAAGCGGCTGGAGCGCATTCCGAATGCGAAGCCGGAAAAGATCAGGCTGATCTCGGACAATCCGCTTCATGGCACTTACGAGGTGATGGCCGAGGATACCAACATCATCGGGAGAATTGTCTGGTTCGCCAGACGGATGTGAGGGAGGGAAAGATGAGCGGCACTGCAATGCAATGGACGGGGACGGGACTGCTGGTTCTTTTTGCCCTGTGTGTCGCCGGTCCGGGCCACGCCGAGCGCCTGTCGCCGGCGAAGGAAATCACGTGGATCAGGGTGAACAAGGAGTTGGTGCAATCGACGCTGCGCGACCCCGCCAGCGCTCAATTCTCCAGCGTCCGGGTCTCCTACACGTCGGGGGCGCCGGTCGTCTGCGGCCTCGTAAACGCAAAGAACGCCTTCGGCGGCTATACCGGCAACCGGCGATTTGTCGGGGCCGGAAAAACGATCGGAACCTTCATCGAAGGTGAATCGGAAGACTTCGCCGCGCTCTGGAACATGCTGTGCTGACGGGAATGAGGTGAAAAAGCGGCGGGGCCGCCCCCGGCGGGGGCCGAAGTCAGGCGCTCTTCACCGCCGCGGCATCGCGTGGTTCGAGCCTGAGACTCACGCGCGCATGCTGGAGGTCATGATCGAGCCGCATGAAATACCCTGGAGTTTATCTATGTGACGATGCGAACGCCCGGAAGGCAATTCGGTCCGTCCGGACGGCGCTGACCTCTTAAGCCGGTCTTTCATATCGCCCTAGCCCGCCCCGCCTTGTGCGGGGCTTTTTGTTGGCCTGAGGGGACTGTAGCAAAAAATTCCCCGTTGAAGGGAATTTTCTTCTTGCCGCGCGCCGAACGGGGAATTATATTCCCTTCTGTCCCCGGCCGTACCCCCACGGCAGGCACCCACGAGGCCCCGGCGCCGACCCCGCCCACCCCGAGCGCCGGGGCCCAACAGACAGGAAACGGACATGAAAACCGGACGCAACATCGTCGACCTCGCCAAAGAGCTTCAACGCCAGGCCGAGTCGAAAAAGGATATCGTCGCCCCGACGAGCCTTCTCGCCATGACGCCGGATGCCAGCCTCAGCATTCGCATGAGCAGCGAAACGAGCCTCGGCGAGGTCGTCCCGGTCGGGCAGACCGCCCACCGGCAGATCGGCACGAAGCTCTCCATCCCCGCCGCATATTACGACCGCATGCTCCAGAACGCGCCGGAGCTGCTCGCCAGCAACGTCAACCACTGGTTCCACGACAAGCCGAAGCCGCACCTCGTCCGCATGCTCGACGGCCATGTGCGCGCCTTCCTGTCCGACCGCTACCAGCGGATCGACAATTACGAAGTCGCCGAAGCGGCGCTCAATCGCCTCGATGCCGCAGCGGGGATCGAACGGGGGCAAGCAGCATGAGCGCCACGCCCGAAATGCCTTTCGGCTCGCCACTCGGTTCCTCGACGCGCGGCCGTCTCGCGCTTGTCGCCGGCGAGCGCCGGGACATGCAGCCCTGCCCGGCCTGTGGCGGAAACGGGTTCACGGCCCACACGGTTCCGGAATGCTGCGGCAATCCCTATCCGGGCGGTGAGTGCAAGGGTCATTGCGCCGTGCCGTCCGAAAGGCAGGAGCAATGTTTCGCCTGTCTTGGCACCGGCGAGATTCCTTCGGCGGAGGCTTTCACGGCCGCCCACAATCGCGGTCTTGCGCGCCGGCCCTACCCCGGCGACACGCGGATCATGGCCGACTACCGCCGCCAGTTTCAAGCCGGGCGCGATCCGGTCGATGACGAAATTCTTTTCGAGCGTCAGGAAGAACGCGCGCGCCTCGGGCTTGTCTGGCGCGGCCGGCATCTTGTCGATGGAGGCGCGTGATGATCGGTCTCGATTACGGCCTCATCATTCAGCGCCGCGAGCGTCGCGCGTTGCGCCGGCGCGCGCTTCGCAAGGCACTTCACGCCGTCAACGGCGCGCGCCTCATATGGCGGCGGTTCCGCGCCGACATCGCAACGGTCCGGACGATGTTCATTCGCCCGGCGTCGGAGCCTTCCTTGCTTCGCCTGATGATCGAGGATTGCGGATACGACGCCCGCGAGGACCGGCGGGATATCTACAAAAAGCGCCGTCGCGCGCATCAGCGGAAGGAAGCGCGGGCATGACCTCGTTCGTCTCATTCGTGGTGCTTGCAGTCGGCTTTCTTTTTGCGATTTCAACCGGAGCGTTGAAGGCCGAGGGACGGAAGACGGAGGCGCGGGTCGGGTTCTTCTTCTCTGCGCTTCTTCTGATCATGGCTTGGGTGATTGCATGAACACGCTTCTTCTGGTCGACGGGTCGGCCTTCATTCATCGCGCCTATCACGCGCTGCCGAAGATGACGCGCAAGTCGGACGGTCAGCCGACAGGGGCGGTTTATGGCTTCTGCAACCTTCTGATGAAGTTTCTGGATGGCAGCAGGCCCGAGATTTCGCCAACGCACTGCGCCGTTGTCTTTGATCCGCCCGGCAGAAACTTCCGACACAAAATCGACCCGAACTACAAGGCCAACCGGGGTCCACGCCCATCTGACCTGACTTCGCAAATGGACCTGATGCGCGAAGCGACAGCAGCGCTCGGTGTGCATGGCGTCGAGGTTCAAGGCTTCGAGGCCGACGATCTGATCGCCACCTATGCGCGCCTAGCAGCCGACGCCGGCATGGATGTGATCATCGCGACGGGCGACAAGGACATGATGCAGCTCGTCAACGGGCACGTCGCGATCTTCGATCCATTCGCGTCGAAGTTCGTTCGGCGCGACGAGGTGATCCTGAAATTCGGTGTCCCGCCCGAAAAAGTCGTCGATGTGCAGGCGCTGGCGGGGGACTCGACCGACAATGTGCCGGGCGTGCCGGGCATCGGCATCAAGACGGCGGCGCGGCTGATCGAAGAATATGGCGATCTCGAAACCTTGCTGGCCAGCGCCGGAGAAATCAGGCAGCGCAAGTGTCGCGAGAGCCTGGTCGGCTTCGCAGAGCAGGCCCGCAAGGCGAAGCTGCTCGTATCGCTTGACGCGAATGTCCCGGCGGCTGTCGAGATAGACGCCATGACCGTCCCGCAGCCCGGTCGCGAAGACTTCGTGCGCTTCTGCACGCTGATGGAGTTTTCAGACCTGTTCCGCGACGAGGGGCCGTCTGACACGGCGATCGGGCGAGATGGCGATACGCCGACCGACCTGAACGAAGCGTTCACGTGGTGGCGCGATGCGCTGGCCGGCCTCAAGCCGCCGATCCATTCAGAACCGCATTGCGGGTTCTTTCAGCGGCGCATGGTGCGCGGCGGGGTTTGGGTTCCGGTCGCGATCTGGCTCGAACAGGACATCGACGCGGACACGGGCGAGCTGCTTTCCGACGAGCGGCTGGTCTGCGCGGTCGGCGGCAAGGAAGCGGACGCCGATGCCGAGTGGACGCATTGCGCCGGCAACCCGATCACCGAAGAGGAATACCGCTACCTGGTCGCGCGCGCGGAATGGGCGCGTGACTTCGCACCGAACGAACCGGCCGCACAGCCGTACAGGAAGATCGATCCCTTGGGCATCGAGCCCGTCTTTTGAGAGGAACGCCGCGATGGATATCGACGGACAGGATGCTTTCAACACAGTGCTGGACAGGCTCGAAGATCAAGCGGCGCAGCGCCTTCGCTTCGAAATGCGCGCGCAAGAGGCGGAGGTCAAGTGTCGCATTCTCGAAGACCAGAAGAAGAGCGTCGAGGCCGAAAATGTCGCCCTGCGTTCCGAGATCTCTTCGCTGCGCGCGCAACTCCCGAACTCTGACGCCGAAATTACATTCTGACCATCGCCCCACCGATTGTTGACGACGTGGAAACAGGAGAACCAACACCATGACAGACGCAGCCCTGGCCGAGCGTGAGCCCCGCATCGGCGACAACAATCCGCCCGACGAATTCGTCACGCTGAAAGACGAGGTCGACAAGTATCTCAAGACCGCCGATCTCTGGATCGCCGAGCGGCCGGAGTTTGTCGACAGCGAAATGGCCGCCAAAGCGCAGGACATGCTCAACCAGCTCGCAGCCTTAGCCCAAAAGGCAGACGGGATGGCGGAGGCAGAGAAGCGTCCGCTGATGGACAGGCTGGCTGAGGTTCGCAAGCGGTTCGCAAGCCTCACGGATCGCATCAACGACGCGAAGACGCTGCTGAACGCGCGCAAGAAGGCGTGGCTGGACAAGGAAAGCGCTCGCATTGCGAAGGAGAAAGCGGACGCAGAGGAGCGCGCCCGTGCAGCTCTGGAGGAGGCGCAGAAGAAGGCCCGCGAGGCGGAGGAGCTGGCCGCGAAGGCCGCCGCCGGCGATCTGAAATCTTCCGGCGTCAGCGTAACCGGCGCGATGGCGGAGGCCCGCGAGGCGGAGGAGCTGGCCGCGAAGGCCGCCGCCGGCTTCAAAGCGGCATCAAGCCAGAAGGCGTCGGTGCGCGGCGACCAGACGGGCGGCAAGGCCACCGGCCTCAAGACCTTCTACGTCGGCGAGATCGTCGACAACGGCAAGCTGCTCGCCTGGGTGAAGAAGAACCGTCCCGACGAGCTGATGGGCTTCCTGCAGAAATATGCCGACACCTACGCGCGGTCGCCGGAGCTCCGGAAGACCGGCCTGCCGGGCGTCGAGTTCAAAGCGGAGCAGCGGCTGTGACGACATACACCCGGAAATTCCACATCGCCGGCGTCAAGTTCCGCCTTGGCGCGGCCGAGCATCTGGAATCGATCGAGCACGGCGCGCCGATGGCCGTCGAGGCCGATCCGGAAAACGAGTTCGATCGGAACGCGGTCAAGGTGATGCACGGCGATCAGCATGTCGGCTTCATCCCGAAGGGGCCGAACGTCGAGGTCGGGGCGATGATCGCCGAGAACCGCATCGTCGCCGTCACGAAGCGGACGGGCCAGAGCGTCCAGATCGAATATCGCGCGGAGGTGCAGGCCGATGAATGAAGCCCGCGCCGAACCGACAGCGGAAGACCTGCCCGAGGGTCAATACGCGATTGTCGAGATCCTCGGGCACCGGACGCTGATCGGCCGGATCGACGAGATCGAGCGCTTCGGCACGAAGCTTCTGCAGATCGAGCCGATCTTTCGCGGAAGGCTTCTTGAGCCGGTCCTGCATCACGGCACCGCGATCTATGGCCTTGCGCCTTGCTCGCGGGAGGTGGCCTTCGAGAAGGCGCCGAAACAGGACTGGCAGTTGCCGGAGCCTGTCCGCGCGCGGCTCGAACCGGCACTCCTTGCCCCACCCACCCACGACGTCGAAGACGCCGAGTATGAAGAAGAGGAACTTCCGATATGAACACGCAGGTCAAGGACAAGCCCAAGACGGAGGACGTCGCCCGACCGGCAGAGAACAAGGGTTCGGTCGTAACGCTGGATCAGGGCGTCGACCAGGTCCGCGTTCAGTTCACCGAGCGGCAGGATCAGATCGAGGCGCTTTTGCCGCCCGACATCCCGTGGGACCGTTTCATCAACGCTGTCGCCCATGCGGTGGCGAAGAACCCCGATCTCTTGCGGGCCGACCGCCGGTCCTTGATCAATGCCGGCATAGAGGCCGCGCAGGACGGCCTGCTGCCCGATGGCCGCGAGGGTACGTTCAACATCTACAACAACAAGGTGAAGCGGAAGGACAAGGACGGCCGCGAAAAGGAAGAGTGGATAAAGTTCGTCAAGTGGATGCCGATGATCCGGGGCCTGACCAAGAAGGTTCTGGAGACCGGCAAGGTCAAGGAATTCTCGACGCGGGTCGTCTATGCAAACGACACGTTCGAGGTCTTCCTCGGTGACGACGAACGGATCGTTCACAAGATGAACGTGACGGGCGACCGCGGAGAAATCATTGCCGTCTACGCGATCCTGAAACAGACAAACGGCGGCATCGAGCGCGAGGTCATGACCCGCGCCGATCTCGATCGCGTCAAAGCCGTATCCAAGGCGACGAACGGCCCTTGGAAAGACTGGTATGACGAGATGGGCCGCAAGTCGGTCGGGCGGCGCCTGCTGAAACGAATCCCTCTCACGGCGGATGTCGACCGGATACTCGAGCGCGACGAAGCGCATTTCGTGCTCAATGCCCCCGCAGCGCGCCAGGTCGACGCGCCGCCGGCGCCTCGCCGGTCCGACTTCATCACAGGACCGATCGACCGCACAGCCGAAGAGGCTGTCACGGGCGGCGACGAGTCGGGCGTAGGTCTGGAAGAGATCGCAGTCGAGCTGCGCTTGACGCTCACGAACGCCAAAACCCTCGATGAAATGCGCGCTGCTTGGAAAGCCGCCGGCGAGGCGGGCGATCTCGATGCCATGCGCGCCGCCATGCCGGAAGAGCTCGCGGCGATCTCGGCCATTTACAACACGCGGTGTGCAGACTTTGAGACGACCGCCGCAGGGGCCGGAGAAAATGCCGCCGGCGAGAACCCCGCGCCAACCGCGACCGAAGCCGCTGACACGGAGCAGCAAAGCGACGCTGCCGACGAGCAGCAGCAAGCCGATCCGACTTTCATCGACCAGTCGATCGCTCACCTCCAGACGCTCAAATCCGTTTCCGGCATCACGCGCTGGTACGACAACACGTTCCTCGAAGAGGCAAACGCGCGCGACGAAGTGACGAAGGAACACATCGCGAAGGTGAACGCCGCGAAGAACGCGCGCCTCAAGGAGGTCATGAACCCACCGAAATAGAACCCGGCTTATGCCGGTAGGGCGGCGGCGGAAACGCCGGAGGCTATCCGAGTACCGCAGGCAAACGGAGAGATCGACGATGAAACCCACCGCAGAAGAAATCGAAGCCAAGGTCCGCACAGCGATTGCCGACGTGTTGGAAAGTCCGATCGACGGTCCGGCAGAGGCTGACCTAGAGGCGGACAGTCTCGACAAGATCGAGATCGCGATGAACCTCGAAAGCGCGTTCGGCTTCGAGGAATACTCGATCGACGACGAGAAGTCTGAAGGTCGCAAGTCGGTCGCGGACTGGTGCGAGGTTGTTTCCGATCTTCTGGATGCGCGGCGGGTCCGGGCATGACGATAGATCGCAATCACCCGCTTGTCGGTCGCGTCGTTGTCTACACGGAAGACGGTCGCCGCTGCATCTATGCGGGCGAGATTGATGGCCAAAAGTTCGTGCGCTTTCTTATCTCGGACAAGGAAACCGGAGACGAGTGGCCTTCGGATCGCCTGACCCCGGTGGCGCGCGTGCTCACCAGCGAGCCGGTCGAGACTTATGGCCCAAAGATTGAGGAGCAATTGGCCACGCTGAACGAACTGCGTTCGGAAGTCCAAAACGCAAAGTCAGAGCTATCGGAGATTGGCCGGAACAAGGCGGCAGCCGAGAAGGAAGCGACCCGCTACCCAGACATATCGCTGATGGTTGACTTCATCGAAGGGAGAATCACACACATAGTCAAAGCGAGTTATGACGCTCCGGAAATCGCCACCACCGCAGAAGCTCTGCCCTATCTCGATAACTACGGCAGAAACAACGGACTAAAGCTTTTAGCTATCCACGGCCACGAGGACGACGGCGGTCGGCGGCGCGTCAACTTTCATCTCAATCAGTATTACGACGGCAGCGGCATCGATACTTTGGTGTATCCCGCACACTCTGAGGACGAAGCGCGGCAGATCGTCCGGCGTCTTTTCGACGAGCGCATCGCAACGTGGCGTCTGGATCAACGGTCCCACTACATCGAATCCTTCATCAAGGCGCATCCGTGGCTCGACGTGCCGGAAGACTGGGCCGCTTGGGATGCCAAGAATAAGGAAGAGAGCCGGAAAGCCCAAATATCCAAGCTCCGCGAAGAGTTGGCGGCACTCGAAGGCGATCTCGCATGACCCTCCCCCGCCCACCCGCAGGATGGAAGCGCCCGGCCATGCCGAAGCGCGTCAAGGCGGCCGTCTTCGTCCGTCAGGGTGGGCTTTGCGCCGACACAGGCGTCAAGCTCGGCGTCGGGGACGACAAGTTCGAATACGACCATCGTCCGGCTTTGTGGGAGCGCGAGTTCGATCCAGACGCACGGCGCGGATTGGGCGACACGATCCCGCCAGCGAACGATCCCGACCACATTCAGGCGGTCGTCTGCCGGTCGCACAAGGCGCGATCCGCGAAGGACACGGCGCGCCGTTCGAAAGAGAACCGCATCACCGGCGCGACGCGCGGCCGGGACAAATCGGATCGGTTCGCTCCGCCCGCACGCGGCGTCGACGTTCTGCGTCCCGAGAAACCAAAAGAGAAGACCGGCCGGAGATACGACTGGCCCAAGCGCGCGCTCCAGTCGCGCAACAACCTGGCGCGGCGCACCCGCCCCGAACCCACAAAGGAGATCTGACGTGACCAAGCAGGACACCGCGCTCTACGCGGATATCGACAAGATCGACGTGCCGGCAGGCCTTCGCAAGCTCGACCGGAACCATGTCGAAACCATCGCCGCCTCGATCAAGGCCAAGAAGCGCCTCTATGTGCCGATCCTGCTCAAGGCGGCCAAGGGCGGACGCTTTGTCCTCGTGGACGGCCAGCACCGCCTCGCCGCTATGACGCAGAACGGCGAAACCCGGATCAAGTACGAGCTGGCCGAAGACGAAGACGCCGGCGACGTCGCCAATATGGTCCGCAAGCAATACAGCTTCGCCGAGCGGATCAAGGTCGTGACGCAGCGCAAGGCGGATGCGGACAGCGTGCTTGCCTCTGCCCTGGGCGTCACGGAGCGGAAGGTAAAGCAGCTCCGCCAGCTCTCGGCATTGCCGCAGGAGGTTGTCGATGCGGTCGACGCCGGGGTCATGAGCGAGCGCGTAGCGCAACGCGCGACGATGCTTCCGCCGAAGATGCTCGGTGAGCTGGCCAAGGCACTGCGGGGAGGCAAAATCCCCTATTGGGCCGAAAGCGTCGAAGAGATCAGCGAGACGATCGAGGATGTCCGCATTCCGACGCGCGCCGCTCTCTTCGACATCGAGGCGTCGGGTCTCAAATACGAGCGCGATCTGTTCGATGCCGATGGCGGCTACTTCCACGACGCCAAGGCCTTCATGCAGCATCAGGTCCGGGCGACCGAGGAGATCGCGCGCAGCCTGAGCGCCAATGTCGCAATCGCAAGCGGCGGAAAGAGCCCGAGCGACTGGTACAGCCACACCTCGTTTCACTATCGGGCCGGGCATGCGGCGGTCCGCGCCGCGCTCAAACCCGACGTCGCTGCCCGCGTCAAGGCGCTCGACACCGCGATATCCGGTTTCGAGAAGAAGGTCGCCGGGGGAAAGTCCGGCCTCAACCTCGATGTTCACGAGCAGCTCGATGCGTCTCGCGACCAGCTTTCGCGGCTCCTCGGGCGCCCGGACAGCTACGACCCCGAGAAGATGAAGAATGTCCGGGTGATCGCCAAGATCGATCGCCACGGCGAGGCCGAGTTCAAGATCATCCCGGCAACGGTTGCGGCAAAGGCGGGGAAGCCCGGAACCGCCGGCTCGGCCGGGAAGGCCGCGGCCGGTCCGAAGAAGCCGCTCGACCCGCACACCCGCAAGGCCTGTGCGATCGCCCGCGACCATCGCGACCTGCTCATTCAGGAAGCGATGCTGGCGAACGAGACCTTTGCCTTGAAGGTCATTCTTACGAGCCTCAAGACCGGCGGCGACTTCGGGGTGCGGATCGACGGCCGCGCCGTAACGCCCCTGACCGAAGATCACGGCAAGCGTCTCGGCCCGATCGCCGAACAGAAGTCGCGCGGTGACGATTCCTTCGATGGCGTATGGAAGCAACTCGGTGCGCTCAAGCGCGAGGAGCTCATTGCCGGCATCGTCAAGGCGATCACGCCGTTCGGCGCTCACGGCAGCGACTATCCGAAGATGCAGAACGAGGACAGGGAGAGGCTTCATGTGCTCCGGGAGGCCGTGGTGCTGACCGAGAGCCCGCCGCTGCCCTACGACTACTTCGCCGCCCACCAGAACGCGCAACTGCTCGCGATCCTCGCCAAGGTGAAAGGCAAGAAAGAGGCGGCGCTCTACGAGGGCAAGCCGAAGAAGACCGTCGCGGCGGCGGTGCAGGCCGCATGCCTCGAAGCCGGCTGGCTGCCCGACATCGTCGAATACGACCCGGTGGCAAAGCCGCGGAAGGCCAAGGCCCCCGCCAAGGCTCCGGAGAAGCGGAAAGCGGCATGAGCCTGACATCAAAAAAAGGCGACGCCATGCTGGCCGAGGCGCTTGGCGGCCGGGGCTTCGGTCCCGGCGGCTCGGGCGGCAAGCCGCTGCCGGCGCCCCCGCCGCCGAAGACGTTGCGTGAGGGAGATATTGAGCTCGGCCGGGCCAGCAACGGCGATCCGGTCGGCCTCCATCTCGGCAAGCTGATCGAGGGGCGCTTGCTCATCCAGGGCAACAGCGGCGCGGGAAAGTCCATGCTGCTGCGCCGCATCTTCGAGCAGGCTTTCGGGAAGGTGCAGTTGCTCCTGATTGATCCTGAGGGCGAGTTCTCGACGCTTGCTGAGGAATTCGACGTGGCGGTCTTCAGCGCATTTGACGTCGAGAGAATTGGCGGCCGGAAGTTCACTCTGCACATGCGCGAGCATCGCTACAGCGCAGTTCTGGACCTTTCCGATGCGGCGACGGAGGATCGCCTGCAGCTTGTCGCGGACATCACCGAAGGCCTCATCGATGCTCCGGAGCGCTTTTGGTTCCCGATGCTGGTGCTGATCGACGAGGCGCAAACGCTGGCACCCCACTATGACACCGGCGATGTAACCGCCGACATTCGCAAGCGAGCCATATCTGCCCTTGCAAACATGATGGTACGCGGCCGAAAGCGCGGAGTGGCGGGCGTCATAGCCAGCGCCCGCATCGCCGAGACATCTAAGGCTGTCGTGTCAAAAGCGACGAACGTGATAGTCGGCCGCACGATTTTCGACCGCGACCTGGAGCGCGCCGGCGCTGCACTGGGGTTGACGGCTGGATCCTCGAAGCCGCTTCGCACGCTTTCGGACGGCGAGTTCATGTGTCTCGGCCCGGCACTCGGCGGACCGAAGCGCATCCGCTTCAAGGCCGGGCCCGTGCTTTCCAGACACAAAGGGGACGCGCCCGAGATCATCGCGCCGCCGACGATCTCGGCGGCGGAGTCTGCTGCCCTTCTGCGAGAGATACCGACGATCGAACGCGACACGGAACGCGCCGCTTCATCCGTGCGAGCCAAGAAGGGCCCAGCGCCGCGCCAATGGCAAAAGGAAGAAGACGAGATCATTCGCGACGGCTACGAGGCCAAGCTGCCGGTTCTCCGTATATGCCAGCAGCTCGTCGACGCTGGCTATCGCAGCGTTTCCGTCAGCGGCCTTTCAACGCGCGCCCATGCGCTTGGCCTGGTGAGCGCCCGCGCGGCCGTCGCCTATTGCGACGAGGAGGACGAGATCATCCGCGATGCCTATGCCCGCGAGATCAAGCTCATCGACATTGTCGGACTTCTTGCCGAGAAGGGCTACACGCGCGGCCGCGTCGCAATCCAGATGCGCGCTATTCAGCTCGGCATCACCCGCGACCGGGTGAACTACTGGACCGAGCCCGAGAAGAAGATCGCGATCGAGGGCTTGGAGGACGGTACCCCATATCGCGAGATCATCCAGAACCTCAAGGCCGCCGGCTACGAGCGCGGCATCACGGCAATCATGAAATTCGCACAACGCAACGGCTACTCGCGGAAGGTCGAGGGCTGGACGGCGGAAGACATCGAACAGCTTCGCCAGCTTTACGAGAAGAAGACCCCGGTGAAGGAGATCGCTGAGGCTCTCGGCAAACCGATCAGCGGGGTTCGAGCCAAGGCGAGCAATCTCGGGCTCAAGCAGCGGACAGCATGGACCGAGAAGGAATACAAAATCCTTCAGGGGGCACATGAGCGCGGGGAAACGCTAGCCCATGCCGCGCAGTTGATCGGCCGCCCCTACCCGAATGTCGCCCGGGTCGCGAAGGACATCGGTCTTTCGTTCAGCAAGCGCGGAGCGAGCAAGTGAGCCGCGTGAACAAGAACCCGCATGCCGGCAAGACCGGCCCGACACGCGAGTTCATCAAGCTCGTGAACGACATGGCGCGGCAACGCAGGCACTCGGACATCATCAGAGACTTCGCCGAATGCGCGTATCTCGCCATCGCGCAGCGCGTACCGTTCACCGCTCCCGAAAGGGCGGCGCAGATGGAAGAACGGTTCGTCGAGATTGTGAAGCGTGGCGGGGGAGAACCGTATCGAGACCAGCTGTCCCGGCTGCTTGCAATGACGGTAGACGGGCTCGAGGAGGGCGGCGACTTCTTTGGAGCGATGGTTGCCGATCTCGGCGCCCTGAATGAGGGGTTCGGTCAATACTTCACTCCCTTCGAGGTCTCCCGCTTGATGGCGGAGATCAACCTCCCGGATGACGAGATGCGTCGGCTGGTTGAGGCGAATGGCTTCGTCACCGGATGCGAACCGGCAGCCGGATCGGGCGGCATGATCATCGCTTTCAGCGAAGTGATGAAGTCGCGCGGCTTCTCTCCCGCGACTCATCTTTGGTTCACCGCGGTCGACATCGATCCCTTCTGCTTTCACCTCTGCTACGTGCAGCTCGCCCTGCTCGACATCTGCGCCGACGTCTATCTGGGCGACTCCATCGCAAATCGCTTTCAGGAGGTCGCGTCTACGCCGGCGAAGCTGCGCTTCCTCGCCACGCACGGCAGCAAGGTCTCCGACTATGTGCGGCAAAGCAGGATCGAACCCACCGCTCCGGTCGCAACGGCTCCCGCGCGCGTGCCCGCGCCTCAACTCGACCTTTTCGGGGGAGCGCCATGACGGCGAAGAAGCCCGCGCGCAAGACGCTCCCGGACCCGCCGCTCGGCGCCGCCGACTTCGACCGCGACCTGGCGCGCCTAATCAAGGAGGCCGAGAAGCGGTTCTCCGGCGACGACTGGAACTGGTGGACCGAGGTCGCTCTTCATCTGGAGAGGGCGCGAACCCCTCTTCGGGCGGCGATGACGAAAGCGGAACGGAAGCGTTTGTGATGGCCAAGAAACCCGCATCCACCGAACCCCTCGACTGCCCGAACTGCGGCGAGCCCTCCGTTGTGAAGCGGACGCGGTATGGCCGCCGCGACGACTGCGAGCGCTGCGGACTGCACTCGTGGGACGGCAAGCCGATGGTCGGCCAAGAGGTCCATGAGGCGCGCAAGCACTGCCACGAGATATTCGACCGCCTCTGGAAATCGGCCGAGACGATGTACGGCATCGAGGAGCGGCCCGGCACGAAGGAATACGAGATCGCGGTAGCGCGCATCCGGCGCAGCGCGCGCAATCGCGCCTATCGCTTCATCGCCTTGATCACCCGAATGCCGGAGCCTGAATGTCATATGTCGGATCAGGCAGACATCGAAAAGCTGCGGACGATCTATCGCGCGGCGAAAGACGCCACGCCGGAAGGCATCCGCGACTGGTGGAAAGCCGAAGGCGAAGCCTGGTGGCAGGAAATGAACCCGAGGAAAACGAAGGCCAAGGAGGCCGATGCAGCATGAACGAGAAAGCAATAGAACAACCTCTCACTGCGACACAGCTCGCCGACGCGCTCGGGTATTTCTGGAACGCTGCTATTGGCGCGGCCCAAGGCAGCGACAATTCTTCGGCTTTCGCAACCGTGGGCGCGATGGCCGAGGGTTTTGCCGCTGTTCAACAGCGCCTGACCGAACACGCCGCCGTTCAACCTGAGATTGCACCTGACACCGCCCCCCGTTCTCGCTGCCGGGAAGAAATTCGAAAGTCGGGTAAACCGTATCCGAGATCTTGTCCGGCCTGCCAATTCGGGCCTTGCAAGAACGGGCACGATTACGGCGCTACGTCCAAAGTCTCTACCGAACGCCTCCGCGAGATGATAGGTGCCGGCGTGCCCTGCGTCTCTGCGAACGGCGTGGAGGCGGTGCATATGGCCCGCGAACTTCTTCTTGCGCGCGAGACCAACAACACTAGCGGATACGCGGTTAAGACCGCAGGCGGCGAAATCGACGTTCGCACTGTGTCGCCGACGATACGAGCGGCCAAGGTGAACGGAATTGTGCTGATCGGCTTCGCGGTCCTTCGTGACCACAACAACGAGTATGTCGACACTCTATGGGAGCGCGTCGCGTATGAAAGCGGCGCCACTATCGTAGCCGTCGAAGTCAGGGAGATAGCCTGTGTCGAAGGTTGACCACAACACCGAAAATCCCCGCACCATCGAAGACCGCGCCGGCGAAGCAATCCGCCGCTTCCGTCACGGCGAGATCAGGCCCTTGTGGGACGACATGCCGGACGACGGCATCCAGAAGCAGAAATGGCGCGACGCCGGCGCCTCGCTCATTGAATTCATGGGCCGTGTCGGTCTTGAGGTTAAGGTGAAGGAGAACGAAGACCGATGAAAATCGACCTTGGAAAAGTCTCGATCGACCTGAGTGATTATGCGAGCCAGGGCAACGCGATTCTCGGAATCCGGGACAGCGGCAAAACCTACACCGCGACGATGATCGCGGAACGGCTGATGGACGCGGGCGTTCCGATTATTGCGATCGACCCTGTCGGCATCTGGCGCAACCTGCGCGTTCCGGCTCCGGGTGTGAAGGGCGCCAAGGGATACCCGGTCGTCGTCGCGGGTGGCATGCATGGCGACCTGCCGCTGACGCCTCAATCGGCGCCCGAGATCGTGCGGGCCGCCATGCGCGCCGGCGTCTCCATCGTGCTCGACCTGTATTCCATGACCCTCAGCAAGGCCGACTGGAAGCGCATCGTCACCGACGTTCTCCGCGTGCTGCTTTACGAGAACAAGGACTTCGGTTTGCGGCATGTCTTTCTGGAAGAGGCGGCGGAGTTTTGCCCGCAACTTCTGCCGAAGGGCGATCCTGCGGCGTCGCACGTATATGCCGAAGTCGAAAAGCTGGCGCGGATGGGCGGCAACGCGCTGCTCGGCTACACGCTCATCAACCAGCGCGCCGAACAGGTGAACAAAGCCGTGCTGGAACTTTGCGACGGCATGTTGCTACACCGGCAGAAGGGCAAGAATTCCCTCAACTCGCTCGAAAAGTGGCTCGACCTTGGCACCGGTGCGGGCGGCAAGGAAATCCGCGCGTCTCTCCCGATGCTCACCGCCGGCGAGTGCTGGTACTGGCCGCCGATGTCGGACATTGCTCACCGCGTACAGATGCCGTCGAAGCGCACATTTCATCCAGACCGGCGCGCGATGCGAGACGGCACGGTCAAGGCGACGACGGCGGCGGTCGATGTCTCTGCCTTTGTGAAGCTGATGAAAGAGGTTCTGCCGAAGATTACGGCCGAGGCCGAGGCCAACGATCCGAAGGTGCTCAAGGCAGAGATTGCGAAGCTCAAGAAGGAACTGGCCGCGAAGCCGGCCACTGTTGCGGCCGCGCCGGACCCGAAAGCGATAGCGGAGGCGGAAGCCAACGGTTTCTCGCACGGCAAAGCGGTCGGCAAGGCGAACGGGTATGTCGAAGGGTGGGACGCTGCCATCAGCGCCATGCGCGTGACACTGGCGGACCTGCCGAGGCCGGACGTCCCGGCGCCCCCGGAAGCGCCGACATCGCGCCCTTCCCGTGTCGCGGCTGCGCCGGCACCCGTCCGCGAGAAGCCCAAGCCTGCGCCGGTTATTAATGACCAACCGAAGGCGACCGCCGAGGGCCTGACGCCCTCGCTCCAGCGCGTCCTCGACGCCCTTGCATGGTGGCGGCATATCGGCATCGAGCCTGTTCGGCGCGAGCGCGCCGCCGTCGTGGCCGGGTACAGCCCCAAGGCCTCGACCTTCGGCGTCTATATTGCGGACCTCGCGAAGCGCGGCCTGGTCGCGACGGCGCCCGGCACTGTGCAACTGACGGATGAAGGCCTCGCCGCAGCGAATACGCCGTCGGCGACTTCACAGGAAGATTTGCGCCTCATGGCGCGTGAGCTTCTGGAACCGCAACCGGCCCGCGTCTTCGATACGATCTACGACGCCTATCCGGCAAGCGTCCGTCGAGACGATGTAGCGGAATCGGTCGGGCTTTCACCGAAGGCATCGACGTGCGGCGTCTACATCGCGAAGGTCGCGGCCTACGGCATCATCGAAGCGGACGGAAGAGGCACGGTTCGCGCAGCGGATTGGCTGTTTCCATGAACCTTTCGCGTCGGGCAATCGTCTGGAGGGAAACCGGCACATCGAGGGGCCGTACCGCCGCACGCGCAGGCGCTCTGCCCGGCATGGCGCTTCACGATTTCCTGCCAGTAGCTTTCCCCGAGAACCGCGAAGGCCAGCTCTGCCTCAAGCTCTACGAGGAAGCCTATCTCGACGCATATCTGACGACCGCGACCGGGATTTCGCGCGAGCAATACTGGAAACAGAAGGAAGCGAGCTGATGGCCGAGAACAGCAAGATCGAGTGGACCGACCACACTTTTAATCCGTGGCTCGGCTGCACGAAAGTCTCGCCGGGCTGCGACGGCTGCTACGCCGAAGCGATGATGGATCATCGGTATGGTCGGGTGAAGTGGGGCGCCGGCCAGCCGCGCGTCAGGACAAGCGTTGCGAACTGGCGCAAGCCTCTCGCATGGAACAAGGCAGCGGCCAGCGGCGGAAAGCCCGTCTATGTGTTTTGCGCCTCGCTCTCCGACGTCTTCGACAATGAGGTCGATCCGCAATGGCGCACCGATCTGATGGAATTGATCGAGGCCACGCCGAACCTCACATGGCTTCTGCTGACGAAGCGCATCGGCAACGTGCTGAAGATGATCGACAGGCTCCCGGCCAACGCGGCCATCGGCGCGACGATGGTCGACCAAGCCGAATACGACCGCGACAGCGGGAAGCTTCAGGAAGTATCGGAGCGGCTTGGCCCGGCCTTCACCTTCGGCAGCTTCGAGCCCCTGCTCGGCCCGATCACGATGCACGGGGACGTTCCGGACTGGATCATCGTCGGCGGCGAGACGGATCAGGGCAAACACAAGGCGCGCATTGCCGAGACGGACTGGTTCCGGTCCATGCGCGACCAGAGCGCCATGCTCGAAGTAGCGTTCTTCATGAAACAAATGCCGCGCAAGGCGCCGATCCCCGCGGACCTCTTGATCCGGCAATTCCCGAAAGCGAGGGCAGCATGACCGACACACTTGCAAAAACCGCAGCCGCAGCGGTGATGGCGAATCTCCGCGACCGTGGCGAGTTCTGCCAGATCCTCGCGCTGGAGAAATCGAACCATCCGGCGTGGATCGCGGCGGACCTGCAGGCCGTGATGGAAGAGCGGTTGGCGCAGATCATCGGCGGCGTGTTCGCTTCCTCGCCAGCGCCCGACCACGAACAGATCGCCGGCATCAAGGCGCTGGCTGAGGCGGCATTGAAGGTCGCCCCCGGCAAATGGGAGAGTGAAGGCACTGTCAACGAAGACGGATATGGCGGGTTCATTTCCTACTCCGTCAGTCTTCCAGATGGCCGCGCCGTTTGCGACACACTCAATTCAGGGCTGATCGAAATCGAGCAGCAAATCGACGAGGATGGTCAACACGACTTCGACCGCGCCGGCCTCGCTTGTACGGAGTTTATAGCCGCCGCGAACCCCGCTGCCGTTCTCGGGCTCATTGCTCGGATCGAAGCCGAGAAGCGGCGGGCGGATGAGGCGAAGGCGCTGGCCGGTCTCCTGATGGAACATCTCCTTCGCGACCTCGACTTTGCAGCAATGGAGCGCTTCATACTCGGCGCAGAAGAGGAGTGGCGGCGAAAGTGGCTAACAGAAGCTATCGACGTGCTGTCGGGCATGAACGATGACGAGATTAACGAAGAGCTTCTCCCTCAGCTACGCGCCCTCGTTACCAAGGAGGCGGGCAGCGACAGCAAAGACGCGCCACTTTGCAGCGATTGTCCGCCCGTTGGCTACCCAACCGACGAAACGCGCTGCGGCGAATGCCCGCGCCGCTCCACCCCCTAGGACCGCCATGAAAGCCGGAAACCCGTCTTATCCACAGGAAATGCCTGCCCCGGAGCAGCCCTTGCGCTTGCATGTGGCGGCCGAGATCGCGTTTCCTGATGGCGGGGTATCAGCCTCCAGCCTCCGGCGCGAAGCCGCGCGCGGGAATCTCGAAATCGAGCGCATCGCCGGCAAGGACTTCACCACGCTCGCCGCCATAGAACGCATGAGGGAAAAATGCCGCGTCCAGCAAAAGGCATCCGGCTCTGGCTCCGGCGCGAAAGGCGGGACGGAAGGGGCCGCGTCAGGCCGGCGGTCTGGATCATCCGCGACGGAGACAAGCAGATCGTCACAGGCTGCGGTCGCGATGATCGCGAAGGGGCTCAAAAAGCGCTCTCCGAATACCTCGCCGAAATCTACCGGCCCGACGCTGGACAACGTGATCCCTCTAAGCTCCAGGTGAACGATGTTCTGGCCGTCTATGGCCGGGAGGTCGCACCATCGGTGGCGGCCCCGGAGCGCATCGGCTTCGCGCTCGACCCCCTTGCGGAGTTCTGGGCGGGGAAGTCGATCGATGAAGTGCGCGGCGGATCGTGCCGCGCCTATCTGACCTGGCGCACCTCTCAGAAATGGAAATCGGCAAAGACCGCCGAGCGGTTCGTCGGCGCCGGCACGGCACGGCGCGAGCTCGAGTGCCTGCAGGCCGCGATCAATTACTATGCTGCCGAATACCGGATGCAGAATGTGCCGGTCGTCACACTCCCCGAAAAGCCGGAAGGCCGCGAGCGCTGGCTGACGCGCGCCGAAGCCGCCGCCATGCTGCGCGCCGCCTACAGGAACCCCGACCACCACCACATCGTCCGTTTCCTGCTGATCGGGCTCTACACCGGAACCCGTCATTCCGCGATCCTGAAACTGAAATGGATGCCGTCGATCGACGGCGGTTGGGTCGATCTCGATGCTGGCTTGCTCTATCGGCGGGGAACGGGCGAGCGACGGACAAAGAAGCGCCAGCCGACCAGCCGCATACCGCCGCGCCTCCTGTTCTGGTTGAGGCGGTGGAAGGCCGCCGACGAGGCGGCAAACGCACTCCGGGCCGAAGAGGACAAGGACAAGATCGAGAAGCGGCCGCCATGCCTCCATATCGTCTCATGGGCGGGAAAATCGATCGCCAAGGAACGGCGAGCATGGAACGCCGTCAGGCAGGCGGCCGGGCTCGGATCGGAGGTCACGCCGCATGTCACGCGCCACACCGCGGCGACCTGGCTCATGCAGCGCGGCGCGGACATATGGGACGCCGCGGGCTATCTCGGCATGGACGCGACGACGCTGGAGCGCACCTACGGGCATCACCACCCGGACTATCAGAAGGACGTGGCGGCGCGCTTTTCGAGCGGGCGGTGAATGTCGCCACAGATTGCCACAGATTGGGCGTGAACGAACGACGAATATCTGTGGCGAACGTCGCCGGAAAGCCGCAGAAATCCGCGGGCTTTGCGATCGACACTGTGTTCACATCGCAGGGGTCACTGGTTCGAGTCCAGTACCGTCCACCATCCTACGCGCTGGCGCGCTTCGGATGGCGGGCCATCCCCGCGCCGACGCGCTTCGGCCGGAAAATCCTCCAATTTCCATTAAAGGATCAGGCCGCCGTCGACCGGCAGGGTCTGGCCGACGACATAGGCCGATAGCGGCGAGGCCAGGAACAATACGACGCCGGCCATGTCCGCCGGCGTGCCGAGGCGGCCGAGCGGGATGTTCTGCAGGCTTGCGGCGAGGCGCTCGGGGTTTTCGGTCGTGACTTTCGTCAGCTTGGTGTCGACGAGGCCGGGCGCGATGCCGTTGACGCGTATGCCCTCGCCCGCCCAGGCCTCGGCCAGTGTGCGCGTCAACCCGACGGCGCCGGTTTTCGAAGCGTTATAGGCCGGGTTGCCGCGCGTCGAATGATAGGCGGCGGTCGAACTGATGGTGATGAGCGAGCCTTTTGCGGCGGCCAGCATGTCGCGGAATTTCAGCGCGCAGGCCATCAAGCTGTTGAGATTGACGTCCATCACCTTGGTGAAACCGTCCATGCGGAATTCGCCCTTGCGATAGATGACCGTGCCTTGCGCCAGCACCAGCACATCGAGCGTGGCGAAGGGCGGCTTGTGAGCCTCTATGGCGGCGAAATCCGAGACGTCCATTTGCGTGTATTCGAGGCCCGTCATGTCGGAGCCCTCATCCGCCTTGTAGTCGGCCGCCGAGGCACGCGTCCCCCAAACATGAACCGCCGCGCCGTGCGCCCGGAAAGCCTGAGCAATTCCATTGCCGATGCCGCTCGAACCGCCGACCACAAGAACCGTTCTGCCGGTGAAATCCAGTGCCTCTTTCATTCGTTCCTCCCCGCGGCCGGGTCTCGCTCCCGGGCCCGTTCTGCTTGCTGAATGCCTCGATACCCCTGTCTCTACGATTTTGCAGGCCGGCGAGGCAATGGCCGCGGCGGCGCGCCGGCGCCTGCCGGGGCCGACGCTGCGGCATCTCCGCCCAGGTTTGTTAACTTTTGTTAATTCGTAACGGAATTCGTCCGGAATAGCGTTAATTGGTCATGAGGGAGTGCGACCCTAAACTGGCGTTTGAGGCCCGGCTGCCGCGGCGGCGCCGGAACGTCCGACGGGCGGAAGGACGATGAAGGAAAAAGAACTCAGGCTCGCGCTGGTTTGCTACGGCGGCGTTTCGCTCGCCGTCTATATGCATGGCGTGACCAAGGAAATCCTGAAGCTCGTGCGCGCGTCGCGCGTCTATCATCAGGATCTCGCCCGCTCGCACCGGCCATCGGCTTCATACAGCAACGTCGACCATGGCGATGCGCGCGAGACCGATACCGAAAAGCTTTATTTCGAACTCATTCAGGCGATCGGCGAAACCGTCGAGCTGCGGATATTCATCGACACGATCGCCGGCGCCTCGGCCGGCGGCATCAACGGTGTGCTGCTGGCGCGCGCGCTTGCTCACGATCTGCCGATGGACGCGCATCGCAAGATGTGGCTGGAGCAGGCCGACATTGTGGCGCTGATGGACGAGGCGCATCTCGCGAAGCGCTGGGACAAGCTGTTCATGAAGCCGCTCTTCTGGGGCTTCACCGACAAATGGCTGGCGCGCTTCGCGCCCGATGTCGAAATGCGCCAGAAGTTGCAGTTGTTCACACGCTCGCGCTGGTTCCAGCCGCCATTCTCCGGCGAAATCATGAGCGGGATGCTGCTCGACGCCTGCATGGCGATGGAAGACGACGTGGCGCCGACAAGCTCGCTGCTTCCGGGCGGGCATCGGCTCGACCTGATGGTGTCGGTGACGGATTTTCACGGCTACAGCCAGAACATTCCGCTGCACGATCCGGCGTCGATCCGCGAGCGCGAACACCGGCACATTCTGAAATTCAGCTATTTCCGGCACCCGAGCGGGCTCGTCGAAAGCGATTTCGACCGCGACCACATTCCGGGGCTTGCTTTCGCCGCGCGCGCGACATCGTCGTTTCCGGGCGCTTTTCCGCCGGCGCGGATCGGCGAAATCGACAAGGCGCTGGCGGCGCGTGAAATGGAATGGCCGACCCGCGATGTTTTTCTGCACGGAAACTTCAAGCCGCTGATCGCCGCCGGCTCCGACCCCGTGAAAGCCTCGTTCATCGACGGAAGCGTGCTCAACAACAAGCCCTTCGCCGAAGCCATCGCCTCGATCCGGGGGCGGCCGGCCTATCGCGAAGTCGACCGCCGGGTCGTCTATATCGATCCCGACCCGAAGGGCGGGCATGTGGAGGCCGGCGGCGCAGCACCCGGTTTCTTCCAGACCATCCGCGGCGCGTTGTCGGACATTCCGCGCAACCAGCCGGTGCGCGACGAACTCGAGTCCTTGCATGATTTTTCCGAGCGCGTACGCCGGTACCGGCAGATCGTTTCAGCGACGCGGCCGCATGTCACGGAGCGCGTGCGGCAACTCTTCAACGGCGATGCCGAGGCGCCGCCGACGCCTGCGCTTCTCGCCAAACTGCGCAACAAGGCCAATGCGCAATCGGCGCTGGAAGCCGGCTATGCCTATGACGCCTATATCCAGCTCAAGGTCAGCTCGGTTCTCGACCAGATCACGGATGTCGTCGCCAATCTTTCGGAGGCCGTGCATCATCCGAGCGACAGGCTGGCGCTGTCGCGCGCCGTCGAAGCCTGGGCGAAGCGGCAGAGCATATTTCCCGTGCTTTGGGCCCATCATTCGGGCGAAGGCGTGGAGCCCAGCAAGGAAGATGCGTGGGTGCGGTTCCTGCGCGAATTCGACATCAATTTCCGCGTGCGGCGCCTGCGCTTCGTCATTCGCCGCCTCAATGAACTTTATGAGCACAATGGCGAGGCCGACGCCGCCGAATGCGATGCGGACGCGCTCGACGATTTCAAGGCGAGCCTCTATATGAGCCTCGAGCGCCTGCAATCGGAATCCGCAAAGCGCCTCAGAACGCCGGAAGTGCGCGCGATCTGCAAGGCAATCTATGAGGGCGGTATCGCCGAGACGCGCGAGATCGATCATTTTGCCAGCTTTGTCGCATCGAAACTCGACCTTGTGGGCCTCGACCGCGAAACCGACGAAACGTTCGCGGAGATGGCTACGACCTGCCTGCCGCCGGCGGCGCGCACCGAGCTGGTGCAGGCCTATGTCGGCTTTCCGTTCTTCGACGTTCTGACGCTGTCGCTCAACAAGTGGCAGGATCTCGACGATGTCGACACCGTACAGGTTGACCGCATCAGCCCCGAGGATGCCAAGGCGCTGCGCGAAGGCGGCGCGCCGGCGACGCTGATGGGGCGCGATCTCGGCTACTTCGCTGCGTTCTTCAGCCGGCGGGCGCGCGAGAACGACTATCTGTGGGGAAGACTGCATGCTGCCGACCGGCTGGTCGACATCGTGGCAAGTGCCGCGCCGGCGGCCATCCATGCATCCGACCTCGATCTCGACCAGTTGAAAGCGCGGCTTTTCCGGTCGATCCTGAAAGCGGAGTTGCCGTTTCTCGAAAATATTCCCGATCTTTTCGACGATCTCGAACGCGAAATCGTCATCCGTTTCGGCGAAGAAGATGCAGAGAAAAAGGCGCCTGCCGTGGACGTGCAGGCGTCCGAAGACGATGACGAGGATCGCGACCAGCCGGTGCCGCGGCGCGCGTGAGGCTCAGCCGGCGGCCAGGCCGCCACAAGGCCGCAGGTCGTCGCGATCCGGGGCGGTTTCATTGCCGTCGATCCAGGCCTCGATATCGCGCCATACCGCCTCACGCTGCAGGTCGCGCAGCAGCATGTGCCAGCCTTCCGGATAGCAGAGCGCGGTGACGGAGCCAGCGCCGCCGCGCAGCGCCGCGAGGACGGCCGCCGTGGGCCGCGCCGGGATCAACTGGTCGTGGGCGCCATAGAGCAAAAGCACGGGCACGCCGATGCGGCCCGCCGCCTCATAGGCGCGATCCATCAGACCGACCAGTCCGTAGACGGCGTCGACGCGCGTTTCCTTGATGACCAGCGGATCGCGGCCGAGGGCGCGCAGCATCTCGATGTTGTCCGACGGCCAGATGTCGAGGCCCTGCCCGGTGAGGCGGCGGCCGGGGACGGTATGCGCGGCGATGCGCAGCGTCGTCGCGTAGAGGCCGTTCATCGCCGTCCAGCCCCAGACCGCGGGTGCCGCGAGGATCAGACCGTCGACGGCGGGCGGCTGCGGCAATGACATGGCGCGCATGGCGACGGCACCGCCCATGCTGGTGCCGAGCAGGTAGACCGGCAGGCCCGGATGGCGCGCGCGCAGCAGCCCAACGATCGCAGCGAGGTCTTCGGCCATGCGGGTGTCGCCGGCCCAAAGCCCGCGGCCCGGCGCGCTGCCGAAGCCGCGCTGGTCATAGGCATAGAGTGCAAGCCCCTGCGCGGCGAACCAGGGACCGGGGCCATGCTCGGCGAAGGCATTTCCGTAGTCGTTGAAGCCGTGCAGGCCAACGATGACGGCGCGCGGATTTTCCGGCACGAAAGCAAACACGGGGAGGCGCGCGCCGTCGGCCATGATGGCGGCAGTGACGGCCGAGCCATGTTCGAGGCGCGGCGCGAAGACTGCGTCTCCCACCGTCATCTGGCGCGGGGCGCAGGCCGGGGCAGCAAGAATCAACAGGAACGTCGCCAAAAACCGCAACATGCGGCCAGCTTATCGCAACAATGCACCACCATCGAGGCTGCGTAGCGGCGGGGAGACACTTCGCGCCTCCCCGCCATCCGGATCAAAAGTCCAAACTGGCCTGGATATAGAAAGACCGACCAGGCTCATTGACCTGAACCACCGCCGGGTCAAATCCGTTCGACCTGCTCAGATGCGACGCATAGGTCGTATCCAGGAGGTTGGCGACACCGCCGCGTAATTCCAAGGCTCCAGAAATCCTCCGACCGGCAAACAGGTCGATGACCGCGTAGCCCGGCGTCTCGCGAACATCAAGTCCCGAACCTGCCAACGGGTTCGTGTCGGAGCGTGTCTGCTTTACGGCCCAACGTGTCCTTATGCCCGCGCTCCAATCGGGCACTTCATAACCGAGTTCGAAAGCGCCCTCCAAAGGCGCTATCTGATAGAGCGGCCTGTCATCCGTCACATTCCGCCCATAGGTGTAGGTCGCGTCTCCCCCCAGTTTCCAGCCGGGCGCAAAGTGCCAGACACCTTCCAGATCGAGGCCCGTCAGTTCCGCATCGACATTGCGGAAGATACTCGCGCCATTTGCCATGAGCACGCCCGGCTGACCGCGTGCCGTGTCGCGACTGATGAAGTCGGACACGTTGTCGTGCCAGACGCCCGCCGAAGCGCTCCAGCGGGTGCGTCGCATCTCGACGCCGAGATCGATCTGATGATGCTTTTCAGGCTGCAACCCCGGATTGCCGACCCAACTGTTCGCTCCCGAGGCACGCGCGATGCCGCGTTCGGTTGCATCGGCTGTACGTACCGCCCGGCTTACGCCGAGCCAGCCGGCGAAGTATCCAAAGTCATGCGTTACACGCAACAGACCGCTGAAATTGGTCTCGTTACGATCCGTATCGGTGACGCCATAATAGGCGGCATAGAGTTGTCGTGCCGTGAGCGCACCCATACCGGCCGGCAACAGGTCCGCTTTTCCCGCCGTGATCGCCACAAGGTCGACGCGCGCACCGGCCGTCAATGCGGTCGTCTCCGTGAGCGATGTCTCGCTTTCGGCGAAAATGCCGGTATCCCGAATTTCGATGTCAGGCCATGTATAACCCGATATCGCTGTCGGCGGGATAACACCCATCGACATGCGTGAGACCGCATCGCGATTGTTGGACCGGTGATCGACACCAAGTGTCAGCATCGTGCCGGAGAAGGAAAATTCGCCGGCGAACCGGCCGCCCGTGGTATTCGACTCCGCATCTGTCCGCATGACCATCGCGGGTGGCGTGCGCAGCGAATAATTGTCCATGACGTGATCGACGAAGGAGCCGTAGATGCTCGCCTCGATACGGCGGAGCGCGCCCGGTCCCTCCACGTTGTGATTGAGCGCCAGACGGTAGGTGTCGGTTGCCGTCCAGGGCGAGTCCATGCCCGCACCTGCAAAAAGCGTGTCCTCGACGCGATCGGTCTCTACGGAAGCCGACAACGTCGATCCGGCGCCATAGCGCCAGCCCGCTTCGAGACCGCCCCCATACTGCTCGAAGGCGGAACGCACGTCACGACCATCGCCGTCCTTGTAGTTCCCGGCCCGGCGTGCGGTTGCAAAGGCGCGCGCATACCCGTCTTCCGCCACGCCGCGCGCTTGCATGGTCGCAAAGCGCTGTGCACCGTTCGACTCGATTCCACTCTCAATCCGGCCTGAGAACCCGGCGGCCATATCTGCCGGGTCGGCGCGCTCCATACGTATGGTTCCCGCGGGCGCCGGCGGGCCGTCGAGCACCGACTGATACCCGCGGCGTACCGTTATGCGGTCGCCGGACAGCAAGAGCATGGCGGAACTCGGCGGGTCCATGCGGTTTGGACATGCCCCAAACACATAGGCGCCGTCGCCGATGACGGCGATGCGGTCTTCGGATTGTCCGCGAATGGAAATTTCCGAGCCGTGGCCGCCCATTCGCCCGGCAGAAACACCGCGCAGGCGTGCAAGGAATTCGCCTGCGTCGCGCGCCGGCGACGCGTTGATCATGTCCGGTGTTACGACCTGCTGCGCGGGTTCGATTTCGGCCGGTGCCTCAACCAGAACTTCGGGCGCGTGGGGGATCGGATGTGTTTCGTTACCGGCACTCACCGGTTCCGGGATCGTGAAGGCGACGGCCAGCGCGGCCGATGCCGTGGTGGCACGCAGAAGAGCGCGCCGCCCCGCAAGGAAGCAATTGGATGACATCTGATTTTCCTGTTTGACCTGAAAAGAAACCGACTGGATTTCAGGAAAGGACAGGCGGGCCCCTTGGCGGCGGCGGCGGGTGATCCGCGGCATACGACGAAAAGACTTCCACCGCCGGACAGGGCAGATCCGGCGCGCATGGCCGCCGAAGCTGAACAAAGAGATCGTCGCGGAACTCTGCCAGAGCCAGCGTTGCGAGGGACGCGCAGAGACCCGGCGCAATATCGTAAGTGCCGCCGTCGGACGGATCGGTGTCGCCGTTTTCATCCAGTCGGATGACCTTCAGACCACTGCCCGTGCATATGACGATCCGGTCGCCGAATATGCCGGTCTCAAGTTGATGCGGCTGCTGGGCGAAGAGGACGCCGGACAGACCCGGCAGGAGAATTGAAACAGCGGCCAGCAGGATGATCAGACGTGCAGCACGTGTGGGCCCGCCGGCTTCCCGGAAGATGGCCGATCTTCGTTGCTGCGTCTTTTGCCGATCCAACACCGGATTTCCCCATTTCTCCGGTCAGTATCGGCACAGGACCCGTCATGTCAAAGCAGACACCAATTCCGCGTATGCGGCGCGGTGACGCATTTGAGGCCGCGTCAGAGCATCGGCATCGCCACCAGAAGAATGGCCGTGCCATGCGTCAGCGCTGCGGCCCAGATACCGTAACGCATGCGGACGAAGCCGCAGGCGATGCCTTCGATTGCGGTGAAGGCGAGAATGGGCCAGCCGCCATTGGTGACGGTGATTGCCAGATATGAGTGACAGGCGGCGAAAATGAGACCGCTCAGCAGTGCGGCGCGAACGGGCGTGACATATGCCTCGAGGCGGCCCTGCAGGTAGCCGCGGAAAAGGACTTCCTCGAGCAGATTTCCGCCATAGACGAGGATGACGAGCGCAAGGATGAATCCGGGCGCGAAATCCCAAAGCAGGGGTGAAAGGCCAGAGATCGAGGCAGCGCCGAGGCCGATCACAGCGCCGGCACCGAGGCCGACGGCGGCGCCTTCGACGAGCGAGCCCTTTCGCCAGACGAGGAGCGGACGCATGTCGCGCTCGACGGCAACGATAAGAACCACACCGAGGACCGAGCTTATGCCGAGCGTGGCGAGCAAGGCCGGGTTGTTGAAGAATGAAATCCGGAGGTCGTCGAAACTCCACAGGCCGGTTGGCGTCATCGCGTCCCGGACCAGAATGAAGATCGCGATATAAAGCGCAATGCGAATGCCGATAGCGGCGCGTGGCAGAAGCACCAGGCAGAGCGCAAAGGCAAGCAGGCCGGGCGCCATGCGCAGGTTGTAGGTTGCGAGCAAATCCATACCCTCGGCCATCGTTCGTTTCCTCATGCTTCGCCATCGTTGACAGACCGAAAGTCCTGCCACCAAGATCAACCAGAGAATAGGAAGCGAAGACAGTTCGCTCTACTCGCGTTTGGCGGAGGAAGAATGTGGCGGCCGGGTCAGCGAAAAACCGCGTCAGAAAGCCGGTTCAGCGGCGCTCCGAAGCGACCGTCGACACGATACTCGAGGCGGCTGCTCAGATTTTCCGGACGTATGGCGCGAAAGGCGCGACGACCAACCGGATCGCGGAACGCGCGGGCGTCTCCATCGGCTCGATCTATCAGTATTTTCCCAACAAGGAAGCGCTGCTCGTCGCGCTGATGGAACGGCATATCGGAAGCTCGATTGAACTGCTTGGCAAGACCCTTCGGGCGAGCGAAGACGCGGAACCGCGGGCACGTGTGCGCACCGCCATCGCCTGCGTGCTCGACATTCATATGGAAGACCCGGACCTGCACCGTGTGATCTTCGAGGAGGCGCCGCGGCCGCCGCATGTGAACCGGAAGCTCGAAGAAGGCGAAAAGCTGATGCGCGGGGCGCTGGAAGAATTGCTCGGCACCTTCCCCCGCGAGACCTGCGCCGATCCGAAGCGCAGCGCCTATATGGCGCTGGTGCTGGTCGAGAGCATGGTGCATCGCTACGTGACGGCGCGCGACAGGCCGATGGGGCCCGCCGCCTTCGCCGATCACCTGACGGAACTCGCGATGCGCGAAATGGCGCTCAGCTCACCGCCCGGAGCAGGTTGCGCGCGATGATGACCTGCTGGACCTGGCTGGTGCCCTCGTAGATGCGGAAAATGCGGACATCGCGGTAGAAGCGCTCAATGCCGTAGTCGGCAACATAGCCCGCGCCGCCATGCACCTGCACCGCGCGGTCGGCGATGCGGCCGACAGCTTCGGAACAGAAGAGTTTGCAGCAGGAGCTTTCGGTGGCGACATCCTCGCCCACGTCGCGGCGGCGGGCGGCGTCGATCACCATGCAGCGACCGGCATAGGCTTCCATTTTCGAATCCGCGAGCATCGCCTGCACAAGCTGGAGATTGCCGATGGGCGCGCCGAACTGCTTGCGCTCGGCGGCGTATTTCACGCTATCCTCGACGAGCCGGTCGGCGACGCCGATGCAGACGGCCGAGATATGCAGACGTCCGCGCTCCAGCACCTGCATCGCGGTGACGAAGCCCTTGCCCTCCTCCGCCCCGAGCAGGCAGTCGGCGGGGATGCGCGCGTCGTCGAAAACAACGTCGCAGATATGCGCGCCCTGCTGGCCCATCTTCTTTTCGGGCTTTCCGATATGGATGCCCGGAATGTCGCGCGGCACGACAAAGGCCGAAACGCCCTTGGCGCCCGGCGTCTTCGGATCGGTGCGCGCCATCAGCGTGAAGGCATGCGCCTTGTTGGCGTTGGTGATGTAGCGCTTGGTGCCATTGACGATGTAGTGGTCGCCGTCTCGAATGGCCGTCGCCTTCAGCGAGGCGGCGTCGGAGCCGGCCTCGGGTTCGGTCAGGGCGAAGCTGACGATGACCTCGCCGCTGGCGATTTTCGGCAGCCAGTATTCCTTCTGGTCCTGGCGGCCGTGCATCACGATGCCCTGGCTGCCGATGCCGACATTGGTGCCGATGACCGAGCGGAAGGCCGGCGAGGTGCGGCCGAGCTCGAACATCAGCAGGCATTCCTCCTCCATGGTGAGGCCGAGGCCGCCATATTCCACCGGAACGGAGATGCCGAAGAGGCCGAGGTCGCGCATTTCCTGCACGATCTCTTCGGGCACCTGATCGGTCTCCGACACCTTGTCCTCGATGGGGCGCAGGCGTTCGTCGACAAAGCGGCGGACGGAGGAAATGAGCTGTTCGCGTGTTTCGGCGTCGAGGGCCATGGGATTCCCGCTGGTCAGTGACAAGGCTGCGGGAATTTAGGCCATTCGAGGCGGCGCGGTCAAAAGCCGCGGCGGACGGGGGTGGCGGGTCAGAATGCGGCGACGGGCCGCGCGATCGAGGCGCCCAGAATGCGGTCCGCCCGCTCGCCGCCGATCGAAAGCGGCAGGTAGACGCCCTCGAACGTGACATCGCCGCGGCCCGGATAGTCCATGCGGCCGCGGGCGGCATAGGGCCGGCGCGATTCGGCGACAAACTTGTAGAAATCGAACAGCAGCGAGCCGAATCCGGACTTGTGCTCGTTGACGTCAAGAACGCGGCGACCGCGGAAATTGGCGCCATGCGCCGCGACGATATCTTCGCCGAGAAGGCGATATGTCAGATCGAACGGATCCCAGTTGACCTGCAGCATCAGCAGATTGGGCATGAAGCGGGCAAACTTGATCGGATCCATGTCGTCGGGACGCGGCATGTCGCGCGAACCGCGGACGCTTTTCCAGTACTCGAGCATGTGAATGCAGAGCGGCTCCTTCAATTCCTTCAGGCGAAGGAACTCGACCGATTCCGCACCGATCCCGTCGATGACGTCTTTGTAATCCGCAATCTGCGCCATTGGTCTCGCGCCCCACCTGCCCGCGACTCTCGCCGTTCGACATACAGCATGGGCCCAAGCTGCTAACGGATTATGAATCTCCCCTGAAATCGTGTGGAAAAGCGCGGAGTTTGGAAAAAACGCCGTTCCTGATAGAACCGCGCATCCGAAATTCACAACTCGCGGACCTGTTCATGAATATCGAGGCGCCGGGCCGGCTGTCCGGCTATGAAACGTGGGAAGGCCACGACCCTTTCGAGGACCATGCCGGACCCTTCTATTTCCGCCAGCATCCGGACGGGCGCGTCACCAGCGCCTTCGAGGCCAAACCGCATCATTGCAATGGCGGCGGCTTCCTGCATGGTGGGCTGCTGCTGACCTTTGCCGACTTTTCGTTGTTCGCGATCGGCCGGTCGGTCCTTCAGGGGCCGTCGGTCACGTTGTCGCTCAACGGCGAATTCACCGCTGCGGCGGGCGCCGGCGAATTCATCGAGGCGCGCGGCGACATCGTGCGCAACACGGGGAGCATGGTCTTTCTGCGCGGGCAAGTGTTCACGGGCCACGATGCGGACGAACGCATCCTGCTCAACTTTTCCGGCATCGTGAAGCGCGTGAAGAAGAGGCCGCTTTCGGCCTGAGGTCCGGTCAAGGCACGCGCGGCATTGCATGCGGAAGCGACGTCGTGGTCCAGCGCTCTGTCGCGCCTGTGTTGGAATAGTAGACCGTGGCGGCGATAATGCGGTCGACATGTTCGCCGTCGCTCGACAATGGCAGGTAGATCGCTTCGTAGTTGTTGTAGCTCCTGTCGACCAGGTCCTGGGTTCCGCCCGCGCCGACGGCGCGACGCGCCGTCACGACCCATTTGAAGAATTCGTGCAGCAGCGTACCGAGACCCGGGAGTTCCTCGTTGAGCGACAACAAGGAGCGGCCTTTCGGATTGAAACCGAAATTGGCGATCACGTCCTCGCCGACAAGGCGGAATGTCAATTCGAAGGGATCGCGATCGACCTGAACGATCAAGATTTTCGGCGCATAGCGCGCGAAGTCCGCGAGATTCAGGTCCGCAAGAGCCGGCATCGGCCGGTCTCCCTTTTTCAGGGTCCAGTAATCGAGCATGAACTTCGTCATCGGATCCGCCAATTCGGACAGGCGGATGAATCGCGTCGTCGTCGCCCTGGCGGCTTCGATCATCTCCTCCCTGGTCGTCATTGACTTTCCCCTGATTTGTGGCGACGCGCGCGGCATCGTCCACCTTTGTCGATGATGGATCGCGGCGGTTAACGCGGTTTTAACGCGTGGCAAGGTGCGTCGCGACGAATCATTCCGTTTCGGTTTGGAAAGGCCACGCGCCCTGCTACAAACGCGCATTGCGGCAGATACCCGGCCCAATCCTGTCCCAGACGGCGCCACCGGAACGAGGAAAAATTTCCCATGGTGACATTGAGCGTCCTCGACCAGTCGCCGATCCGCAAGGGCGGCGGCGCGGCCGAGGCCATCGCCAATACGATCGAACTGGCGCGTGCCGCCGAGCGCTTCGGCTATCGTCGCTACTGGCTGGCCGAGCACCACAACACATCTTCCTTCGCTGGCTCTGCGCCGGAAGTGCTCATCTCCGCGGTGGCGGGCGCGACATCGCATATACGCGTCGGTTCGGGCGGCGTGATGTTGCCGCATTACAGCCCATTGAAAGTCGCCGAGTGCTTCCGCGTGCTCGAAACGCTCTATCCCGGACGAATCGATCTCGGCCTCGGCCGCGCACCGGGCGGCGACATGCGTACCTCTCGAGCGCTGCAGCCGGGGCCGCAGGCTTATGATGTCGGCGTCTTTCCACAACAGGTGGAATTGCTGACACAGTTCCTCGAAGACGCGCAGGGGCTCGCCGGCGAGGCTGGCGGCTTTCCGGCCGATCATCCCTATGTGGGACTTCACGCGACGCCACGCGGGCCGGGCATGCCGGATCTCTGGATGCTGGGATCGGGCGGCGACGGCGCCGTCATCGCCGCGCAATTCGGCATGGCCTATTGTTTCGCTCACTTCATCAACCAGGATGCCGGCACGCAGCCGCTGGAACTCTACCGGCGGAACTTCCGTGCCTCGCGAAATCTTTCCTCGCCGCGCGGTTCGCTGGCCGTATCCGTCACGGTGGCGGATACGGAGGAAGAAGCGAAGCGAATTTCCGCTTCGCGCAACCTGTGGGTGATGCATCTTCTGCAAAACCGCGCCGGGTCCTTTCCGTCGATCGACGAGGCGCTGGAATATCCCTACACGGACGAGGATCGCGTCATGCTGCGCGCCATCGAACAGCGCGGCATCACCGGAGCGCCCGAACAGGTACGCGCGCGGCTGTTGGCAATGGGCGAGACATACGGGGTCGACGATTTCGTGATTCTCACGATCACCTACGATCAGAAAGACCGGTTGCGGTCCTATGAGCTTCTGGCCGAGACGATGGGCATCGGACCGGCGCGCCTCCGATGAAACGCGTTCGGTTGACGCAGGACATATTTGTGGCGAGGCTCGGAATGCCTGCGGTGGAACCATCGACCGGATGCGGTTCATGACTCAAGACCAAGCCGTCATTCTCGCCATACTGGCGGGCACTATTGCGATGTTCCTGTGGGGACGCTGGCGCCACGATATGGTGGCGCTGGCGTCGCTGCTGGCCTGTGTGCTGGCCGGACTTGTGCCGAGCGCGACGGCTTTCGCGGGATTCGGGCATCCGGCGGTCATCACCGTTGCCTGTGTGTTGATCCTCAGCGGCGGATTGCAACAGTCCGGCGCGGTCGATGCGCTTACACGCATCGCCTTGCCGCAATCGGCCGGCGCCCTCACAACCATCGCCGCCCTGACCGGCCTGGCTGCCGTTCTTTCGGCCTTCATGAACAATGTCGGTGCGCTGGCGCTTCTGATGCCGGTCGCGGTTCAGGTCGCCGCGAAGCAGAACCTGCCACCCGGCAAGGTGCTGATGCCACTGGCCTTCGGTTCGATCCTTGGCGGCATGACCACGCTGATCGGCACGCCACCCAACCTGATCGTTTCGGGTTTTCGCGCCGAAACCGGCGCGGGCAGTTTTGCCATGTTCGACTTCGCCCCGGTCGGGCTGGCCGTCGCGGCGGCCGGCGTGATCTTTGTGGTGATTTTCAGCCGCTGGCTCGTTCCGGTGCGCGAGCGCGCCGGCACGGAGGGCTTCGAAACCGGCGCCTACCTGACCGAAGCGCGCGTCACCGAGAAAAGCAAGGCCAAGGGCATGACCTTGCGCGAGATCGACAAGGTGCTGGAGGAAGCCGACGCCCAGATAATCGGCCTTGTGCGCAACGAGGTGCGCATTCCGGCGCCAAGTCCGTTTCGTGAAGTGACGCGCGGCGACATCCTGGTTATCGAAGCGGAGCCCGAGGGGCTCGTATCCGCGCTATCCGCACTCGGCCTCAAGCTGGAAGAAGACGTTCGCAACACCGGAAAGGAAGATGCTGAAGAAGGCGATGAGGCCGGCGACGACACCGAAAGCAAGGATGCCGACAATGAACCGGCGGACGAAGACGACTCCACGGACAAGCGCCGCAAGGCGATTCAATCCGACGATGTCGTCCTGATGGAACTGGCGGTTCTGCCCGACTCCGCCTTTGCCGGCCGATCCGCCTCGGATATCCGTCTGCGCACACGCTACGACATCAACCTTCTTGCCGTTTCGCGGCAAGGGCGGCGTTCGATGGCGCGGCTGCGCACCATGACGATCCAGCCCGGCGACGTTCTGTTGATGCAAGGCCGGCCGGAGACGCTGAACGAATTCGCCTCGCAGTTCGGCTGCGTGCCGCTGGCCGAACGCGCGCTGCGCATTCCCGAACCACGACAGGCCCTGACAGCGAGCGGCATCATGGCCGTCGCCGTTGGCGGCGCCGCCTTCGGCCTTGTCCCCGCCGCCATTTCATTTGCCGGCGGTGTCCTCGCCTCGATGGCCCTGCGCGTGATTTCGCCGCGATCCGTCTATAATGCCGTCGACTGGCCCGTGATTGTCCTGCTCGGCGCCCTCATACCCGTGGCAGGCGCCATGGCAACGACGGGTACCGCCGACCTGATTGCGCGCGTCATGCTCGAGACGCTGGCCCAGGGCCATGCCGTGATCGCCCTGACGCTGATCCTGATCGTGACCATGACCTTGTCGGACTTCATGAACAATGCGGCGACGGCGGCCGTGATGTGCCCGATCGCGATCGGGACAGCCGAACAACTTGGCACAAGCGCCGACCCGTTTCTGATGGCGGTCGCCGTCGGCGCTTCCTGCGCCTTCCTGACGCCGATCGGGCACCAGAACAACACGCTGATCCTCGGGCCCGGCGGCTTCAGTTTTGGCGACTACTGGCGCCTCGGCCTGCCGCTCGAACTCATCGTGATTGCGGTCGGTGTGCCGATGTTGCTGCTGGTCTGGCCGCTCTGACGTTTTACACTTTCAGCCGGTAGCCGGTCTTGAAGATGTAGACCAGCCCCGCAATGCATAGCGCGAGGAAACCGAACGTCATGGCCAGGCTGATGCCGAGGCCGACATCGCCGCTGCCATAGAACGCCCAGCGGAAGCCACTGATCAGGTAGACCACCGGATTGAAGAGCGTCACCGTCTGCCAGAAGGGCGGCAGCATCGAAATCGAGTAAAAGCTGCCGCCCAGAAAGGTCAATGGCAGGACGATCAGCATGGGGACGAGCTGCAGCCGTTCGAAGCTGTCGGCCCAGACACCGAGAATGAACCCGAACAAGCTGAATGTGAGCGCGGTGAGGACGAGGAAAGACAACATCCAGAAAGGATGCGCGATCTCGTAGTCGACGAAGGCGCGCGCCGTTATCAGAATGATGACGCCGAGTATGATCGATTTCGACGCGGCGGCACCAACATAGCCGATGACGATCTCGAGACCGGAAACCGGCGCCGAGAGAACCTCGTAGATGGTGCCCGAGTATTTCGGCATGTAGATGCCGAAGGAGGCATTGGAAATGCTTTCGGTGAGCATGGTCAGCATCAGCAGGCCCGGGATGATGAAGGCACCGTAGGGAATGCCGTCGATCTCGGTGATGCGCGAGCCGATGGCGGCGCCGAAGACGATGAAATAGAGCGAGGTCGAGATGACCGGCGAGACGATGCTTTGCAGCAGCGTGCGGAAGGTGCGCGCCATTTCGAAGGTGTAGATCGCACGAACGGCATAGAGGTTCATGGCCGCGCCCTCACGAGACTGACAAAAATGTCTTCCAGCGAACTCTGGCTCGTCTGCAAATCCCGGAAGTCGATGCCGAGATCGCCGAGGCGCTTCAGCAACACCGGGATGCCGGTATCCTCGCTCTGGGCATCGAAAGTGTAGACCAGCGCACGGCCGTCTTCCGCAAGATCGAGGCGGTAGCCGTTGAGCCCGTCCGGCACGCGCTCAATTGGCGTTTGCAAGTGCAGGGTCAACTGCTTCTTGCCCAGCTTCGCCATCAGTGCGTGCTTTTCCTCGACCAGTACGATCTCTCCGTTGCTGATGACACCGATGCGATCGGCCATTTCCTCGGCCTCTTCGATGTAGTGCGTCGTCAGGATGATTGTCGTGCCGTTTTCGCGCAGATGGCGGACCATCTCCCACATGTCGCGCCGCAATTCGACATCGACGCCGGCGGTCGGCTCGTCGAGGAACAGGATTTCCGGTTCGTGGCTCAGCGCCTTGGCAATCATCACGCGGCGCTTCATGCCGCCCGAGAGCGTCATGATACGGTCGTCCTTTTTGCTCCAGAGCGACAGGTCGCGCAGCAGCTTTTCAATGTAGCCGGGGTTCGGCGGCTTGCCGAAAAGGCCGCGGCTGAAGGTTACTGTCGCAAGTACGCTTTCGAAGCCGTCTGTCGTCAGCTCCTGCGGCACGAGGCCGATCAGCGAGCGGGCGGCGCGAAAATCGCGGAGGATGTCGTGACCGCCAGCCAGCACGCGCCCGCCGCCCGGATTGACGATGCCGCAGACAATGCTGATCAGCGTCGTCTTGCCGGCACCGTTCGGCCCCAACAGCGCAAAAATTTCACCTTTTCGGATTTCCAGGTCGACGTTCTTCAAAGCCTGGAAACCGCCGGCATAGGTTTTCGAGAGATTGACGATGGAAATAATGGGCTGCATGGGGGAGCGGCTTCCGACTCACATGATCGACTTGCGGTGGGCCCCGGAAGATGGGCCCTCCGGATCCGATTTTCAACGAAGGTTTTCTCAGGCTTTGTTGCGCGGGAACACGCTCACGCCGCATAGGCCTGCTTCAACGCTTCGATATCGAATTTCTTCATCTGCATGAAGGCCTTGACGACGCGCTGCGACTTCGCCGTATCGATGTCGAGCAACATTTCAGGCAATAGGGACGGCACAACCTGCCAGGACAGGCCGAACTTGTCCTTCAGCCAGCCGCAGACGCTCTCCTCGCCGCCTTCGGAGAGCTTCGACCAGAAGTAATCGATCTCATCTTGCGTGTCGCAATGGATCTGGAACGAGATCGCCTCATCGAACTTGAAGACCGGGCCACCATTGATGGCGACGAATTTACGGCCTGCGATCTCGAATTCGACCGTCATCACCGATCCGGCCTCGCGGCCATGGATATCGTGTCCTTCCTCGCCATAGCACGTGATCCTGCCCATCTTCGCGTCCTTGAAGACCGACATATAGAACTTCACGGCCTCTTCGGCCTCCGAATCGTACCAGAGGCACGTGGTGATCTCCCGGGCGGGCAGTTTCATCGGAACTTTCCTTCGATACGCTCCAAGAAAGCGGAAGCGCGGACACTACTCCGCCGTGCAGCAGGATATGACATTGCCGGCGTTTTCATACTCATCGTGAAGCTTCACCCAGCTCATGATGCCGTTCTCGTTGCGGCCCTTGGGCACCATGTCGAGGTAGTTGAAGGCGCCGACCACGGTTTCAGTGCCCCGCGCATAGGTCGAATAGGTGTGGAAGATGTCGCCTTCGTCGTTGCGCGCGAAAACACTCATGCCGTGCAGATCCTCAAGGGCAAAGGGGGATGTGCCGTAGTTGTAACCGGCATTTCCGCTTGCCACCTGTTCGGGCGTGAAGGACACGCCGAAATCGTAGTTGAAGGAGGTGCCGTAGGAGGAAACCCAATCGAAGCGCCAGCCCATGCGCCTCTTCACGGCTTCGATCTCGGGCAACGTGGCGCGGGAAATCGCGACGAATGAAAGATCGGCCTGTTCGAAGTGCTGACGCGCCGCGTCCACGTGGTCGGCGCCGAGCGAACAGCCGGGACAGATATGATCGGAGCCCGGCGTCAACATGAAATGCTGGACGATGAGTTGACTTCGCGGGCCGAAGAGTTCGATCAGCCGGCGCTTTCCGGCCGGCGTCTCGAACACGTAGTCCGTTTCCACTTTCACCCAGGGCAGATCGCGGCGCAACGTGGCCACGCGGTCGCGCTCGCGCGTCAGCGCCTTCTCCTCGGCCAGCAGCGCCTTGCGGGCCGAGAGCCACTCGTCGCGAGAGACGATTTTTTGCGGTTCCATCTTCGTCCTCCTCCCGGTTTCAAGATCAAAGATCGACGATCGGCTTGAACCCGCCATACATCATGCGTGTGTGATCGAACGGCATCGGGTGGGGCATCTTCGCGAGGCGCGGATCGGCCATCACTTTCGCGTTGACCTTGTCGCGATGGGCGCGCGACTTGTAGGAAATCCAGGCGAAGACGACAGTCTCCCCCTTTTTCACCTTGATACCCTTCGGGAAGGTCAGCACACCCTTGATGTCGAGGTCCTCGCCGACACACTCCTTGTACTCGAGCGCACCATATTCTATCCAGATCTTGCCGGCCTTGCGCGACATGCGCCTGTAGGCGTCGATGTTCTTCTTCGGAACGGCAAGTACAAATCCGTCAACGTAGGTCATCTAATCTCTCCTCTCTCAGCGCAAAGACACGGCAGCCGGTGCCGGCATCACGCGAAGAATTCTTCCAGCTTGTTGAGCGATCCCGTCCAGCCATGCTCGTGGCCGGCGCGCGACGCTTCGTCGAACAGTTGTTCGTGATGGAGCGTCAGGATCGTTTCGTCGCCATCGGCTTTCAGCGTCACCGTGACCTGCGACTCGCGCTCCGGCGTCGTGATCCATGACCAGCTGAAAACAAGCTTTTCGTTCGGCACCAGTTCGAGATAGGTGCCACCGACCTCATGGCGGTCGCCGGTATTCTCGATCATCACGGCACGGAAGCGGCCGCCGACGCGCGGATCGCACTCGGCCTCCTTCATGACCACGTTTTCAGGCCCGAACCACTGCATCATTTGCGCGGCGTCCGTCCAGGCGGCGTAGACGCGGGCGGGCGAGGCCTTGAGACGCTTTTTGAGGGTGAGGCTCGGCCGCGCCGCGGGAGCGGAATGATCTTGGACGTTGGCGTTGGCGGACATTCGTCTTCCTCCAGAAATGAGGCGAGCCTGTCGAGCGCGCCGGACCAGAAGCGCTGATAGCGGATCAACCACTGCATCGCTTCCTCCATGGGCCCTGCGTTGAGCTCGCAAGTTACGGTGCGCCCGGTTTTGGTTTTCTCGATCAAACCGGCGTCGGACAACACATCGAGATGTTTCATCACGGCGGGCAGCGACATCTTGAACGGCCTGGCGAGTTCGCTCACGGTCAGGGCATCCTCCCCTTCGAGACGGGCGAGCAGCGCGCGTCGCGTGGGGTCGGCGAGCGCCGCGAAGGTCCGGTCGAGAACCGCTTCTTGATACTTAACCATGTAGTAAAGTATTGAGGCGCGCGCCCGCTTTGTCAAGCACTTGGCTGCGTGGACTTTAAAAAAAGAGGCAGGAGACGTTTCCGTCCCCTGCCCTTCGGTCTCGAGCGATTTGCCGCGCGGATCAGCTCGCCAGCTTCAATGGCTGTTCCGGTGCGGGATTTGAGAATTCCATCGCGCTGTCTTCAATGCTGCCGAATTTCAGCGACACGATGTCGAGCGCGTAGTTCTGGTAAAGCTTCCAAGGCGCCTTGGTGCCCTGCTTCGGGAATTCCTCGATCGACCGCTGCACATAACCCGATGTGAAGTCGAGCCACGGCTCTTCTTCAAGCGACGGGTCACTGACGCGCGGCGTCGCCTGCCGAAGGCCGGTCTTTTCCATATGGTTGAGCAGGCGGCAGAGATAGGCGGAGGTCAGGTCCGCTTTCAGCGTCCACGAAGCATTGGTGTAGCCGAAGGCGGAGGCGAGGTTCGGGACGTCGCTGTACATCATGCCCTTGTAGGCAAAGGTCTTCGACAGATCCATTCGCTTGCCGTCGACCGTTACTTCGAGACCGCTCAGCAATTGCAGCTTCAGCCCGGTCGCTGTGACGATGATGTCGGCTTCGAGTTCCTTACCGGATTTCAATTTGATGCCGGTTTCGGTGAAGGTGTCGATATGGTCGGTGACGACCGATGCATCGCCCTTCTTGATCGCCTCGAAGAGATCGCCGTTCGGCACCAGGCACAGGCGCTGGTCCCACGGGTTGTATTTCGGCGTGAAATGCGTGTCGATGTCGTAGTCGGGCCCGAGCTGTTCGCGCACGCCCTTCAAAATGAACTCCTTGGCGCGCTCCGGCTTCTTGCGGCACATGTTGAAGAAATACATGCCGAGAAGTACGTTCTTCCAGCGGGTGATGCCGTAAGCCATCATTGCCGGAAGACGGCGGCGCAGCCAGTTGGCGATGGCGTCTTCCGCCGGGCGCGAGACGACATAAGTCGGCGAGCGCTGCAACATCACGACATGCGCGGCCTTCCTGGCCATTTCGGGCACCAGCGTCACGGCGGTGGCGCCGCTGCCGATGACGACGACGCGCTTGCCGCTGTAGTCGAGATTTTCCGGCCAGAACTGGGGATGGACAATGTCGCCCTTGAAGCGGTCGGCGCCGGCAAATTCCGGCGTGTAGCCCTCGGCGTAATTGTAGTAGCCGCTGCACATGAAGAGGAAATTGCAGCTGTACTGCACCAGTTCCTTTTCCGGGCCGCGCTCGATGTCGACCGTCCAGGTCGCGGTGTCGGTCGACCAGGCGGCGCGTTTCACCTGATGGTGGTAGCGGATGTGCTTGTCGATGCCGTAGTCGCGGGCGGTCTGTTCCAGATAGTTGAGGATCGACGGGCCGTCGGCGATGGCCTTGGCCTCCTTCCAGGGACGGAAGGAAAAGCCGAGCGTGTACATGTCGCTGTCGGAGCGGATGCCGGGATAGCGGAAGAGGTCCCATGTCCCGCCGAGGCGCGCGCGGCCCTCGAGAATGGCGTAGCTCCGGTTCGGGCTGTAGGTCTGCAGGTGATAGCCCGCGCCGATGCCCGAAATGCCCGCACCAACGACCAGCACGTCGTAATGTTCCAAGGCCATTGCCCGTATCCTCACCGGTTTTCTGTTTCTGACAATTTATCAGTTTTGACGACGCAACTTAAGACCAAGCCGCCCTTGCGTCAATCGGCCGGTTGGGGCCGGGCCGCCCGCCGCCGGGCCAATCGCCGCTCCAGACCCGCCCGCAAGCGCCTTTGGCGCTCATGGGTGATGGGGTAGCGCAGGATTATCGCAATGGAAATCAGCCAGAGGACAAGGGGCACGATGCAATACATGGCCAGCAGGGCGAACAGGGCTTCCGGGGTGTTCTCCCTCGTCTGGGCGTTGAAGCCGGCCCAGGCGAGGAGCGGCAAGGCGAGGCCCACGCCCATCGCTTCGAAGGTCTTGCGGACCATGCCGAGAAAGGCGAACAGGAAGGCTGCGCGCGGCTCGCCGCTCTTGATCGTGTCGAGATCCACGACGTCGGCCATGATCGAAGGGCCGAGAATGGGCGCCGCGCCGAGCGCGAGACCCTGCACGATGTTGATTGCGAGCAAACACCAGAAGACCGCATCGGGCGCGACCGGCTTGACCAGATAGATGACGGCCGGCACCAGCGTGAAGGCGAACATCGAGGCAAACCCCGCGATCGCGATGGCGGTGTGCTTGCCCACGCGTCCGCCCATCCAGACCCAGAACGGCGAACCGACGACGCCGGCCAGGAAGAGCACGAAAATCAGGATCGTGCCGGCGGCACCGATTTCCGCCACGTGATCGAAGAAAAAGATGACGACGCCGATATTGATGGAGCCCGCCAGCGCACCGAATATCGAACTGAAAAGTACGATGCGGAACGGGCCGTTCTTCATCGCGACGCGCAGCCCGCGCCGGAACGGAATGGTGTTGGTGACGGGCACTTTCGGCTCCGGCACCGAAGTGAACATCACCAGCGCGCAAAGCGGCAGGAGCCCGGCCGTCAGCCAGCCCAGCACGCCAACGGCGCTACGGCTCGCCGCGCCGCTTTCGGTGTCGCTCACCTCACCGCTCATGTACGCGCCGACAATCGGCGCCGTGATGGCGATCAACAGGCCGACCAGCAGGAAGATTTCGCGGCTGCCGGTGATGCGGTTGCGTTCCTGGTAGTCACCGGAAAGTTCGGCGCCCCAGGCCCCGTAGGGAATGGTGATCAGCGTGTAGCCGAAATAGATCGCCGCGATCCAGATCAGCAGATAGAGGTTCGTGACCTCGCCCTGCGGCACGAAGAGCATCAGCGCCGAAACGACCATCAGCGGCACGCCGGCGGCGACCCAGGGCCGGCGCCGGCCCCAGCGCGTATGCGTGCGGTCAGAGAGGCGGCCGATCAACGGATCGGTGATGACGTCGGTGATGCGAGCCAGCATCAGGATGAAACCGACTGCCGCGAGATCGAGGCCGAGCGTGCTTGAGTAGAAGGGCGGAATGTAGACGGCGACCGGCAGTCCGATGACGGCGAGCGGCATCACCAGCTGGCCATAGGCGACGAGTTGCCATGGCGTCAGCTTCGGTACTGCTTCTCCATCCTTCGGACCCATTCACCCCTCCCCGGGCTTGGCGCCATTAACTAGTAAATGGAGTTTACGAATTAAAGGCGCGGCGCATAGGCTCAATTTGCACTTTTCCCGGTTCAGCCTGCGTTCAGGTTCAAAACGCCATTCTCAACATCAACCGATGGTTCGAGAGGTCGTCGGTTGCGTTTCCCCCGGGCTTTGACGAGTGCGGGAGAGCGTTTGGGCGGCGTCCATTCCGTACCCCGTGGACGCCGCCTTTCTTTTATGCCGCCGCGCTTGTTTTCATGCAGCCGCGCTGGGCCGCGACGACACCCGCGCATGCCAAGCGCGCAGATTGGCCGCGTCGTCCGGCATTTCAAGGCCGGCAAACTTCGCAAAATCCACCGTGCAAAGCGCCGTGACGTCGGCGGCCGAGAATGCGTTGCCGGCAATGAAATCGCGGCCGCCCAGTTCGCGGTCGAGCCAGCGGAAGGCGGCCGCAACCGCTTCACGATTGGACTCGCCGAAATCGTTGAACTGCTTCACGACCTTGGCCGTGAAAGGATGCGCGTGGCGCCAGAAATTTCCGACCGGACCCATCAACACGAATTCGACGCGGCGCAGCCACATGTCGATCTGCGCGCGTTCGAGCGCGGTGCGACCGAAAAGCGGCGGCTCGGGATGAAGCTCCTCCAGATAGCGGCAGATCGAGACACTTTCGGCGATCACATTGCCGTCGTCGAGTTCGAGGATCGGCGTCTGACCGAGCGAGTTCTTCTGCCGGTATTCGTCGGATTTGTGTTCGCGCTTGATCAGCGACACTTCCTCAAGGGGCAGATCGATACCTTTTTCGGCGGCAAAAATGCGGACGCGGCGTGGATTGGGCGCCGGCATGGCGGAATTGTAGAGCTTCATCGGGGTCTCCGTCGTTGCGTTTTCAGATTGGAATTTCAGACGATGAGGCCGATCACCGCGCCCGTCATCGAGGTCGCGAGTGTGCCGGAGACGAGCGCGCGCGGCGCCAGTTCGACGATTTCGGAGCGGCGCGACGGCACGATGGCGGCAAGTCCGCCGATCATGATGCCGACGCTTGCCGGATTGGCGAAGCCGCAAAGCGCATAGACCATGATCAGGCGCGAGCGGTCGCTCAGCGTTTCGCCCGCCTCGCCTGCCAGCGCGAGATAGGCGAGCAATTCGTTGAGGATCGTCTTGACGCCCATGATCTGACCGGCCGCGGCAGCTTCGGATGCCGGCACGCCCATCAGCCAGACCAGCGGTGCGAAAGCCCAACCGAAAAGGCGCTGCAGGCTGAGCGGCGCGCCGAACACATCCGGCAGCAGCGCCAGCAGGATATTGACCAGCGCCACCAGCGCCACCATCACGACCAGCATGGCGATGATGTTGAGCAGCAGATTCAGGCCGTCGAAGGTGCCGCGGGTCAGCGCGTCCATGCTGTTTTCATATTCGACGACCGGCACATCGTCGCCGACGCCTGTGGGTACGCGGCCAGATTCCTCCGGCACCATCAGCCGCGCGATCAACAGCGCGGCGGGCAACGAGATCAGCGAGGCCGTCACAATCTGCCCGAGCGATCCGGGAACGACGGCAGCGATGATGCCGGCATAGAGAAAGAGCACGGTGCCCGCCACCGTCGCGAGGCCGACCGTCATCACCGCGAAGAGTTCGGAACGCGAGAGTTTTTCGAGATAGGGCCGGATCAGAAGCGGCGCCTCGACCATGCCGACAAAGACGTTGGCGGCGGAGGAAAGTCCGACCGCACCGCCGATGCCCATGCTCTTGCGCAGCAGAAACGCAAAGCCGCGCGTCACCGCCGGCAGGATGCGCCAATACCAGAAGAGCGCCGACAAGGCCGACATGAACAAGACCAGCGGCAACGCCTGAAAGGCCAGCACGAAACTGTTTTGCGGATGGGCGACTTCATAAGGCGCATCGCCGCCGCCGAGATAGCCGAATACGAAGCCCGTGCCGGCGCCCGTCGCCGTCATCAACGCCTCGACGACGCCGTTGAGGCCCAGCATGGCATCGCGCATGACCGGGAGCTTCAACAGGGCCAGCGCAAGGGCGAGCTGCAGCGCGATCGCGACAGCGCCATCCTTCAGCAGATTGCCGCCGGCGGCGCGGCGGTTCTCGCTCAGCGCCCAGGCGAGGCCGACAATCACGGCAAGCCCGAGGGCGCTCTGAAGGGACGAAAGGGGCATGAAACGGGCTCTCGGGCGGGTATCCGGCGGGTGCGGCCATCATAAGGTCGGCGGCCGGGCGCGCAACGGCGGCGGCCACGGTTCGGCTGCGTTTCGCTCCCTTGACCCCTGCCCCCCTCTCATGCACAAAGTCCTCCCAGTTTTCGCAAAGACGGCCCATTTCCCCTCCGAAAGAGCGGTGCGGCCTCCTTCCTTCGGCCCCTCAGGCGGCCGGCAGTTCAACTGGAGAATTACCGATGAGCATTCGATTTGACGGCAAGGTCGCCATTGTCACCGGCGCGGGCGGCGGTCTCGGCCGGTCCCATGCGCTGGAGCTTGCGCGGCGCGGCGCCAAGGTGGTGGTGAACGACCTCGGCGGCGACCGGACCGGCGCCGGCGGCTCTTCGGAAGCGGCCAAGAAAGTGGTCGCGGAGATCGAGGCGCTGGGCGGCGAGGCGATCGCCAACGGTTCGTCGGTGACGGACGACGAGGGCGTCGCCAACATGATCAAGCAGACCATGGACAAGTTCGGCCGCATCGACATCCTGATCAACAATGCCGGCATCCTGCGCGACAAGTCGTTCTCGAAAATGGAAATCGCGGACTTCCAGGTCGTCGTCGACGTGCATCTGATGGGCACGGTGAAGCCGACCAAGGCGGTCTGGGAGATCATGAAGGAACAGAACTACGGCCGCATCGTGGTGACTGCTTCCTCGACCGGCCTTTACGGCAATTTTGGCCAGACGAACTACGGCGCGGCGAAGCTCGCCGTTGTCGGCTTCATCAACACGCTGAAGCTCGAAGGCCAGAAGAACAACATCCACTGCAACGCGCTGGCGCCGGTCGCCTATACGCGCATGACGTCGGACCTGATGCCGCCGGAAGCCGAACAGATGCTGACGCCGGACGCCGTGTCGCCGGGCGTGATGTTCCTCGTTTCCGAAAATGCGCCGACCGGCATGATCCTTTGCGCGGGCGCCGGCGTGTTCGCCGCCGCGCGGATGGAAGAGGCCGAAGGCATTTTCCTCGGCCGCGACGGGCTGACGGCCGAGAAGGTCGCCGAGAACTGGGAGAAGATTTCCGACTTCTCGAACGCGACGCCCTTCTTCATGGGCGGCGAACAGACCGGCAAATTCTTCAAGCTGGCGACCGGCGGCAAGTAGGCCTCACGCGCCGAGACAAAAAGATCGAAGGGGAGCCCGTGTGGCTCCCCTTTTCATTTGCGTCAGCCGAGCAACTTTTCCATGCGCCAGACGCGTTGCGGCATACGGCCTTCGACGGTGCCGATGTCGGTATCGTGTTCGCGGGCGACCGACCAGCCGTGCTTCTCGTAGAAACGCCGCGCACGGTCGTTTCCGACCTGGCATTGCAGCCAGATGCGGCTGTGCCCCGCATTTCGCAATTGCTCTTCGGCCGCGGCGAGTGCGCGCGCGGCCACGCCTTTTCCGTGCCAGGCCGGCAGCACAAAGACCTGGCCGATACCATCGCCATTCCAACCTGCGAAGCCGACGATATCGCCGTCGACGCAGGCGACAACGCAATCGGGCAAGGTCGTTGCCATGCGCGGCTCGAAGAAGGAGAGCGGGCGCAGCGCCGCGACTTCGGGCGACAGATGCGCGTGGCCCGCATGCCAGCCATCGTGCCAAACGCGCGCGAGCGCCGGAATGTCTCCGGCGCTCGCGGGTCTGATCGTTATGTCGCCGGCAGCGCTCAAAGGCCGAGCACGGCCTTCGCCATGATGTTGCGCTGAACCTCGTTCGATCCTGCGTAGATCGACGCCTTGCGCAGCGAGAAGTAGTAAGGCGCCGTCGTCATCGCATAGTCGGGACCGATATTGGGTTCGTTGGTCTCGATCATGCCGTCCTCGACGAAGGGGATGGTGTAGAAACCGACCGCTTCGACCGCGAGTTCGGAAATCGCTTGCTGAATTTCGGTACCGCGGCATTTCAACAGCGAGGATTCCGGTCCGACATTGCCGCCGGTCGAGAGCGCCGAGAAGATGCGCAGTTCCGTGAACTCCATCGCGGTGATCTGCGCTTCGATGTCGGCGATCTTGGCGCGGAAACCCGGATCGTCGGCCAGCGTCTTGCCGCCGACTTTGGTGTCGGCGGCGATCTTTTTCACCTTGCCGATGGCGCGGGTGAGGCCGGCCGAATAGGGATTGCCGCGCTCGAATTCGAGCAGGTACTTGGCGTAGGTCCAGCCCTTGTTCTCCTCGCCGACCCGGTTTTCGATCGGCACTTTCACGTCGGTGAAGAAGACCTGATTGACTTCCTGATGCGGCGCCGGCGTGCCGTCGAGCAGCACCAGCGGCTCAACCTTGACGCCCGACGTCTTCATATCGATCAGCAGGAAGGAAATGCCCTCCTGGGGCTTGCCTTCCTTCGAAGTGCGGACGAGACAGAAAATCCAGTCGGCCCATTGCGCGACCGACGTCCAGATCTTCGAACCGTTGACCAGATAGTGATCGCCCTTGTTCTCGGCTTTCGTCTGCAATGAGGCCAGATCGGAACCGGCGCCCGGCTCGGAGTATCCCTGACACCAGAGCACGTTGGTTTCGAGGATGTCGGGCAGGAAGCGCTTCTTCTGTTCGGGCGTGCCGAACTTCATGATGACCGGCGCCACCATGGTCGGCCCGAAGGGAACCGTGTGCGGCACACCGGCGCGGCCCATCTCGACGTCGAAAATGTATTTCTGCGAGGCGGTGAAGCCCGGTCCGCCATATTCCGTCGGCCAGTTCGGCGCGAGCCAACCCTTCTTCGCCAGCGCCTTCTGCCACTGCACATGGCTTTCCTTGTCGATATAGCCATGTTTCGAGCGTGCGTGCTTCGCACGCATCGCGGGCGTGTAGCTCTCCTCGATGAAGCTGCGGACTTCCTTGCGGAACGCTTCGTCTTCCTTGCTGAACGACAGATCCATGATGTTTCCCGTTTACACCTTGTCGAGGAAGAGCAGCGTCGGCGCACCGCCCAGAACGGCGCCCAGCGACGGGCCGGCGGCGCGGAAATATTCCGTCTTGCCATGCGCGTCGAGGTCGGCCTGGGAGGCATATTGCTCCATCACGACATAGGTCGAGGCTTCGGATTTCGATTTGAAGAAGTCGTATTGCAGGCAGCCCTTCTCATTGGACTTCACCTTGTCGCGCAGGGCGGCGAAGACTTTTTCGAACTCTGCTTCCTTGCCCGGCTGCACTTTCAGGGTCGCCACGACGCCAATGACACTCATGTTTCGCTCCCGTTTTCAGATTGCATGCCTTGTTGTTGCCGGGACTTTAGGGGTAAAGCCCCGCTGCATCAATCGCCACACGGCCCACGCCTGTTCGCGGAGCGCGGCCGCGCTGTTCAATTTCGAACCCTTCATTCGCCCTTGTAGGACGGCGGGCGCTTGTCGAAAAAGGCGTCCAGCGCCTCGCGGTGATCCTTCGTGTGGTGGGCCAGCGCCTGCATGGAGGCCGAGAGCTCCATTACATTGTCGAAGGAGGTCAGCATGCCCTGCCGCAGCAATTGCTTGGTCATGCGCAAAACGTCCGGCGGCTGGTTGCAGATTTTCGCCGCAACCTCATTGGCACGGTCCATCAGCGCGGCGGCCGGGACCACTTCCGAGACGAGGCCCCAGTCCTTCGCGGTCGCCGCATCGATCGTGTCGCCGGTGTAGAGAAGCTCGGAGGCGCGGGCCATGCCGATGATGCGCGGCAGCAGCCAGGCGCCACCATCGCCGGGGATGAGGCCGATCTTCAGGAAGGTGGCGCCGAAGATCGCGCTGTCGGCGGCGATGCGCGTGTCGGCGAGACAGGCGACATCGTTGCCGAGGCCGATGGCCGGCCCGTTGACCGCTGCAATGACCGGCACCTCGATGCCCCAGACGGATTTTACGATGCGGTGGATGCCGTTGCGGTAGCGCTCGCGGATATGGACGCCGGGACCGCCGAAGCCGTCGCCGCCTTCACGCATCGCCTTCACATTGCCGCCGGCCGAGAAGGCCTTGCCGGCGCCGGTGAGGATCACGCAGCGCACGCCCCTGTCGGCATTGATGCGGGCAGCGGCGGCCGTGAAATTGTCCGCGTCCTCCGGCGCGCCCAGCGGGTTGCGGCTCTCGGGCCGGTTGATCGTCAAGGTCACGACCGGGCCGTTCTTTTCGAAAATCAGGGGATCACTCATCGCTGGATTGCCTCTTTCCTGTGCATTGCGCCTGCCTGAAGGACAGATTCTCTTGTTTGGACACCATTATCAGCGCCACGAGAATATCGCGGCATACGGCCAGATTATGCCGTTTTAACCAAGGTTCGGAAAACCTTATTAAGACTTTTGACGGAGGCTAACACATACAGAAATCGAGACGGCCGGGCGGTCGTCCGAGGCAAATGGTGGACCGGCCGAAAAGCCGGAAGGGCACTCAGATGGCATTGGGAGAAACGTCTCGGGAGCGTCAGGCGCCAATGCGCGGTGCCGGCGAACAGCCGGGATGGTCGCAACGCCTGATCATGGCCCTCGGTTCGCGGCAGGCCAACGGGCAGCCGCTCAGCCCCGAAACGCGGCTCGAACAGCTCAAGATGCTGATCGAAAGCCAGCGCATGCCGATGCCCTATTCCTTCCCCGTGCTTGTCGGTCTGTTTGCCTTGTGTTTCGTCGACTCCATCGCCTGGCATTGGCTTGCCATTCCCGTCGCGCTCATCTTTGTGGCGAACTGGCTGAACCGCAAAAACATGGATGCATTCGCGGTCGCCGATCCCGGACCCGAGGATGTCAGCCGCTGGGAGCGGCGCTCCATTCTCATCACCGTCTTCTTTGCCCTCAGCACTGGCTCCATCGCCATCTTCTTCTGGGTGCCCGACGATCCGGTGAAGCAGGCTTACGTGCTGACGGCGCTCATCATTTCGCTTGCGCCGGTGGCGCTTATCACGTCGTGCTCCATGCCGAGCTTCTACGCCGCAACCATGCCGATCGTCCTCATTGCTGCGGCGCGGCTCTTCCTCTCGGGTGAAATCCTGCCCATCGCTCTCGGCGGCGTGCTGCTGATCTTCGCGGTTCTGCTTTCGCAGCTCACGACGCGGCTCAACGGCATCATGATGCATTCGATCACGCTGCGCGAAGACAAGAGCGGCCTCATCGAACAGCTTTTCAAGGCCAAGCGCGATTCCGATGCGGCCCGCGCGCGCGCCGAGGAAGCCAACCGCGCCAAGTCGCATTTCCTTGCCAATATGAGCCATGAGTTGCGCACGCCGCTCAACGCCATCATCGGTTTTTCCGAAGTGATGTCGTCGGAGATTTTCGGCAAGCATGCGGTGCCGACCTACAAGGAATATGCAAACGACATCAACCGGTCCGGCCAGCATCTGCTCGGCCTTATCAACGACGTGCTCGACCTGTCGCGTATCGAAGCGGGCCGCTTCCAGATCACCGAAGAGGAAGTGGACATCGCGCAACTGGCCGACGATTGCCGCCGCATTCTGGAAATCAGGGCACAGGGCCAGCGCGTCACCATCGTCGAAGAGTATGAGCCGAACCTGCCGATCTTCTATGGCGATGCACGCGCCATGCGCCAGACCTGGATCAACCTGCTGACCAACGCGATCAAATTTTCACCGCCGGGCTCCGAGGTGAAGATGTTTGCGCGGATGGAGCCCAACGGCGAGATGCGCTTCGGCGTTCACGACAACGGACCGGGCATTGCCGAGTCGGAGATCGACAAGGTGCTGCACGCGTTCACGCAGGGCGCATCCGGACTTGCCCAGCCCGGCAAGGGCAGCGGCCTCGGGCTTTCGATCGTGAAAGGCCTGCTCGCCGTTCACGGCGGACGTTTCGAGCTGAAGAGCAAGCTCGGCGAAGGCACGCAGGCCGAATGCGTGTTGCCGCCGCAGCGGCTGCGTCAGAACGTGTCGATGGCGAAGCGCGCGTCCTGACACCCTCAAATTTCGCAAAACAGAAAAGGGCCGCTTGCGCGGCCCTCTGACTGTCCGTTTCCGGGGAACCTATGCGGCTTCGGAATAGCGCTTCAGCTGGTGGTCGACATTGCCGAACTGGGTGTCGATCATCGTCAGGCGCTTGAAGTAGTGGCCGACATTGAGTTCGTCGGTCATGCCCATGCCGCCGTGAAGCTGCACGGCCTGCTGACCAACGAAACGCCCGGCCTTGCCGATCTGCACCTTGGCGCCGGCGGCGGCCTTGGTGCGCTCCACATCGCTTTCGCCGAGCTTGAGGTTGACCATGTAGGTCATCGACACCGACTGTTCATGGGCCATGAACATGTCGACCATGCGGTGCTGCAGCACCTGGAACTTGCCGATCGGAACGCCGAACTGCTTGCGCGTCTTGCAGTATTCGACGGTGGCCGTGTTGAGCTCCTTCATGCAACCGATGGCTTCGGCCGAGAGCGCGGCAATCGCCTCGTCGGTGATTTTCTCGACGAGGGGCAGGCCCTTGCCTTCGGCGCCGATCAGCGCGTCGGCGCCGACCTTGACGTTTTCGAAGGTGATTTCGGAGGCGCGGCGGCCATCGACCGTCGGATAGTCGCGGGTCGAAACGCCGGCCGCCGACTTGTCGACGATGAAGACCGAGACGCCGTCGCGATCACGCTGGCCGCCGGAGGTGCGCGCCGTCACGATCAGCTTCTGCGCCCAGGGCGCGCCGAGCACCACGGCCTTGTAGCCGTTGATCGTGTAGCCCGAACCGTCCTTCTTCGCGGTCGTGGTGAGGTCTGCCAGGTTGTAGCGGCCCTGCGGCTCGGCATAGGCGAAGGCCCAGACCGTTTCGCCGCCGACGATGCCGGGGATCAGCGCTTCCTGCTGTGCCGCCGTGCCGCCTTCGCGCAGGAAGCCGCCGGCGATGACCACGGTTTCGACATAGGGCTCGACCACGAGGTGGCGGCCGAACTCTTCCATGACGATCATGTTTTCGATGGCGCCGCCGCCGAGGCCGCCCAACTCTTCAGAGAAGGGCGCAGCGAGAAGGCCGAGCTCGGCGAATTGCGCCCACATCTCGGGACGCCAGCCATCGGCGGTCTTCGTCACCTTGCGGCGCGTGTCGAAGTCGTATTTGTCGGCCAGCAGGCTCTGCACCGTGTTGCGCAGCAGCGTCTGTTCCTCAGTGAACGAAAAATCCATCTCGTGACCTTCCCCTTGATGTTTCTTCGGTGCTGCCGGCGCTTAAAGGCCGAGCACCATTTTTGCGATGATGTTGTGCTGGATCTCGTTCGACCCGCCATAGATCGAGGTCTTGCGCATGTTGAAATAATCCTGCGCGGTGCCGGTGCTGTAGTCGGGGCCCGGCACGAATTCGTTGCCGGTCGCTTCCATGCGCGGCGCCTGCACCATCGCGTAGTTGCCGACGGCCTCGACCGCAAGCTCGGTGATGCGCTGCTGGATTTCGGTGCCCTTGATCTTCAGGATCGAGGCTTCGGGTCCGGGACCGCGGCCTTTGCTCTCGGCGGCAAGCGTGCGCAGCTCGGTCACTTCGAGGGCCGAGAGGTCGATTTCGAGCTCGGCGACCTTGCGCGAGAACTCATCGGTCTTCATCAGCGGCGCGCCGTCGATCAGTTCGGCATTGGCGATGTTCTTCAGCCGCTCGATCGCCTTTTTGGAGCGCGCGACGCCGGCGATGCCGGAACGTTCGTTGCCGAGCAGGAACTTCGCATAGGTCCAGCCCTTGTTTTCCTCGCCGATCAGGTTTTCGGCCGGCACCTTGACGTCTTCGAGGAAGACTTCGTTGACCTCATGCGCGCCGTCCATCGTGATGATCGGACGGACGGTGATGCCCGGCGTCTTCATGTCGATCAGCAGGAAGGAGATGCCCTCCTGCGCCTTGGCGTTCGGGTCGGTGCGGACGAGGCAGAACATCCAGTCGGCGAATTGCGCCAGCGTCGTCCAGGTCTTGCCGCCATTGACGATGTAGTGGTCGCCGTCCTTTTCGTTTTTGGCACGCACCGCCTTGGTGCGCAGGCTGGCGAGGTCGGAACCGGAACCCGGCTCCGAATAGCCCTGACACCACCAATCGTCGCCGGAAAGGATGCCGGGCAGGAAGCGCTTCTTCTGTTCCTCGTTGCCGAAGGTGTAGATCACCGGGCCGACCATCGAGAGACCGAAGGGAAGCAGCGGCGAAGTTTCGGCGCGCGCATTCTCTTCGTTCCAGATGTAGCGCTGGGTGATCGTCCAGCCGGTGCCGCCATATTCGACCGGCCAGTGCGGCACGATCCAGCCCTTCTTGTAGAGGATGCGGTGCCAGCGGAGGATGTCTTCCTTCGACATCTCGCCGCGCGAGCGCCGCGCGCCGCCTTTCAGTTCCTGCGGGTAGTTGCTGGCGATGAATTCGCGAACCTCGTCGCGGAAGGCGAGCTCTTCGGGGGAAAAGCGCATATCCATAGGTCAACCTCCATAGTGGCGGCGCGCGGGGGGTCTTCGCCTCCCGCGCTTCACGCCGGCTTATTCGTATTCAAGGTCCGGTGCCGCCCGTGCCGGAGGGTTTGACCCCCCGCCGATCCCGCGTGCCGAGACGCTATTTTGGCGGTGATAATAGTCGCAAAGGCCCCTGTTGCAAGGGTGTGGACGGTATGTGGCGAACGGGGCGCTGTTCGGTTTTGAACGAAGGCGCGGGCGGGCGGCGGGCTCAAAGCTGCGCCTGCGTCGCCATGCCGCCATGCACGGCAAGCGCCGATTTGACGAGGCCGATGGCGAGTGCTGCCCCTGCCCCTTCCTCGAGCGCGATGCCGGTTTCGAGGAGCGGCGTCTTGCCGATGGCTTCGAGCAGCCGGGCATGGGCGGGCTCGCCGCTCGCATGGGCGGCCAGGCAATGGTCGAGCGCACCGGGCGCCAGCCGGTGGAGAACGGCGGCGGCCGCGCAGGCGACGAAGCCGTCGAGCAGGACCGGAATGCGCTGGTAGCGGGCGGCGAGGATCGCGCCGGCGATGGCCGCGAATTCGCGGCCGCCGACGCGGCGCAGCGCCTCGAGCGGGTCGGAGAGATGACCTTCGTGCTGCGCGAGGGCGGAGGTGACCGCCTCCGCGCCCCAAGCCGATCCGTCCGTCCAGTCATCCGGCGCGCCGCCGAGAAGCGCGCAGGCGAGCGTTGCCGCGACCGTGCGGTTGCCCTCCCCGGCCGCGCCGACGCAGAGGAGATCGGTGCCGCCGGCAATCGCCTCCATGCCGAAGGCCATGGTGGCCGCACATGCGGCTTCGGAGAGCGCGGCATCGACGCGGATGTCGGGTGTCGGCATGTCGAGGGCGAGATCGAAGACCTTGAGGCCCGCATCCGTTTGAAGCGCAATCTGGTTCACTGCCGCGCCGCCTGCCGCATAAAGCTCGACGAGACGATGGGTCGCGTGCGCATCGGCACCGGGCATGGCGGCGGCAAGACCGTGCGTCGCGGCGAAGATCGCGACCAGCGGCCGTGTGACGGCGGGCTTCGGACTGGCAGCCCAAGCGGCCATCCATTCGGCGATTTCGGCGAGGCGGCCGAGCGAGGCTTCCGGCGCCGCGAGATCGCGCGTTCGCGCCCGGGCCGCCGCGCGCGCCGCCTCGTCCGCCTGCGGCAGGCCGGCCAGCAGGTTGCGGATGTCGTCGAAAGGCAGGCCGGTGGCGGCGCGGGTCATCGAAACCTCGTTGACCGTTTGAATTCGGTTCGTGGGCTCTATACTCCGTCGCATCCGCGCCCGGAACCCGGAAAAGCGATTTGACCTATTCGAAGCCGATCAAAAGCCCCTGTCTCAGCATTTGCGCCGTCGACGGCCGCGCCAATGCCTGTGTCGGCTGCGGGCGGACGCTGAAGGAGATCGCCGGCTGGTCGGGCATGAGCGACACGGCACGGGACGACGTGCTCCGGCAATTGCCATCGCGCATCGCGGCGCTGGGCGAGAAGGCGAGCGCCCCCGAAGAGGCTCTGACAAAGATCGCCGAAGTGCTCGGCTAGAAATGCGATGCACCGAAAGCGCCGCGAAGCGAGGCTTCCGGCGTTTCGGCACTTGAACCTTGCGAACCTTCGACAAGTTGAAGGATGCGCGGAGCGGCGGCGACGCCGCCTTGGTTTTGTGTATGGCGGGATTGCGTCCTCATCCGACGCTCCGCGCGCAGCGATTTCTGGATCGTCCTGCCCAACCCAGCGGTGCTCCGGCTTTTATCGGCCGGCCGCTTGCGGATCGTAGTGTCCGCTCCACCATTCAGATCCTCCCGGGACGCACGGTCCGTTACTCCGCGCGGCGCGGGACGCCACTTCCCTCTCCACGCGACCGGTCGTCCGGAAGCGCCCTTCGGTGGAGCGAGATGAACCTAATATGGGGGCCGTTCTGAGGGTGGGGATAAGTTTATTTTCGGGGGATGGTGCGCTTCAAACCTTCTTCAGAAACTCGGTCTTGAGAACGAGGCCCTTCACTTTTTCAGCGTTGCACTCGATCAGGCCCGCGTCACCGGTGAGGCGGATGTTCTTCACGACCGTGCCGCGTTTCAAGGTGACGGATGTGCCCTTCACCTTCAGGTCCTTGATGACCATGACGCTGTCGCCGTCGGCAAGCGCGTTGCCGTTGCTGTCTTTTGTTATGTCTGTCACGAGACGCCGCCTGTTCGAGGGGTTGAAAGGCCCTCTTTAAGCGCCCGCCGCGCCTACTGCAACGATCAACCCACATCCTTTTTGGTGCGGGCGTTGAGCGGGTCGCGCTTCAGGATGCGGCCTTCCAGCGCCCCAAGCCAGTCGAGGCCTTCGCGCAGGCGCACGACGTCGCCGATGACGATGATGGCGGGGGCCTTGAAGTCGGCGCGGGCGACATCTTCGGCTGCCGTGCCGAGTGTCGTTTCGAGCACCGACTGATCCTTCAGCGTGGCGTTGCGCACCAGCGCGACGGGCTCGCCGGCGCGGCGGCCGTTTTCGATCAGCAGTTGCGCGATGGCGCCGAGATGCGAGAGCGCCATGTAGAGGACGATGACGGGCGAGCCCTTGGCGATCGACGGCCAGTCGAGATTTTCAGGGACCGCGCCGCCCGCCATGTGGCCGGTGACGAAGGTGACGGCGTGGTTGATGTCGCGGTGGGTGACCGGGATGCCGGCATAGCCGAGGCCGCCGACGCCGGCGGTGACGCCGGGCACGAGGCGGAAGGGGATGCCGGCATCGACCAGCGCCAGCGCTTCCTCGCCGCCGCGGCCGAAGACGAAGGGATCGCCGCCCTTGAGGCGCAGTACACGCTTGCCCCGGCGGGCGAGCTCGATGAGCCTTGCCGAGATGTCGCGCTGTTTCGGGCTCGGCTTGCCGCCGCGCTTGCCGGAATATTCGAGCTTCGCGCGCGGGTTTGCGAATTGCAGAACGGCTTCGTCGACCAGCGCGTCGTAGACCACGATGTCGGCCTGCTTCAGCGCGTTGAGCGCGTGGAGCGTCAGGAGGCCCGGATCGCCCGGTCCGGCGCCGACCAGCCACACCCAGCCGGGCTCGAAGACCGGCAGCGCCAGCGCCGCCGCCGCGTCGCCCGCGACGTTCGGCACCCGCTTCGACTTCCGGTTCCCGGTCAGGGATATGACTTTTCGCTCGGTCATTTCACGTATTTTATTTGGTGTTTATCTTTCAAGGCAATCGTAGCATGTAAATAAGAGTTTGTCGCGACCGCGCCAAGGCCGGGATTACGGATTTCTCACACGATCCGCCCTACATTAGCACCATGAGACAGAACAACTGGACATGGGCGGCACTGCTGCTGCTCGGGCTTGTGGCGCTGCTGCTCTTCCTCAACAGCCGCTTTCCGGGCGCGCTGCAGGGCGAGGACGCGCAGATGCGGCTCGTGCACAGCCTGTTGCTGCTGGCGCTGGTGGGCGGCAGCGTGGTGTTGGGGTGGCGGGAACGCGCCGGCCTGGCGCTCAAACAGGCGCTGATCTGGATCGCCATCGCGCTGGCGCTGGTCGTCGGATACAGCTACAGCGACGTTTTCAGCGACATGGGTACGCGGACGCGCACCGCGCTTGTGCCCTCGGCGCCGGTGGCGAGCGAGCCCGGCACGGCCTATCTGTCGCGCAACATGTCCGGGCATTTCCATGCCGACGGGCTCGTCAACGGCACGCATGTGCGGTTCATGGTGGATACGGGCGCCAGCGACGTGGCGCTGAGCGCGGGCGACGCCCAACGTCTCGGGCTCGATCTCGACAGCCTGCGCTATACGACGCCCTATCAGACCGCGAACGGTACGATTTATGCCGCGCGCATTACGCTGGACGAAGTGAGTATCGGCGATGTCCGGCTTCGCAACGTGACCGCCTCGGTATCGCGCGAGGGGCTGGGACAGTCGCTGTTGGGCATGAGCTTTCTCGGACGGCTTTCATCGGTCGAGGTTCGGGGCGAACGGCTGGTGCTGCGCGAATAGCAGGGGGCTGCACCGGCGGCGAAAGCCCGTTATAACCGGCCGCAACGCCCTGCCCCACCCGCCGGAGAGACCATGACGCAGAAGCCCCGCGCCGACCTGAAACCCAACACCGCCGATTTCGAGAACCTGGCGCTCGTTTCGCCCAACGGGTTTCGCGAATACGACGCGCGCTGGCTGTTCGAGAAGGAAATCAATCTCGTCGGCATCCAGGCGCTGGGGCTGGGGCTCGGAACGCTGATCCACGAGATGGGCGTCAGCCCGCGGATCGCGGTCGGTCACGATTTCCGTTCCTATTCGGTGTCGATCAAGCAGGCGCTGATCATCGGGCTGATGAATGCCGGCTGCGAGGTGCATGACATCGGGCTGGCGCTTTCGCCTGTCGCCTATTTCGCGCAGTTCGATCTCGATGTGCCCTGCGTCGCGATGGTGACGGCGAGCCACAATGAGAATGGCTGGACCGGCGTGAAAATGGGCGCGCAGCGGCCGCTGACCTTCGGGCCCGACGAGATGACGCGGCTGAAGGAGATCGTGCTGGGCGGCCTCGGGCAACCGCGCGATGGCGGGCGCTACATTCGCGTGCCCGACATGGCGGACCGCTATATCGCCGATCTGACCAATAGGCCAAAGCTCAAGCGTCGGCTGAAAGTCGTCGCGGCCTGCGGCAACGGCACGGCGGGCGCCTTTGCGCCGCAGGTGCTGGCCGGGATCGGCGCCGAGGTGATCCCGCTCGATTGCGATCTCGACTGGACCTTTCCGCGCTACAACCCGAACCCCGAAGACATGGAAATGCTCCATGCGCTGCGGGACAAGGTGCTGGAAACCGGCGCCGATGTCGGCCTCGGCTTCGACGGCGACGGCGACCGCTGCGGCGTCGTGGACGATACGGGCGAGGAAATTTTCGCCGACAAGGTGGGCGTGATGCTGGCGCGCGACCTTTCCGCGCAACACGCGAACGCGCAATTCGTCGTCGACGTCAAATCGACCGGGCTTTTCCTCACCGATCCGGTGCTGATCGCCAATGGCGCGAAGACCGACTACTGGAAGACCGGACACTCCTATATCAAGCGCCGCGCGCATGAGCTCGACGCGCTGGTGGGCTTCGAGAAGTCCGGCCACTACTTCTTCAATCCGCCGATCGGCCGCGGCTATGACGACGGGCTGGTTTCCGCCATCGCGATTTGCGACATGCTGGACCGCAATCCCACGAAGAAGATGTCCGACCTGCGCGAGGCGCTGCCGAAGACCTGGGGCTCACCGACGATGTCGCCCTTTTGTCCCGACGAGAAAAAGTACGAAGTCGTGGAGCGGATGGTGAAGCTCTTTTCCGGCATGGCCGAGAAAGGCGAAAAGCTCATCGGCCAGAAAATCCGCGACACCGTGACGGTGAACGGCGTGCGCGTGACGGTGGAAGACGGGACATGGGGGCTGGTGCGCGCCTCGTCGAACAAGCCGGGGCTCGTGGTCGTGGTCGAAAGCCCGGCGTCGGAAGCCAACATGCGGGCGATGTTCGCCGAGATCGACAAGCATCTCTCGGCACAGCCGGAAGTCGGCGAATACGACCAGAAAATCTGACACTCAGACCTTGCGGACCGGTCCGCGGGAACGCACAAAATGTCCGACGCGCAAAACGAAGCCCTGATCGACGCCGTCGACGCGCTGCTGCCGGCGCTTTTGCAGGCGCTGGAGGCGCTCTCGTTCATTGCGCGGCATCTGCATCCGCCATTGATCGGGGAACTTGTCGAACAGATGGGGCCGGTCGAGGCACGGCTTGCGGAAACGCGGGCAGGATTCGACGCGGCGGTGTGGCCGGAACATCTCGTTGCCTTCCGCGATCATGTGCAGGGCGCCGCAGAGGCGGCGCGGATAGCTTTCGAGGCGTTGCGCGCCGCGAGCGAGGCGGCACCGGAAGCGGGTGGGCCTGTGTTCGGCGCCTATCGGGCGCTGCGCTACCTGCCGCGGGCGATGGAGAGCCTTTATCCCGTCAGCGCGATGCTGCCGCCGGTCAGCCGGTTTTTCCTCAACGAGACGAAGCGCGACGACGCGGCGCTGGTGGAGGCACTTGCAGATGGTGCGACGCGCGAGGGAACCGGCGTTCATCATTTCGGCAACGAGAAAGGACAGCGCGGCGGCTTCTCGCTTTATGTGCCGGAGACATATGACGCGGCGCGACCGCATCCGCTGATCGTCGCCTGCCATGGCGGCAGTGGGCACGGGCGCGGCTTCCTGTGGAGCTGGCTTCGCGACGCGCGCTCGGCGGGCGCGATCCTGCTGTCGCCGACATCGCTCGATGCCACATGGTCGCTGATGGAGCCGGAGCAGGACCGCGCCTCGCTGGCGCGAATGATGGCGCATGCGGGCGAGCGCTGGAACATCGACGCGAGCCGCATATTGCTCACCGGCATGAGCGACGGCGGCACCTTCACCTATCTCGCGGGGCTCGGCGGCGGACCCTTCACGCATCTCGCGCCGATGTCGTCGGCGTGGCATCCGATGCTGATGGGCATGGCCGATCCGGCGCGCATTGCGGGGCTGCCCGTCTATATCGTGCATGGCGCGCGCGACTGGATGTTCGCGGCCGACATGGCGCGGCTCGCCAACGCCGAACTTTCGGCGGCCGGCGCGCGGGTCACCTATCGCGAGATCGGCGACCTGTCGCACACCTATCCGGCGGAAGAGAATGCGCGCGTGATCGACTGGTTTCTCGGTTAGCCGAAGAGCCGATAGAACATTTGTAATGAGGTCAGCGCGAGGAAGAGCGCGAAGGCGCGGATCAACGCCTTGTGGCTGATCGCATGGGCAATCGTCGCGCCCCACGGCGCGGCGAGGATCGAGAGCGGCATGATGAGCGCGAGGCCGATCAAATTGACATAGCCGATGCTGAATGGCGGCAGGCGCGGATCGTTCCAGCCGGCCCAGACGAAGCCGATCATCGCCGGCACCGCGATCAACACGCCGAGACCGGCCGAGGTCGCCACCGCTTCGCGCGGGTTCTTGCCGTAGAGCGTCATGAAGGTGACGCCGAATGTGCCGCCGCCAATGCCCATCAACGCAGAGAGACCGCCGATGGCGGCGGCCACCGGATATTGCACCGCCTTCGAGGGGAGTTGCGATCCGAGGCGCCAGCTTTCCTTGCCGAAGGCGAGATTGGCGGCAACGACCAGCGCGATGGTGGCGAAGACGCCGGTCAACGCATCGCCGCTGACCCAAGCCGCGACGCCCGTGCCGAGCACGACGCCGGCAAGCACCGGCAGCGCCCAGTCGCGCAGCATCTGCCAGTCGACGACGCCTTTTTGCGCATGGGCGCGCACGGAGCGGATCGAGACCAGGATGATGGTGCCGAGCGACGTGCCGACCGCAAGATGCATGCGCACACCTTCGTCGATGCCGAGCAGCGTGAACACATGATAGAGCACGGGCACGATGACGATGCCGCCGCCGACGCCGAGAAGGCCCGCCAGAATGCCCGCGATCAGGCCGGTGAAGACGAGGCCCGCGGCGAAGGGCGCGAGTTCCATCAGCGACATGGCCTCGATGTTCATTTTTGGGTGGCTTCCTGAAAGGCAGAGGAGTGGCAGGCTATTCGGCGGCGGTGAGAATACCGGAAACGGGTTCGCGCACCAGCGCGGCGGCGTCGCGGATGACTTCGACGCCGGCGCCCGCGCGCGGGGCGTTTTCGGAGATGTGACGGCGGAAGGCGCGCGCGCCGGGGCAGCCCTGGAAGAGACCCAGAATATGCCGCGTCATCGCGTGAAGATGGGTGCCGCGCGCCAGCTCGCGCTCGACATAGGGGATGAAACTCTCGATCACATCGTGGCGCGTGGGCACGGGATGGTCATCATCGTAGAAGCGACGATCCGCTTCGGCGAGGATCCACGGGTTCTGATAGGCGGCGCGGCCGAGCATGACGCCATCGACATGGGCGAGATGCGCCACGGCTTCGTCCAGCGTGGCAATGCCGCCATTGATGATGATTTCCATGCCGGGCATGTCGCGCTTCAGTTCATGGACAAGGGGGTAGTCGAGCGGCGGCACGTCGCGGTTTTCCTTCGGCGATAGACCTTCGAGCCAAGCCTTGCGGGCGTGGACGATCAGCGTTTCGCAGCCGGCCTCGCGGACGGCGCGCGCCATGGCCGGCAACGCCTCGCGCGGCTCCTGATCGTCGACACCGATGCGGCATTTGACGGTGACCGGAACGGCGACGCGGACGCGCATGGCCTCGACGCAGCGCGCGACGAGATACGGCTCGCGCATCAGGCAGGCGCCGAAGCGGCCCGACTGCACCCGGTCGGAGGGGCAGCCGACATTGAGGTTGATCTCGTCGTAGCCAAAGCCTTCGCCGATGGCCGCGGCTTCGCCAAGTTCGGCGGGCTCCGAACCGCCGAGCTGGAGCGCCACCGGATGCTCGGCCGGATCGAAGCCCAGCAGCCGCGCGCGGTCCCCATGCAGCACCGCAGCCGTCGTCACCATTTCGGTGTAGAGCAGCGGATGGCGCGCAATCAGCCGCAGGAAGAACCGGTCGTGACGATCGGTCCAGTCCATCATTGGCGCGACGGAGATTGTTTTTGCTTTGTACGTCAACATCTTGTTCAATTCAGGTACGGGCGGCCGTCAAAACGGCGGGATTCCCGTGCTTTCACTGCCGGGCCGTCCCACGTCGGGGACCGCTGACCCTTGCATATCGCGATGGACCGGCCCGGTCGAGGCTTACGGCGACGGCCCCCTGCCGTTCGGTACAAACTGCGGTGCGATAGTACGCAATGGGGCGAACCGACGCTGAAACCAAAGTAGTCGGGCTGACAAGCCGTTGAATCATTCAGATAGGTAGCCTTCAAACAGTCAATTCCACTATAGTCCGGACTGTTCAACTCAAATCCGTTCCGAAGGGCCGTCATGCCGGGGTGACCAGTCCATTGCCGGATTGAGATTTTGGGGGACGGGGCGCTTTTGGGGGCGCGTGTAGATGAGAGTTGGTGACATGAAAAAGACCGACATGGCCATTATCGGCATGGCCTGTCGGTTCCCCGGCGGCTGCAATACGCCCGAAGCGTATTGGGAGGTGCTTGCCGGCGGACGCAATGTCGTCACCGAAGTTCCCGCCGACCGCTGGGATCACTCTCTCTTCAAGCACCCCAACCGGAAGGCGCCGGGGCGAAGCTACACTTTCGCGGCCGGAACGCTGGGTGACATTCGCGGGTTCGACGCCGCTTTCTTCGGCATTTCGGCACGCGAAGCCGACATGATGGACCCGCAGCAGCGGATGCTGCTGGAGATGGGCTGGGAAGCGCTGGAATCCGGCGGGCAAATCCCCGGCCACCACGCCGGACGCAACTGCGCCGTCTATGTCGGCATTTCCTCTACCGAATACGGGTCGAGCCAGCAGGGCAATGGCGACGGCACCAACGCCTATACGATGCTCGGCTCAACGCTTTCGATTGCCGCCAACAGGCTCTCCTACCAGTTCGACCTGCGCGGTCCGAGCATGGCGGTCGACACGGCCTGTTCGTCGTCGCTCGTTGCACTCAACGAAGCGCTCAACGCGCTTCACGACGGGCGCTGCGACATGGCGCTGGTCGGCGGCATCAGCCTGCTTCTCACCCCCCTGCCCTTTGTCGGTTTTTCAAAAGCGACGATGCTTTCCACCTATGGGTTGTGCCGGGCCTTCGGCGAAAACCCGGGCGGATATGTCCGCGGCGAAGGAGGCGGCGTCGTCGTCATCAAGCCCTTGGCGGATGCGCTTCGCGACGGCGATCCGATCCATGCGATCATCGAGGGATCGGGTGTCAATACGGACGGGCATACCAAGGGCATCGCGCTTCCCTCGCATGAGATGCAGCGCCTGCTTATCGAACAAACGATGGCCAAGTTCGACGTCGATCCGGCCGGGATCGACTTCTTCGAGGCGCATGGCACCGGCACGATCGTCGGCGATCCGGCGGAAAGCCGCGCACTCGGCGAAGCAATCGGGCAGAAGCGCAGACCCGCCGACGGGCCGCTGCCCATCGGTTCGGCGAAAACAAATGTCGGCCACCTGGAACCCGCGTCGGGCATGGCCGGGCTCATCAAGACGATCCTGGCGATCCGGCATCGCGCCGTGCCGAAGTCGCTGCATTCAGAGACGCTGAACCCCGACATCGATTTCGACACGCTTCGCATCGCGCCGGTGCAGAAGCTGACGCCGATCGAAGCATCCGGGCGCCCGATCCGCGCCGGCGTCAACTCGTTCGGATTTGGCGGCGCGAATGCGACAGTGCTTTTGCGCGAACATGCTGTTCAGCCGCGCGCGGCACGCGATATTTCGACGGCGCTGCCGCCGCTTGTGCTGTCCGCCAAATCGCCGGCGGCGCTGCGCGCAACGGCGCGCAACTGGGCGACATTTCTGGAATCGAGAGACAAGGACGGTTATTACGACGCCGCATTCACGGCGGCATTCCGGCGCGTGCGTCATCCGAACCGCGCCATCGTTCACGGCGAGACGGTCGGCGATATCGTCGCGCAACTTGCCGCGTTTGCCGACGAGGCCGATTGTGCCGTCGTCTCGAACGAAGCCGCCATTTCACAAGCAAAAGTCGGCTTCGTCTTCAACGGAAATGGCGCGCAATGGCCGGGCATGGGACGCCGGCTCTATGCCGAGAGCGAGACTTTCCGCCGCGAGATCGATGCCATCGACGCATTGATCGTCGAGATCGCCGGGTGGTCGCTTGTCGAAGCATTGCATGCCGAAGATGCCGAACAACGCCTTGGACGAACCGAGGTGGCGCAGCCCGCCTTGCTGGCGATGCAGATCGGACTATGGCGCTGCCTGCAGGAAGCGGGACTGACGCCCGACGCCGTCGCCGGGCACAGCGTCGGCGAAGTCGCCGCCGCATATGTTTCCGGCGCACTCGACCTCCGCCAGACCGTGCTGCTGGTTGTTGCCCGGTCCGAAGCGCAAGGCCGCACACGCGGCCAGGGCCGGATGGCGGCTGCAGGAATTTCGCCGGAACGGGCGCTTGAAATCGAGAGGGATTCCGGCGGCAAGATCGAGCTCGCCGCCGTCAACACATCGACCTCCGTCACACTCGCGGGCGGCGAGCAGGCGCTGATCGAACTCGGGGAAAAGCTGACGGCCGAGAAGATCTTCTTCCGCCTTCTCGATCTCGATTACGCCTTCCACAGCCGCGTTCTCGACCCCGTGCAAAGCCACTTCCTGAAAAAGATCGGTCCGGTCGCACCGGCCGCTACGCGCGTTCCCTATTATTCGACGGTGCTTGGCGCCGAAACGGCTGGCGACGCGCTCGACACCGATTACTGGTGGAACAATATGCGTATGCCGGTGCGCTTTCACGACGCGATCGGCGCCATGATCTCGGACGGCATCGATGTGCTGGTCGAAATCGGGCCGCATAATGTTCTTCAACCTTACCTGCGGCAGATTCTGCGCGAAAAGGGCAAGACCGGCACGCCCATCGCCAGCATGACGCGTAGCGCGCATGATGCGTCGATGCTCCGCCTGGTCGCCGATACGGCGTTCTGCGCCGGCGCCGAACTCGACTTCGGACGGTCATTCCCCGTCCCGGGCCGTTGCGTCGAACTTCCGAGATACCCGTGGCAACACGAAAGCCACTGGACGCCGGTGAAACCCGACGCCGACGGACGCATGTATGCAAATGTCGACGGACCATTTCTCGGCATCCGGCCACAACACGGGCACGCGCTCTGGGAAGCCCAGATCGATGCCGAACTGTTCCCGTTTCTCGCCGACCACAATGTCGGCGGTTCGATCGTCTTTCCGGCGACCGGCTATGTCGAATGCGTCCTTGAAGCATCGGCCGCCCTTTTCGGTGGTGAGCGCCACGATATCGAGACCCTGGAGATTCGGCGGCCGATCGTCCTGGTGCGCGGGCACATGCTCAATTTCCGGTTCATATACGACGAAGACGACAAAGCCTTCCGCATCGAGACGCGCAAACGAATGAGCGACGACCCGTGGACGCTGAATGCCGTGGGCCGCCTCACCGAAGCGCTTGCCGGAACCGACGACACGGAGGTCGTCGCGCAGACCAGCGCTGCATCGGGCAACATCTCGCACGATACGCACTACCGCGTTGCCACCGCATTGGGACTGAACTACGGGCCCGCCTTCCAGACAATCGAGCGGGTGCAGGTGTTCGGCAACGAGGCGGTCGCGGAGTTGCGCGCACCGGACGCGGTTGTCGCGACGCTCGACAAGTTCGTCCTGCATCCGGCGCTGCTCGACGGCTGCCTGCAAACGCTGCTTTCGATATTGTTTGCGAACGGCGTCAAGGAGGGCAACGCCTACCTGCCTTATCAGTTCAACGGCGTGAAGGTTTTCCGGCCGCATGCGCTCGCGGTTCGCTGCCATACGCAACTGCGTTCGCGGAGCGAAAAGTCGCTGGTCGCCGATTTTTCCCTGTTCGACGCCGACAATACGTGCGTTGCCAGAGTGACCGGGCTGCGCTTTCTGCGGGCCGAACTTCATAACGTCAGCGCCGGCACACGGCGTTTCCGTTTCGAGACGCTGCCGCTCGACTATGTTTCCGCATCGTGCCAGACACCCGACGCCGCGGAACTTGCCGAAGCGTTGGCTTTTGCCGAGCGAAACGCCGCCATTTCCGGCGACGGACCCGATCTCGACGCTATTGCGCGCGGATTACTGGCGCGCGCGCCGTCAACACTGTCCAAGGTCAACGGCAAGGCCCACGCGATATCGCACATCGACGTCGCGCCGGGCGATGGCGCGCGCCGCATGTGGCAGGATGCACTGGCACGCCATCCGGCCTATCTGGCTGAACTCGGCGCGCTGATGCATTGCGGCGATACGACGGCGCAAGATGCGGCGCAGCATCGGCCGAGCCCGACCAGCCGCGATCACCTGCTGGAAAGCTCGCCAAGTTTCGCACCGGCTCGCGACCTTCTGATGGACGCTCTGAAAAAGGTCGCATCACTCTGGCCGGCCAACCGCAGGCTGCGGATACTTGAGGTCGGCACGGCCAACGGTCTGGTACGCGGCGCCGCGTCGATTTCCTCAACGGGCGCTGTCGATTTCACGGTCGTCTCGGACGACGAAACGAAACTCTCCAATCTCGAGATGGACATCGACGCTCCGAATGTGCGGTTCCTGCATGCGGATCCGGCCGGGCTCCTGTCCGAAAGCGACCTGACGAAGCTCGGCGAATTCGACATCGTCGTTTGTCCTCTGCCGTCGGCCGCCAGCGGCCTGACGCCGGCGCTGCGCGGAAACATCAACGATCTGCTGGCACCGGGCGGGCTTTTGCTGCTGTCCGAACCCCAGCCCGCCTTCTGGATCGACACCGTTCTGGCGGCGGCCCGTCCGGTGGCGCAGGACGAACGCATGGATTCCGAGGCGCTTGTCCGCTTTTTTTCGGTCGAGGGGTTCTGCAATATTCAGACTGCAACCGCCGGACGCGCGACGGTGTTGATCGCAGATGCGCCGCGGCCGGGCGACTTCCGTACAGCGCCCGCGCGCGCCAGCTTCGACGCCATGGGAACGGGCTGGCTCGTTGTCTACGATCCGTCCAAAGCAGAGGCCAATAGCGCCGGCGCACTGTGCGCCGAACTGGAACGCGCCGGAGCCGTCGCAATCCAGGCACATGCCGGGCACAACCCCGGCGAGGACGACGATGCATTGCCGCTCGACCCCGATGTCGAGATGCAGTGGCTCGAAACCTATCAGGCGATGGCCGGAACCGGAATCGACCTTCGCGGCGTCGTGCTGTTCGGCGACATGTCGGCCGATGCACGTCCCGGCTGGAGCGCACTGCTGGCCGCGCGGGCGATGTCGCATGCCGAATTCAAGACGATGCCGCGCCTGCATATCGTCACGCGGAACGCGTCGAGCTTCCGGGCGACCGGCCAGATGAACCTCACGCAAGCGCCACTTTGGGGCATCGGCCGGGTGATTGCCAACGAAGTGCCGAAGACGCGCCTGCGCATGATCGACCTCCAGGGCGACGATCCGGCGCAAACGGAGCTTATCGCGGCACTTTGCCGATCGCTGCTCGATGCGGACCCGGAATCCGAACTTGTTCTCAGCTCCGAAGGTTCCTTTGCGCCACGACTGCGCGTGGTGCCGAACGAAGGCGCCACCGAAGCGGAGCTGGGCGCGCGGAAGCTCACCTTCTCGACCGGGCGGCTCGGCTCTCTTGCCTGGCAGCCAGCCGCGATGCCGATACCGAAGGCAAATGAAATCGTCGTCGCCCCGCGCGCCGCCGGACTCAATTTCCGCGACGTGATGTATGCGCTTGGCGTGTTGCCCGAGGAAGCGCTGGAGGCCGGGTTTGCCGGACCGAGCGTCGGCATGGAAGCGGCCGGCATCGTGACCGATGTCGGCGCGGAGGTTACCAACATCCGGCCCGGCGACGAGGTGTTGTGCTTCGCCCCCCATTGCTTCGACAGCCATGTCGTGACGCCGGCAAGCGCGGCGGCAATCAAACCGACCCGATTGAGCTTCGAGGAAGCCGCCACAATTCCGACGGCCTTCTTCACCGTGCAATACGCGCTCGACTATCTGGCACGATTGCGGAAGGGCGAGCGCGTCGTGATCCATGGCGCAGCCGGCGGCGTCGGTCTTGCCGCGATCCAGGTGGCTCGCCACATCGGCGCCGAAATCTTCGTGACCGTCGGCACGCCCGAGAAGCGCCAGATGATGCGGATGCTCGATATTCCGGAGAGCCGTATATTCGACTCGCGCTCGCTGTCGTTCGCCGAGGAGATCATGAAGGCGACCGGCGGCGAAGGCGTCGACGTCATTCTCAATTCACTGGCCGGCGAAGCGATACACCGGAATCTCGGTTTGCTTCGCCCGTTTGGCCGCTTCATCGAACTCGGCAAACGCGATTTCTACGAGAACAATCGCATCGGCCTGAAGTTTTTCCGGAACAATCTCAGTTATTTCGGCATCGATGCGGACCAGCTGATGGTCGAGCGACCGGAACTGGCGCGGGAATTGTTCGACGATCTGATCGAGCGATTTGAAACAGGTGTCTATACGCCACTGCCCTATCGGGCTTTCGACGCGGACCGCGCATCGGACGCATTCCGCCTGATGCAGAGATCCGGCCATACCGGAAAGATAATCCTGCGGCCGCCCCATGTGCCGGCCGCTGTGGCAAAGCGCGAAAGCGCAGCCTTCCCGGTGCGGCCGGACGCGGCCTGTCTCGTGACCGGCGGGCTTTCCGGGTTCGGGCTCGCGACCGCGAGATGGCTTGCCGAGAAGGGCGCCGGCGGGCTGGTGTTGATCGGACGGTCCGGCGCGACAAGCGAGGAAGCGCGTGCGGCCATCAAGGAATTCGAGGCCCGCGGCGTGCACGTCATTGCGCGCGCCTGCGACGTTACGGATGCCGCCGCTGTTGGCTCGCTTTTCGACGAAGCGGAAGCCGCCGGCTTTCCAATCCGGGGCATTGTCCACGCTGCGGCCGTCTTCGACGACGCCACGATGGAGACGCTCGATCAACGCCAGTATCAGCGGGTCATCGAACCGAAAATTCGCGGTGCTATCGTGCTTCATGACGTCAGCCTGGGGCGCGAAATCGATTTCTTCGTTCTCTATTCTTCGATCACCACGGCATTCGGAAATCCGGGCCAGGCCAATTATGTCGCCGCGAATGCCTTCCTTGAGGCGCTTGCGCAGAAGCGCCGCGCCGCCGGCCTGCCGGCGCAGGCAATCGGCTGGAGCGCTATCGGCGACGCCGGCTATCTCGCCCGCAACGCCGAGATGCGCGACCAACTTGCATCGAAGCTCGGCGCCGACCCGCTCAGCACGAGCGACGCAATGATATTGCTGGAGGGACTCGTTGCGCGCGACGAATCCAACTTCTACGCCGCCGGCATCAATTGGCAGCGGCTGCGCGCCGGCCTGCCGGTCCTGCAGGCACGCGTCTTCGGCGAATTGGCGCCGAGAACGGTACGGGAAGGTGAGAGCAGCGGAGAGGACATTCTATCAAAGCTCTCGGAAGTCTCGCTGGAGGATGCCATCGGCTTCGTGTCCGGCATTCTGGCGGAGGAAATCGGCCAGGTGCTGCGCCTGACGGCCGACAAGATCGATCTTGGGAAGTCGGTATTCGATCTCGGTATGGACTCGCTGATGGCACTCGAACTGAAGCTCGGCATCGAAGACCGCTTCGGCATCGAGATACCCGTCATGGCGCTTTCCGAGGGCGGAAATGTGACGTCGCTTTCGGCACAGATTGTCGGCCAGATTCGCGGCGAAGATACAAGCGATCAATTCGCCGGCGACGTGCAATCGATAATCTCTCGTCATATCAATGACGACGACGTTGAAAATATACGAAAAACAGACGACACTCGCGACCCTTCAACAAGTGAAAATCAATTCGGCACGTGACAGATTCAGATCCCAACGAACCGCGAAAGCTCTCCAAGGAATCCAAGGAGGAAGCGCTGCGGCGTATCCTCAAGAAGCGCAGCGACATCGCCGGCGAAATGAACGGCGTTGCCAAGCGCGACGCGTTCAGCATTCCGGAATCGCACTACAAGATCGAGAAGTTTTCCGACTATCAGACATTGACGCTTCAGCAGAGCCTCGCGAAAAAGGTCAACCTGGAAAGTCCGTATTTCCAGGAGCACGATGTCCTGGCGCGCAATACGACCGTTATCGGCGGGCGCGAATTCATCAATTTCGGAACCTATAACTATCTCGACCTGAACGGGCATCCGCGGGTCAACGACGCGGCGTACAAGGCGATGGTCGAATACGGCACATCGGCCTCCGCGAGCCGTCTCGTCTCCGGCGAAAGGCGGCCGCATCGGGAGCTCGAAGCCAAGATTGCCGAAGTCCACGGCACCCCGGCGGCGCTCACATTTGTCTCGGGTCACGCCACGAACGTAACGACGATCGGCACGCTGCTTGGAAAGCGCGATCTCATTCTGCATGACAGGTTGATTCACAACTCGGTGTTGCAGGGAGCGCTTCTTTCCGGCGCACAGCGGCAGCCGTTCGATCACAACGACTGGCGCGGACTTGACGACCTTCTGATGCGGTCGCGGCGCAAGTTCGAGAAGGTGCTGATTTGCGTCGAAGGCATCTATTCGATGGACGGTGATGTGCCGCCGATGCCTGAAATCATCGAGGTCGCGCGCAAACACAAAGCCTTGACGATGGTCGACGAGGCACATTCCTTCGGTGCGCTTGGCGCCCGGGGATATGGCATCGGCGAGCATTTCGGCCTGAAGCCGGGCGATGTCGATATCTGGATGGGAACGCTATCCAAGACGCTGGCGGGCTGCGGCGGATATGTGGCCGGTTCGGAAGCGCTGATCACGCTGCTCAAGCATACGGCCTCCGGATTTCTCTATTCGGTCGGCATGCCCCCGCCGATGGCGGCCGCGTCTCTTGAAGCATTGCGGATCATGGAAGAAGAGCCTGAGCGCGTTCGACAACTTCAGGCCAACGGAAAATTGATGCTCGAACTTGCCCGTGAAGCGGGGCTCGACACCGGCTATGCGATCGGCTCGACGGTCCTTCCCGTCATTACCGGCAGCTCGCTGCTCGCGGTGCGCCTGTCGCGCGCCTTGTTCGAGCTTGGCATCAATGCCCCGCCGATCATCTACCCTGCCGTCGAAGAACGGATCGCGCGGTTGCGTTTCTTCCTTTCCAGCGCGCACACGGAAGAGCAAATACGCTTTACCGTCGCACAGGTGGCCGACCAGAAGAAGAAGCTCGAGAATTCGCCGCTGTGAGCCCTAGAGACCGATAACCGTCTTCCAGGATTGCTCGACTAGGCAGACCGCGCTGACCTGCGATCGCCCGTTTCCATCAGCCAGAATCACACGGCGGCAGCGATCTCCAGTTGCGGAAACATAGTCGGGGCCCACATGCACCAGCGTGCTGTTACCGGACGACGCGAGAACAGTCCCGGCGGTTCCCGGTGCGGCTTCTACGGCATAGAGCGCAATCGGATCGCTCGCGGGGCTGGCGGCTAGGACCTCGCTTGCCGACGCGAATTCGCCCGACGTCGAAGTGGTCTCGCAGGCAGCAAGGCCCAACGACAGCGTCAATGCGACCAGAAAGCCCCGCATACCCCAACCCTTTTCGCGATGCGCCGAGGCGCGTCTACCCGTCATTTTCGGCAATCCTAACATAGAAAAGTCGCTTGTCATGCCCGCCGCTACAGCTTCTCGCCATATGCCAGGCGCTCCAGCGTCGGCGGTGTTTTCGTCCCGGATGGCCAGTCGACTGCGCCGGTCAGCCGTTCGCGCAATGCGCGATCCCGAACAAGCGCAATCAGCGCATCGGACCAAGCCTCCTTGTCGCAAGCCGGACGAAGAATGCCGTTACGATCATCCGTGACGACGCTTTCGTAGGGCTCGCCCGCAGCATACACACCCACGGCACCGAAGCGCGCAATGTCGAGATATTTTGTCCAGGATCTGGCTGAATTGAACGGCGTCGGCACCAACGGCGCCAAACCGATGTCGAGGCGCGTCGTCTGGCTTCGCTGCCAATATTCGGGCCAGGGCAATGGCGGTCGCACGGCCACCCGTGGCAGTCCGCCATAGAACCTTCGCGCCTCCGGTCCGCCGACGATTTCAAATTCGCAGTTCGGACAGTCTTCCAGCACCGGGCGCATTACATCGCGCAGCCATTTTCGGTCCGCGCGATGCGTCTTCTGGCCGTGGTAGAAGATGCTGACATTGCCGCTCTCGTTTGACGGCCGTTCCGACGGCAAGGCAAAGCGGAGCGGCGCCGGATCGATGCGGTGAACGTCACCCGCCGCAGCGTAACGGCGCGCAAGGACATCGGACGAGAGCCACAGCTCGCTTGCAAGCGCGCCGATGCGCCCGGCGTAGCGCAGCCAGAAATGAGCCATGTAGATGCGATAGTGCAACGGCAGCGAACGGTCGCCGATCGCGGCGGCCATGTCATCGTCGAGCAGATAGGCGAACCCGCCAAGGCTGGCCCCTGCCCGCTCAAGCGCCTTCAGCGCTGCCGAATCGACATATCGCACGACGATCACGAAAGCGCCGTTCAGCGAAACCGGGGGCGCGCGACCCAGAATCCAGTAATGCACCGGCAAGCCGGCGTTTCGAAGCCGGCCGCGCAGATAGATGTCGCATGTGGGCGAGTGCTCCCAAGTGAGAACGACAATGCGCTCCGGATCGCGCGCGTACGCGCCCCGGCAGCGGAACGTGCGCGCCGAAATGAGCGAACGCTCGTCGTCCGTACCTGGTTTCATCGTCGCGATCAGTTTGCGTTGAGAACAACAGCCGTCGAAAGTGCCACGCGGTATATGACTTCGACGATGTCCTTGAACACCGCAAAAGTCTTTTGACTGGCGGCGGGCAGAACCATGATGTGATCGCCCTTGCGAATTGGCTTTGACCCATCATGCACCGAGCCATCGTTGCGCAGTACCAGAATACGGCCCGCATCGCCGCGATTGCTCAGGCCGCCGGCTTCATCGATATAGGAGCGTACCGAGCGGCGGTTCTGCCAAAGAACGGTTTGCGGCACCTTGACTTCACCGGAAATCACAACGACATCGCTCTTCTTCGGGATCACGATTTCGTCGCCGTCCTCGAGCAGCATGTCCCGCCAGCTATTGCCCGCCAAAACGACGCGCCCCTCCGGCTGAACTGTCCTTACCTGCGCCACAAAGCGTTCGACCAGCGCCGCTTCCTGGACACGTATCGCCGAGTCCGTTGTGCTTATCGAATTGTCCGTCAGAACCGACCGCTGCAGCTCGTAGAGTGCCTGTTCGATCGCTTGCCGTTGTCGCAAGGCCACCGACTGCCGACGCAGATAGATGGAATCGATGTCGGCAAGGCTTGGGTCGATTTCAACCAGTTGGGCAACCGCCCCGAGCCGCGTCGCCCGCGGCACTGCAAATGCCGACGGCCCCATGTCGTTGCCGTCGACCTTGACGACGATGGTCTCGCTTTCGCGGTCGGCCTCGACCTCAATCGAGTCGCCATCGGTCGGTATGTATGTCGCTATCTGGCTGAGTGGAACATAGGTATTAAACTGCTTTCCACTGCGAATGCCGCGGATCAGCGCATGGCTGGCCGAGGGCCGCGCTTGCGCGAGCGCAAGCAATTCACTTCCCGTCGAGCGCACAGGATCGAACTCGTAGCGATATTCGTTTCTTACGTCGCCGGATATCGCGACCGTCGGCATCTGCGATCCGACAACGATTGAGTCATTGTCGGAAAAGCGCACGGCCGGCATTTCGCCATCGGTCAGAAATTTATAAAGATCGATCGTCGCAACGGTCGCGCCGCGCCGGACGACCCTGATGTTCCTGAAGCTGCCGCTCTGGATGTCGATGCCGCCGGCGCGCGCCAGATAATAGAGCACGCTATCGTCCTTCGAACCCGGATAGCGCCCGGGATAAGGCACGGAGCCGGTTACGAAAACGCCGAGCGGCTGCGTGCCGAGCAGGTTCGTATAGACCCTGACGTTGTCGGTGAAGACGCTGGCGACACTGGATCGCACGCGTTGCGCAAGCTGCGAATTGGTTATGCCCTCGACCTTCACCGGTCCGATTTCCGGAAGGAATATGTTTCCTTGAATGTCGACCACGAGGATGCCGTCGAATGTCCTCGCGCCCCACATCCTGACTGCAATACGATCGCCTTGCGCGATCAGATAGTCGGGGTTCACGCCGACGCTGCGGTCGACCAGTCCCGAGTTGGCGAAAATCTGCGAGCCGAAGGGCCGCAAGCCAAGCTCCGGCGACGGCGGGATTGCGTTGGGAATGTCGATCCGCGAACCGCTCTGTTCGCGCAAGAGCAAGTCGCCGCCGACGACACCTCCCTGCACAGCTTGTGGCTGCTCGTAACCCCGCGGATCATCGAAGATGTCACCGAGCGTCTCGGACTCGTTCAAGGCTTGCGGCGCGCGCAGGGGTGCGCCGCTACTCGTCTGCCCGCTTGTCGAACTTTGAGCGTAGAGCGCCTCAGCGCCGAGCGCCGTCAGCAGCGCTGCGGCAAAGATAGCCCCCCAGATCCTCATATACGCGCATGCTCCCTGATGGCGGCCCCGATCAACATCAACAACCCGTATGCTAGCAGCCCGCATACCAGAAACGACACGATAATCAACAATCTGTCGGGCTTGGAGGGGTCATCGGGCAGCGATGGCTCGACAAAAGCGACCAGATAGGCCTGCTTGCGGCTGGCATCCGCCCGTGCAACCTCCAGTGCGGACACCGCGGAGGAGTAGGACGTCCGCGCAAACTCCTCCTCTATGAGCAACCGCTCGTATTCGGCCAACAGGTCGGAATAGGTCGTTCCGGGCAAATCCTCGTTTCTCGTCAACCGGCCCCGCTCCGCCTGCATCTGCTGCTCGATAGCGGCGATCCGCGCCTTGACGCCGGCGATCTGCGCACTGTCCTCGCGCATGTAGCTCCTGAGAGATGCCAGTTCGGTTTTGTACCGCGACAACTCCGCCTCGAGACTTGCGACGATGCCGCTGATCGCCTCGGCGGATCGAACGGGATCGAGATCGCTATGCTCTTCGCGAAACCGATAAAGAGCCAACCTGTTGTCCCGCAGTCTGTTTTCGGCCAGATCCAATTCTTCACGCGCGAATTGCACCGCGTCGGTTCTCGACTGTTGTGAAATGCGGTTGACCATTTCATCGCTTATCTCAACGATCGCCGCGGCTATTCGCCGGGCGTCTTCCGGCCGATAGGCCTGCACATCGAGATGGACGACATTCGCGGTGCTGTCGAAATAGACATCAATACGACCGAGGTAATAGTCGTAGAGTTCCTCGAAGCTGGCATCGGCACTCAATCGCGACCACACGTCCGATTCAGGCATCCTGTAGATCGACCTCAGGTCGACAGCCTCCTCGAGTTTTCGAACAATTTCGCGAGACTGGATATATGCCTCGACGACGTAGCCATCGATGATCCCCGAACCTGTGCCGCCGAGCGACCCCAACAATCCACCGAATGCGGTTGCGATCTGCGAATCCGCGGTCCGAACCGTCATCAGCGTCTGCGACACATAGCGGTCAGATGCCCAGAAGGCATAGTAGACAAACGCTACGCTTGTCGGAATGATCACAAGGCACAGGAACAATATTTTGGATATGCCGAGTTTGGCGACTTCGGCCACCTCGTGCTCGACGAACGGGCGCGCCCGGTCCCGGACGAAAAGCTGAAAGCGGTCGTAGGGGCCGCCGGGCCGTACGAGACGATCGATTTGTTCCTTGCCGAACCGGGAGTTCATGGCGCGCACCTTCTCATATAAAAATCGATCGCATCCTCAATATTGCCAAACGGAAGAAGAAACCCGTCGAATAGAACGAGCCCAATCTCACAATATTCCCGGATTGTATTTTCGTTATGCGAAACCAGCAACATGCCGGAATTCCTCGATTGATTGAGAAACACCCTGCGCGACTTGGCGCGGAAGAAGCGGTCCCCGGCGCCGATGCTTTCATCGATGAGATAACAATCGAATGCAATTGCCAAACTCAGACCGAACGCCAACCGGGACTTCATGCCGGCGCTGTAAGTCCGTACGGGCATGTCGACGTAGTTGCCGATTTCAGCAAATTCCTCCGCACGCTCGAAGGTCTCCCTGTAATCGACGCCGTAGAGTCTCGCAACAAACGAAATATTCTCCCGCGCGGTCAGGTCGCCATGAAAGCCGCCGGAATAGCCCAAGGGCCAGGACAATCGGCCTTCGCGCATGATCGTGCCGCGGGACGGCTGATCCACACCTGCAATCATATTGAGCAAGGTCGATTTTCCGGCGCCGTTCCTGCCAAGCACTCCCACGCGCTTGTCGGTCGGAATCGACAGGCGCGTCTGGCGCAACACCTGACGTCTGCCGACGTCCGTGTCGAAATGCTTTTCGATGTCGATCAGATGTATCATTGGTCCAGAACCCGTCTTCGAAGCGCACGGTCGGCAATGAGACCGAGCACCAGGATCGCCACCGCCCAGGAATACCCGTAGACGATATCCACCCTGCTACCGCCCATCAGCGGGCTGAAATTGCCCCTCACACCATCGACAAAATGCAGCAACGGATTGTAGGCAGCATACTCCGCAACCTGCGGCGGCATCCTGTCCAACGTGAAGAATACGCCGGACGTGATGTAAACTAGTCGGTTCAATCCATCCATTACGTTCTTGATCGAATCGGCCAGCGAAGCCAGCGAGCCGATTATAAGTCCCGCACCTATCCCGGTTATCCAGAGGCCGAACATATTGGCAAACACCGACATGGCGCTGCCGAATGTGTACTTCTCCACGAATACGAAGATGAACGAGACGAACAGGATGAAGACGAAAAGCTGAGTAAAAAACTCCAGAACACTTCGCGCGAAGAAAATGTCCATCGGCTGTACTAGGGAGTGATTCAACAAGGGCCGATTTTGCCTCAATGCATTCGTCAAACCACCGTAGGTCTTGAGATAGAAGAACAGCGGAACGACGCCTGTCGAGACAAACAAGACGACATTCATTCCCAGCGTATCGCGCAGGCGAATGAAATAGAAAATGAACGAGAGCACCAGCACGTGCATCATGGGCTCGAGGACCGCCCAGAGATATCCAAGTTCGTGCCGACCAAACTTTGCCATTGTTTCGCGAAGCATGATCGTTCTTACGGAATGCGCCATGCGCATGATGGCGGCGAACGGATTTCCACGCGCCGCCAGCGTTTCTTCGTTCCAGCGCGGCAAAAAATCCACCGGGATACTCGACATGATTTTCTTGACTTCGGAGTCTTGACCGGAGCCGGGTTTTTTCCGGCGGGGCTTTGGTTCGTCTTCGTCGTTGGCGGGCACCATATCGAGATCAACGTCCGCACCGGCACCTTGTAGCCGCGCCGCCAGTTCGCGCCGCTCCGCCTCGTAATCGGAACCCGCCTCGATTGTCTTCAGAGTACGCAACGCCTCGTCGTCTCGGCCGGCGACAAGCAAGCAGCGACACAAGAGAACTTTTCCTTCGGTCCAGTCCTTGTCCTTGGCCAACTGTGCTTCGAGCCGGTTGATTGCCCGAACGACGTTACCCTGGCGGTAGGCGCATCGCGCGGCAATACGACCAAGCGTTGTGTCCTTGGGAGCGATAAGAACGCCGGCTTCTGCGGCATTTCGTGCTTTTTGCCACTCCTCGCGTTCGCAATATACGTCGGCGAGGAGCCGCATGCGCGCCGCGGTCTCTCCCAGCCGCTTGTTTGCCCGCCGGCCCCAACGGATGACGAGATCGCCGTCACCGCTGCTGTGCGCGATTCGCAATGCTGCGGCAATAAAGCGCGCATTCGCCTCGTTGAATTTCAAGTTCTCACGAAATAATTCCAGGGCGGTCGAGGTTTGCCCGGTCATCGCGCGCAGCCGTGCTTCCAACAGCGCGATTTCGCCTTGCTTGTCGGCGGGCGCGATTTTTCGGGCGCTGTCGAGTATTTCGGCGGCCGGTTCAATTTCCCTGTTCAGCGCCAGAAACATACCGCGGAGATACAACGCGCGCCAACCGCGATATCCCCGCTTCCAGACGCGCTCCGTCAGCTCAAGCCCGAGGCGGTATTTGCGCCGCGCCAACAATTCGCCGCAGAGCCACCACAGACTTTCAAACGACGGCGCGAATGCAGGGTCAGTTTCGAGCGCGGCTATGGCGATGCGGACAGCTTCGTCCTCCTCGCCGGCGGCATACGCCCGCGAGAATTCTTCCGCCTGAGCGGAGAACGATGCGTGATCGACAACGCTTAAACTCACCGGATAAATCCGCCTGTCGTTAGCGAGCGCCACCGTCGAGATGGCCAATGCTCACAATACATCCCATTAGGGCCCGCATGGCGCCCGTCAGCCCGGTGGAAATTCTCACCGAAGGCCTGCCGATACACCCACCTGTTGCGAGCGAGGTCCGCCGGCATTCCCCAGAATTTCATCGGCAACGCCCCTTGGCTCGCCGTGCTCCGGACTTTCTGTGTCGCGGGGCAAATTCGATGTCCCGATTTCAGCAGGCACCCGACCGACGCTTTCGAATCTAGCAATCGCATTCGTGACGGCAAGCTGAATTCCCGCAGGTGTGTAATAGTCACCGTTTATCATGCTCCGCCGCATAAGTAGCCGCCGGAAATCCGCGAACACGTCCTTGTGCGGCATCGTCGCGTTCGACCAGAAGTCGTCCAGCCCGCCTCGGAAGGTCAGCCCCGGCCGGTCGAAAATGGCCTTTCCGAGGCAGATCAGCGGCCGCCCGAGGTCGAGCGCAATCAGGCCGACCGTGCTGTTCAGGGTCACGACGCCGCGTGCGCCGCGTACAAGCGCCTGCAGATCGCCGCCATCGATATAGTCGATCCGACCGGACACTCCGTAGCGATCGGCAATTTCGCGGGTACGGCGACGGAAATTCGTCCAGCCATTGTCCAGCGGGTGCGCCTTGACGACCAGCCGTGCCGTGCCGGATGCGTGCGCGGCGAAGCTGCGTATTACATATTCAAGCGCCTCGGTCATGTTGCTGTGAGGCGAATGCAGACGAACCTGCGAATCGCTGTCGAGCTGCATCGGAAAGACGAAAAACTCATCTCCACTCGCGACACGCCGCTCGATGAGCTTGACAGCTTGCCGACGGCGCAACGGCAATGTTACAAGCCGCCGCGTCCATGTTGCGTATTCCGCCCAGATGGGGAACGGGCGATGCGTCTTGTATTTCGGGTAACGCATCCATTGCAGATAGTTCCATATCTGCCACTGAAAGTCGTAGAGCACACGGCGGCGCATGGCCGCCAGGACCGGTACATAGCCCGGCTCGCCGGATGTAGCGCCGTCGCGATCCCCGAACGAGCCGTGCGGATCGCGTAGCAACGGCGAATGGCCGTTGATCCCGCCCTCTTCAAGCGTCAACCAGTGCGGCCGGATGTAGCCTTCCTCGAAAACCCAGACGCGGCATGCCAAATCGCGGATGGCCTCGATCGCCCAACGGTGCAGCGGTCGGCAGTCGTTGTGAAGGACAATGTCGGAAATTTCATCCGCGACAACCAGATCGCGAACATATGTGCCAAAGTCACTTTGCGTTCCGCGATAGTCGACCGCATTCCATGTCCCCCAGAAGTAGCGGTCGCCACCACAGACATTGATGCGTTTGACGGGATAGCCGCGATCGGCAAGCGCCCGGCCAAGCGCAAGAAAGAAATGGCTGCTGTTCCCCTGAAGAAAAAGGAATGCCCGGTTCATCCGACCTCCCCCACCTGCCGGCCGTCGTCCATGACGTCACCGGCCCCGGCCGCCGCTCCGGTATCTGTCAACGCAACAGTCACGGTTTCGAGCAGGAGACGGTTCAGCGCATCGGCGCTGACAGTCACGGTGCGATTGTCGGTGCGGGCCCGCTTGTGCCAGATGAAGTAGTCGGTCCGCGGATCGTCGTAACCGAGCGCCCGGAAGGCCTTTGGCAGGCTGGGCAAATGATCCCCGTAGAAGCAGAAAACGGCATCCCGATTCATCTCGTTCAAGGCTTTTCGCAACCGGCCGATCATCCTGTCGGCATTCTGAACATGGCTCAGATACTGCAGAACTGCTTTCGACCTGGCGGGGGCCGCCGCGCGAATGGCGTCAGGCACCTCGATCCGCGGCTTGCCCCAGGGACCGTGATTTTCCATCGTGATCGCGAAAACGAAAACAGGCTGCGTCGATTCATCGAGCAGCTTTTCGATTTTCGCCGCGACGGAGGCATCGGACATGTAGGGGCCGATCCGGTCGGATTCCGCAAAAGAGGCGACGTCGATGAATTCGTCAAAGCCGAGATGCGGATAGGCGCGATCACGCCGGAAAAAAGATTTGTGGTAGGGATGGATGCAAACGGTGCGATAGCCGACGCTGCGCAGGTATGACGCAATCGTCCATACCGGCTTTGCACAATAGCCGAGATAGGGGTTGAAACGGTCGACCCCCATCGCCTCGTCGGGTATGCCGGAAAGAAAAGCGAACTCGGTCCTCAATGTGTTGGCGCCCCAGGCGGGCACGCGCAACCGGCCGCTATATCGCGCCTCCCCGGCCATGCGGTCGAAGTGTTTCAGAAATCCGGCAGGCGGCTTTTCCATGATGCGGCGGGCATCGAAGAACGACTCGCTTTGCACGACGATCACCGAGGGCCGCAGGTTCGACTGGCCGAAGGGCCGCGCACGGTCCTCATCTTCGTTTTTCCGCGATTGGGCGATTGCTTCCTCGCTCTCGCCCGCGAGGAGAAAATAGAATATCAGCGTCGTCACCAGACTGAGCTTGGCGACATCCTCCCGGACATCGGTTGACGGACCGAATATCCCGAGTATCTGCCTGAACTCGTTTCTGAGTGGCCCTCTGGTAATTGCATAGATCGAGCCGAAGACGACAAGACAATAAGCGAGCGTCGGCATCCACTCCGCAGCTTCATCCCGTCTGACGATCGGCTCCTCATAAACCAGCCCCGCAACGAGCGCGAGCGTGCCGGCGGACAGCACGGCGGCGACTTTCCAGGGGCCTATATAGCCAACATACAGGGCAGGATGGGCGATCGCCTGGCGCAGCAAGGCAAAATCCGAATAGACCAGCGGCTCGCGAAGTTCGCGGACCTTCGCGTTGTTGACGACGACGATGCCCAGAAACACGATGATGACGAAGACCGTCGAAAACATCGGCCGGTACGTCAGCATCAGGATGGAAACGTAAAACAATATCAGTGGCATGGCGGCGAGCAATCCGACCTTGTGAAAGATCGGCGCATCATTCCGCCGCGGCTTTACAAAACGCTCCAGGACCAACACCGCCGCGAAAGCGATGAAGAGCCCGGCAAGGCCGGCGATCATCAGACGTCCCCCATGGAAGCCAAAACACTCACAAATTCAAACGATCTACATTGGCCCCCTAGGGTGAAATCGTAAAAGCAAAGGCAGGCAGGATCAAGCGGACAAGCCACTCCGGCAGGATGTTGAGACACCTGATTCCCATAGCAAAAACAACGGGATGAGCAATTCTCGCCCGATTCCTCTTCAAACCCGACCGGATCATGATCGCGGCCTTCGCCGGTGTCGTCAGAAAGGGCTTGGGGCCGCTCAAACGGCGGCTCATATCGGTCTCGACATAGCCCAGGGTCACGACATTCAGCCTGACGCCTTTCGGTGCCAGCAGGTGCCGAAGGGCCAGCACATAGGTTTCGAGACCCGCCTTCGAGGCGCTGTAGGCCGGGCTGTAGGGCAGCGGGGCAAGAGCAGCCAGCGAGCCGATGCCGGCGATCTGGCCGCGCCCGCGGGCCGCCATGCGCTCGGCGACCGGCGCGATCGTCCGCAACGCGCCGACAAAATTGGTTTCCGCCGTCCGGAGCGCGGCGTCCCAGGGCTCAAGGCCGCTGGCTGCCGAAACACCCGATGTCACACCCGCATTCGCGATCAGCAGATCGATTGGATGGGCGGCATCGAAAGCGCGGAGAACATCTTCGATTTCCGGCGTTGTGACATCGGCGACGCGGATCTCGGCGGTCGCGCCCCTTGCACGGCACTCGCCGGCGACACGGTTGAGCTTCGCCTCATCGCGGCCGATCAATCCGAGCGTCACACCCGGCGCCGCATAGACGTTCGCCAGCGCGGCGCCTATTCCGCCGCCGGCACCAGTGATGACGACAACCGCCGGGTCGCCCAATGTCTTGTCGCGTCCGGCCGCCACGCGATCAAACCGGACATTGAAGCAGCAGCATCGGAGCGTCGTGCCGCAGCGTGGCGGTACGCGGCATCTCGATTTTGTCGACGCACTCGAAGCCGCGCGCCTCGTAAAGGCTGAGCGCCGTTTCGTTGTCGCCCCAGGCATGCAACGTCATGCTCTTGCAATCGCTGCCGCGCGCGAGCTCGGCGGCGAAATCCAGCAAAAGGCCGCCGACGCCCTGACCGCGCATCGATTCATCGACCGCCAGCGTGTTGATATAGAGGCTTCCGGGCACGTGTTCCTCGAACAAAGGCCGCACCGGATCGAGCCGGTCGCGCGAGAGGACGCTATAGGCCAATTCCGGCAGGCCGATCTGCTCGGCCGGAAAGGCGACCAGGCATCCGACGACACGGTTGTCGGATTCAACCAGATAGGCGTTCTCGAAATGATAGGGGCTTTCCTCGTCGCCGACGCCGAGCGCCAGCGCGTCGCGCGCGGTCAGACCCGGATAGGCATCGTCGAACAGGAACTCGAACAGCCCTTCTCCGGCCATCAGAAGATACCGCACCAGATCGTCGAGATCGGTCGCGGTGCCAATTCTTACATCCATGCTCAATCTCGTAACCCCATGCCAGACAATGTCATTTTCACGACGCCCCGGTCAGATGCGCCGTTGGATCGGGTCTCCCGCGCCAGAACGGCACCACGACGCCGTCGTCCAGATGCTGCATATCTTCAAGCGGCAAATCCTCCAGCCCCGCCATGCGCCGCGCATCGCAATCGCCGATCTCCACCAGAACCGGACCGAGCCACGCTTCCACATTTCCGCCCGGCGGCCCTGCCTGCACATCATAGGGGAAGCTGTCGCCGGGCACAGCATCGAATGCGGCGACATGTATCGCATCGACCGGCCATTTTGCCTCACCAGGCGGCGCGAGCCATATGACGACATCGTCGCGCATCGAAACCGGCTGGCGGCCGCCCGCCCGCGCCGACGTTCGCGCCGCGTGGCCGACGGCTCTCAAAGCCGCAGAAATCGCTGCCGCAGCTGCATTTTGACCCTTCCGCGACAAAACGGCGAACCGGAGCCGACGCCGCAAGAAATCGCTCACCGCCGTGTGCAGGGTCTCAACCATGCCGCGCTCACCGATCGCGATCACCGGACGTCCGAGATGCACCGTCATGCGGGACGCGAGTTCGGCGTCGTCCGCCAGCAACATGTCATAGGCGTCGGCGCTGGCCCGCCAGTCGTCATCGCCGGCGCGTATCCAGGCGATGCTGAGCGCCATCGGGCTGAGATTTCTTGCACACGCCAACGGCAAGCCGGACAGACGCGACAGGATCAGGTCGTAACCGAAGAGATTGCGGTGCATGAAACCGCCCGTCTTGATGTCCGCAAACTCGGCGAATTCTGTCGCGAGTTCCCGCGCCGCCCGGTTTGCCGCCTCGTCGGTCCGTTGCGCCAGAACGGCGACGGCGGGACGTCGTCCCCAATCGAACCGCTCATCGGCCCCGAAAAGACCAAGCCAGGCCAGACGGCGAATGCGATAGCCGAAGCGGGCGCGCAGCGCCCGGAGGCTGTGACGGTGCCAGCGTCGGCGGCGAGCCAAATTCGCGCGCTTGATCCGCGTTGCGCCCATCAGGTGAAGCGCCGAGATGTCATTGAGCGCAACGGAGGGAAGATCGAACCGCGCTGCCGCCTTCAGCCCCAGATCGACGTCTTCATAGGCATAGAGATAGTCTTCGCAGAAACCGCCCATCTTCAGGAATTGAGCGCGGTCGCAGGCGAGCACAGCGCCCGTCACGATCGGCATGTGGCAAGGATGCCCCGCGCGCAGGCCGTCGCGGGAACCGGGCGTCGCGTCGTAGGCGGCGATCCGGCGCTGCCAGAGGTTCCACCGGAAACGAACACCGATTTGCGGGCGCGGCACCTTTGCGCCGGCCACCTTGTGCATCAGCCTGATCCCGACAAGGCCGCCCGTCTGCCTGACGCCGGCGACGATGCGCGGCATGATATCCTCGGTCAATTCGATGTCGTTGTTGAGAAACAGCAGGATATCCCCGCGCGCGATCTGTGCCGCGCGATTGCAGGAGAACGAAAAACTGTGGTTCCGGCCAGGCTTCACATGACGGATGTGAAATCTTGCAGAGGCCGCACGCAGGACATCATCGGTCGCGTCATCCGAGCCGTGATCGACGACGATGATCTCGAGATCGGGCCAGGTGTTGAATGCCGCCAGCGACGCAAACAGAGCGCGCAGCATTTCGCCGCCGTTCAGGGTCAGAATGACGACCGAAACGCGGACAGGCGGCGGCGCGGCGATTTCGAGGGCGATGATGCCGGTGCGATCGGCGGGAAGGCCCGCGGGACGGCGGGCCGCCAGAAACCGTTCCAGCGCAACGGTCGGGCGGAAGCCGGCGGCGGCCAGTCTGACGGCGGTCTCGATGGCTTCGACTGCGCGGGAAAACAATGGCATGATATGAAGCAAGTCGTTGAAAGCTCAAAAGATTTGGCGCGAATTCGCGGCGCAGAGAATGCGACAAAGATTTCGCTGAACAAAGGCCATAATTCGGAACTGCCCCAATGACCAACCCTTCCGCCTTCAGCGCCCGCCAGGGCACGGTGAAGCAGCCGGCCTATTTCGAGGGTGCCGGCCTTCATACCGGGCGCAATACGCGCGTGGCCGTGATGCCCGCCCCTGCCGGACAGGGCATTCGCTTCCGGCGCACCGACCGCTGGGGCAAGGGCGCCGAACTGCAGGCGGACTGGCGCAACTGTGTCGATTTCCCACGCTGCACGATGATGAAGGCGCCGAATGGCGGAAAATTTCAGACCATCGAACATCTGATGGCGGCGCTCTTCGCGCTCGAGATCGACAATGCGACGGTGCTGATGGACGGACAGGAAGTGCCGATCATGGACGGGAGCGCAGCGCCGCTGATCGATGCCATCGCCGCAGCCGGACGCGAGGAGCAGGATGCGCCGCGACAATTCCGGAAAATCGAACGGCCGCTGACCGTTACCGACGACCGCATCTCGCTGAGCGTCGAGCCCGCCGACCGTTTCATCATCGACTACACGCTGGAGCTGCCCTATTGGGGCACGCAAAACTGGGTGGGCGAGGTGACGCCGGAAAGTTTCCGCAACGACATTTGCTATGCGCGGACCTACGGCATCCTTTCGGTGATCTGGCCGGCGCTCATTCTGGGCAAGCTGCGCCTGATCCCGCTGGTGCGCGGTGCGTCGCTTGGCAATGCGCTGCTGATGTACAAGGACCGGGTGCTGAACAAAGGGGGCTTGAAAAGCCCCGACGAATTCCTGCGCCACCGGATCATCGATCTCGTGGGCGACCTTTCGCTGGGCGGCGGACCCATCATCGGCAAGGTGACGGCCTTCTGCTCCAACCACAAGCACAACCGGGCGCTCTTGCGCGCGATCGATGCCGAAAATACGGCGGAACTGAAGGCTTCCTAGCCGCCGACCAGCGCGTATTCGGCGAAGTCGGGATGGCGCATTTCCCACCAGTATCTGGCGGTGAAGCTCGACCAGTTGTTGGTGACCTTGCCGTCGGCGGTCTTGTACCAGCTCGCGCAACCGGCGGCCCAGACCGTCTTCTGCATATCCTTCTGAAGGGCGCGGTTGAACGCTTCCATCGCCTCCTTGCGGACGTCGATGTAGCACAGCTTGCCGTTTTGCAGCGCCTGCACGCATTGGACGATGTAGTTCACCTGGCATTCGATCATGAAGATGATCGAGTTGTGGCCGAGATTGGTGTTGGGCCCGTAGAGCATGAAAAAATTGGGGAAGCCCGCCACCGCAACGCCGCGATGAGCCTCGGCGCCGCGCGCCCAGACATCGTTGAGATCGGCATTGCCGCGGCCGACAATCTTCATCGGCGAAAGGAAATCGGTCGATTCAAAGCCGGTGGCCAGGATGACGACGTCCGCCGGATGGGAAACGCCGTCTTCGGTGACGACCGCATTTTCGGTGACGCATGCGATGTGGCTGGTTTCGACATGGACATTAGGGCGAGCGAGCGTCGGGAACCAATCGTTGGTCAGCAGGATGCGCTTGCAACCGGCCGGATAATCCGGCGTCAGTTTCTTGCGCAGCTCGGGATCCGAAATATGCGCTTCGAGTTCCTTTTTCGAAGCCCGTTCGAAGAGCTTGCCGAAAAAGCTGCCTTGCGTGAAAGCAAGGTAATTGCGCTCCAGCATTATCCAGGTCAGCCAGCGCTGGGCGCGGACGAGCCAGGGCATTGACCGGAAAAGCCTTTTTTCGCGCTCGGTGAAAGGCCGGTCGGGCTTGGGCACGCACCAGTTGGGTGTGCGCTGAAAGATGGTGAGCTTGCCGGCCCTGGGCGCGATTTCCGGCACGAACTGGATGGCGCTGGCGCCATTGCCGATGACGGCGATGTTTTTTCCTGCCAGATCGACGCTGTGGTCCCAGCGCGCCGAATGGAACTGCGCGCCCTTGAAAATGTCGAGGCCGTCGATCTTCGGACAGGCGGGGCGGTTGAGCTGGCCGACGCCGGAGATCAGCACATTGGCGGCGATTTCCTCGCCCGCCGCTGTGCGGATGCGCCAGAGGCCGGCGGCTTCGTCGAAGCGGGCTTCGGTCACTTCGGTGTTGAAACGGATATGCGGCATGAGACCGTATTTGCGCGCAACGCCTTCAAAGTAATCGACGATCTCGGCTTGTCCCGCAAACTTGCGGCTCCAGTCGGGCTTCGGTTCGAAGGAATAGGAATAGAGCATCGAGGGCACGTCGCAGCCCGAACCCGGATAGGTGTTGTCGCGCCAGGTGCCGCCGACGCTCGCGGCTTTTTCTAGGATCGTGAAATTGTCGATGCCGGCTTTCTGAAGCTTGATCGCCATGCAGAGGCCCGCCGCGCCGGCGCCGAGTATGGCGACGCTGAGCGGACGGAACTTCAGATCCGGTCCCGCCAGGACATTGTTGAGCGATTGCTGCGACACGCGGCTTCTCCCTTGTTTTCAAACGGATTTTCCGTTTCCCCGCCGCGCCGGCCGGGCGCTCTAGGGTGCATGCCCCACCATCTATAGCAGGGCGCAAGGGAGTTCAACGGCAGCAAAAACGCGACGCCCGCGCCTTTTCCGGATGAGAGCCGCCGGTGGGGTCACCGGGCGGACCGGAAAAGGGCGCGGGCGTCAGCCCCTCTGGTTCAGAACTTGTAGCCGACGCCGAAGCCGACGATCCACGGGTCGAGATCGACATCGGCCGTGACGGCACCGCCATTGATCGAAACGTCGGTGCTCAGGAAGATCTTCTTCACATCGACGTTGGCGTACCAGTTGCCGGTCAGGGCGACGTCGACACCGCCCTGGAGGGCCCAGCCGAAGCTGTTTTTGTAGTCGATCGAGGTGATGGCGCCGCCCGGCGCGTCCTCCTTGTAGAAGAAGGTGTAATTGACGCCAGCACCCAGATAGGGGCTGAAACGCTCCTTGGGCATGAAGTGGTATTGAAGCGTAAGTGTCGGCGGCAAAAGGCTTACTTTGCCGAGGCTGCCGGCGGCGCTGTGCGAAACGTCGTGGCGCGTGGTGGCGGCGATCAGCTCAAGGGCGATGTTGTCGGTGACGAAATAGGTGAAGTCGACTTCCGGCACCCAGTCGTTGGAGACGCTGACATTGCCGCCGATGGAGGTGGTAGCGTCCTCGTCCGGGATCGCGCCGATAATCCGTGCGCGGACCATGATATCCCCGGCCGACTTGCCACTAAAGCCTTGCTGCGCCTGCGCTTCCGGCACCGACGCGAAACCGGCGGCGGCGACGCCGAGTGCGAGCGCGGCAGCGGCGGCGCGGGATGTTCTTGCGATTTTCATTTGAGCTTCTCCTTGAGGCGGCACCGGACCCCCCGATGCACGAATGGCGTTCACCTCACATTCGCTCAATATCCATATTTTTTTAGTGGTCATTTCGCCGCAGCGGCCCGCCGCAATGTCGCACCCCTAAGTGCCTGTATCGCCTTGCAAAATATGAAGGTAAGTGCGGACCTGCTGGACGAAATGCACCGCCTGCCCGCCCCGCGCCGGCCCGTGGCGCAGCTTGTGGGCCGGATCGGCCAGCAGCGGCAGGGTGCGCCGCATGTCGGCCCAGCTGTTCCTGTCGCGGCCGAGACGCGCGGCCAGCGTGCGGGCATCGTAGAGATGGCCGAGGCCGAGATTCCAGGCGGCGAGCGCCATCCAGGTGCGGTCGGGCTCGGCCACATCTTCCGGGATTTTCTCTTTAAGTTCAGCAAGATAGCGCGCACCGGCCGCGATGCTTTCGGTGGGGTCGCGGCGGTCCTCGACACCGAGCTGCCGCGCCGTCTGCTGCGTCAGCATCATCAACCCGCGCACGCCGGTGGGGCTCACCGCATCCGGGTCCCAATGCGATTCCTGATAGGCGATCGCCGCAAGTAGTTGCCACGAAAGGTTATTTTCGCGCGCGGCGCGGCGGAGCTGTTTTTCGTAGAGCGGCAGGCGCTCGTTGATCGCGCGCTGGAAGGCGCGCAGGTCCACATAGTCGAAACGCGGCAGGAAACCGAAGAATTGCCGCTCCAGCGCCGCCAGCTGACCGGTTTTACGCATGCCGGCGAACCAGTGGCGCATCGGCTCGGCGAGGTCTTCCGAGCCCGGCGCGGCAAGCCAGACGACCGGAAAATCCCCTGTCAATTCAAAGGCTTGCATCAGTTCCGGGTAATAGGGATTGACCACCTGGAAGGTGCGGCTGTCGGTCAGCGCGCAGTCGAGGCGGAAGGCGGCGACGCGGGCGAGCAAAGCCTCAACGTTTTCAGAGAGATAGCTGGATTCGAGGCCGGCTTCGACGAGCAGCGCCGCGCCCGGCGAATCGGCGGAAGCGGCGAAGCGCAGGCCGCGGAGATCTTCGATTTTCCTTGGTTTTTCAACGAGTTGCCGGTTGCAGGCGACGAGCTGGCGCAGCGTGGCGTAGGGCGGACCGGCCGCGAACTGCGCCTTGCGCGCCTCGTCCAGCGCCAGACCCGCCGCCGCGACATGGCCCTTGCGGTTCGCCAGCGCCCGCATAAGCCTTTGTTCTGTCGGGTAAATCCGGAATTCAACCTCGACACCGAGCGACCGCGCGAGCGACCGCATCGCGTCATGTTCAAAGCCCGTGGGCCCGTCGACGCCCTCGTAAAAGGTCGCGGGGCCGAGCCGCGTCAGCACCACCAGCGTGCCATTTTCCTTAATGGATTCAAGGCCTTGATCGACAGGCGGCACATAGAGGCGCAGGAAGATCAGGTGGTTGACGCCGAACAGCACGACCAGCAGCAGGACGAACCACGGAAAGCGCGAGCTGCGGCGCGGCGTCCAGGGGCCGGGCGCGCGCATGAACGCCACCAGCGCGGCGGCCCAAGCCCTTGATTTCGCGATGATTTCCGCCACCCGGCGCGCCCTGCCCTGCCTCATCCGGGCGCAGAATAGCACGCGGCGGCGCCCGCGAATGCGACAGCGGCGGCGCGCGGCTGTCACAATCGGGAAACGGCGGAATTCCGCCGTTCGGCCACGACTGTCACCGGACTGTCAAAAATCTGTCACAACCGGGGATAAGTTTGCTCCGTGTACGGATGGTCGGCGCGCGGGCGGCGGGGATAAGTCGAACTTATCCCCGGGTTCGGGGGCGGTGGACGGATGGGCGTTGCACGAAGAAAGGAAGAAAGGGGTTCACGCAGAGACGCAGAGCCGCGGAGAAGAAAAAATCGAAAAACTTGTCCCCGGTTTTCGCGGCGGTGGCGACGCGGGCGTTTTGAGTCGCCGGACGCGCAATGCGGCGGCGAAAAAACTTATCCCCGGGGTTGGGGGTGAGGCGAAATCGTCCAGCGCTAACCGGGAATGCGGGCGATCACCTTGATCTCGAAATCAAAGCCCGCGAGCCAGGTCGCGCCGACCGCCGTCCATGTCGGATAAGGCGGCGCGGCGAAAATCTCCTGCTTCACCTTCATGATCGTCTCGAACTGGTTTTCGGGATCGGTGTGGAAACTGGTCACGTCGACAATGTCGTCGAAACCGCAGCCCGCCGCCTTGAGCGTCGCCTCAAGATTGGCGAAGGCGAGCCGGACCTGGCGCTCGAAATCGGGCTCCGGCGTGCCGTCGGTGCGGCTGCCGACCTGGCCGGACACGAAGAGAAGATCGCCGGAGCGGATCGCCGCCGAATAGCCATGCGCCTCGTAGAGGGCGTGGCGGCCGGCGGGGAATACCGGGTCGCGCTTGGGCATGGGGGGAGTCCTTCTTGTGGGTGGGGAGATCCCGCGTCTGGATGGGAGGCTGCCAACGATTTTATATTGGAAGGCCATTGACGGAACGCAAGGCGCTGAGACGAGGAGGAGGCGGCGGTGAAGACTGCAGTGCACCGGCAAGAGACGCGCGAAGATGCCGGATCGAAGTTCAGCTCTTCCGTTTGAGGAAGGCGAAGGCCGTCAAGGCCGCGCCGAGGGCAAACAGCGATGCAATCAGAATCCAGGTGCCGAGGCCGGCGCCCAATTGTTGCGCTTCTGGAAAGAACATCCGGAAGGCGCCCGCCGCCACAAGGAGCCAGCCGGAGAGTGTGACCAACAGGCTGAAATCGAACCGCCAGTAATTGTGCGTCGTCGCGATGAAAAGGCCGCCGGCCAGAAACAGCAGACCGTTGAGGTAGACCACTGCCGGGTGGACATCGTGCCAGATATTCAGATTGACGGTTTCGGACACCGTCACGGCCATGAGCACCGGCCCAAGCACCGCAGCAATGCGTGCTGTCAAATTCATGAAGACGAGCCTCCGGCGGTGTTAAATCCAATCGCGTAGGTAGCGGTCGTTGCTATCCAGACAACGGATCGTAGCACATCATCTCTCTTGACCGGGATTGACCGCTCCGGGCCACATGCGGCCGTCGCGCGGGCGGGGTGATTGCATCGGTGGAGGCGAATGTGCATCCTGATTTTCAATCCGCGACGCCGCCGCTTGCGCGCGTTTGAGTTTTCGACACGGAATCCGGAGACAGGATCATGCGCAAGCCGACAAGCGTCGCCAAGCTGGCCGAGTTCGGACGCGAACGCCTCTCCAAATCGTTCTTCATGCGCGATTTCCTGTTTTCGGACATCGCCGCCATTCATGGGCTGGCCAATGTGCCCGACGATCCGGAGCTGGCCATCGCCGCCGGAACACGGCTTTGCGAGGAACTGCTGGAACCGCTGCAGGACAAATTCGGGCGGATCGCGATCCGCTCCGCCTATCGATCGAAGGAAGTAAACGCACTCGGCAACGAGATGCAGCGGCAAGGCAAGGCGGGCTATTCCTGCGCCTCAAACGAAGCGAACTATGCCGCGCATATCTGGGATGAAAGAGATGCCGGCGGCCATATGGGTGCGACGGCCTGCATCGTCGTCCCTTCCTTTCTGGATCGCTTCCCGCAGGACGGCGACTGGCAGAAGCTCGCCTGGTGGATTCACGATCACCTTCCTTATTCCTCGCTCTACTTCTTCAAGGAACTCTGGGCGTTCAACATCCAGTGGCATGAACAACCGGAACGCCGCATCGACAGCTACGCCGAGCCGAAAGGATGCCTGACAAAACCCGGGATGGCGAACCATGCCGGAAGTCATGAATCCGAATGGCGGATGATCGTCTCCGGGGCGTAGCGGGGTTGAGGTTGGGCGGGAAGAAAGACGTGGATGGCCCGAATAAATCGGGCCATGACGTTTTTGGGGGTTGGGGGGGCGCGTTGGATGAGCGGGCCGCGTTTGCCGAAGCGTAAATCCAACATTCAGTGTCATCCCGGCGAAAGCCGGGATCCATGAGCGCGAGCGGCGAGTCAGATGGACCCCGGCTTTCGCCGGGGTGACACTTTTATTTTTGGCTGGCTCGTGATTTTCGCGGGCGCGTTTGAAGAGTCTTTGTGAAGAGAGACGCCGCCAATGGCGGCTTCTGGATTGCCGGATCAAGTCCGGCAATGACGCGTTGGGGGGTGGGAGTTGCGGCGCGAAGTGACGCGTCGCAGGATGGCGGCGTGAAATCACCCGGAGGTTGCGATGACGCCGACCATCACCGCATTCGAGAATTCGCCCGATGGCGGGCGCGGGCTGGCGCGGGATATGCGCGTGCGCTGGGCGCTGGAGGAAGTCGGGCAGGTTTACGACGTGCGCCTGCTGTCGTTTGCGCAGATGAAGGAACCGGCGCATCTGGCGCTGCATCCTTTCGGGCAGATACCGACTTACGAAGAGGGCGAACTGGCGCTGTTCGAGAGCGGCGCAATCATCCTGCACATCGCCGAGCGCCATGCCGGGCTGCTGCCGGACGATGCGGGGGAGCGCGCACGTGCGATCAACTGGATGTTCGCGGCGCTCAACACGGTGGAACCGCCGATCCTCGACCGCGAGACGGCCGGCTATACCGAGCGCGACAAGGACTGGTATGGCGCGCGGCTGGCGATGCTCGACGATCGCGTGCGGGCGCGGCTCGGGCCGCTTGCCGCGCGGCTTGGCGAGGGCGACTGGCTCGACGGTGCGTTCAGCGCCGGCGACCTCATGATGGTGTCGGTGCTGCAACGGCTGAAGGGATCGGCGCTGCTGGCGGAATATCCGGCGCTCACCGCCTATGTCGCGCGCGCCGAGGCGCGGCCGGCGTTCCAACGCGCCTTCGCCGCGCAACGGGCGGTGTTCGAGCGTTCATCGCGGTAGCGCCGCGGGCTCGTAGATCAGCACAGTCGCGCCGGAGGCGAATTGCTTGCGGCTTGTGAGTTTCAGATCGAGCGTTTTCGGGAGCCCCGCGAAAGGATAAGGTCCGTGGCCGGCGATCCGCGGATGGACGATGAACTGGTATTCGTCGATCAGGCCGAGCTTCGCGAGCGCGAGGGGGAGCGTCACGCCGCCGGTCAATATCCCCCTGCCCGGTTCGGCCTTGAGGCGGCGCACGGTTTTTTCGAGATCGGGCCCGCGCACGAGTTCCGCGTTCCAGTCGACGTGCCGCAGCGTGTCGGAGACGACATATTTTTTTGCGGCGTGGATTGTCCGCGCGAAGGGCACCGCCCATTCCTCCATCCAGTCCGGCCGCACACCCGTTTCGGCGACCGGCCGCCACGCCTCCTCCATCATTTCGTAGATGACGCGGCCGAAAAGGAGCGTATCGGCCCGTGCGATATCCGCCGCCGCATGGCTATGCAGTTCCTCGTCGGGCACGCCCTCCTGATGATCGCAGCATCCGTCGAGCGTTACGTTGATCGAATAGCGAAGGGGCTGCATTCGGAAACCTTCGGCTGAAGGGTCAGGCGATGGCGCGGAGGCCGCTGCGGAGTGCGTTGGCGTCGATGGCGGCTTCGCGCTCGAGCGCGGCGTGGGTTCGTTTCCAGACGGGTGCGGCGGCGCGGAGAAGTTTTTTTCCGGCGGCGGTGAGGACGAGGCGGCGGCTGCGGCGGTCGGCCGTGTCGATCGTTATTTTCATCAGGCCCTGACGTTCGAGCGGCTTGATGTTTGCGGTCAGCGTGGTGCGGTCCATCGCCAGGATCGCCGCGACCTCGCCCATCGAGCGCGGGGTTTCGCGGTTCATCGCGTTCAGCAGCGAGAACTGGCCGCTGGTCAGGCCGAGCGGCCGAAACGCCTCGTCGAAGCGCCGCGCCAGCGCGCGCGCCGCGCGCTGCGTGTGCAGGCAGAGGCAGGTGTCGTGGATCAGGCGCGTGGGGACGGTGGAATCGTTTGACGGTTTTGACATGGTGGAATTATATTGATATCAAACTATTTAGCAAGCGTCTTGTGCCGCCGCACGGCAACGCACCGTCCCCCGAACGACAAGGAGTTGGAACGATGATCAGCCTGAGCGTCTTGAAATGGGTGCCGCCGTTTGCGCGCGGCTCGGTGAAGGAATATCGCGTGCGCTGGGCGCTGGAGGAAGCGGGGCTGCCTTACGCGGAACGGGTGCTGACGCCGGCGGATCAGGACGCCGCCGATTATCGCGCGGTGCAGCCTTTCGGACAGGTGCCGGTTTACGAGGAAGACGGATTTGCGCTGTTCGAGAGCGGCGCGATCATCCTGCATATTGCCGAAAAGTGCGAGGCGCTGATGCCGCGCGATGCAAAAGGCCGCGCGCGGGCGGTGCAATGGATGCTGGCGGCGCAGACATCCGTTCAGCCGGCGGTGGACGCGGTGACGGCGCTCGACTTCTTCTATGGCGAGGAGGAATGGGCGAAGATGCGCCGTCCGGGCGCGGAGGAGTTTCTCCGCCGGCGGCTCGGGCAGCTGGCCGGGTGGCTCAAGGGGCGCGAATGGCTCGAAGACCGCTTCACCGTGGGCGATCTGATGATGGTGACGGTGCTGCGCGACCTCCGGCACCGGGATTTCGTGGGTGAATTTCCGGCGCTGGCGGCATATGTGAAACGGGCGGAAGCGCGGCCGGCGTTTCAGCGCGCGCTCAGCGATCATCTGGCGCTTTATGCGGAAGCGGAAAAGGCCGAAGCGGCGGCTTGAGGGAAGAAGGGTCGCGTTTGCCGATCCCATTTCCTCTTTCTCGTCTTGCCCGGACTTGATCCGGGCATCCAGAAGCCGCCGAAAGGCGGCGTCTCTCTTCAAAAATACTCCTTGAAGAAACGTCGTGAGGTTGATGAAGGGATTCTTGCGAAGAGAGACGGCGCTAACGCGCCTTCTGGATTGCCGGGTCAAGCCCGGCAAAGACCAAAAGAGGGGAAAAGAAAAAGGCCGGATCGTGCGATCCGGCCTTTTTGTTTCTGCGGGTGGGGTTCCCCCTCACCCTTCCCACCTTCGGTGGGCCCCTTCCCTCTCCCCGGAGGGGAGAGGGAAAGACTCTTATTTCCCCTTCGGGGCCTGATTGAACGGCAGGTCCTTGTCGACGCGGATGTCCTGTGGCAGGCCGAGGACGCGTTCGGCGACGATGTTGCGCAGGATTTCGTCGGTGCCGCCGGCGATGCGGTAGCCGGCTGCGCCGATCCATTGTTCGGTATAGGCGCCCTCTTCCGGCGAGATTTTCCGGTCGCGGATGACGCCGCCCATGTCCTGCAGGTCCATGCCGAAGGAGCCGAGGTCCTGCATCTTCTTCGCGGCGACGATCTTGGAGATCGAGCTTTCCGGGCCGGGGGTTTCGCCTTTCGACAGCGCGGTCAACGTGCGGAAGCGCGTGAACTTCAAGCCTTGCGCCTGCACATACCAGTCGGCGATGCGCTCGCGGACGCCGCCGTGGCGGATGGCGGGCTCGCCCGCGATGTCGGTGTTGCGGGCGAGCGAGATCAACTCATCGGTGTCGGCATTGCCCTGGCTGCCGCCGACGGCGAGGCGTTCGTTCATCAGCGTCGTCAGCGCGACCTTCCAGCCGTCGCCGACCTTGCCGAGACGCTGACTGTCCTTGACGCGCAGATTGGTGAAGAAGACCTCGTTGAATTCGGCACCGCCCGACATCTGCTTGATGGGGCGCACTTCGACGGCGGGGTCCTTCATGTCGATCCAGAACATGGTGAGGCCCTTGTGCTTCGGCACGTTCGGATCGGTGCGTGTCAGCAGGATGCCGTAGTCGCAGAAATGCGCGCCGGACGTCCAGACCTTCTGGCCGTTGATGACCCAGTCGTCGCCATCCTTCTCGGCTTTCGTGCGAAGACCCGCGACGTCGGAACCGCCGGCGGGTTCGGAAAAGAGCTGGCACCAGATCTCGTCGCCGCGCACGGCGGGACGGACGAAGCGTTCTTTCGCCTCGTCGGGGCCCCATGACATCACGGTCGGGATGCACATGCCGAGGCCGATGGCGAAGATGCCGCCGGGAACCGCGTATTTCGATTCTTCCTGGCCGTAGATCACGTTGTTGATGGTGGTGCCGCCACCGCCGCCCCATTCCTTCGGCCAGGTGATGCAGGCGTAACCGGCATCGGCCTTCTTCGCCTGCCAGGCCTTGGACTGGGCGATCATTTCCTTGAGGTCTTTCGGCGGCGCGATGTCCTTCGCGTTTTCCTTGCGGGTGGCGTTTTTATCGAGCCAGGCGCGCACCTGTTTGCGGTAGGCGGCTTCTTCGGCTGTATCGTTGAAATCCATTTTCGTTCTCCCGAATGTCTTTTTGAGCCGCTTTAAGCCGCGTTCTTCGCTTCAAGGCGCGCGACGAGTTTTTCCTTCCACTGGATCGGCGCGCCGACAGCGAGCGCCAGCAGCTTGGCGCGGCGGTAGTGGAACTGGCAGTCGGATTCCCATGTGTAGCCGATGCCGCCATGCGTCTGGATGTTCTCCTGCGCGGCGAAGACATAGGCATCCGAACCCGCGATGCGCGAGGCGGCGGCGGCTTCGGTCAGCTCCGCGCCCTCGTCGTTCAGCATCATGGCGCCGAAATAGGCGTTCGATTTCGCCAGTTCCTTCTTCACATACATGTCGGCGAGCTTGTGCTTGATCGCCTGGTACGAGCCGATCTGGCGGCCGAAGGCGTAGCGCTCGAGCGCATAGTCGCGCGCCATTTCGAGCGCCGCTTCGGTGCCGCCGACCTGTTCGAAGGCAAAGAGCACGGCGGCGCCGTCGAGCACGCGCGAAAGCTGCGACCAGCCCTCGCCCGGTTTGGGCCCAAGAATTTCGGCGGGCGCGTCCTTGAAGGTCAGCGTCACATGCTGACGCGAGGGGTCGAGCGTGCGGACGGGCGCGGCCGAGACGCCGCCCGCCTTCAGATCGACGATGGCGAGCGAGACTGCGCCTTCGCCGGAACCGCCGGTGTTGACCGCGACGATGGCGAGCGAGGCCGCACCGCCATCGACAACCGGCTGCTTGACGCCGTTGATCTTGCCGCCCGCATGCTTGACCGCGATGTTGCGCGGGTGCGCGGCATGCGTGCCTTCGGAGACGGCGAGCGTGCCGATGATTTCACCCGATGCCAGTTTCGGCAGCCAGGTTTCCTTCTGCTTCTTCGTGCCGAAGAGGCGGAGCGCTTCCGCCGCGAGATAGATGGACGAAGAGAACGGCACGGGCGCCGCGGCGCGGCCGAGCTCTTCCGCGATCACGCAGAGCTCCAGCGCGCCGAGACCGAGACCGCCGAATTCTTCGGGGATCGCGGTGCCGGTGAGGCCCATCTCGACAAGGCCCTTCCAGACCTCGGCCGCATAGGGCTCTTCCTTTTCGAGCACGCGGCGCGTGACCGACATCGGACATTTGTCGGCAAGGAACTTGCGCACCTGCTCCTTCAGCATTTTCTGGTCGTCGGAAAAATCGAAATTCATGACGTCTCCCCTGGCGCTTTGCCAGCACTTGATTGCCCGCATTGGCGGCGTTTGTTTGGGCGCATTCTCACTGCAAAGCGGGCGCATGAAAAGCCCTGCGCAATTGACGCCGCGTCGGCTTGGGATGCGGCGGTGCAGCGAGGTCGAATCTCCGCTGCGCGGCGAAGTTCCGGACTGAATTACGCGGATTTCGGGCTTTCGGATCGCCGGATTTTCCAGATGGCGAGAGCGGCCAGAACGAGGATGACGGCCCAGCCGATGAGCAGCGCGAGGCCCAAGGCCGGGATCATGCCGTCGATCTGCCTCACATCCACGCGCCCGGCATGCCAATAGACCCATTCGCCGCCGAGCATCGCGGCGAGGCCCGGATTGCCGGTCGCGAGGACGAGGATGCCGTCGCCGGTCGCCGGGTCGAGCCGGGCCGTGGTTTCGATGGCGGCGAAGTTCATGCCCTCATGGCCGATGATGTAGCCGCCGCCCGGTGCTTCGGAATAAAGCATGACGCCGAGGCCCCAGATCGGCAGGCCGAATTGCGAGCCGTGGGGCGCGGACATGGCGGCGGCGAGACCGGGCGGCAGGGCGGGATCGCGCGCGCCTTCCATTTGCGCTTCAAGGAAGCGGACGAGATCGGCCGCACTTGCATGGAGTGAGGCAGCGGATGCCGCGGCGAAGCTGCGATAGGCGCAAGGCGCGCCGTCGGCGTCGAAACAGGGGGCAAGCCCCGCCGCTTCCGCCGACGCGAGATCGAATGTCGCGCTCGACATGCCGAGCGGATCGAGGACGGCGCGCTTCATATAGATGTCGAAGGGTTCGCCCGCGATTTCCTCGATCAGGAGCTGCAGCAACGCATAGCCGCCGCCGGAATAGCTCCATGCGGTGCCGGGCGCGAGACCGACACGGGTGCGGCCATCGGCGCCGGGCATGGGGTCCGCCGCTTCCGTCAGCGATGCCTCGAGGGTCTGCACGGGCGTGCCCGGCTCGAAGCCCATGTAGCCCAGGCCATCCGTCAGGCCGGCGGTGTGAGAGAGGAGGCGGCGCGCGGTGACGCCCTCGTTGCCGAACTTGCTTTCGGGAAGCTGCCAGCGTGTGAGATAACGCGACACGGGCGCATCGAGATCGAGCCTTCCATCGGCGGCGAGTTTCAGCACACCGAGCGCCGTCACCCATTTGCTGAGCGAGGCGAGCTGGAAAAGCGTGTCGCGGGTGACGGGCGCGCCGGCCGAGACATAATGTTCGCCAAAGTCCTCGCCCTTTTCGATCAGCATGAAGGCGACGGCGCCCTGCTCCGCCGCGTCGATCGCCGCAGCCGATGTCGAAAAGAAGGACGCCACATCCTCGCGCGGACCCGGATCGGCACGCAACCAGCCGTGGCGCGCGCCGGTGACAACGAGAGCGGTCCAAATCGCCATCGCCAGCAGGGCGGCAAGAATCAAAAGGGAGAGGCTGCGCATTGATTATGCTATGCCGACGCGCGGGCGGTGTTCAAGTTTCAGCGCGGCGGCGCAGACTCAGGCCTCGGTTTCCTCGGACTCCTGGAGATTGGCCTTGATGCGCTCGAGGAAATTCATCAGTTGCGCGTATTCCTCCGGCGTGAAGCCCCGGACCGAGGTTTCGAACATGCCGAAGGCGGCCTGCCACAAGCCGGCGGTGATTTCGTCGATCGGCGGCATCAGATAGACGCGGCGGACGCGGCGGTCGGCGGGGTCGTTGCGGCGTTCGATCAGGCCCTGCTCTTCGAGGCTGTCGAGCAGGCGGCCGAGCGGCGCCTTTTCCATTTCGACGCAGTCGGCAAGTTCGGTCTGGGTGATGCCGTCGCGCTGGCGCAGTTCGGCGAGGATGCGCGACTTGGCCGGGTTGATGCCGGTGCCGGAGGCTTGCAGGCGGCGCGCCCAAGCCTTGCGGAAGAGCCGGTAGACGTCGTGATGGAGCCAGCCGAAGGTCTCGTCCGGCTGGACCCGCGATGCCGGCGGCTTCGGCCGGCTGGCAATCGACGGGGGCATGGCTTGTCCGCCCATTTTATCCTCGGTCCTTGTCCCCGGCTTAAGATCGTGTTTCGCCAGCGATTTCGCTTTGCCGGTATCGTAACAAAAGATACTATAACCTTCTATACGTTTTTCGAAAGGCATCCCATGCTCGTCCGGTTTGACGTTTCCCGTTATGCGCGGCTTCTGGCGGCCGGCCTGATCGCGGCGGCGCTGGCCGGGTGCGGCGAGAGCGCGGAAGAGGAAACGGCCGATCCGGATGCCGGCGCCATCGGCGTCTTTGCCAGCGCGGTGAGCGAACGTGAGCTTGCCGAACCGATTACCGGCACCGGCACCATCGCCGCGCACAAGACGACGACGCTCGGCCCCCGCGTCGACGGCATCATCGAGGAGATCATGGTCAGGGTCGGCGACCGCGTGACCGAAGGGCAGCCGCTTTTCCGGACGCGCGATGTAGAGATCCGCCTCAAGGTGACCGAGCTTGAAAACCAGGTGCGGCTCGCCAAGGCGGATGTGCGCAACACCGGCCTCGCCTTTTCACGCGCCAGCGAGTTGCACGCCAAGGGGTTCGTGGCCGACGGGCGGCTCGACGATGCGCGCTCGGCGCGCGACGCTTCGCAGGCGCGGCTCGGCATTGCCGAAGCGCAGCTTGCCGGCGCCAACCAGATGCTGACCGACTGCACCGTGACCGCGCCTTTCGACGGCGTCATCACACGGCGCGATGTCGACGAGGGCAAGTTCATGGCGACGCGGATGGGCGGCATGGGCGCGATGGGCGGCGGCGGCGACGGCGTTTTGCAGATCATGAAGATCGACATTGTCGGCGCTATCGTGACGGTGCCCGAAATTCACCTGTCGAAAATCGAGGTCGGCACCAAGGGGCGCGTCTATATCGACGGCATCGACCGCAGCTTCGACAGCTATGTCGCGATCCTCAACGATTATGTCGACCCGGTGACGCGCTCGGTCGAACTCCGGCTGCCGATCCTCAATGAGGATTATTCGGTGAAGCCCGGCCTCTTTACGCGCGTCGAACTCTTTCCGGCGCCGCGCCAGGGGCTGACGCTCGACCGGCGGATGCTTTATGGCGGCGAGACCGACCGGCATGTCTTCATCGCCGACGGCAATGTGGCGCGGCGCGTCAGCGTGACGGTGCGGCAGATCGATGCGCAGACGGTGGAAGTGCTGTCGGGGCTCAAGGCCGGCGACAAGGCGCTGGGCGGACCCAACGCGCCGCTGCTTGCCGACGGCATCAAAATCCGGATCGAGGCCGAGCCGGGCCAGATCGCGGCCGGCGCAAGCGACAGCACGGCGCAGTAGCGCGGGCGGAGGGGAAGCGTATGTGGATTTCCGACGTTTCGATCCGGCGGCCCGTTTTTGCCGTCATGGTGATCGGCGCGCTTGTCGTGCTGGGATGGATCTCGCTTGGCCGCGTAGGCGTCGACCTCTTTCCGAAGGTCGAGTTTCCGGTGGTGTCGATCACGACGGTGCTGGAAGGCGCCTCGCCCGAAGGCATCGAAAGCGACGTGACCGATCCGATCGAGGAACAGGTCAACACGATTTCGGGCATCGAGACGCTGTCCTCGACCAGCGCCGAGGGCCTCTCCCAAGTCGTCATCCAGTACGACCTCAACGAAAATGTCGACGTCAAGGCGCAGGATGTGCGCGACAAGGTTTCGCTGGCGCGCGCCAACATTCCGCAGGAAGCCGAACAGTCGATCGTTCAGAAGGTCGATCCGGACGCACAGGCGATCATGTCGGTGATGATCGCCGGCGACATGCCGATCCGGGCGCTGACGCATTTCGCCGACAAGACCGTCAAGGAGCAGTTGCAGCGAATTTCCGGCGTCGGCTCCATCGAGCTTGTCGGCGGGCGCGACCGCGAGGTGCGCATCTGGCTCGACGCGGTGAAGATGCGCGCCTATGGCGTGACGGCCGAGGATGTGACCGGGGCGCTGCGGCGCGAGCACGCGGAAATTCCGGGCGGGCGGCTCGAAACGCCGGGATTGCGCGCCGAATTTCCGGTGAAGACCAAGGGCGAGGTCGCGAGCGTTCCCGAATTTCGCAGCATCGTCGTCGCCTTCCGCCGCGACGGCGCGCCCACCACCATCGGCGACGTGGCGCGCGTCGAGGACGGCATGGCCGACGAGCGCTCCTATGCCGAACTCAACGGCAAGCGCGGCGTGTCGCTCGATATCCGCAAGCAATCCGGCCGAAACACCGTGGAAGTGGCGCGCGCCGTGCGCGAGGCGGTGGCCGAAATCGAAAAGAATGCGCCGGCCGGCCTTGAAATGCGGATCGCGCGCGACACGGCGGTTTTCATCGAAGGATCGGCGGCGGACGTCTTTGTCGACATCCAGCTCGGCATCGTGCTCGTGGTGTTCGTCACCCTCGCCTTCCTGCTGTCGGTGCGCGCGACGATGATCGTCGCCATCGCGATGCCGACGGCGCTCGTTTCGACCTTCTTCGCCTTCTATGTGATGGATTTCACCATCAACATGATGACGCTGATGGCGCTGTCGCTGGCGGTGGGGCTGCTGGTGGACGACGCCATCGTGGTTCTGGAAAGCATCTACCGCAAACTCGAAAGCGGATTGCCGCCGATGCAGGCTGCGGCCGAAGGAACAAAGGAAGTCGGCCTTGCCGTTCTGGCCGCGACCTTTTCGATTGTCGCGGTCTTCGTGCCCATCGCCTTCATGAGCGGCGTTGTCGGGCGTTTCTTCTTTCAGTACGGGCTCGCCATCACTTTTTCGGTGATGGTGTCGCTGCTCGTTTCGCTGACGCTGACGCCGATGCTCTGTTCGCGGGTGCTGAAGCGCGAGGACACCGACCCGACGACCTATGGCCGCGTGGCGCGGTTTTTCGACGATGCCTATAACGGGCTCGACCGTTTTTACGGGCGGCTGCTCGACTGGGCGCTGGCGACGCGCTGGGCGGTGATGGTGGGCGCCGTTGTCGCGGTGATCGCCGGCGTGATGGTGGCGCGGACGCTGCCGATGGCGTTCGACTCGCGTGCCGACCGCGCCGAGTTTCTTGCCACCGTCGAACTTCCCTTCGGCGCGGGCCTTGAGGAAACGCGCGGCGCGGCGACGCGCGTCGCACAGGCCATTCGCGGTGTCGACCAGGTGGTGACGGTTTTTTACACCATCGGTTCCGATGCGCAGAAAAGCGTCAACAAGGCATTCTTCCATGTCGGGCTGACGGCAAAGGACGCGCGCGACGAAAGTTTCATTCCGATCATGGACCGGGTGCGCGTGGCGATGCTGGCGGCGGCGCCCGATGCCAAACATATTTCATTGTCGGACGTGCCGTGGATTTCGGGCGGCGGCTTTTCGGAATTCGCGATGATGTATGTGCTGCAGGGGCCGGACCTCGCGGTGCTGGAGGCAAAGGCCAACGAAGTGACCAACCGGATGCGGGCGAGCCCGCTCTTTGCCGACGTCAAGACCAGCTACGATTCCGGCAAGCCGGAGGTGCAGGTGCAGATCGACCGGCGGCGCGCCGCCGATCTCGGCGTTTCGATCCGCACGCTGGCCGAGACGCTGCGCGCGACAATCGGCGGGGTCAAGGCAGGGTCGTTCGAGGAATTCGGACAGCGCTACGATGTGCGGGTGCGGCTGGAGGAAGACCAGCGCGACGACATTTCGAAACTGTCGATGATCCAGGTGCGCGCCGCCAACGGGCAATCCATCGACGTGCCGAATGTGGCGCGTTTCACCATCGACAGCGGGCCGGCGCAAATCGAACGGCAGAACCGGGCGCGGCGCATCGCGCTGCTCGCCAACAACCCGGAAGGCGCGGCGCTGGGGCCGGCATCGGCCGAGATCGAGCGCTATCTCGAGGAGCTGAAACTGCCGCCGGGCTATAGCTGGAGCGCCGAGGGGCGGTCGAAGCGGATGAAGGAAACCGGTGCGGCGATCGGCTTTGCCTTCATGCTGGCGCTGATCGCGCTCTACATGATCCTCGCCTCGCAGTTCAACAGCTTTGCGCAGCCGGCGATCATCATGCTGTCGGCGCCGCTCTCGTTCGTCGGGGCTTTTGTGGCGCTGAAAATATCGGGTCAGGAAATGACCATGTTCAGCCAGATCAGCCTCCTGGCGCTCATGGGGCTGGTGATGAAGAACGGCATCCTGCTGGTCGACTACACCAACCAGTTGCGGGCGGCCGGCGCCAGCGCCTTCGAGGCGGCGCGCAAGGCCGGGCCGGTGCGGCTGCGCCCTGTGCTGATGACGCAGATCGCGACGGTTTGCGGGCTCATTCCGGTGGCGCTGTCGACCAGCCAGGGGGCCGAGTTTCGCAATTCCATGGGCATTCTGGTTATCGGGGGGCTGATATCCTCAACGCTGCTGACGCTTGTGGTGGTGCCGGTCGCCTATACGCTGATGGAGCAGGCGCGGGCCGGAATCGGCGGGCTTGGCGGGCGTTTCCGGCGGCTGGCGGGCCGCATCCGGCCCGGCGGCGCCCCGGCGGAGTGAAATCCGCCCCATTTCCTTAATCGGACGATAACCGGCGGCGGCGGATACTGGCGGGACCACAGCAGCCAGAGGATCGTCGTCAGATGGCGAAAGCGCAGTTCCACAAAAACCAGCGGGTCTATGTGCGCCCGGTCGGTACCTGGGCCGTGATCGAACGGATCGTGCCCCAGTGGGTCAAGGACATGGATGAGCCGCTGCGCATCCATTACGACGTCGGGCTCGGCCGCGACTTTGCGGCGAAGGAGCTGGAGACCGAAGAGGTTTCGGCGCTCTCCCATCTCGATCCGCAGATGGAGGAGTGGCAGGTGGTCAGGGTGCCCAACAAGTGGCGCTCGGCGGAGGAATGCGCGGGCCACCCCGTGCCCGGCACGCATCCGGTGGTCGTCACCGGCTCGGCCGAAGGCGGCGGCTGGCGCGTGCCCGGCGTCGAATACGACCTGACGCCCGACCGCGTGGAACTGCAAGCCAAGGTGATCGCGGCGGCGCCGAAATTCATGGTGCTGCTGCAACGGCTCGCCGACTATGCGCGTTCGAACGGCGAGAACCTGCCGGACGATGTGATGGCCGTGGCGTCGGACGCCGACATGCTGATTTCGAGCATCATGGGGCCGCAGGCTTAAGGCCTGAGATTTTCCCAACCCTATTCAATCGTCATTGCGAGGAGCGAAGCGACGAAGCAACCCAGAAGCGATAGGCGTCTGTGCCTGCCGCTTCTGGGTTGCTTCGGCCTTTCAGGCCTCGCAATGACGGCCTTTTTTGATCGCTCCTTCATCCACCCCTTGCGCCCGCGCCGCAATTCCGCCATGCCATTCGGGTTCGATTGCGGATGCCGCGCCGCCCCCATTTTCGAGTATCCCCATGCGCACAGAAGATCCCCGCCCTATTCGGCTGAAGGATTACACGCCGCCGGCTTTCAAGGTCGACGAAGTCCGGCTCGAGATCGAACTCGATCCGGCGGATACGCGGGTCAGGTCGCAGCTCAAAATGCGGCGCAATGCCGGCACGGGGCCGCTGGTGCTCGACGGCGAAAAGCTGAAGCTGCATGAGGTTTCCATCGACGGGGTGAAGCTCGGGCCGAACGCCTATCAGGCCGATGGCGAGCATCTGACGATCCTCGACTTGCCGGAGGGGCCGTTCACGCTCGAAACGCTGACGAGTTGCGCGCCGGAAGACAACACGGCGCTGACGGGACTTTATCTTTCAAGCGGCATCTATTGCACGCAATGCGAGGCGGAAGGCTTTCGCCGCATCGCCTATTCGCTCGACCGGCCGGACGCGATGTCGGTTTTCACGACGCGTATCGTCGCCGACGCGAAGGCGGCGCCGGTGCTGCTGTCGAACGGCAATCCGGTGGCGCAAGGCAAGCTCGCCGACGGGCGGCATTTCGCCGAGTGGCACGACCCGTTTCCCAAGCCGACCTATCTTTTCGCGCTGGTCGCCGGCGACCTCGTGCATGTGGAAGACAAATTCCGCACCCTATCGGGCCGCGAGGTGACGCTCCGGATTTTCGTCGAGCGCGGCAACGAGGACCGCTGCGGCTATGCGATGGAAGCGCTGAAGCGGGCGATGAAATGGGACGAGGAAGCGTTCGGGCGCGAATACGATCTCGACATCTTCATGATCGTGGCGGTGAGCGCCTTCAACATGGGGGCGATGGAGAACAAGGGTCTCAACGTCTTCAACGACAAATACATCCTGGCGCGGCCCGACACGGCGACGGATGCCGATTATGCGGCGATCGAGGCGATCATCGCGCATGAGTATTTCCACAACTGGACCGGCAACCGCATCACCTGCCGCGACTGGTTCCAGCTTTGCCTGAAGGAAGGCCTCACGGTTTTCCGCGACCAAGAATTCACCAGCGACATGCGCTCAAGGCCGGTGAAGCGGATTTCGGACGTGCGGCTGTTGCGCGCGCACCAGTTTACCGAGGATGGCGGGCCGCTGGCGCATCCCGTGCGGCCGGACAGCTATATCGAGATCAACAATTTCTATACGGCGACCGTCTACGAGAAAGGCGCCGAGCTCTGCCGGATGATCCATACGCTTGCCGGGCCGAAGCGTTTTCGCAAGGGCATGGATCTCTATTTCGAGCGCCATGACGGCGAGGCCGCGACGGTCGAGAATTTTCTCGATGCGCTGGCCGACGGGGCGAAGCTCGATCTTGCGCAGTTCAAGCGCTGGTACAGCCAGTCGGGCACGCCGGAGGTGCTGGCATCGGGGCGCTACGACGCGGCGCGCAAGACCTATACGCTGAAGCTCAGCCAGGTGTGTGCGCCGACGCCGGGACAGCCGGTGAAGGAGCCCTATCACATTCCGATCGCGCTCGGGCTTGTCGGACCCGACGGCCGGGACATCAAGCTGCAACTCGACGGCGAAGAGAAACCCGGCGCGACAACGCGCGTGCTCAGCCTGACGGAGCGCGAGGCGACATGGCGCTTCCGCAATGTTGCGGACAAGCCGGTGCCGTCGCTGCTGCGGGGCTTCACCGCGCCGGTCAAGCTCAGCACCAACCTCAAGGAACGCGACCTCGTGTTCCTGATGGCGCATGACAGCGACAGTTTCAATCGCTGGGAAGCGGCGCAGCGCTACGCGACCGGGTTGCTGATCGCGATGGTGGATGCACAGAAAAAGGGCGGCGCGCCGCGCAAGGGCACAGCCTTTGCCGAAACGATCCGCAAGCTTCTGGTCTCGAAAAAGACCGATCCCGATTTCGCGGCGCAGATGATCGTGCTGCCGAGCGAGCAGACGCTGGCGCAGGCGATCGGCAAGGATGTCGATGTCGATGCGATCCATGCGGCGCGGGAAGGGTTGCGCGCCTCGATCGCAGCGCAACTGAAGGACGAACTGCTGGCGGCTTATCACGCGCTTGCCATCGACGGGCCCTACAGCCCGGACGCGGCACATGCCGGCAAGCGCGCGCTCCGGAACGCCTGCCTCGCCTATCTGGCGGTCGGGCCCGGCCCTGAGGGCGTCGAACTGGCGGCGGCGCAATTCGCGCAGGCCGACAACATGACCGACGAAATCGCGGCGCTTTCGGTGCTGGCCCATATCGATTGTCCCGAACGCGTGGCGGCGCTCGAGAAATTTTATGCGCGGTGGAAGGACAATCATCTGGTGATGGACAAGTGGCTGTCGATCCAGGCGATGTCGGCGCTGCCGGGGACGCTTGGCGAGGTGAAGCGGCTGACGGGGCATCCAGCTTTCACAATGCGCAACCCCAACAAGGTGCGGGCGCTCATCACCGCATTCGCGACCATGAACCAGCTCCGTTTTCACAGCGCCGACGGCAAGGGCTACGAGTTCGTCGCCGACAAGGTGCTGGAGCTCGACGCGCTCAATCCGCAGGTGGCGGCAAGGCTGCTGGGCGCCTTCAAGAGCTGGCGGCAATTCGAGCCGAAGCGGCGGAACGCGATGGCCCGGCAGCTCAAGCGCGTCGCGGCCGGCGAGCGGCTTTCGCGCGATGTGTACGAAATCGCCAGCAAGACGCTCGGTTGACCCCGCCAACGGCCCGAAGCGGCACAGAGATTTAACCGGGCGTTAACCGCGATTCGCCATGAGTCGGGTGAGTCCTATTTGCATCGGTTAACAAAAAGTAAACGCCGCCTATGGACAAGCCGGAGCCGAGGCCGAATCATCGTTTTGCACCGCCTGATTCGGGCGGGAAGCAAACGTCCGGCGGTGCTAGATTCAGCCCGGCCTCCAGACGTTTCATCGGGATCAGGCGACGCATGTCCGACGCGACCACCACACGATCCGACGCCCTGAAATGGGAAGACGAGGCGCCACGCCGCCGCCGCGTGCTGCCGGCCGGCCTGTTGCCGCGGATCGCGCTCGGCATTTCCGGCGTCGCGCTGGCCGCGCTCAACGGCGCGCTCTATTTCCAGGACGGGGAATCCCGCGCGCTTGTATTTTCGGCGCTGCTGTCGGCCGGCTACATGGTGCTCGCCTACATGCTGGTGCGGCTGCGCGAGAGCAAGATCGAAGCCGACGCCGCGCTGATCGAAAACCAGCATCGCTTCGACATGGCCTTTGCCGGCGCGCGCTGCGGCATCTGGGACTGGGATATCTCTGCGAACCGCATCTACTGGTCGTCGGCGATGTTCGACATGGTGGGGCTGAAGCAGCCGTCGAAACGGCTGACGCCGGCCGAAGTGAAGGCGCTGGCGCATCCCGACGATGCGAGCGCCATCGACGAAATCATGGAAGCGGCGGACCGGCCGTCGCGTTCCTACGACACGATTTTCCGGCTGCGCCATGCCGATGGAAACTTCGTGTGGATGCATGCCAAGGGACAAGTGTGGGGCGGCGGGCGGACCGGCAATGAGCGGCTTGTCGGCATCACCATCGACATTACCGACCAGAAGATCGCCGAGGCGCGCGTCTCGGAAGCGAACGAACGGCTGCGCGATGCGATCGAAAGTGTCGGCGAGGCCTTCGTGCTGTGGGACGCAGGCAACCGGCTCGTCACAGCCAACAGCAAATTTGCCGAGTTTCTCAATCTCGACGATGGCGCGTTGCGCGCCGGCGCGGCGCGGGCCGAGGTGATGGCGCGGGGCGGGCTTGCCGATGCGTGGCCGGAAGCCGGCGTCGATGGCATCAGCGAAATCCGACTGCCGACCGGGCGCTGGCTGCAGATCAGCGAGCGGCGCACCAAGAGCGGCGGGCTCGTGAATGTCGGCACCGACATCACCGCAATCAAGGGCCAGGAAGCGGCACTGACCGACAACAAGCTGGCGCTCGAAAAGACCGTGCGCGACCTCGAAGCCTCGCGGCGGAAGCTGCAGGAGCAGGCGCGGCAACTGGTGGACCTTGCCGAGAAATACGCGGCGGAGAAGACACGCGCCGAAACGGCCAACCGCTCGAAGTCGGAGTTCCTCGCCAATATGAGCCACGAGCTCCGGACGCCGCTGAACGCGATCATCGGTTTTTCGGAAATCATGGAGACGGGGCTGTTCGGCGATCTCGGTTCGCCGAAGTACAAGGAATACGCAGCCGACATCCATGCGAGCGGCGCGCATCTGCTGGAACTCATCAACGACATTCTGGATATGTCGAAGATCGAGGCGGGGCGGATGACGCTCGAAACACAGCGCCTGCCGCTTCCGGAAGTGGTGGAAGAGTCGCTGCGGCTCGTGTCGGGGCGGGCGGATGTGGCGAGCGTCAAGATCGTCGACGAACTCGGCGCGATGCCGCCGGTCGATGCCGACAAGCGCGCCGTCAAGCAGGTGCTGCTAAACCTGTTGTCGAACGCCATCAAGTTTACGCCGGCCGGCGGCTCGATCTATCTGCGCGGGCAGGCGGATGGCGGCATGGCGACCATCGCGGTCGAAGACACCGGCATCGGCATTCCGGCGAGCGCGCTGCCGAAGATCGGCCGGCCGTTCGAACAGGTCGAGAGCCACCACGCGAAGTCGCACAAGGGCACGGGGCTCGGCCTCGCGCTGTCGCGCTCGCTGGTCGAACTGCATGGCGGCACGCTGACCATCGAGAGCACCGAAGGCGTCGGCACGAAAGTCAGCTTCACGCTGCCGCTGGCGCGGGACTAACGCTCCCCTACAAATACCAGTCATATTCCAGCGGCGAGATGGCGCGCTGGAACTTGTCGTATTCGAGCATCTTGGTTTCGGCGTAGACGTCGACGTAACGGTCGCCGAAGTATTCGCGCATGACGTCGGAGTTGCGCAGGCGCTTCAATGCGCTGGGCAGGAAGAAGGGGATGCCTTCGTCCATGATCTCGCAGGCATTGCCCTCGGCCGGTTCGCCGGGATCGATTTCGTTGACGATGCCGTGGTGGATGCCGGCGAGGATGGCGGCTAGCACCAGATAAGGATTGGCGTCGGCGCCCGAGACGCGATGTTCGACGCGGCGCGATTCCGCCGAACCGTTGGGCACGCGGAAGGCAACGGAGCGGTTGTTGTAGCCCCAGGTGCGGTTGACCGGCACGAAGAGATTGGGCCCGAAGCGGCGGAAGGAATTGAGGTTCGGCGCGAAGAAGGCCATCGCGTCGCCGAGCGTTGCCTGCAGCCCGCCGATCGCGTGGCGCAATTTCAGCGAACCCTCGTCGGTGCCGTCGTTGAAGATGTTGTTGCCCTTCTCATCCATCACCGAGCAATGGACATGCATGCCGTTGCCGGTCTGGTCGACAAAGGGTTTGGCCATGAAGCTCGCGAGGAAATTGTGCTTGCGGGCGATGGCGCCGATCAGATGGCGCAGCATGACGGCATGATCGCCGGCGCGGATGGCATCGTCCTCATGCTTCAGGTTGATCTCGTACTGACCGGGCGCAAACTCGGCCGTCGCGCCGGAAGCGGGCACGCCCTGCGCGGCGGCGGCTTCGTCTATCTCCTTCAGGAGCGCCATGAAACCGTCGAGCTCGGTGATGCCATAGACTTCATGCGCGGTTTCACGCGCGCCCGTTGCGGGATTGACCGGCGGCTGCGGGCGGCCCTTGCGGTCCATGTCCTTGTCGAGAAGATAGAATTCGAATTCGCAGGCGACCGTCGCCTTGAGGCCGATGTCCTCGAGCTTCTTCACGACATTGGCGAGGACATTGCGCGGTTCGAGAAGGAGCGGCGAACCGTCCTCGTCGACCATGGTCATCAGCACCTGCGCCTGCTTCATCGACGCCCAGGGCACCGGAACAATGGAACCGGCAACGGGATGCGACTGCGCATCCGGATCGCCGTCGGAGAAGCCCATGCCGAGGATGTCTTCGTTGACGCCCGTTACGTCGAAGAAATAAATCGACTGCGGCATCTGCACGCCGTCGCCGAACACCTTGTCCGCCTCTTCCGAGGGGAAGCGCTTGCCGCGCACGGTGCCGCACATATCGACGAAAATGGCATCGAGATAATCGATCTCGCCATGCTCGGCGAGGAATGCGTTGAATTCGCCCAAGGTCGCCCACTCCGGAGGAGTGAGTTTTTGCCGGTCACTCATGATTTTCCAAGCTTATTTGTCCCGGAGGCGATAGTAGCCGAGAGCCCCCTGCAGATACCAGCGCCGCAGCGCCGGAAAAGGAATGGACGGCGGGCGGCCGCGCATCGGCGCCGGAATATCGGCCAATTCGGCTTTGCCGCCAATGAGTTGCGCCACAAGGCGTCCGGACCAGGGGGCGGCCGAAACGCCGTCGCCGTGATAGGCGAGCGCGAAATAGACACTCTCATCGTCGTCCATGCGGCCGATCGAGGGTGTGAGCCGCGCCGTCATGCAGACGAAGCCGCGCCAGCTATGCGCGATATCGACATGGCGCCAACCGGGAAAAACCTCGCCGAGACGGCGCTCCATGAAGCGGCGCATTTTCACGGCGTCTTCCGGGCGGCCGGTCAGGTCGCCGCGCGCGCCGAAGAGGAAGCGGTTGCCGGGCAACATGCGGTAGTAGAACAGGAGGCGGCGCGTGTTGGCGCAAGGACGTTCGGTGCGCCAGTTCTGCGCCGCAAGTTCGGCGGCGGTCAGCGGGCGCGTGACGACGATGTTGGACATCACCGGCACGAGATTGCGCGCAAGGCCGGGCGCGACGTCGTCGCGGGTGAAGCCGTTGGTGGCGACGACGACACGGCGGGCGCGCAGCGTGCCGGCGGGCGTTGCCAGATGATGCCAGCCGCCCGATTTTTCGCGATGGGAGACAGGCGAAGACCCGTGCAGTTTCGCACCGGCGCGGGCGGCGGCGGCGGCGAGACCGCGGGCAAAACGCAGCGGCTGCAGGCCGAAGCCGACAGGATTGTGCAACGCGCCGAACTGTTCGGTTGAATCGTATTCACTTTCGGCGACTTCCTCGCGCGTCATCAGGCGGGCCGGAATGCCGAACATGCCGTTCAGCAGATCGCGTTCAGTTTCGAGCGCGGCGAACATCGCCGGATGGTGCGCGACATGCAGTGTGCCGTCGCCTTGCGGCTGGAGGTCGATATTTTCGTCATGCGCCAGCGCGCGGACGAGATCGACCGCTTCGACCTGCGAGGCAATGAAGCGTTTCGCCTCGGCCTCGCCATAGCGGGCGATGAGTTCGCCCGGCCCGAGACCCGAAGGCGGATAGGTGCAGAAGCCGCCATTGCGGCCCGAAGCGCCCCAGGCGAGCGGGCCGGCTTCGACGAGACGGACATCGATGTTGAAATCGCGCGCCAGATGCAGCGCGCAGGAGAGGCCGGTGTAGCCGCCGCCGACAATTGCGACGTCGCAGGTTTCGTTGCCGACGGGCCCGCGATCGATGCCGGGGCCGAGCGGCGGCGCTTCCTCTTCCCAGAAGCTGCCGACGGGCACGCCCGCGTCGTACATGCCCGGATGGTACCAGCTCATATTCACCCCGCCCGTTCCGGAAGCCGGAACGGCCAGCCGGTGTCTGTCAGTCCCGCGGTTCGCCGCGACCTTCTTCCCGACGTTCGCGCCAGCGCGGCTTGTAACGATCGCCGCCGTCACGCATCGCCTGCGCCATGCGCTCGCGTTGTTCGGGCGTCAGCTTCGCGAACCCGGCCAGCATAGCGTCGCGGGTGACGGCCGTCATCTCGCGCATCGCCTCGTCCATCGTGTCGAAGGCGGCACGCGCGGCGGCCTCGTCGTAAGGATCGGCGGCGAGCGCATCGGCAAGCGCGGTGCGCGCCGCACCCATGTCGTGCAGATGCGGCCGGATTGCCGGGAAGTGCCCGCGCATCGCCTGACGGATCGCCTCGCGATCTTCGCGCGGCAGATCCTTGAGGCTGTGGAACATGCCCGACATGCCGGGCGATCCGGGCCGCTTGCCATCCGGCGGTCCCATGACGAGAGGCACCGCCATCAGCGCGATCAGAAAAAAGTTCAACGCCAGCGAGCCGAGCAGCGCCGGGCCGAGCCAGCGGCGGGGCGTCTTTGCGGACGACGTTTCGGGTGTTTCGCTCATTGCATCCACTCCTCGGGCCAGTCCAGGTCGGCCATCGCCAGCGCGATCAGCTGGTCGTCTGTCGTCGTTGCGGCGGCGGTTTCCGCGCCGGTCAGAGGCGAGAAGTCGGCAGCGCTGCCGACCATGACGCCGAGCATGATGGAGGCCGCCAGCGTGCCCGCGGCAACAGCCGGCGAGCCATCGGGCCAGACCGCGTCGACAAATGCACGCCACCAGCCGCGCGGTTCGGCGACCGTACGGGGGGTTGCGCTTGCAGCGGCGCGCGGGCGGGCGGCCATCAGCCGCGCCATCAGCGCCGCGGACGGCGCCTCGACCGGCGCGGCGTCGAGCAGCGCGTCGAGACGTTGCGCCTCGGCAACCAGACCACGCGCGTCCGAAGACGCCGCGAGCAGCGCTTCGGCCGGTCCGCGCTCCGCCTCCGGCCAGCGGGACGGCGACGCACCCCATGCGTCGACAATCTCCTTCAGGCGCTCAATCGTGATTTCGTTCGTCATTGTTCCGGTTTCCGTATGCCTTCAAACATTTGAGGCGCTTCGCTGGTTTGAACGCAGCACCTCGTCCTTTTCCGTCGCCAGCGCCAGGCGAAGCTGCCGCCGGGCGCGGCCGAGGAGCGATTCCACGGCTTCGACGCTGATTTCGAGAATTTCAGCCGCCTCAATGTTCGTGAGGCCCTGATAATGAGAAAGCACGATGGCCGTGCGCTGACGTTCGGGGAGCGCCTGCAAGGCGGCTTCCACCCGTTCGGCCAGTTCGCGGCGTTCCAGATTTTCGTCCGGACGCGGATCGCTGCTTGCGGGTTCGGGAATGTCGTCGATGTTCTCGGGCCGGCGCTTGCGCAGGCGGTCGAGACAGAGATTGGTGGCCACGCGGTGAAGCCAGGTGCCGAATTGCGCCCTGCCCGGCTGCCAGCGTTCGGCATGGGTCCAGACGCGCAGGAAAACCTCCTGCGCCACGTCCTCGGCGTCCGCCTGGTTGCCGAGCATGCGGCGGGCCAGCGCGACCATGCGCGGCAGATGCCGCTCCATCAGCAGACGACAGGAAGCCTCGTCGCCTTTGGCAACGGCGGCCACCAGATCGTCATCCGACGCTGCGTCCAACCGAAAGACCCCTCCTTGCCGTCCCCGCGGACGAAGCCGCCGGACGGTCGCGGGAGGATGCCGGATTTCGCCAGCATCCTCCGCATTTCGAAACCGGACCCCGAGATTACTCGGATTTCGACTTCTTGCCATGACCGCCGCGCATTTCATTGCGCTCGATCTTGCCGTCATTGTTCTTGTCCATGCGTTCGAACATCTTCTGGCTGCCGGCCAGGAACTCGTCCTTCGAGATACGGCCGTCGCCATCGGTGTCGAGACGGGCGAAGCGGTCGCCCCGCTCCTTGCCTTCCGGCTTGCCTTCGGCGCGCTCTCCACGATGCGGGCGGTTCTTGGCGGCCTGCATTTCCTCCAGCGTCAGGGCGCCGTCGCCGTCGGCGTCCATGGCGCTGAAATGCTTTTCAATGCGCGCTGCATGGCGTTCGCCGCGCTTTTCCGCGCCATCCTTCTTGTGTTCGGCCATGCGGCTTGCGACCGCGTCCTTCATTTCCTGAAGCGTCACCTTGCCGTCGTCATCGGCATCCATTGCCGCGAAACGCTCTTCGGCCGTGCCAGCGCGGCGGTCCCGCCATTTCGTGCGCATCTCTTCGCGCGCGGCGGTCATTTCGTCCTTGGTGAGGAATCCGTCGCCATCGGCGTCCATCTTCGCAAAGCGCTTCTCGACATGCGCACCGAACTCGGCGGCGGTGATCGCGCCGTCCTTGTCGGTATCGAGCATCTCGAACATCTTGCCGCCGTGATGGCCCTTGCCGCCCCAGGCGGAAGCGGTCATCGGAAGAGCGACGGCGACCGCAAGAGCCGCTGCACCGCCAAGAAGTCCATATTTCAGTTTGCGCATCTCTAATTCCTTGTTTTCCAGGTCTGTACCCCTGGGTTTTCCGGGTTCCCGAAGCTTCGCGGACGCGCCAACTTCGGCATCGCGGGCTCCGGGAACCCGAGCGGCCGGCCGGGCTTTGCCGTTCGGGGGGCTAATGGGCAGAAACGCCTGCCGGCCGCTCGTTATTCAATCAACGGCGGGGGCCGGGAATTCCGTCGGTGGCGGAAAAGGAAGTTTCAGGCGGTCAGGGGCGCCGGAACCGCGCGGCGGCGGGCGGGCGCCCAGAAGGGTTCGTCCACCACGCGGGCGGGCAGCGACACGCGGCGAACCGCGAGTTCGTCGCGGATTTCGGCATCGACCGTCAGCCCGGCCGTGGGCGACCCCGCCTCGAGCGTCGCCAGCGCGATATTCTGGCCGAGCGCGGGCGAGAAACCGCTGGTGGTGGCGATGCCGACCTGGCGGCCGTTTGCGTGAACGCCCACGAACCGCGCCGGCTCGAGCCCCTCGATCGCGAGGCGGACCAGCCTGCGGGCCGGCGCCGCCGCGAGACGGGTAAGCGCCGCGCGGCCGTTGAAGAACGGTTTGTCAAAGGCGACGTGATGGCCCGCGCCCAGTTCGAAGGGCGTGCGCGCATGAGCGGGGTCGATGGCGGCGAAGGCGCCGAGCCAGTCGCGGCCCGCGCGGGCGAAGCCGGCTTCAAGGCGCGCCAGCTCACGCAGGCGGAAACCCGAAGCGCGCAGGCCGAACGGCGCGCCGACATCGGTGAGATAGCGCCAGACATGGGGTGCGTCGTCGGGATCGACCCAGATCTCGTAGCCGAGATCGCCGCTCGTGCCGGTGCGGCTGACATAGACCGGCATGCCGGCGGCGGCCGCCCAGCAGCCGGCCATCGGCGCCAGCCGCTCGATCCCTGTGAGGCCTGCCTCGGCGAGGCAGACCGCGGCGAGCGGGCCTTGCAAGCTCATCGCCGCCAGCGTGTCGCCGACATCTTCCACACGGACGCGCAGGCCGATGGCGCTGTCCATCAGCCAGGCCAGATGCGTTTCCTCCGTGACCAGACGATATTCGTCGTCGCCGAGCCGGAACAGCAGACCATCGCCGACCACCAGCCCGTGCTCCTCGCAAAAATGCACGTGCAGCGCGCGGTCGACGGCCAGCGGTCCGAGATCGCGCGTGACGAGGCGGTCGAGATAGACATGCGCGTCGCGCCCTGCGATGCGGTATTTGGCGAGCGGCGAAATATCGGCAAGCGCCGCCGCGCCGCGAAGGGCGCGGTATTCGTCGTCAGTATCGGTGAGCACCGAGGCGACCGTGAAGCCGTTCCAGCGCGTCCAGCGATTGACGCGGCTTTCGGCGGCGACCGCGAGATGAAGCGGCGTCGTCAGCACGGTGCGCGCGAAAGGCGGCTCGCCGGCGGGCGGTTCGAACAAGGCGGGGTCGACGGCTGCGTGCTCGTCCAGCGGGTCGATGCCGGAGCGCAGCGGGCCGGCTTCGTCGTCGTGCAGAGGCGGGGCCATCGTGTCCGGTGTCATCGGCGCCCCCTTTCCGCAGCAAAAGCCGCCGCCATGTCGCGACCGGGAAGTCCGGTGACACCGCTGGCGGCATGGGTGCCGGGGCCGCAAAGCCAGAGGCCCGATACCGGCGTCGCCGGACCGCGGGGACCGGGAAGGTCGGCCACGCGGGCGCCGCCGCAATACCAGTCGCCGCCCGGAAGGCCGAACCTCGTTTCGATGTCGGGCGGCGTCAGCACATCGCCGGCGATCAGGCGGTCCGGGAAATCCGGCGAATACTGCGCGATGGTTTTCGTCACGCGCTGCATGAATTCGTCGCGCCGCGCCGGCCAGCCGCCTTCGACATCATGCGGCATGAAAGGCACCAGCACCGACATCACATGATGACCGGCCGGCGCCAGCGCCGGATCGACGACGCTCGGGATGGTGATTTCCATGACCGGCTCGGAGGCAAGCGCGCGCTGGCCGAAATCGGTCGCGGCGTGGTCGACGGCGTCGAGCGATGGCGCGACCAGCAGCCGGGCGCCGCACATGGCGGGCGCAAGGCCGCGAAATTCGGGAAGCCCGTCGAGCGCCAGATTGACCTTCGCGACACTGCCGGGGCGCGGCGCGCGGGCGAGACGGCGCGCCTCTTCCGTTTCGATATGCGCGGCGCCGAGAAGTTCGAGCATGGTGAAACGCGGGTCGAGGCTCGAGACAACCAGCGGCGCGATAATCGCGACACCGTCCGACGTTTCGACGCCGGCGACGGCGCCGCCTTCGACCATCAGGCGCGAAACGCGAACGCCGGTGCGGATCTCGCCACGTTCGGCGGCGACAGCGGCGGCCAGTGCATCCGTCGCCGCGCCAAGGCCGCCGACCGGAACGGACAGCCCGCGACCGAGGCTGCGCATCGCCATGCGGTGAAGAAGGCGCAGCACGGTGCCGGGGGCATAGGGCCCGTCGGCGCCGCCCAATACCGCGTCGAGGGCGAGTGCGCCTTTCAGCAACGGGTATTCGAATTCGGCATCCAGAAGATCGCCGACCGATTGCGGCAACAGATGCAGCAGGTCGACCAGCCTGTCGGCACGATTCCACCCGGCGCGCCAGACGAGACGCCGAAGGCCGGATGCGGCCGGCGCCGCGTCGTCGAGCAACAACGGCGCGAGCAGCGCGGCATGCGCCTTCATGCGCCGGTCGAACGCGCGCCAGGCAGCGGCGTCCTTCGGCTGCACGACGGCCAGTGCGGCGATGTCCTTGCGGTTGCGCGGCACGACGAGATGCTTGCCGTCGCGGTCGAGCGCCACGGTCGGCATGTCGCGCGCCGCCATGCGCAGGCCGTGCCTTGCGAGTTTCAGATCGCGTTCGACGCTACGCGGCAGCGCCTCGACGAGATGGGCAACGGTCGAGACGCTGTAATCGGGCATGATCTCGCCGGTGACGGCGACGCCGCCGAGCGTCGCGCTTTCCTCCAGTACCAGGACACGCTGATGGGCGCGGCCGAGATAAGCCGCGGCGGCAAGACCGTTCAGGTCTCCGCCGATCACGATTGCATCGTATTTGCGCCCGCCCCATGCCATGCGCGTCACCTCCGCTTCCGGTGAAGCGCGAGAACGCGTGCGGCGGCGTTGGCGCCGGCCTGCCCCGGCAGCAACGGGCCGGGATGGGCGCTCGGCGAGCAGACATGGAAATTTTCGAGTTCGGTATCGTAGCCACCGGTGCCGGGCAGCGGGCGATTGACGAACATCTGGTCGAGCGTCGTTTCGCCATGCGCAATGTCGCCCGCGGTCAGGCCGATCTGGTCCTCGAGGTCGGCGGCGAGCAGCACCTCGCGCGCGACGATGCGGCCGGCGATGCCCGGGCTTGTGGCTTCAAGCCGCGCAACGACGAGGTCGCCCAGCGCTTCGCGCCGCTCCGCGTTCCACGGGCCGTCATGCAATGTCTCCGGCACGTACTGAACCAGCGCCGAAAGCACATGGCATCCGGCCGGCGCCAATGTCGCATCGGAAAGTGAGGGGATCAGCACCTCGATCGGCGGATTGCGCGGCGGGATGCGGGCACGCCAGTCGTCGAATGCGTGCTGCATCTCGCCGATGGAACCGGCAAGCCGCAGGCCGCCGGCAACTGACGGGCAACCCTGGGGAAGACCCGGAAATTCCGGCGCGGCGTCGAGCGCGAGATTGACCTTGGCCGTCGCGCCTTTCATGCGGAAGCGCCCGACGCGGCCGACAAGGCCGTCGGGCAGGTCCTTCCACTGAAAGAGGCTGAGGAAGCTGCGTTTCAGGTCGAGACCGGAGAGGACGACGCTGGCGCCGATTTCCTCGCCATTGGCCAGCACAACGCCGCGCACCTTGAGATCGCGCATCGCGACGTCGGTGACTTCGGCATCCATGCGCAAACGACCGCCATGTGCCTCGATGACCGCAACAAGCGCCGATGTCAGCGCGGCCGGGCCGCCATGCGGCAAGAGGATGTCGGGCGCGCCGCCATAGGCATCGCCGCGGGCCGCGAGCCAGGGCGTCGAGAGCCGGCCGGCGCTGGCGGGCGACAGCGGCCCCAGCGTGCCGCCCATCATCGCGGCGGCGGCGAGATGCGCCTTCACATCGTCGGATTCGAAATAGCTGTCCAGAAATTCAGCGGCGGAAAGCGCCCACAGACGCAATGCGTCGCGGCGCTCGTCGGTATCGATGGCGGCAACCTTGTCGGCAAGACCGAGCCGCACCCGCAAGGCCGAGAGCCCGCGCGTCACCGGAAATTCCACCGCACCCTCAAGCAGCGGCGTCAACGCACGGGCGGCGCGCAGCATGTCGCGGCGATAGCGCGTCCAGGCGTCGGCGTCACGGCGCGAAAAACGCGCAAGTTCGCGCCGGTGGACATCGCCGTCGCGGTAGCTCGCGTGGTAGCGGCCGTCGGGAAAGATCGTGACGCCGCCTTCGGCGCGAACAAAGCGCAGGCCGTGGCGGGCGAGATCGAGGTCGGCGACAAGGCGCGCAGGCAGACCGCCCGCGCCCAGCACGTAACGCGGCACGCGAAAGCCCGGCGCGATCTCATGCGACGCAGACAAGCCACCCGGCGCCGCATTGCGGTCGAGCACAAGAACGCCGAGACCGGCGCGCGCCAGACTGGCCGCGGCTGTCAGACCGTTGAGGCCGGCGCCTATGACGATCGCATCGTGACGCTCCATGCGCCGTTACTCCACATGCGCTCCGTCCGCCTCAGGTTCTACCTACCCGAAACGTGCCGTATTGACACGCTTCGAAGACGGAGGTTTCCCGGTCGCGCACAACGCTACCGGGCGATTAACCATGTATGTCCGGGATTTCCTTGTCTTCTGCGCGCAAACCCGTTGCAGGATTAACGCATCGCTCTTCCCGGCCCGCATGGCTGCGCTGCAAGGAGTCAGCCAGCCGGGGCGCCCGCGGCCGCAACGACGATAGCATCGAATGCGCCGCGCACCCGGGCCTGATTTTCCAGAAGCTCGGCCTCGAGCGCGGCAAAATCGGGCGCGTTGCCGGCGCGCGCCAGCAAGGACTTGAGGCCGATCGTCGCTTCGCCTGGATTGAAGACGCCTTCGACGCAGATGCGGATGACCTGCGTCAGGTTGAGATTGAGTTCGACGGCGGCGACCAGCATGTCGGCGGTGTCGGGCGGCAAGAGCCCCGCCGCAGCGATGCGCGACAGCGACGTGCGCGTGTGGGCGTGCAGGATTTCCGGATGTTCGTGGCCATGCACCAGTTGAAGAAATTGGCAGATGAATTCGATATCGACGAGGCCGCCGCGCACATGCTTCAGCTCCCACGGATCGGTGCTGACGCGTTCCTTCTCGATGCGGGCGCGCATGTCGGCGACGTCGGCGGCGATCTTTACCTTGTCGCGCGGGCGGCGCAGCGTCTCGCCGATCGCTTCGGCAATTTTTGTCCGCAGTTCGGCGGGCCCCGAAACGGGACGGGCGCGCGTCAACGCCATGTGCTCCCAGGTCCAGGCTTCCTCTTGCTGATAGGCCACGAAACTGTCGAAACCCGTTGCGATGGGTCCGGCGTTGCCGGAGGGACGCAGCCGCATGTCGACTTCGTAGAGCTTGCCCTCGGCCGTCGGCGCCGTCAGTGCGCCGATCAATTGCTGGCAGACGCGGGCGTAGTATTGCGCCGCGTAGAGCGGGCGTTCGCCGTCCGACATCGCATCCGGATCCTCGAGATCGTAGATCACGATAAGGTCGAGATCGGAACTTGCACTCATCTCCTCGCTGCCGAGCTTGCCCATCGCGACGACCGCGAAGCGTCCGCCCGGCATTTTCCCGTGCTTTTCGCCGACACGGCGTTCGGCGACCGGCGCCAGCGCGGCAACCAGCTCGGTTGCGAGCGCCGCGTAGGCCGGACCCGCCTCCTCGGCATCGGCGCTGCCCGTCAACACGCGAACGCCGAGGCGGAATCGATATTCGCGCGCCCAGACGCGCACGAAATCGAGCGTGTCCTGATAGTCGGCGGCATGAACCAGCGCGCTTTCCAGGCTGCGATGCAGGTCTTCGGGATCGGGCAGCACCTTGAAGAAATTCGGGTCGACCACCGCTTCGAGTACGCGCGGGTTCTGGCTCAGATAGCGCGCGAGGCGCGGCGCGGTTCCGCAAATGCCGGCAAGCAGGTCGAGCAGGCTCGGATTTGAATAGAGCATCGAGAAGAGCTGCACGCCTGCCGGCAGGCCGGTGAGAAAGCGGTCGAAGCGGGCAAACGCCGTGTCGGGACTCGATGTGCGCGAGAGGGCGCGCAGCAGCGCCGGCATCAGACTTGTCAGCAGTTCGCGCGAGCGCGGCGTCCGCGTGGCGAGAAAACGGCCTGTGTGCCATCCGCGAATGGCTTCCGACATTTCCGAGACTTTCTCGAAGCCGAGGCCGCGCAGTGTTTCGAGCGTTTCGGGATCGTCTTCCGTTCCGGTGAAAACAAGGCTGCCGCCCTCCTCGCCCAGCGGCGGCGCCGTCTCGAACAGCTTCGCGTAGTGGCCCTGCACGCATTGAAGCTGTTTCGTAAGCGCCTCCGAAAAAGCGGCGCGGCTGTCGAAGCCCATGAAACATGCGACATGATCGAGGCCCTCGTCGTTTTTCGGCAGCGCATGGGTCTGCTCGTCGTCGATCATCTGCAGGCGATGTTCGAGCGTGCGCAGAAAACGATAAGCGTCCTTCAGTTCGACGGCCGCTTCGGGCACAATCCATTTCTTGCGAGCCAGTTCGTCGAGCATCGGGCAGGTTTTCTTGCCGCGCAGATCATGGTCGCGGCCGCCGGCGATCAATTGTTGCGTCTGGACGAAAAACTCGATTTCGCGGATGCCGCCGCGGCCAAGCTTGATGTTGTGTCCGGCGACGGCGACAACGCCGTGACCGCCGACGGCATGGATCTGCCGCTTCATCGAATGAATGTCGTCGATGGCCGCGTAGTCGAGATTCTTGCGCCAGATGTAGGGCGTCAGCATTTTCAGAAAGCGCTCGCCCGCTGCGATGTCACCGGCGACGGCGCGCGCCTTGATGAAGGCCGCGCGCTCCCAGTTCTGACCGCGGCTTTCATAATAGCTTTCGGCGGCGGGCAGCGACACGGCGACCGGCGTTCCGCCGGGATCGGGGCGCAGGCGCAGGTCGGTGCGGAAGACATAGCCGTCCTCGGTTCGTTCCTGCATCAGCTTGACGAGGTCCTTCGTCAGACGGACGAAGAAATCGCTGTCGTCGAGACCGGGTTTGAGCGGAAGCTGGCCCGGCTCGTAGAAGACGACGAGGTCGATGTCGCTCGAATAATTGAGTTCGCGCGAGCCGTATTTTCCCATGCCGAGAACGGCGAGACCGGAGCCCTCGGCTGACATTTCCTCGGGCGCGCGCAAGACCTGTCCGCGTTTCGCCGCGTTGACCAGAAGCCAGTCGATGCCGGCATTGACGGTTGCGTCGGCGAACGAGGTCAGCGCGTTCGTTACCTCGTCGAGTTGCCAGGCGCCGCAGAGATCGGCAATCGCGATCAGCAGCGCCGCTTCGGCCTTGGCGTTGCGCAATGCGGCCATGATGCCGGCCTGCGTATCGCAGTCGGTGGCGGCGCGGACGCGGCCGATCACATCGTCAAGCGCTGCGTCAGGCGCACTGGCGAGAAGGCGCGGCAACCATTCGGGGTGACGACGCAGGATGCGCGTCAGGTAAGGCGAGTTGCCGTGGATCGAAGCCAGCAGATGCCGAACGTCCTTGTCGCCGAGAAGGGCCGCGATCTCCCGCGCCGTGTCGTCCTGCGCCGCGGCGGCCGACGCTTCGAGGTCTTCGATTTCGCGCGCGACGCGGCTCCCGTCATATGAGGGCGGCGCCTTGGCCGCCCATTCGCGCAGCGTCTTTGCGCCGCTTGCCGTTGTCACTTGCCGATTCCCCTGTTCGCTCGTCAGCGGCCCATGACCGGGAGGTGCAGATTGACCTTGAGGCCGGGATTGTTGTCTTCCAGTTCGATCTGCCCGCCGTGCAGCCGCGCCACGGCGGCAACGAGGCTGAGACCAAGGCCCGAGCCCGGCGTGTTGCGGCTTGCTTCGAGGCGCACAAAACGTTCGAGCACATGATGCCGTTCGCCGGCCGGAATGCCGATGCCGCGGTCGGCAACGGCGAGAACCACGCCGCGGCCCGGACGCGCCGGATCGGGCATCGCGGACACCGTGATGATGTGCTCGGCGTCGCCGGACTGCGGAAGGCCATGCTTTAGCGCGTTGTCGATCAGGTTGGCGGTCGCCTGCGACAGCAGCTCGCGATTGCCGCGAATCTGCAGTCCTTCTTGCACGTCCACCCGCAGGGTCAGGCCGCTCTGCTCGGCGACAGGCTCATAGAGTTCGGCGGCGTCGTTGACGATTGCGGCGAGGTCGACCCACGTCATCGCCTCGCGCAGCGACCCGGCTTCGGCGCGTGCGATCATCAACAGCGCATTGAACGTGCTGAGCAGATTGTCGGCCTCGGCGATGGTTCGCTCGAGCGCATGGCGGTAGTCGGCGGGGGAGGCTTCCTGCATCAACGTGACTTCGAGGCGATTGCGCAGGCGGTTGAGCGGGCTGCGGAGGTCGTGGGCGATGTTGTCGGTGACCTGTCGCATGCCGGTCATCAGCGCTTCGATCTGGTCGAGCATCGCGTTGAGATTGCGGCCGAGCTGGTCGAGCTCGTCGCCGGTTCCGGCGATCGGCAGGCGCTGCGAGAGGTCGCCATCCATGATGTCGCGGCTCGACCGGTTGATTTCGTCGACGCGGGCCAGCATGTTGCGGCTCATAAACAGACCGCCGGCAAGGCCGAGCGCGACCGTCATGGCGATGGCCCAGATCAGCGCATTGGTGATGAGGTTTTCGATCTCGCGGCGCTCCTGCACGTCGCGGCCGACCAGCAGGTAGTAGCCCTCCGGCAGAAAGAAGGCGCGGGCGCGGGCGGCCTTCACTTCGGTACCGTCGAGCGTCTTGCGGTTGTAGTCGAAGTCGAACCAGCCATCGGCGCCGACCTCGATGGCGGGGCGCGCGTCCAGCGTGCCGGCGAGGACGCGGCCGGCCGGATCGAGCACCAGATAGAGACTCTGGCCGGGATCGCGCGAGCGCTGGATCACCGTATGGACCAGCAGCGGCAACCCGCCCTGCCGGTATTGTTCGGCAAGACCGGTGATTTCGGCTTCCACCGCCTCGTCGGTCTGGCGCGCCAGAAAGCCGGCGGTGTTCCAATAGACATAGGCCAGAAGCGTGATCGCCGAAGCGGCGAACAGCGCCAGATAGATGACCGCGAGCCGAAAGGTCGAGGTCTTGAGGAGATTAGTCAGCGGCACGTAGCGAGTATCCGGCTCCCCGAACGGTATGCAAGAGCGGCTGTTCAAAATTCTTGTCGATCTTGGCTCTCAGCCGCGAGATATGCACATCGATCACGTTTGTCTGCGGATCGAAATGATACTCCCAGACGTTCTCCAGCAACATGGTCCGCGTGACGACCTGGCCGGCATGCTTCATCAGATATTCGAGCAGGCGGAATTCGCGCGGCTGAAGGTCGATTTCGGTGCCTTCGCGGACCACCTTGCGGGCGAGCAGGTCGATTTCGAGATTGCCGACCTGGAGGCGGGTGCGGACCTGATCGGGGTTGGAGCGGCGCACCAGCACTTCAATGCGGGCCAGCAGTTCGGCGAAGGCATAGGGCTTGGTCAGGTAGTCGTCGCCACCCGCCTTCAGGCCCTTGATGCGGTCGTCGACCTCGCCCAGCGCGGAGAGGAAGAGCACCGGTGTGCGCACGGCCTCCTCGCGCAGCGTCTCGACGACGCTCAGGCCGTCGCGCTTGGGGAGCATGCGGTCGACGATCATCACGTCGAAGGTGCTGGAGAAGGCCAAGGTCAGCCCTTCCTCGCCATCCGCCGCATGGTCGACGATGTGCCCGCTTTCGCGCAGGCCCTTCACGACATAGGCGGCGGCTTCCAGATCGTCCTCGATCACCAGAATGCGCATCGTTCGATCAAACTCCCGTATCGCGGCGGCGGCGGATAGGGCGCGGCGCCTAGGACTTGTTGAGCGACAGCGCGACGAAACGCTGCTGTTCCTCGCTGCGCAGAAGCAGAAGCACCGAGCTCTTGTCGGCCTTGCTCGCCTCTTCGACGCCGGCAACGACATCGCTGGGCTTTTTCACGTCCTTGCCGGAGACTTTCACGATCACGTCGCCGGGCCGTATGCCCTTTTCGGCCGCGTCGCTCGCGGGATCGACGCTCTGCACCACGACGCCGTCCGGCGTCTGCGTCAGCGCAAGGCCGAGGCTCTTCGTCGCGGTGGCGGCCGGCGCTTCGCCCGGCTCGGCGGCCGCGACATCGACCGTGTCGGGGAAGGTGCCGATATTCGCCGTCAGCGTGCGGCGCTTGCCGTCGCGCCAGACGACGATCTTCGAGCGCGTGTCGGGCTTCAGTTCGGCGACGGTGCGGCTCACCGCGCGCACGTCTTCCATATCCTTGCCGTCGACGTTCAGAATGACGTCGCCGATCTGGACACCGGCCTTTTTGGCCGGGCTGTCGTCGGCGACCTGCGCCACAAGCGCGCCTTGCGGCTTGTCGAGCGCGAGGGAGGACGCCATCTCGGAGTCGACCTGCTGGATCGTGACGCCGAGCCAGCCGCGCGTCACGCGGCCGCTGTCCTTCAGGTCGGCGATGACCTTGGAGGCGATCGAAGCGGGAATGGCGAAACCGATGCCGACGCTGCCGCCGCTCGGCGAGAAGATCGCCGTGTTGACGCCGATCACGTTGCCGCGCACGTCGAAGGTCGGGCCGCCGGAATTGCCGCGGTTGATCGAGGCGTCGATCTGGATGAAATCGTCATAGGGACCGGCGCCGATTTCGCGGCCGCGCGCCGAAACGATGCCGGTCGTCACCGTACCGCCGAGACCGAAGGGATTGCCGACCGCCAGCACCCAGTCGCCGACGCGAACCGTGTCGGAATCGCCGAAGGCGACATAGGGCAGATCGGATTTGCTCTCGACCTTGACCAGCGCCAGATCGGTCTTCGGATCGCGGCCGACGAGCTTGGCCGGCATTTCCGTGCCGTCGTTGCGGACCACCGTGATGTCCTTGCCGTCGCCGACGACATGATTGTTGGTGACGATGTAGCCGTCGGCCGAGATGATGAAGCCCGAGCCCAGCGCGGTTGCCTGACGGCCGCGCGGTGCGTTGCCCGGGTCCTGCGGCTGCAGATCGCGGAAGAAGCGCTCGAAGGGGCTGCCGGGCGGGAATGGCAGGTCGGGCGTGCCGGCCGGTGCGCGAACGCTGCGCTCCTCGGCAACGCGAATGCTGACCACGGCGGGGCTCACCTTCTCCACCAGATCGGCGAAGCTCGGCAAACGTTCAAGCTCGGCGGTGGCGGGTGCGGCCGATCTTGTGTCGAGCGGCTGCGCCTGAACGCCCGGCGCAACGAGCGCCAGCGCCAACGCGCCACAGGCCATGGAAACGAAGTATTTCTTTCCGCCGGTCGTCATCGCGATCAACTCCTGTGGATACGGGCCGCCCGGGACGGCGGCAATCATTGCTCGATAGGCTTTGAGGATCAGCATCATGTCCCGATCCTTACCAATTCATGTCTGGGATATTACAAATCTGTAAGGCGAAAAGAAGGCGGCCCTATTCGGCCTTTTCGGCGTCGTCCGGGCCGGTCAGGGCCGCCAGCCGGGCTTTTTCCTCGGCTGTGAGCCGGGGACCGGCGCCGGCGGCGCGCACCCGGCGCAGGGTCAGCAGTACGATGCCGCCGCCGACGATCAGCACGAGGCCGGGCGCCAGCCAGAGCAGCCATGTCTCGGGCCTGAAAGGCGGGGTCATCAGCACGAAATCGCCATAGCGGGCGACGACGAAATCGAAGACTTCGGCGTCGCTGTCGCCGGCGCGAATGCGGTCGCGCACCACCATGCGGAGATCGCGCGCCAGTTCCGCATCGGAATCGTCGATCGACTGGTTCTGGCAAACCATGCAGCGGAGTTCTTTGGAGATGGCGCGGGCGCGGGCTTCCGCGGCGGGGTCGTCGAGCATCTCGCTCGGGTCGAGTGCGGCAAAGCCCGGCGCGGCGAGCGCCAGCAAAAGCAGAAAAGCCGCGAGGCCCGTGCGCATCGCCCTACTCTGCCGCGGCGGGCCGCGCGCCCGCATGGATTTTTGCATTGACCGGAGCGCCGACGCGCAGGCGCCGGTCGGTCAGCGATATGGCGCCGCCAAGCGCCATGATCATGCCGCCGATCCATATCCACGGCGCCAGTGCATTGCGGTAGGCGCGCACGACCCATTTGCCCTCGCCCGCCACGTCCCCGAGTACGACATAGATGTCGGAAACCAGATTGGTGTGGATGCCGGCTTCGGTTTTCTCCTGACGCTCGGCCGGGAAGCGGCGCTTCTCCGGCATCAGGCGGGCGACGAAGCGTTCGCCGCGATCGATGCGGACGATGCCTGTCGTCGCCTCGAAATTCGGCCCGTCGCGCATGCCGACCGCTTCAAGCGTCAGCGTGTAGCCGGCAAGTTCGGCGCTTTCGCCCGGCGCGAGTGCGACGATGGTTTCGGCGCGCCATGCTGTGACGCCGACAATGCCGGCAACCGCGATGCCGAGGCCGCCATGCGCCAGCGCCATGCCCCATGCGGCGCGCGGCAAACGGCGGACGCGGCCGAGGCTCTCGGCCAGGGGCGCCGAAAAGAGTTTGATCCGGTAGGCGATCTCCGACGCTGCACCGGCCACCAGCCAGACGGCAAGCGCGATGCCGAGCGGTGCGAGCCAGGGCCCGTCCCACATGAAACCGTAGGCAACCAGCATCGCGACGAAGGCGAGCCCGGCCGCAGCCATCAGGCGCTCGGCGGCGGCCTGAATGTCGGCGCGCTTCCAACCAAGCAAGGGCCCGAACGGCACCAACACAAGCAACACAATGAAAATCGGTGCGAAGGTGAGATTGAAGAAGGTCGGGCCAACGGTAATCTTCGGCCCGTCCAGGGCATCGAGCAGCAGCGGATAGAGCGTGCCGAAGAATACGGCGGCGGTTGCGGCGGCAAGCAGCAGATTGTTGACCAGCAATGCGCCTTCGCGGCTGACCGGCGCGAAAATGCCGTCCGTCTTCAAGAGCGGCGCGCGCCACGCATAAAGCGCCAGCGAACCGCCGACGAAGAAAATTAGAATACCGAGAATGAAGATGCCGCGCTCGGGATCGACGGCGAAGGCATGGACCGATGTCAGCACGCCGGAGCGCACGAGGAACGTGCCGAGCAGCGACAACGAGAAGGCGATGATGGCGAGCAGCAGCGTCCAGCTCTTCAGAGCGCCGCGTTTTTCGGCGACGATGGCCGAGTGGAGCAGCGCCGTGCCGACGATCCACGGCATCAGCGAAGCGTTCTCGACCGGGTCCCAGAACCAGAAGCCGCCCCAGCCGAGCGTGTAGTAGGCCCACCACGAACCCATCGCGATGCCGATGGTGAGCGAGAGCCAGGCGGCGAGCGCCCAGGGCCGCACCCAGCGCGCCCAGCTTGCGTCGACACGGCCTTCCAGCAGCGCCGCGACAGCGAAGGAAAACGTCATCGAATAGCCGACATAACCCGCATAGAGCCAGGGCGGGTGAAAGGCGAGCGCGCGGTCCTGGAGCAGCGGGTTGAGCCCTGTGCCCTCGAAAGGCGCGGGGTCGAGCCGCACGAACGGATTGGAGGTGAAGACGACGAAGAGCAGGAAAGCGACCGCGATCGAGGCCTGCACCGACAACACGCGGGCGCGCAACGTTGCCGGGAGGTTGGCGCCGAACAGCGCCACCATCGCGCCGAACAGCGCGAGGATCAGCACCCAGAGAACCATCGAGCCTTCATGGTTCCCCCAGACGCCGGAAATCTTGTAGATCAGCGGCTTGGCCGAATGCGAATTGTCGTAGGCGAGTTTCAGCGAGAAATCGGAAACGAGGAAGGCCCATGTCAGGGCGGCGAAGGCGAGCAGCACCAGCGCGAATTGCAGCAGCGCCGCCGGCCCGGCAATGCCCATCAGCGTCGCGTCGCGGCGATGCGCGCCCAGCATCGGCGCCACCATCTGCGCGACGGCAACGGCAAGCGCCAGCACCAGCGCGAAATGGCCAATCTCGATAATCATCGCTCGACAATCATGGATAAGCGCCCTGCCCGTAGGTCTCGGCGTGCGACGCCTCGGCGCCTTCGCCCTGCCAGTTGCCGGTGCGCTTCAGCGCGTCGACGACTTCGGGCGGCATGTAGGTTTCGTCGTGCTTGGCAAGCACCGTGTCGGCGGCGAAGCTTCCGTCTTCCAGCAGCACGCCCTCGGCGACGACGCCCTGCCCCTCGCGGAACAGGTCCGGCAGGATGCCGCGATAGGTAACCCGGATCGTCTCGACCATGTCGGTGACCGCGAAGCGCGCCGCGCCGTCGGCAAGCGTTTCGACCGAACCCGCTTCCACCAGACCGCCAAGGCGGATGCGCTGGCCGGGCGCGACTTCGCGTTCGACGACGTCGCTCGGGCTGTGAAAGAAGACGATGTTGTCGCGCATCGCATAAAGCACCAGCCCGACGGCGAGCGCCAGAATGGCAAGACCGATAGCGATGAATGCGGCGCGGCGCTGCTTGCGCGTCATGGCGTTTCCTGTTTTCCGGACGCTCTGTTGTCGGCCGGCGCGGTGTGGACGAGCTGAGATATAGCGGGACGAGGATAGCCGATCAAACCGCTAAATGGTCGCGGTGAAAGAGGTTTTCCCCGGAAAATGGCTATTCAGAGCCCCAATATCATTCGCGTTGCCGGGCCGGCGATGCCGTCGGCAACGAGCCCGTGTTCCTTCTGGAAAGACTTCAATGCGCCTTCGAGCCCGGCGTCGAAGACACCGTCGACATTGATCGCATAGCCGTCCCTCACCAGCGCCTCTTCCAGTGCGCGAACATCGGCGCCGGTCATGTGGGGCTGTGTCAGGCGCAGGTTGCGCGTTGCGGCATCGACGGCCGAGACCGGCACCGGCGGCCGGTAGTCGAAAACGGTCTGGTCGATACGAACGCCGCGCACCGCGACCGGCAGCGCGAGTTGCCAGTTCTTTGCGCCGATCAACGCCTCGAAGGCATCCATCCGGTAGACGGTTTTGCCGAGCAGCGGGTTTGAATGCGTCGCCAGCCAGTTTCGGCGTTCCTTCACATAGGCGCCGATCCAGCCGCGCTCGCCGGTTTTCGACGGCAGGCCGACTTTCGCCACGGTCCGGTCGCGCATCGCCGCCCATGAGCCGTGGATCGTGCTGTCGTAAACGACCGCCAGCGACAGCGCTTCGGCAAGACCGAGCTTCGATGCCGCCTCGGCGGAGGGACGCCAGAAGACGCGGTCGAAAAAACTGTCCTGCGTTTCCTGCATCGCGGGGTCCGCGCCGGCGTCTTTCAGCAGGCCGCGAAATTTCATGTCGTTGTCGAGCCGCAGGTCGATGTCGGCGAGGCTTTGCAGATAGGGCCTCAGCGCCGCCGCATAGGCTGCGCCCGGCGCCGCGCAATAAGCCTTGATCAGCAGATAGAGATTGCCGCTGCCAAGCGTCGTCTGCGCCATGCCGTAGGTCAGGTGTCCGCTGTCGCCGGCCAGCAGCGTCACGCGACCATAGTCACCGAGCGCGCGTCCCGTCTCGAAGATATTGACGATGGCTTTTGCCGTCTGCTTCTGAATTTCGCTGAGCATGATCCCCCTCCGCCGCGAGTCGGCGACCATGTTAGCCCGGCACGGACGGGGGTGGGGATTACTTCGGGGCGATTTCCGCCTCAACGGCGGCGATGCGCGCCTCGACCGCCGCAGCCCAGGCGGCGTCTTCGGGGGCGCCGGCCAGCAGCTCTTTCCAGCGGGCGAGCGCGGCGTCGCGGCGGCCTTCGTCGTAATCGGCAAGGCCGAGGAAATATTGCGCGCGCGGTTCTCCCGCATCGAGGGCGGCGGCCTTCTCGAAATCGGCCCTGGCGCCCGCCGTCACCCGGCCTTCGGCAGCCAACACACGTGCCTCGCCGCGCGCCGCCAGCCTTTCGGCTGTCACGCCATCGAGGATGATCGCCCGCGTCCAGGCGCCTGCCGCGTCGTCGTAGCGGCCGAGACGCAGATAAGTCGGCGCGACCAGCTCCCAGCCTTGCAGATCGTCCGGCTGCTCCTTCAGCCGCCGTTCGATACGAACGATCAATGCCTCGACCGGCAGGGTGTCGGCCGGCGCCGCAAGCCGCGCCGCAATCGGCCGGTCCGGCAGGCCGGGCGACCCTTCCTGCAGGTAGATCGCCAGCGCCAGCAGCGGCACGCCGAGCGCCAGCACCACGGCCATGCCCTTGCGCCAGCGCGGGTCCGCTGTCTCGCCGCAGCGCGCCGCCTCCTGCCGCATCTCGTCGGCGGCGAGCAGGCGGCGTGAAACCTCGATGCGCGCCGCATCGGCCTCGGCCTCGCCGATCACGCCGCGATCGACGTCGCGGCCGATTTCGGCGAGCTGGTCGCGGTAAAGCGCAACTTCACTCTCGCCCGCGTCGGCGCGCGTCCTGCCGGTCCGCAAGGGCCGGAGCAGGAACGTCACGACGATGCCGGCCAGAAGAGCAAGCGCGACGAAGAGCGGAATGTCGCCCGAAAATGCCAAGGACACAGCCTTTCGCGAGGGTCTGTAGCGGGACGCCCCTTGTATAGAGGCTCGCGCGGGCACGCAAAAGCGGCGCAGGGACGCAGGCCCGCTTTGCGGATCGGACCGCGGCGGCTAGGCTCCGGCGCAATTCGGAGAATCAGGAGGGCGCGCGTGCTGCGGATCGTCAAAACAGGGGGATTGGGGCTTGCCGGCCTCGCGCTTGCGGTGCTCGCCGTCATTCTGGTCAGGGGCGCCGTCGAGACCCCCGCGCGCATCGACCCCGCACCGTTGATCGAACGCGCGGCCGATTACGACGTGCTCATCCGCCGCGACGAATGGGGCGTGCCGCATATTCTCGGGACGAGCGACGCCGATGCCGCTTTCGGCGTCGGCTTCGCCCATGCCGAGGACGATTATGCGACGATCGAGGAAGTCGCTATCGCGACACGCGGCAATCTCGCATCGGTGAAGGGCGAGAAGGCGGCGGTCGGCGACTATCTCGTTCATCTGATGCGGGTGTGGGAAACGGTCGAGGCGCGCTACGAAAGCGACCTCAGCGCGGAAGTGCGGCGCGTGATCGAGGCCTATGCGGACGGCGTCAACTACTATGCAGCCCTCAATCCGGACCGGGTAACGCCCGGTTTCCTGCCGCTTACAGGCAAGGACATTGCCGCCGGCTTCATGTTCAAGACGCCGTTCTTCTATGGGCTCGACAAAACGCTGACGGCGATTTTCGAGGGACGGATCGGCAAGGCGGGCGGCTTGTCCAAGGAAGGCGTCGATGCGTTCCTGCCGACGCAGACGCCGCTGCCGGTCGGCTCCAACGCCGTCGCAGTCAGCCCCGCGCGCTCGGCCGACGGCAAGACGCGGCTCCTCGTCAATTCGCACCAGCCTTTCACCGGTCCCGTCGCCTGGTGGGAGGCGGTGGTGCGCAGTGCCGAAGGCTGGCATGTGGCCGGCGGATTTTTCCCCGGTACACCGTTCATGCTGCATGGCCACAACCGGCATCTGGGCTGGGCCAACACCGTCAACGAGCCCGACCTCATCGACGTCTATGCCCTGACGCTCAATCCCGACAATGAAGACCAGTATCTCCTCGACGGCGAATGGCGCGACTTCGAAAAGCAGGTGGCGGAAATTCGCGTCGATCTCTGGGGACCGTTCTGGTGGACGGCGGCGCGCGACGTTCTGTTCTCGGAGCACGGGCCGGTGCTGAAGACCGACGCGGGCGCCTTTGCCGTGCGCTATGCAGGCATGGGAGAGATCCGGCAGGTCGAACAATATTACGCGCTCAACAAGGCGACGCAGCTCGGCGAATGGATCGAGGCGATGAAGCTGCAGACGCTGCCGAGCATCAATTACATCTATGCGGACCGGCAGGGAAACATCGCCTATGTCTACAACGCGCAGTTTCCGGCGCGCGTCGAGGGGCCGGACTGGTCGGGCGTCGTCGCGGGCGAAGATTCAAGCCTGATCTGGCAGGGTTACCTGCCTTTCGAGGCGGTGCCGAAACTCTTCAATCCCAATTCGGGCTTTCTCTACAACGCCAATAACACGCCCTTCCGCGCCACGGCGCCGCACGACAATCTGCGGGCGGAGCAATTCGCCGCGTCGATGGGCATTCAGACCGACATGACCAACCGGGCGATGCGCGCCGAGGAAACATGGGGCGCCGACCGTTCGATCACGGCCGAGGAATTCCGGACCTACAAATACGATCTGAAATACAGCGACGGCTCGAAAATGGCGCGGCTGATCGAGGAGGTGTTGCAGGCGGATGCCGATGGCGACGCCGATCTCGCCGAAGCGCAGCGTATTCTGGCCGGATGGGACCGCGTGGCGAACAGGGAGAGCCGCGGCGCGGCGCTCGGTGTGTTGATGGCCGAGCCCGTGGTGCGCGCCGGGCTGATGGGGCGCGATCCGCCCGCCGCGCTCGACACGCTGCGCGACGCCATCGCAACGCTGAAAACCCATCACGGCCGTCTCGATCCGCTATGGGGCGACGTCAACCGGCTCCGGCGCGGCGATGTCGACCTCCCCGTCGATGGTGGGCCCGACACGTTGCGCGCCATCTATGGCAGGCTCGAAGCGGACGGCACGCTGACCGCGCGCGGCGGCGACACGTTGATCATGTTCGTGGAATGGGACCGGCAGGGACGGCTGACGTCGGAGAGCGTTCACCAGTTCGGTTCGGCGACGCTCGATGAGACTTCGCCGCATTATGCCGATCAGGCGCCGCTCTTTGCGACGATGCGGACAAGGCCTGTGCGTTTTGAGGAGGAAGACCTCGAGGGTCACATCGCCGAGAGCTACAGGCCGGGCGAGCGGTGAACTAAAGGATCGCGCTTTCCTTCGACGGCGTATCGCGGCCGACGACGCGCGACAGCGGCAGGTCGACATAGACCGTCGTGCCGGCCTCGACCTGGCTTTCGATGGTCAGCGTGCCGCCATGCAGTTCGGTCAGGTGCTTGGCGAGCGGCAGGCCGAGCCCGGTGCCTTCGTGGGTGCGCGACAATGAGCCGTCGACCTGGGTGAACGGCGTCAGCGCGCGGGGGATATCGTGTTCGGCGATGCCGATGCCCTTGTCGATGACGGCGATGCGCAGGCTTTCGGCGCAAATCTGCGTCTCGATCCTCACCGTGCTTCCGTTGGGACTGAACTTCACGGCGTTCGACACGAGGTTGATCAGCACCTGCTTCAAGGCCCGTTCGTCGGCGACGAGGAAGATCGGCGGCGACGGCAATTCGCATTCGATCGTGATATTCGCTTGCTGGGCGCGATGGCGCACGATGCGCATTGCCGCCTGGACCAGGTGATCGAGTTCGGTTTCGTCCTCATGCAGGTTGAAGTGACCCGCTTCGATTTTCGAGAGATCGAGAATGTCGTTGATGAGGCTCAGCAGGTGAACGCCGCTGTCGTGAATGTCTTCGGCATATTCACGGTAACGCGGATTGCCGACGGGGCCGAAGAGCTCGCGCTCCAGCGCTTCCGAAAATCCGATGATGGCGTTCAGCGGCGTCCGGAGTTCGTGGCTCATGTTGGCCAGGAATTCCGATTTCGAGCGGCTTGCCGCCGTCGCCTGGTCGCGCGCCTCGCGTAGCGTCTCGGCTTCCTTGTGACGCGCGGTCACATCCTGAATGCCGATCAGCAGCGCCGCACGGCCCTGGAACTGCACCGTTGCCGCCGAAACAAGCGCCCATATCGTCGAGCCGTCGCGCCGCGTCAGGCGGAACTCCACCGGCACGCCGGCGCGGCCGCTGACCAGCAGGCGCTCGAGACGGGCGTCGAGGTTTTCCTCGGTGAAGAAGGTTCGAACGTCAAACCCCGCGGCGTCCTCTTCCGAAATATCGAAAAGTTTCAGCGCCGCGATGTTGGCCTGCACCAGCTTGTAGTTGGCCGGGTCGACCAGCGAAATCGGCAGCGGCGCGGCATAAAAGAGGCTCTGGAAGCTTTCCTCGGTGGCGCGAACGGCCTGTTCGGCTTCGCGCCGCACCTCGACTTCGCGCTTCAGCTGCTCGTAAAGTTCCTGCTGACGGACAAGCGTCAGAAAGCCGTTGCGGCGCAGCCGGTTCGCCGCGCGCACCATCTCGACACCGATCGCATTGACGACGACGAATAGTGCGGCGATCTGTGCCAGCGCGGCCGGCGACACGTCGGCAAGCCAGGGGCAAATCGCGACGAAGGCGACGCTCAGCGCCAGCGAATTGGCGAGCGTCGCGCGCAGCGCCGTCGGCATTCCGACATAAAAGGCGAAGATGACCACGACCACGGCGAGCAGGCTGGCCGCGAAATCGGTTTGACCGAGCACCAGCGAAACGGGCGAGACAATGGCGACCAGCGCCTGCATCGTCATCACGCAGCGCAGGAATTTCCGGTTGTCGTCGTAGGATGTGTACCGTTTGAGCGCCGTGAGCGCGACGGCAAGCGTCGCCAGCCTGGCCGCCATCAGCGCCACAAAGGCCCAGCCGAAGCCGATCAGCAGAAGGTCGAAGGCCGACCAGCCGACGAAGATATAGACCGCGATCAGGACGGCGCGCAGACGGGAACGCGTTTCGGCCCAGTTGGCGCGCGCATAAGTCTCTTCCAGCGCCCGGTCGGCGAATTCGCCGGTCCAGCGGAAAGCGCGCTCGACCGACGGCCCGGCGGCGCCGGAATCGGGCAAAGCTTCTCCGGCCGTGTCCTCGGACCCCCTCACGCGGCTTCCCTTCCCACAAATGGCCCCGGTCGACGTGTCTCCCCACCCGTCGAGTGCCGGTACAGTACGGGTCAAAGCCTAAATAAAATGCAAAATTTGCCCCGGCGGCCTTTCTCAAAACCGGCGCGCCGCCTATCGTTTCGGCACCTGTCCGGTGTACGAAAACGAGACAGGACAAAGGATCAGGGAGAGAGACGGCATGACGGAACGGAGCGGCGGGAATTCGGCGCAGGGCATACTGGCGGGCATCCGCGTGCTCGATTTCGGCCGCTATATCGCCGGCCCCTATTGCGCGGCGCTTCTGGGCGATATGGGCGCCGAAGTCATCCGCATCGAAAGGCGCGAAGGCAGCGAAGACCGTTTCGTGCAGCCGATCGTCCCGGATGCCGGTCCCGGCGCGGGCGGCGAAGGCGCGATGTTCCTGCAGATGAACCGCAACAAGAAAGGTCTGACGCTCGATCCGATGACGGAGGCGGGACGCGGTATCGTCCGCCGCCTGGTCGCCACCGCCGATGTCGTCGTCGCCAACCTGCCGCCCTCGACGCTGAAGGCGATGGGTCTCGACTATGAGAGCCTTTCGGCGGCGAAGCCCGACATCATTCTCACCACCGTCTCGGCCTTCGGTCATGGCGGCCCCTATAGCGAGCGCACAGGCTTCGACGGCGTCGCACAGTCGATGGTCGGTGCGGCCTATCTGACCGGATACCCCGAGGAACCGGTGAAGAGCTACGCGCCCTGGGTCGATTTCGGCACCGCCTCGCTTTCGGCCTTTGGCACGATGGCGGCGCTGATGGAACGTCAGAAATCCGGCAAGGGCCAGATCGTCGAGGGCGCGCTGCTATCGACGGCGCTCGCCTATTTCAACTTCCACCTGATCGAACAGCAATTGCGCCACACCGATCGCGTGGCGATCGGCAACCGCTCGCCCTATGCGGGACCGGCCGACATTGTGCGCACGAAGGACGGCTGGATACTGGTGCAGGCCATCGGCGCGCCGCTCTTCAAGCGCTGGGCGCGGCTGATGGGTGAGGATCACTGGCTCACCGACCCGCGCTTCAAGGACGATCTGGCGCGCGGCGACAACGGCGCGGTGCTGTCGGAACGCACCTCGCGCTGGGCGGAGACGCGCACCACCGAGGAAGCGCTTGCCGAACTCGAAAAGGCGCGCATTCCGGCCGGGCCCGTCTACTCGCCGCAACAGGCTCTCGACGACCGGCATATCCGCGAAATGGGCTATCTGAAGCCGCTGGATTTTCCGGGCCTGCCGGGTCCGGCGCCCATCATGGAAACGCCGCTGCGCCTGTCGCGCACCCCGGCCACGATCCGTGAGCGCGCGCCGGTTCTCGGCGAGCACACCGACGCCATTCTGGGCGAGCTTGGATACTCACCCGCCGAGATCGCGTCGTTTCGCGCCGAAGGGATCGTCTGACCGTGACCGATCCGCTTGCCCGCTTTCCGCGTTTCACGCTCGCCCATCTGCCGACGCCGCTCACCGAAATGACGCGGCTGCGCGCGGCGCTTGCCGCCCGCATGGATCGTACGCCCCCGCGTCTCTTCATCAAACGCGACGATTGCACAGGACTTGCCGGCGGCGGCAACAAGACGCGCAAGCTCGAATTCCTGATCGGCGACGCGCTGGCCAAGGGCTGCGATACGGTGGTGACGACCGGTGCCTTGCAATCGAACCACGCGCGGCAAACGGCGGCAGCGGCTGCCGCGGCCGGGCTTCGCTGTGTGCTGGTGCTGTTCGACAGCGTGCCCTATGCGGGTCATGCCTATCGCGGCTCGGGCAATCTGCTGCTCGACCGCATTCTCGGCGCCGATATTCGCGTCGAACCGGCGGATGCCGATGCCGGCGCGGTTTTCACACGCATCATGGACGAGATCGAAGCCGGCGGCGGCAAACCCTATCTGGTTCCGGTCGGCGGCTCGAACGCCGTCGGTTCGCTCGGCTATGCGGCTGCCTATCTCGAAATTGCCGATGGGCTCGATGCGCGCGGCATCGGCGCGGCGCGCATCGTTCATGCCTCGTCGAGCGGCGGAACGCAGGCCGGTCTTGTCGCGGGGCGTATGTTGCGCGGCGCCGGTCCGTCGATCGCCGGCGTCAATGTCTACCGCGCCGACAACGACGCAATGGCGGCCGGCATTCTGGCGCTGGCGGCGAAAACGACGGCGCTGCTCGGCATCGCCGCGCCCGGGCCCGATGCGGTGGTGCTGGACGGCGCGCATCTCGGCGCGCGTTACGGCATGCCGACGGCGGACATGAAAGCCGCGGTCGAATGTCTGGCGCGCGAGGAAGGCGTGTTGCTCGATCCGGTCTATACCGGCAAGGGAATGGCCGGCTTCATGGCGCAGGTTCAGGCCGGCGCGCACAACGATGTCGAGGCGCTGGTGTTTCTGCACACCGGCGGCATGCCGGGTCTCTTTGCCTATGAGGGCGAGTTCTAGCTCGCGACCTGCAACGCCACATCGGCGCGGCGGCGCAAAATATCCGCCGTGCGGTCCTCGCCAAGCGCCTCGCGGAAGCGAGCGGCGATTTCAATGAACGCTTCGGCGTTGATGCGGGCCGTTCCGGTCGCGGTTCTGAGCTCTTCGAGCAGACGGTCTTCGTAAGTGTTGAGATAGACCGTGATCTGGCCGCGAACGCTCCGGCAATGGCTCTGCGCGCCGACCGCCTCGCAGATCGGCGACAGGCCTTCGAGGAAGCGTAGACAGGCGCTCATGCGCTCGGTGCGCGCGGTGTCGGGCGCGGCCGAAATATCGGGACGCAGCGGACCGCCGCGTCCATATTGTCCGATCTGGTGCAGCGGCAGGGCCCGCGGAAGATCGGTTTCGAAGCGCGCCATTTCCTGCGAGATCGCCGCGGAGAGGCGCGCCCGCGCGCCGAGCAGGCGTTGGCCCCATTCGCCGTGGCGCCGCAAATCGATTTCGGCGGTGAAGCCGCGCGAAATGCGGGCGAAGCGCTTTATCTCGCCGCGCAGCATGTCGAGATCGGCATGGCCGGGGCGCTTGCTTTCGGCGGCGCGCGCGATCCGGTCCATGTCGGCAAGCAACGCCTCCCCGAGAACCGCCAGTTCGCTGCGGCTGATCAGCATGTCATTGCGATAATGGGCAACCTTCCGCGCCAGGCGGAGGATCTGCCAGGGTTCCGCGAGACGCGCCATCGCGGCAAACGCCACATAGAGCGCCGCCTCGGCGGATTTTTCGCGCGCCTCTTCGTAGAGTTCCTTGACGGCCGTCACCAGACCGTCGTCGAAGTCGGCGGCGCCTTTCGGCAACGCCGATTGCAGTTTCAGCATCACGGGCGCGATCGACAATGCGGCGGCAATCGCGCGCGCATCCTCGATACCACTCTCGCCGCCGAGCCGAGCCTCGATTTCGCGGCGCCGCGCGCCGTCGCGGCGCGCGTCGTCGAGCGCGGCGGCAATGGCGGCCGCGACCGAAGCATGCATCACCGACACGGTCGTATCGCGTGCGCCGGCATCGCCCTTCAATGTGTGATCGACGATGCGCTGCGCCATATCGGGCAAGGCATCGGGCAGCAATTCGGTTTCAAGCCAGGACCACAACGGCTGGATGACGCTGCGCGCGATGCGGCCGCGCGCACGGTCGACCTCCGGCGCATTGGACAGCAAATCCTCAAAGGGCTGACAGAGGCGGCGCATCGGATCGGCCATGCCCGGCCGCGCGCCGCGAAAGGCGGCGAGCAGCGGACGCAGGCCCGACAGAATTGTTTCATAGGGAAGGCCGGCATTGCCGCGCAGCTTTTCGCGCTCGATGCCCGAGGCGAGCTTCAGCACGGCAGGCGGCGGCAATTGCGCCAGGTAGTTTGCCAGGCGCTGCGACAGCGATGCGTTCGGTTCGTTGGCCATGACGTCTCGGCTGAACTCGGCGGCCCCCATGCCGCTCCCCAAGGCTCAACCCTACGGACCCATACTTAAAATTTGGTTCCATATCCCCGCAAATGGCGGGATTTGGCCATTTTCGGCTGTGATTTGGGTGGGTAAGCGCGGTTGCGAGCGCCGCCTTCGGGCCGGGATTTTCGTTGGTCCGGGCCAAATTTCGGTGATAGCGTTTTTCCCCGGGTGCGGCCCCGAACGGCGGCATCCGTTCGTTCTATCTCTATGCGAGGCAATCAGCGCATTATGGCTAGCGGAGTCGTGAAGTGGTTCAACGCCACTAAGGGTTATGGATTCATTGCACCTGCCGATGGAGGAAAGGACGTATTCGTCCACATTTCCGCCGTCGAACAGGCCGGCCAGAAGACCCTGCAGGAAGGTCAGCAAATCCAGTACGAACTGGTCGAGGGGCGCAACGGTCGCTTCTCCGCCGAAAATCTGGTGCTCGGCTGATCGACGAAGATCATCGGCGCGGGCGGCCGCGCCCGCCCGACAAAATATCGAGGCCCTCCCCGGAAACGGCGGAGGGCCTTTCGATTGCGGGCTCCGGCGTCTAGCATGGCGCCATGTTCGGCTCCGCCTCGCTCATCGAGCGCCTCCACGCTCTCATCTGGGATCGCACCCTCGACGACCAGCCCTTCTGGATGCGGGCGATACTCATTGCCGCGCGGATCGGCTGGGCGACGGCGCGCGACATTGCCGGCGGGGCGCTGAGCCTCCGGGCGATGAGCCTCGTCTACACGACATTGCTGGCGCTGGTGCCGGCGCTCGCCATCGCCTTCGCGATTTTCCGCGCCTTCGGTTTCGACAGCTACATCGAAACCATCATGGCCGACTTTCTGGCGCCGCTTGGCGACCAGGGGGCCGAGATCACGCAGCGGATGATGGAGTTCGTGCAGCGGGTCAACGCCAATGTGCTCGGCACGGTCGGCTTTGCATTCCTGCTCTACACGGTCATTTCGCTGATCAACAAGGTCGAGGCGGCGTTCAACAGCATCTGGCACGTCGAATCCAACCGCTCCTTCGCGCGCCAGTTCACCGAAATTGTCAGCATGGGCATTCTCGGACCGCTGATCGTGCTGACTGTTGTCGGCATCATGGCGGGCGCGATTTCCAACACATTCATCGGCAGCGCCGCCGAACACTGGCTGGTCGTCTATATCGTCGAGCAATCGAGCCGGCTGCTGCCCTTTGCGGTGCTGATCGCCGCCTTCGCCTTCATCTACATGATGATCCCCAACACGCGCGTCAAACTCGACGCCGCGCTGGTCGGCGCGACAGTTGCGGGCGTCGTCTGGGGGGCGGCCGGCTGGACCTTCGCCACATTCGTCGTCAAATCGGCGCAATATGTGGCGATCTATTCGGCCTTCGCCAGCCTGGTCTTTTTCATGATCTGGCTCTACGCGGCATGGCTGATCCTGCTCGGCGGCTGCGCCATCGCCTTCTACTACCAGAACCGCGCCTATCTTTCGGCACAGGCCGGCGTCAGCCCGCTGACATTGCGCCAGCTCGACCGTATGGCGGTTCAGGCGCTGCTGCTGATCCACGACGCTTTCGAGCGCGCGCAGACGCCCTGGACCGAAGAAGCGCTGGCGCGGCGGCTGCATGTGCCGATGGAGGCGATGGGTGAACTCTCGCGCGCGCTCTGCAATGCCGGGCTCGTCACCTTCGCCGCCGGCACCCCGCCCCGCTTCGTGCCGGCCCGGCCGGCCGACAAGACCCGTGTCGCCGACGTTCTGGATGCCGTGCGGGCGCAGCGCTACAAGCGCCATGTCGAGGATGCGAGCCTTGCACATGAGCCCCGCGTCGAAGCCTTTTTCGGGGCGCTGGCGGCGCGGGAGGCCGAACTTGCCGATCCGACCACCATCGCCTCGCTGCTGGCGGCCGAGGAACCCGCCGCCGAAGCCGGCAAAGCGACGGCCGCGGGCCGTTAACTTCTCGATTCGATGTCAAAATCCGCGCCGCTCAGGCCCTATCCGGCCGGCGATCCGCGGCATCGCGCGGTGCCGCCTGCTTCGAAAATGTCAACAATGACGGGCATCGCGGACACTCGATCGTGTGTGCATGAACTCTTCACACACATTCTCTTGACGCGCGCGCATTCCGGATTCACGCTTGCGATACTGGGTTCAACAATTGAAAGGAGGTGATCCGATGTCTAACGGTTACGTGACGCCGTTTGCCATCGCCAAGATTTCGATCTCAACAGAGGGTCGTGTGGCGAGGCAGGTAAGGTCGGAAACTTCCGGAGGCCTTTCTGCCTGAGCCTTTATCCTTTATCGCTGCACCGGTTCCGGCGCGGCGACTCTGCAATCGAAATAGATGGGCGCAAACGGGGCGGTCCATAGACAAGATAAACTGACCGCGTCGCTGCCGTTTCCGAACTGGCCGCCGCTTTCCTCAAGGAGAGCGGCGGCCTTTTCACGTTCGGTGTCGCACGAAGGAGATGTCTCACGAAGGTCGGGCGTCAGCCCATGATCTGCCACGAACCGTCGGGCTGGCGGCAGGCGGTGCCGTAGGCCTGTTCGGCGCGACCGCCGATATAGACGGTCTGGTTGTATTCGCGGCAGTAGCCGGAATTCGACTGATAGGAGCGGCCGGGATTGACGTAGCCGTAGTTGCCGCTGTCCGGATTGCGCCACTGCGTCGACTGGCCGCTCTGGAACGCGCTGTAGGAGGCGTTCTGGAGATACATCTGGTCGGCGCGGTCGAGGCTGCGGCCGATATTGTTGCCGACCATCGCACCGATCAGAACGCCGGCGCCCGTCGCCCAGAGCCGGCCCGAACCGCCGCCGATCTGCGAACCGGCAAGACCGCCCGCAACCGCGCCAGCCAATGTGCCGAAGCCTTCCTTGGGGCCCGTACCGCCATATCCGTATCCGGGGCCGCCCGTCTGGCAGCCGGCCAGCGCCAGGGCCAGTGCGCCTACGAAAAGTGTGCTCTTGATCTTCATCGCTGTACCCCATGTCCTGATTGGGTGATGTAACGATGATCAGGATAGGAGAGCGCCCTTGAGCGGGGCCTGAATGCGCCGTTCATCGGGCGTTCAGCTTCGCGGCCCGGATCGGGCCGGATTTCAGTCGGCCGAAGCCGGCAGAAGCAGTTCGGCCCGCAAGCCACCGGTTTCCGAGGTTTCGAGGCGCAACTCGCCGCCATAAAGCTCGGCAATTTCAGTGACGATTGAGAGGCCGAGGCCGGAACCCGGCTTTGTTTCGTCGAGCCGCGCGCCGCGTTTCAGCACTGTCTGGCGCTGCTCTTCGGGCAGGCCCGGCCCGTCATCCTCGACCGCCAGCAGGAAAAAAGGTCGCCCGTTGTGCGTGACACCCGGCGTCACAGTCAGCGTCACCCACGCGGCGGCCCATTTGCAGGCATTGTCGACAAGATTGCCGGCCACTTCCTCCAGGTCCTGTGCCTCGCCGCGAAAGCCGGTCGTCGCCGGACAGTCGACCGCGATGCCGATGCCGCGTTCGGCATAGATGCGTTCCAGCGCGCGCGCGAGCCGCGCCAGCACCGGGGCGACCGGCGTGTTGACGCCGAGCACATTGGCCGATGCCGCCATGCGCGCGCGGGCCAGATGATGGTCGATCTGTTCGCGCATTTGCGCCGCCATGCGGGTCACGGTCTCGCCCAAGGGCCCGTCATGCGTGCGCGCTTCGTTGGTCAGCACACTGAGCGGCGTTTTCAGTGCATGCGCCAGATTGCCGACATGGGTGCGGGCGCGTTCCAGCACCTCGCGGTTGCCTTCCAGCAGCCGGTTGAGTTCGTCGGCCAGCGGTTCGATTTCCTGCGGAAATTTTCCTTCCAGCCGGGTCGCGCGGCCGGAACGGATCTGCGCCAGCGCGAGGCGCACGCGTTCGAGCGGCTGGAGGCCGAAGCGCACCTGGATCAGCAAGGCGATCAGCAGGCCCGCGCCCATTGCCGCCATCGCCGCGAAGAGCCAGGTGTTGAAGCCCTGAATTTCGGCGTTGATTTCGCCGCGATCGCCGGCGACCGCGAAGGAGACCCGGATGTCGTAGTCCGGCAGCGTCACGCGGCGTTCGGCAACGCGCAGCGGCTGGTTTTCCGGGCCGGCGACATCGAAGACCTTGAGGCCGAGATCGTTGCGCTCGATGCCGCGCCGCGCGGAAAGGTCGAGCGACTGATCGAACAGCGAACGCGAACGCAGCGCCGGCCGCTCCGCCATCGGCGAGACCTGCCAGTACCAGCCAGAATAAACGAGGTCGAAGCGCGTTTCGGAAAGGTCGCGAACGCGCACGATATTGCCCTCGCTATCGACCTCCGTCGTCGCGATCAGGCTGTCGAGCAGCACGTCGAGCCGCCCGTCGAAACTGCGCTCGACCGAATTGCGGAAAATGGCGGAGAGGATCAGGCCGCCAGCGACGAGCGCCACGACGCTCCACAGCGCCGCGCCCGCGACAAGGCGGAATGCGAGACTGTCAGACCGCATCTTCCGGCGCCGTCAGCCTGTAGCCGAGGCCGCGCACGGTCTCGATCACATCCTTGCCGAGCTTGCGGCGCAGCCGACCCACAAAGACCTCGATGGTGTTGGAATCGCGGTCGAAATCCTGGTCGTAGAGATGTTCGACGAGTTCGGTGCGCGAGATCACGCGGTCGCGGTGATGCATCATATAGGCGAGCAGGCGGTATTCGAGCGAGGTCAGCTTGATCGCCCTGCCCTCCACCGTCACGCGCGAGCTGCGCGTATCCACGCGAACCGGCCCGCATTCGAGTTCGCTGGTCGCATGGCCGGTGGCGCGGCGCAGCAGCGCCCGCAGCCGCGCCAGCACTTCCTCCATGAAAAACGGTTTGGCCACATAGTCGTCGGCGCCGGCGTCGAAGCCCGCCACCTTGTCCGACCAGCGGTCGCGCGCGGTCAGGATCAGCACCGGCATGGTCTTGCCGTCGCGGCGCCACTTCTCCAGCACCGTCACGCCGTCCATTTCGGGCAGGCCGAGATCGAGCACCACGGCGTCGTAGGGCTCGGTGTCGCCGAGGAAGTGTCCTTCCTCGCCGTCCTGGGCACTGTCCACCACATAGCCCGCTTCCTCCAGCGCGCCGACAAGCTGCCGGTTGAGATCGGGATCGTCCTCGACAACCAAAAGCCGCATACCCCTGTCTCCGCTTCTGCCCGTTACCGGGCGCCCATGACCCGGCCCGAGCTGGCGTCGACCGCCACCACGACGACCCGGTTGTCCGCCGTCCTGATCTTCACATAGTAGGTCTGGCCCGCAAGGCTCATGTCGAGATAGCGGCCCGGATAGCTCGACAGGGCGGCCTGCTTGGCCTGGCCCGGCGAAATCACCCGGCCCTGGCGCACGGCGTCGCGCGCGTCGTCCTCGCGGCCCCAGTACTGGGATTCGACCAGCAGGTCGGAAGCGCCCGGGGCACCGATCACATCGTCGGCGCGCGCCTGCCCGAGCCCCATAAAAATGAGGATCGGAGCGGCGAATGCCAGAGCGGCCCATGTGCGTTTCTTCGTCATGCCCCGGTCTTAGGTCATCCCGACTGAACCCGCGATGAACGGGCGTTCCGGCTTTCTGTCAGAATTCGCCGCTCAGAAGCCGCTGAACGTGGCGAATTCCTCAAGCGGCGCGCGATCCGTACGCAATTGGTTAATGGGCGCCGCCTCGTCCATGTAGCCAAGCCCCATGCCGCAAAAGAGCATAAGCTCATCGGGCATCTGCACAAACTCCGCCACCGTCTTGTACCAGATCGCCCAGGCTTCCTGCGGCGCGGTGTGGAGCCCGTGCTCGCGGGCGGCCAGCATCACCGACTGGATGAACATGCCGAGATCGGACCACTGGCCGAGGCCCATCTGCCGGTCGATGGCGAAGAACAGCGCCACCGGTGCATCGAAGAAGCGGAAATTGCGCATGAACTGCTTCAGGCGTCCGTCCTTGTCGTCGCGCGGCACCTCGATAGTCGCGTACATGTCCTCGCCGCATTTGAAGCGGCGGGCCTTGTAGGGATCGGTCAGGCCTTTCGGATAGATGTCGTATTCGGTGCCTTCGCCGAAGGGGTTTTCCTTCTGCTTCTCCGCGACGATGGCGAGAAATTCCTTCAGCCGGTCGCCGGCGACAACATAGACATGCCAGGGCTGCAGGTTGCCGCCCGAGGGCGCGTATTTCGCCTCTTCCAGTATCTGGCGTACGGTCGCTTCGGGCACCGGCTTGTCGAGAAAGGCGCGGCAGGTGATGCGGCTCTTCAGCGCTTCGGAAACTTTCATCGGTGAGGCTCTCTCTTCGGTTGCGGATTCTATCGCGCCGTCACATAGGGCCAGAGCGCATCGGCGCCGCGCGAGATCGTCGCACGGCCGAGGCTTTCGGCCCATTCGGCGCCGGCGCCGAACTCCGCGCGCCACGACCAGAGGCGGCGCGTTGCGAAATGGAGCCCGTGCTCGTAGGTGAAGCCGATCGCGCCATGCACCTGATGGGCGATCGATGTGGCGATGCTCGAGGCGTCGTCGGCGCGGATCTTCGCCACCGCAATCTCGAATGCGGCGTCGCCCTTGTTCAAGCTTGCACAGGCATGATCGGCGGCGATGCCGGCGGCGGCGGCTTGCGTCGCCAGCACCGCGAGCTGCTGCTGGATCGCCTGGAATTTGCCGATGGGTTTGCCGAATTGCGTGCGCTCATTGGCATAAGCAACCGTCTGCTCGGCCAGATAGTCGAGCGCCCCGGCCATCTGGCAGGCGCGGATCAACGCACCGTAAAGACGCAGCGCATTCTTCGGCAGCGAAACAGATGCCGATTGCACCGTCACATTTTTCAGCGTCACCGCGTCGCGCGGCTCGCGCGCCACATTGATGTCTTGGGCAATTGTCGCGCCGGCGAGCGGCGCCAGCACGACTTCCGTCCCGACCTGCGCCACGCCATGCGCCGCGTTGCGGCCCCAGGGCACACGCGGCGCGATGCCCGACATTTTGCCGTTCTTTAGCGTCAGATCGCCTTCCATCACCGTCAGCACGCCGTCGGGCGCGGCAATGCCGGCTTCCGCCAGCAGCCAATGCGCCAGCACCGCTTCGGCGAGCGGCAGCGGCGCGACATGGCGGCCCGCCGCCTTCAGCACGATTGCCGCATCCGCCCATGTGCCGCCCGCGCCGCCCTGCGCCTCCGGCGCCAGCACGCGGGTCAGACCGTTCGCTTCGAGTTCATTCCACAAGGCTTGCGGCCAGGCGCCGTCCTCGGCCTTCTGGATCAGGTCCCTGGTCACGCGTTCGGCCAGCAGGCCGTTGACGCTGTCGGCGAGGATCGTCTGCAATTCGTTCATGTCCCGCTCCTCACCGCAGTCCGAGCCCGCGGGCGATGATGCCGCGCAGGATTTCGCGCGTGCCGCCGCGCAACGAAAACGACGGTGTCGTCTGTGTCAGGTAGCCGAGCACCTGCTCGTAGTCGCTGCCCGCGCCGACCGTCGGCTCCATCCCCAACAGCTCATGCGCGCGCACCGGCATGTCCTGCTCGAAAATCGCGCCGAGGTCTTTCACCACCGAGGCTTCGAGCGCCGGGTTTTCGCCCTTGTCCAGCATGCCGGCGACCGAGAGCGACATCTGCCGCAGTGTCACCAGATGCGCGACGAGGCGGCCGATCTCGCGCGCGCCCCCCCTTTCATCAAAGGAGCCGCCGCCGCGCTTTTCGAGTTCGCGGATCATCTCGACCATCAGGATGAAGCTCGACAGGTAGCGTTCGGGACCGGAGCGTTCGAAGGCGAGTTCCGCCGTCACCTGGTTCCAGCCGCCGCCTTCGGTGCCGACCATCATGTCGTCGGGCACGAAGGCGTCCTGGAACACGACTTCGTTGAAATGCGACTTCCCGGCGAGATCCTTGATCGGGCGGACGGTGATGCCGTCCGTCGTCTTCATGTCGACCAGAAACTGCGTCAGGCCCGCATGCTTGTTCTGCGGGTCGAGATGGGTGCGGAAAAGACCGATCATGTAATGCGCGGTATGGGCGCCCGACGTCCACAGCTTGGTGCCGTTGACCTTGTAGCCACCCTCCACCTTTTCGGCGCGGGTGCGCGTCGCGGCGAGGTCGGAGCCCGAATCCGGTTCCGACATGCCGATGCAGAAATAGCATTCACCCTTCGCGACGCGCGGCAGGATTTTCTGGCGCTGTTCCTCCGTGCCGAAGCGCATCAGGAGCGGACCCGATTGCCGGTCGCCGATCCAGTGCGCGCCGACAGGCGCGCCGGCCGCCAGCATTTCCTCCAGCACCACATAGCGGTCGAAGGCGCTGCGTTCATGGCCGCCATATTTCTTCGGCCAGGTCATCGCGATCCAGCCCTTCGCGCCCATCTTGCGGCTGAATTCGGGATCGGAGCCCGACCAGGTCTGCGCCCGCGTCACCGCCGGCACGTTGGCGAGTTCCTTTGCCAGGAAGGCGCGCACATCGTCGCGCAAGCCCTTCGTTTCGCCGGGCAGTTCACACAGATCGAAGCGGAAGGCCTGCATCTCGTCTCCTCACGTCACCAATGCGGTCGTGCCGCCGTCGATCCGGATATTGAGCGCGTTGATCGCGCCCGCTTTCGGACTGGCGACGAAGGCCACCAGATCGGCGATTTCCTCGGGCAGCGGAATCTTGCCGGTCAGGTTGCCCATGAAATTCTTCAGCACATGCGGCTCGACTTCGTCCCAAGTCGCGCCCCAGCCGCGCTCACGGCCCTGCGCGATGAAGCGCTCCTCGACTTCCCTGGTGCGGATCAAGCCCGGCGAAACCAGATTGACGGTGACGCCCGTGTTCTTGAGTTCCTTCGCCAGCGAAATCGTCATCGTCGCCAGCGCGCCCTTCGACGCATAATATTGCGGCATGCGCGCGGCCGGTTCCGTCGAGCCGATGGTGCCCAGCATCACGATGCGGCCCCAGCCTTTGCGCGTCATCGCGCCCATGAAAGCGCGCGTCAGGCGCATCGCCGACAGCACGTTCTTCTCATAAGCCTCGATCCAGTCCGGCGTTTCGGATTTCGTCCAGGAGCCCGCATCGGCGGTGCCGTAATTATTGACGAGAATGTCGATGTCGCCCGCGGCAGCCGCGACTTCCGCCGCACCGGCATCGTTCAATATGTCGCCGGCAACGCCCTTCGCCGAGAAACCGGCGGCGCGAATTTCATCGGCGACGGCGTCGGCCGGCCCCTGCTCGAAGCCATGCACCAGCACATGGGCGCCCTCGCGCGCCAGCGCATGCGCGATGGCGCGTCCGGTACCGCGATGCGCACCCGAAACGAGCGCTGTCGTGCCGGTGAGTTGAAGGTCCATAAACGCCGATCCTGCCCGTCGCCCCTCATCGTCCGGGGGCGTTTCTAGCAGCATATGGTTCGCCTGTCCGCGTGGGAACAGCGGCGTTCGGATATAGAAGGGAGATTGGCGGCGGGTGAGAGCCTCTTGCGCGCGGCGGATCAGAATTCCGCTGCGGTAAGCGACACCGGCACGACATTGGAAGCAACGGGCGCGGCGGCTGTCGCGGGCGACAGCGATGCGAGGCTGAACAGGGCGGGATAGGACTTGCCGGTATAGACGCCGGCCGAGAACAGGGCGGTGGCAACGACGCAGACGCCCGTCACCGCCAGCATGCGGCGGCGTGATCGGCGATTGTAAAAAATCTTCCGCGCCATTGGAGTTTCCCCTCGTTCGTTCGGACCGGCGAAAACCGGCCGCCCGGGGTACGCTACAACTGCGATTTTAGGGATTACGCCCTAATGAAACTCTAATAAACCGTGGTGAATTTTAAATTCGCGGCGGCGGAAATCCGCCAAAACGGGCGCCCCGCGCCGCGCCGGACCTCGAATTGGCGCGGCGCGGCGCAGGGAAACCGCCGGGCTCACCGGCGCCGGATGTTGCCGACATTGAGGGCCACAAAGTCGACGATGCGGACGATCTTGCCGACGATCTTGTCGTCCTTCTGCGTCGGCGTCGCGGCGGCGACGGCGGATGCCGCGCCGACGATCGCGAGCAGCGGTTCGATCCAGCTGACCAGCGTTTCGAAGAAGAGAGAAATCATATCGGGGTTTCCTTTCGGGGTTGGACCCGGCCCGGCGCGCGAATGCCCGGCGGATCGGGGGGATAAAAGAAGTTCTTTCCTATCAGCGCATTCGGCACGGTCCGGTGCGCCCAGCGCGGATAATCTGTGTGCGAATGAAAGCGCGTGGCGCCGCGCGTCGGGTCGGGCGCGTCGCCCGTCCAGGCGCGGCAGGCGGCCGAGAGCGCACGCCAGAAAGCCGGATCGGCGAAATCGGAATTCGTCGGCGCGAAACGGCTCTCGCCGATCCGGGGGCGGCCGCCCGCGCACCGGTTCAGCAGCGCCCAGGCGAGCGCCACACATGATTCCTCGCCGTCGTTTCCGGCCGCGTCGCGCACGATCGCTGCGAGCGCCGCCATTTCGGCAAGCGTCGGCGTCCGGTTGAAAAGGTCCCTCGCCCCGCCCATGGCTGCGGCCTCCACCTCTAGGATTTTGTTCCCATATCTCAGAACAAATAGGGAACATTGTCAAGCGAAAGCCACGCCGAATTGGAGAGGTCCGTCAGAGCGCGACGGTTGCGTGGCCGCCCGTGCCGCGGCCGAAGCGCGCGCTCAACTGGTAGACCGCGATTTCGAGCACCGGAAAATCCGCGCCGCCGAAATCGGCGATCTGCTCGGCGGTTGCGTACTCCGCTTGCTGCTCACTCACCGCGAGAATGCGCTTCACCGTCGTGCCGTCGCGGATTTCGACTTCATAGCGTTCCGCTTCTTCGGCGAGCGGCACGTCGAGCCCAGCCCAACTGTCGCCGCCGATGCGCGTGCGGCGGATCCATGCGATCTCGATGTGGCCATCCGCGTCGCGCCGCGCCCGCAGATGCACAGGACTCAACGGACGCAGGCCGACGCCCTCGAAGGCCCGCGTCACGCTCTGATAGGTCGCGTCGTCGCGGGGCAGCGGCGCGGGACCGTAGGCCCAGACCCGCGCGAGGCCGCGCTCGGCGTCGCTCAGCCCGAGTTCGCCCACCGCATCGTCGAGCAGCACGAAGCGCGCACCGGGCGCGAGCGGCGCGCGCATCGCCGCTTCGGTTCCGGCCTGTCCGCGCAACAGGCCGGAGAGTTTCATCTCGCCCGCCGCGACCAGCAGCGCCTCGCGGAACTGCAATATCTCCCAGTCGCCTTCCGGCGTTTCGAGCGCGGCGGCATTGGCGCCCGCCAGCACGGACAGCGCATCGGCGCCTGCCAGCGCGCCGCTCGACAACGCGACGCTGAATTCATTGACCTCGTCCCAGCGCCCGACCGGCCCCGGCATCAACGGCGTCAGCGTCCGGCCGAGCGTCGCGGCGCGCGTCACCACGCGGTCGAAGACAAAGCCCGCGCCGGCGCTCTTGAAAAAAGCGACGCCGCCCGGCCAGGGATCGGCCGCCACCGCGACGCGCGGCGCATGCGGCGTCTCCTCGCCGGTCAGGAGCGGCAAATCCATGAAGACCGCGAGCGGCGTGCCGTAGCTTGGTGCGGCGGCCGGGCGGCTCGTGCGGACCGGCGCCGTCACCGGCCCGTAAAGGCTCGCCTCGCTCTCGACGCCGCGGGCCTCGCGCGCGCCGGCATCGGAAATTTCGGTCAGGCGGATGCGCGCGGCGCGATGCGGCAGGTCGAGCGTCACCACATCGCCCGGATCGAGCGCCAGGAGGCTCGGCGGCAGCGACAGCGCCGCCCGCTCGCGTTCGCTCCACGCCTTCTGCATCCATATATCGGCGATGCCTTGCGCGGCGGCTTGCGTCAGCACCATCGGCAGCGTCGTCGCGGCCACGCGCTCGCTGCTGCCCGCCAACCGTCTCGCCTCAACCGCCGCCTGGCGGTACTCGCCGCCGCCATCGATATAGGCGAGCTTGGCGGCCAGCGGCAGTTCGGTTTCCTGTCCGCGCGTCAGCGCATAGCCGGGCGCGGCGCTGGCCTCGCCGACCGCCAGCATGCCGGGCGTCAGCGCGACAACGGGCGCATCGCCGAAATGGCGGAAGCGGATCAGGCCTTGCGTCTCGGCGGCGTCGAAGAAATGCGCCAGCATCAGCGGTTCGAGCGCGGCGCGCGGCGACATGATGCGGTCGACAACGAAACCTTCGACCGTGCCGCCGAGTTCGCCGACGTCGAAATCCTCAAAGCCCGCCTCGCGCATGATCGCGGCGGCAAGATCGGCCAAAGGTGCTGCACCCATGCGGCCGTTCATCCAGTGGCCGAGCCGCCAGTTCTCGCCATCGGCCCAGATGTCGGTGCGATCCGGGAAAGCCGGAAAGGGCCGCGCGTCCCAGGTCCAGAGAAAGATTCGGGCCGGATCGACCATGCGTCCGCCATAGACTGACGAAACGGGGTTCGCGCCCGCGACATGATCCGCATGCGCCGGGTTCCAATAGGACATCTGCGCCTCGATGAAGCGGCGCTGCATGAAATCGTCCCGCGTGCCGCGCGAGAAATGCGGCAGCGCGCTTTCGGCCGATTTCGGATCGACAAAGACGTTGGGCTGGTTCGCGCCTTTGTCGACTGCCGGGCAGCCGAGTTCGGTGAGCCAGACCGGCTTCGATTGCGGCACCCAGGCGGTCGGCGTCGCGGCTTCCGTGCCGCCCGGCCGGTTGTAATGTTCGTTCTGCCACCAGGACTTGATGTCCTTCGCCCGCCACACCCAGGGCTTGCCATATGCGCCATCGGTGATCGGCGTGCGGATTTGCGCGGCGCGGTCTTCCTCGCTCGCATAATACCAGTCGAAATCTTCTCCGCCCGCGATGCGGCCGCGCAGATAATCGAGATCGTAGATCGAACGCCAGCCCGCCGCGGCGTCGAGATGCGCATGTCCGTCGCGCCAGTCGGTCAGCGGCGCATAATTGTCGATGCCGATGAAATCGACATTGGTATCGGCCCAGAGCGGATCGAGGTGAAAATAGAGATCGCCCGTGCCGTCGCCCGGCGCGTGGCCCGCATATTCCGACCAGTCGGCCGCATAGGAAATTTTCGTCTCCGGCCCGAGGATCGCGCGCACATCGGCGGCAAGCGTCTTCAGCGCCGCGACGGCCGGATAACTGCCGGCCGCACTCCTCACCTGCGTCAGCGCCTTCAGTTCCGAGCCGATCAGGAAGGCGTCGACGCCGCCGGCATCGGCGCAAAGCTGCGCGTAGTGCAGCACCATGCGGCGGTAGGACCATTCGCTGCCCCCCGGCGTCGTACTGCCGAAAAACGCCGCAACCTGCGTTGCCGCCGCGCTCGTCTTGTCGGGCGTGCCGTCGCGGGTGGGCGCCGGGTCGCAGGTGATGCGCCCGCGCCACGGATAGACGGCTTGTGTGCCCGCCGCGCTCCACGGGTCGGGCAGTTCGTTGCCGGCGGCCACGTCCATCATCACGAAGGGATAGAAGACCGCCGCAAGTCCGCGCGCCTTGATGTCCTGCAACGCGCGCACCACCGATGCGTCCGAGGGCGTACCGCCATAGGCCGGCCGGCCGTCAATTGTGCTCACGGTTTGCGCGGCGGCGCGCCCGAGCCCGGCGACCGACCAGTGTCCCGGCTGCGTGATCTTGTGGCCGATTTCGACTTTCGGGCGAACCGTGCAATGCCCGCAGCGCAGATCGTCGCCGAACCAGCTCACCACCAGCGACACGGCCTTCGCGTTCGGGCAGGTCGCCTCGAGATCGTCGAGCGCCACATGCCAGTCGGCACGCGCTTCGGATGTATGCACATTCAGCGCCCGGCTCGACGTCTCGCTCAGGATTTCGCGCTGCGGGCTCGTGTCGTAGACGAATTCGCCGGCGCCGGGGATCATCGTCACCGCGCGCACCATGCCTTCGACTTCGCTCAACGCGCGAAACACTTCGAAGCTCAGTTGCGGAATGCGGTTGCCGAAAGGCGTCACATCCATGTCCTCGAACACGACATAGGCCGTGCCGCGACAGGCGGGCGCCGCGTCCGCGCCCTCGATCGCCTCGATCAGCGGATCGGGCTGCTGCGTTTCGCCGCCCTTGTGCAGCCGCCATGCGAGGCCCGACAGCGGCAGCGGCTTGCCGTCGGCCCAGATGCGGCCGATGCGCGTCACTGCGCCTTCGCAGAGGCCGACCGCGAAGGAGATGCTGTAGCTGTATTCGGTGACGGTCGCCGACGATCCGCCGCCGCCCTTGCCGCCGCCCGACGAACGCCGGCTGACATGCTCCTTGTATTCGGTCGCCCAGATCACCTGGCCCGCCAGCCGCGCGCGTCCGTAAACGCGCGGCACCGGCGCGCCCTCGGTCGAGGCCATCACATGCAGATCGTTGAGGCGCGGGCCTTCGGCGCTTGCCGACGAACCGAAAAGCTGGCCGTCCACATAGGAGCCGAGCCCGGCGCCGAGCGCGCCGCCCAACGCCGCGCCGCCGATGGTCGCGCCGAAGAAGCTCAGGCCCGACGGCAAAAGCGCGCCGCCGATGGCCGACCCGACGGAGGAGAGAACGAGTGTCGCCATGCTTCAGTCTTCCATGCCGGGAAAGCGGAACGCGAAAGCGGCGCGCGCGCGCCACCAGCGGCCCATCGCCGTTTCGACAACCGCATGGTCCGACCAGGCATGGATCATCCGGTCGGCACCGCTGAGGATCGCCGCGTGTTTCGCCGGGCCGCCGTCGCGCATGCGGAACAACATCACGTCGCCCGCGCCCGCATCCGCCGCCGCAATCTCGATCATGTGCCGCCGCGCGGCCTCGGCCATGGTCTCGCGCGCGCCGCCGCCCGGCCGCTCGGCCCAATCGGCCGTATAGGGCGGCGGCAATTCCGGTTCGTCGCCCATCGTCTCGCGCCAGACGCCGCGCACCAGGCCCAGGCAATCGGTGCCGGCACCTTTCAGGCTCGCCTGATGACGATAGGGCGTGCCGATCCAGCCGCGCGCCGCGGCCACGATGTCGTCGCGTCTTGTCATGTCAGCTCCGCCTGCCGCCGTCGTTCGGGCCATCGCCCGCGCGCGCCACCACGAAGTCGTTGCCGGGCATGTGCGGAAAGCCACGAAAATTGATGCCGTTGGCGAACTTCGCGCGGCAGGCCGCGAACTGCTTGTCGCATCCGGCCGTCACCGTGAATGTGTCGCCCGCTTCGACCGGCCGCGCCATGCGCCGCCAGAGTTCGAGCCGCGCGCCTTCCGGCGCAAGCGCATGCGCCTTCACTTCCATCGCCGCGCCTTCGTTGGCGCCGCTCGTGAAAACGAGCTTGCCGCGCTCGAACCAGCCGGCGGCGAAACCGCCAAGCCCGCTTGCTACGAGAACACGGTCGTCCTCGGCGCTTGTCACGGCGCCCTCGCCGTGAAACGCGCCGTTTGCGAGATCGATGCCGCAGCGTGCATCGCCGAGATCCGCGTCGCAGCCATACTGGAAGATGCGGCCTGTCGGCTGGTTGAGCCGGTGCGCGAGGCCGCGCAGCTCGGCGGTGAAACTTCCGCGCCCGCGCGTCACCTCGCCGATATTTCCCTTGCGCAGCAACACGCGCTCCGCCGGCGCCTGCCAGTTGACGCGCCAGATCTCGATTTCGGCATCGTCGTAGAGACCGGCCGCAAGATCGCCCTCCTCGATCCGCGCCGAGGACAGCGCGCCCGCGACATCGAGATTGTCGACCGCGAGCCCGGAGGAATTTTCAAGCGCCGTCGCGGTGAAACCGCCCGCCGCCTCGTATGTCGTGCCGCCGAACGCGATGTCGCGGTCGTGATCGGTGAAGCCCATCGTCGCGCCGTCGGCGCGCGTCAGCTTCCAGCAGGTCGCCAGCGTCGTCGCGCCCGACGCCAGATGCGCGGCAAGGCCGAGGGGGAGGGTTTTCATCGGTCACATCCTCACTTCGACCACCGGCACGGCCGGCACGCTGCCGGCCTCGAAAGCGCCGAGATCGATGTCGAGAAAATCGGTGTCGAAGCGCACCGGCACGTCGAATTCGAAACCCGCGGTCACGCTTGCGCCGCCCGCCGGCGGTGCTGCGAATGTCACGATGCCGGTCGCATGATCGACCGAAAAATCCGTGCCCTCTGTTTTCTCGACGCCGCCGACCGCGACACGCACGCTGCCCGCGACCGGCTTTGCAATCTCGCGCGTATAGCTCGCGCCGCCCGACGCATAGGTCTTGACGAGCTGAAACGCCGTGCGCGTGCCGTCGCCCGCGCCGAGCGTCTGATCCGTCGCGGCGATGCTCACGCCCGGCGCACCGCTCTTCCAGTCGGCGCGATCTTTCCAGCGAAAGCCGTGCAGCCTTCCGTGCCGCGCCTCGAAAAATTCGATCAGCGCATGAATGTCGTCGAGCGCGCGAAGCCCGTAACCGGCATTGTAGCGCCGCCGCGATCCGGCCCAGGGGCTGTTGCGCTCCTCATGGCCCGACCCCAGCGTCACAATCTCGGTGCGCCGCTCCGGCCCGCCCGACGAACCGAAAGCGATGTCGAGCGGAAAGCGGATTTCATGAAAGGCCATGTCAGAGATTCCTCGTTCCCCGTTTCGCCGCACGGGTCAGCATCGCGGCGATCTGCGATTCCGAGCGGCGGAAACTTTCGGCGTCCGCCGCCGTCACGTTGAAGGTCACGTTGATCGCGCTGCCGCCGCCTTCGGTCGCCACGCCGAGGCGGCCGTCGGCCCCGCGCTTCAGCGGCAATATCGCTTCCGGTCCCGCTTCGCCCGCGAGCCCCGAGCCGCCGCGCAGCGGAAACAGCATCGGGCTGTTGACGACGCCGCCTTTCGCAAACGGCAGCACGCGGCCATCGGCAAAGGCGTTGCCCTTCGCACTGCCGACGATGCCGCCGACAAGACCGCTCAAGCCGCCTGCCACCGCGCCCGAAATCGAGCGCGTCACGCTTTCGAGCGCGAGACGCGAAATGTCGAGCGCCAGTTTCCGCAACACGTCGGAAAGCGAGCGGCCCTTCAGTGCAATGCCGTCGAAGGCCGACGACAAGGCGCGGCCGAAATCGCGCCCGCCGGCGCCGGCGCGGCGATAGTCCTCCGTCACGCCGCGCAGCGTGCGCTGCGTTTCGAGGCCGAAGGCGCGCGTCGCCGCAGCCGCCTCCTCCATGGCGCGCGCGGTCGCGGCCGGGTCGGTATCCGGGGTCATGTCGTCTCCATCAGTCGGGGAAGCGCCGCATCAACCCTTCGAGTTCACCGCGCGCCATCGGCGGTTGTCCGCCCGGCGCGAAAGCCCGCGCGGCGGCGGCGAGTTCGGGCAGCGTCAGCCGCCAGAAAATATCGGGCGCGAGGCGCAGCCGTCCGAGGCCGAGCGTCATCGCTTCGTCCCAGGGAAAGCGCGCCGCGCTCATTTCGTCGTCGCGCCGCCGCCGAAGGTCGCCGACAGAAGATCGGCGACCACGGCGATGAAGCCCGCCGCGCCGCCTTCGGCCGTCAGCCGCGCCACCTCGGCATCGGAAATTTCGGCGCCCGCGCCGCGCAAGCCGGCTCCGATCACGCGCACCGCATCCATCGCCGAAATGCGTCCCGTCTCGAAGCGCGCCGCCAGCGCCAGCATGTCCTCGCCGCCGAAGGCTTGCTCAAGCTCCGCCAGCGCCGCCAGCGTCAGCACCAGCGTCCGCCGCTCGCCGCCAAGCACCGCCTCGATTTCGCCGCGATGTCTGTTGGCCATCGTCATGCGCCCGTGAACGAAATCGCGCCGGCGCTTTCGAGCGCCAGGTCGAATGTCACTTCGCCGTCATGCTCGCCGGAAAATTCCAGCGCGACGATCTGGAACGGACCTTGAACCGTTCCGAAATCGGGGATCACCACCTGCCAGTCGCGGATCGCGCCGTCGAAGAAGATCTGGCGCACGCTCGCGTCCGAGCCTGCATCCTTGAAGATGCCGCGCCCGGTCACGCCGGCCGAGCGCACGCCCGCGCCCTCCAGCAGCTCGCGCCAGCGCCCGGCCGATTCCGCATGGGTGATGTCGACGGGCCTTGCGTTGAAGGCGAGCGCGCGCGAGCGCAGCCCGGCAACGGTTGCGAAGCTGCCCGTGCCGGTCTCGTCGAGCTTCACCAGCAGGTCCTTGCCTTTCTGGGCGGTCATTTGCGGCTCCTCGATTAATTGTTGTGCGAATCTTCAAAAATTGTTGTCACCCCGGCGAAAGCCGGGGTCCATGTGCTTCACCACTTGTCGCAGCCACCCATGGATCCCGGCTTTCGCCGGGATGACACCTGTATATTTGTCTATGGACCGACAGCACTCTCCTCCGTCACCGCGCGGAAGCGGATCGTGCCGCGCCAGGTCGTGCCGTCCGGCTCGCGCCGCGTTTCGGCGTCGAGAAAACGCAGGTTGACCAGCGCATGGCCTTCGAGCGTCAGCGCCGCGTCGTGCAGCGCCGCCCGCACCGCGCCGAGGATCGACTTCACTTGCGTCCGCCCGCCGCCGCGCGCGAAGGCGTGAAGCGAAAGCCGGTGTTCGGCGCCCGCGCTTTCGCCCGCGCTCCAGTCGCGCATTTCGCTTTCGCCGAGCGTCAGATAAGGCAGCACCACATCGTCCGGCGGGTTGTCGTGAAGGCGCGTCCCGACCAGCGCGGCGATTGCCGCATCGGCGGCGAGCGCCGCATGGACCGCTTTCTGCAAGGCGAGGTCCGCACTCATTGGCCGCCCTCCTCGCAATCGATCATCAACGTGTGCCGCTTGCCGTCGATGTCGCACATGGTCCGGATGTCGAGCACGCGGCCCTGCCACAGAAGCCGCTTGGCCGCGGTCACGTCGCTCCGGTAACGGATCAACACCTGCAGGCGGCGGCGCGCTTCCATGCGTTCACCGGCGGGCCGTTCGCGCCCCGACAGTGCCATGACGCTCGCCCAGACGGTTGCGACGTCGTTCCACGTCACATCCGCGCCGCCGGCGCCGTCCGGCGTCCGGACCGGCACCTGCAGCGTCACGCGCTCGCGCATTGCGCCCGCGCTCACAGCCGCACCCGCTTGTAAGGCGCGACAAGCGCCGTGATCGTGCGCGGCAGCTCGTTGCCGCTGCCGGTTGGCTCGCGGTTTTCGAACCAGTGCGCCACCAGAAACAGCAGCGCCTGTTTCAGCGGCGGCGGCACATCGGCGGCGGCGCCATAGCCCGCCGTGAAATCCACCGCAATGCCCGCCAGCCGCGTCGCCGGCATCGGCCAGGCCTGACCGCGCTTCGCGGCAAGGCGCGGCGGTTCGCCGGCGAGATCGGTTTCGTAGAATGCCGGATCGATCGGCAGCATCGCGCCGCTGAGGCTCGCGACTTTCACCGCCGTCACGGCGGCAACCGGCGCAAGCGGCAGCCGCACAGGCTCCGCCGGCCAGTCGTCCAGCGTCAGCCGCCAGCTTTGCGTCACGAAAGCACGCCGCGTCTCGGCTTCGAGCGCCGCGCGGGCCGCCGCGATCAGCGCCTCGACGAGCGGGTTCTCCTCCGTCCCGTCGAGGCGCAGATGCGCGCGGGCCTCCGCCAGCGTCACCGGCTCGGCGGCCGGGTCTGTCAGAAGCGCCAGCGTCATGGCGTCACCGGCTTCAGATGCGCATGCGCCAGCAGCGCCAGCGCCGCGACCGGCGTACCGTCCTCATGCGTACCGGTCAGGCGGACCGCGACGCGCGTATAGCGCGCCGGGCCCACATAACCGATCCGGTAGTCGCGCTGGTCGCCCGCCACATCGTCGATGACGGCAAAAATGCCGTCCTCGCCGAGCGGGCCGCCCAGCACCTCGTATTGCGCCGTCACCGGCTGCCAGTCGCCGCCGTTTTCCGAAACCTCGATCGCGCAGGCGATCGCGAGTTCCGGCGACAGCTCCTCGTCGGTCGCGCCGATGCAGACGATATGCTCCACCGCCTCGAAGCCCTTGCGGTCGACCGGCGCGCCGTAGCGCGTTGCGGTCGTCAGCGCGGGATCGAGGGTCTGCACGGTGGCGATGCCGCTATGGATGTCGCGCATCTCGTTCCTCCTATTCCGCGAATTTCAGGAACTTGATCGCCTCGAAGTTCTGCACCCCGCCGCCGACGCGCTTGGTGGTGTAGAACAGCACGTAGGGCTTCGCGCTGTAGGGATCGCGCAGCACGCGCACGCCGAGCCGGTCGACGATCAGGTAGCCGCGCTTGAAGTCGCCGAAGGCGATGGCCGGCGCATTGGCGCCGATCGACGGCATCTCCTCGGCCTCCGTCACCGGATAGTTCAGAAGCGTCGGCGGCTGACCGGCGGCCAGCGCCGGCTGCCAGAGATAATTGCCGTCGACATCCTTGAACTTGCGGATCACGGATTGCGTGGCGCGGTTCATCACGAAGCGGCCATTGGCGCGGTAGCCGGCCTTCACCGCATAGATGAGATCGATCAGCTTGTCGGACGGATTGGTCGCCGGGAAGGCGCCGGCCGCGCCCGTCGCGACGAAGCCGAGCTTGCCCCACTCCCAACTCGCATCCGCCACCATCTCGTAGTCGAGGAAACCGCGCGGCTTCTTCACGCCGTCGCCGGCGACGAAGGCGGCGCCTTCCTGTTCGGCAAAGGCGGTCTGCACTTCTTCCGCCAGCCACTGGTCGATATTGACGGCGGCATCGTCGAGCAGCGTCGAGGTCGCGGCCGGCATCGCATAAAGCTCCATCGCCGGGAACTCGATTTCCGACAACGTCGGCGTCGCGGTGCCGGGACGCGCTTCCGTTTCGCCGACCCAGCCCGTTTGCGGACCGCCGGTCGTGAACGGCTTCTTGTAGCTCGCGGCGCCGATCTGGCGGACGCCGGCGATGGCGCGGATCGGCGACACTTCCGAGACGATGCGGTCGATCAGCCTTTCGGTCTCGACCGGCACCAGGTAGCCGCCGTCGGGTCCGGGCTGCGTCGACAGCGCCTTCGCCTCCAGCCCGCGCAACTCATGCGCCTCGCCCTTGCGGACATAATGTTCGAAGGCGCGCTTGTGTTCGCGCGCCGCGGCGGGGCCTGCCCGTTCGCCGCCGAGTTCGGGCCGGGCCGCCGCCAGCGCCAGGTCCTCGACCTTCTTCGTCTGCCGGTCGAGGGCGCGGTCGATGCGGGCGAGCTTTTCGTCGGTCAGCGGATCGGCCGCCACCTTGCGCTCGATATCGCTCAAGCGTTCGTCATTCGCCTCCTTGAAGGCCTCGAAGGACGACATCAGCTCGTCCATCGCTTCGCGCATTTCGGCGCCGGTCGCATCGGCGCTCTTGCGCTCGCCCTTGGCATCGGGCGCGCTTTTGCGTTCCGGTTCCTTCAGCGAGGCGCCGACGCGCGGCAGGTCGTTCATCCACAGGGACATGGGGTTCTCCGTTCGGGGGGTGAAAGGTTTCAGCTTCGGAAAAGACGCGCCGCCGCCCGCATCGCGCGAACGAGCGCCGCATCGGCGCTCCGTGCCGCCTTGACGGCGCTGACGCGCGCTTCCGGCAGCATCGGAAAAGTGACCACCGAGATTTCCCAGAGGTCGAGTTCGACGAGGCGGCGCGCGCCGCGCTTTCCGTCCTTCTCGGCGCGCACCACGTGGTAGCCGATCGACAGACCGTCGACCGCGCCGGCGCGCATCAGCGCCAGCACCTCGCGGGCGCGGGCGACATCGGGCAGCAAGCGCCCGCGCACGAAGAGGCCGCGCGCGTCCTCGCGGATGTCGGTCCAGACGCCGATCACCTCGCCGGCGTCGTGCTGGTAGAGGAGCTTGACGCCGCGGGCCCCGCGCCGCGTCAGCGAGCGCGCGAAGGCGCCGGGCATCACAATGTCGCGGCCGAGGTCCTCGGCGCCGAACAGCGACGCATAGCCCTCGAACGTCCCGTCGGGCCGGACGCTTTTCGCCTGGAACCGCGCCGCCTTGCGCTCCGCGCCTCTCCGTTCAGCCTCGCTCACGCTTGATCCTCCGTTGTCGGATGGTTTCGGGGTTTGCCGTTCAGGCAACAAAAAGGCGCCCGGCTTCAGGTGAAGCGGTGGCGCCTTCTCAATTTCGGTGTCATCCCGGCGAAAGCCGGCCGATTTTCGGAGCCGACATAACCAACGATGTCACCCCGGCGAAAGCCGGGGCCCATTGGCTCCCTCAGCAAGGGCGATTGCGCACGGCGTCAGTGCCGATGCGTAACATTCAAAGCTGCGGCAAGAGGCGCTGCGAGTGGGCCCCGGCTTTCGCCGGGGTGACACTTCTATTTTTGGCAACGCGGAAAATCGCTCACCGTCATTGCCCGCGCCTTGAAGCCCCTACCTCTCCAGCCTCGCCTCGATCCTTGCCAGCGCCTCGCTCGCGCCTCTCGCGCGCTCCTCAAGCCTCGCCGTGCGCTCGACCATTTCGTCGATGCGGGCGGCGCGCATTTCGAGCGTCGTCAGGCGTTCCGACGCCGACCCGGCCCAGACAAGCGCCGCGCAGCTTTGCAGCAGCAGCGTCAGGATCACCGCGATCGGCACGCGCCGGTCGAGATGCCAGTGTTTTTCGTCGCCGTTCATGTATGCTGCTCCCGTTCCCATCCCCGCCCGGAGACCAGACACAAGCATGACCCCCGAAGAATGGATGATCCTCGCCATGGGCATCGTGCTCGCCTGCGCGCCGATGCTTCTGATCTGGACCGAAAAGCGCACCCGCGCGCGTAGGTTAGCCGTGCCCGCGCTCGTCACGATCAAGGGCTACAGCGTCTCGCCCCATGCGGGCTTCGGCGCCGCCATCGGCGTGATGCTGCTCTACGTCTCCCATGCAATGCGCGGCACCGGCATCAGCTTCGTCTTCATGATTTTCGGCGTCGTCGCGCTGGTCGTCGTCCTCAATCACGTGCAGAAGACGAAGGCCGGCTGACGCGGCCATAGCCCACCGCCTCGCGTTTCTCCTCGTCTGACAGGAACCCCGCGCCGCCGACCCGCGCCCACAGCGCCTCGCGTTCGCTCGACAGCGCTTCGATCGCGTCGGCGTCGTACCAGAGGCGCAAGCGTTCGCCGCCCTCGTAATGCGGGGCGAGCCAGCGCGTCAGCGCCCGGGCCGTGCGGCCCAGGAGTGGCAGCACGCTCGCCCGCCAGAAGGCGCGGTTGGCCTCGCGGTAATTCGCATAGGTGTTGTCGCCCGGAATGCCGAGCAGCATCGGCGGCACGCCAAAGGCGAGCGCGATGTCGCGCGCCGCGGCGTTTTTCGCGCCGATGAAATCCATGTCCTTCGGCGAAAGCCCCATCGGCTTCCAGTCGAGCCCGCCTTCGAGCAGCAGCGGCCGCCCGGCATTCGCCTGGCCGGTATAATTGTCGGCGAGTTCGCGCTTCAGCCGTTCGAACTGGTCGTCGCTGAGGTTCGCGCCCGCCTCGCCGCCCTTGTAAACCAGCGCGCCGGAGGGCCGCGCCGCATTGTCGAGCAGCGCCTTGTTCCAGCCGCCGGCGGCATTGTGGATGTCGATGGCGGTCGCCGCCGCTTCCAGCGGGCTCATCCCGTAATGATCGTCGAGCGGGTGGAAAAGCCGCATATGCAGCACCGGACTTTCGCCGGACCCCGCGTCGCATCGGATCGTCGTCACCCGTCCGTTGACGGCGTATTCATAGGCGGCCGGCCATCCGCTCGCCCCCGGCACGACCTTCATCCGGTCGGGCCGCAGCACATAAAGCTCGCGCGGGCGCCCGTCCACCGATACCTGTTCGAGATAGGCATTCCCCGCCACCTGCAAAAAGCCGAACCAGCTTTCGAAGAGGTCGGGTCCGGCCTGGCCCGCGTTCGGGCGTTCCAGCAGCGTCAGCAGCGGATGTTCGGCGAGCTCGCGCGGCCCCTCGTAAAGCAGCCAGGGCACGCTCGCGGCGGCTTCCGCAATCGCCCGCACGCAGCGATAGGCGACCGCGTTGCGCTGAAAGCCTTCGTCCGCCAGCGCCGCATAATCGCGCGGCGTCCAGACCGGCCGCCCCAGCGTGTGAAAGGCGATGGCCGGCGCAACGCGGCTTTGCTTCACGTCGTGCTCGTCCGCGCGCGGACGCATCAGCCGCGCAAGTTTTTGCAGCAGGTCAGCCATGAATTCGCTCCTGATTTATCGCGGCGGATTTCAAAATTTCGGTGTCACCCCGGGATTTGCCTGTCCCGGCGCAGGCCGGGATCACCGGGGCCCATTGGCGTCTCGTTTCGCGGCGACGTGGATTAGGTCCCGGCAACAAGTGCCGGGATGACACTTTTATTTTTGGAGATGCAGAAATACATTCGCCACCCCCAATGCCGTCATGGCCCGCTTTATGCGGGCCATCCACGTCTTGCTTTCGGCGAGCGACGCAAGAACAGGTTGTGCACGCGAAGGCGCGAAGTTTTATTGGCGCTTCGCGCCGAAGGCGCAATTATTCCCAAACAGACATATCCTGGTGTCCTTCTCTTCTCCGCGACTCGGTGTCTCCGTGTGAGTCCCTTCTTCCTTCTCTTCTTCGCTCCTTCGCGCCTTCGCGTGCAAACCTCTTCCTCACAACCGTCTCACCTTCGGCTCGCCTGCCTCGCCCGACAGCATCAGTTCCGTCAGTGCCCAGACCAGCGCGTCGAGGCGGTCGGGGCTTTTCGCGCCGGGCGTCCAGTCGCACATCTGGTCTTCGAGTTTCGCGAACGCGCCGACATGATGCACCAGCCCGCGCTCGTAAAGCGCGGCCACGGGCTCCGCGCGCAGCCGCTTGCCCCGCGTCGCATGCACAAGCCGGATCGGCGCGTCGGGCATTTCCTGGCGCATCACCTGCGCGACCATCTCGCCGCCGTTGTTCGCTTCGGCGACGATGCGGTCGGCCTCATGGGCGCGGTAGCAGCCGGCGACGCGCTTGGCCCAGGCGAGCGGCGAGAGGCGGCCCATCGAGCGGTCGTCGACGACATAAGCCCGGCCGTCCGGCCCCAGCCCCGCGCAGACAATGCCGCATTCGTCGGCGCCGGCACCGCTCGAGGCCGGCGGATCGACCGCCACCACCACGCGCACGAAATCGCGCGCGTCGCGCAGGCGGGCCCGCTCGATCGTTTCGCGCGTCCACAGCGCGTCCGGGTTGTCCTCGATCAACTCGGCGTCGAGTTCCTGCCGCCCGAGCCGCGTGCCCTCGTAGCGCGCGATCACGCTGCGGAAAAATCCATCGGCGAGGTTGACGCGGTTCGCCGCCGTCGCCGCCCGCGTCACCGCCGTTCTTTCATCGGCGATCAGCCGCTTCACCAGCGGCACGGGCCTTGGCGTCGTCGTCATCACCTGCCGGGGGTGCTGCCCCAGCCTCAGCCCGAATTGCAGCATGTCCCAGGCCGCTTCGGCATGACGCCATTTCGCCAGCTCGTCGCCCCAGGCCGCGTCGAATTGCGGGCCCCGCAGGCTTTCCGGTTCGCCCGCCGAAAACACATAAGCCACCGCGCCGTTCGGCCAGAGCAATCGCTTGCGCGACACTTCGTAGCGCGGCCGCATGTCGGCCCGCGCCACCCCGCGCAATCCCGACGGCCCGTCGATCATCACCTCGCGCACATCGGCGAGCGTCTCGCCGACCAGCGCGATGCGGCCGGCGCGGCCGCTCTCGACCTCTTCCATCACCCATTCGGCGCCGGCGCGCGTTTTTCCGGCGCCGCGTCCGCCCAGCATCAGCCAGGTCGTCCAGCCGCCTTCCGGTGCAAGCTGGTCGGGCCGCGCCCAGAAGCGCCAGCAGGCCTCAAGCGTCCGCGCCTCGCGCCGCGTCAGCTTCTTCGTGAAGTCTGTCCTGATCGGCGGCGGCAAAGCAGCGAGCGAAGCGATCCCGAAGTCCGGCAAAGATCCGCTCGTCTTCGTCGCGCCGCTTTTTTCTGTCGCTGTCGGGGTCATTCTTTTTCGCCTGCCGCGCCGCCTGTTCGATTTCGTGAAGCTTGTCGATCGAGCGCACCAGCGAGGCGAGCCGCCGCGCCTGCCGCTCGCCTTCCGCGTCGTCGCGCGTCGTCCGCCGCTGTCCCTCGACATCGGCGATCTCGCGCGCGATCAGTTTCGTCAGTCGCGCCGCCAGCGCCTCGGCATCCTCGGGCAGGTCGCCGCCGGTTTTGGGCGGCGGCGCTTCCGCGGCCTCGGCGCGTTTCGGCCAGTTCTCATGCAGCGCGCGCGAGGCAATCTTTTGCGATGTGATGCCGTGTTCGAGCCCGATGGCCTTCAACTGTCGCGCGCCGATTTCATAGTCGGCGCGAATGCGGTCCCAATCGATGCCCGCATCGTCCGCCTTGCGCACACGCGGCTTCGCCACCTTGGTCAAGCGCGGCTTCGCCACCTTGGTCAAACGCGGCTTCGCCGCGGGCGGCGCCTTCGCCTTCCGCTTCGTCGTCATGTTCCGTCCGGGTACAATTCTGGAGATGGACTGTAAGTGGGTATCGAGCGCAACGCTGACAACTGGGGATATCTTTCGGGACGCGAAAAAATTGCGGGTGGAGGTCTGTGCGCCAACCAAACAACGGATGTCACCCCGGCGAAAGCCGGGGTCCATGTGACTCACGACTTGCCGCTGCCGCCCATGGTTCCCGGCTTTCGCCGGGATGACACTGGTGGGTGTCGTGGGACCGCGCCCAACGCCTTCTCACCAAATCCCCCCATCCCCGCCCCGACTCGGCTATGCTCCCCCCGCATCACCCCGGAGCCCTCATGCTGCGCCGCCTTGTCCTTTCGCTTCGCTACACCTTCCGCAGCCACGCGCCGCGCGCGCCGCAGCGGCAGGTCGGCGTCATTCCCTATGCGGTGATCGACGGCCAGGTCGCGGTGCTGCTTGTCACCTCGCGGCGCACCGGGCGCTGGATTTTTCCCAAGGGCGGGCTGATCGATGGGCTGACGCCGGCGGAGGCCGCGGCGCGCGAGGCCTTCGAGGAGGCTGGCGTCGAAGGCGAGATCGAAACCGTGCCGCTCGGCGCCTATCGCAGCTTCAAGCGGCGGGGCTTGCGCCCGCTTTCCATCGAGGTCGATCTCTACCCATTGCGCGTCGCGACACAGCACGAGGAATGGCCCGAGAAAAGGCAGCGCCGCCGCCACTGGGCGACCGTCACGGAAGCGCGCAAGCTGCTCTCCGAGCCGCAGCTTGCCGGCCTCGCGATGATGCTGCGCCAGCGCCTCTAGGCGTTTGGCGTCAGGCCACGAAGAATTTCAGCGCCACGTAAATTCCGGCGGCCAGCGCGCCCGCCGCCGGCACGGTGATGACCCAGGCGGCCGCGATGGTCAGCACATGGCGGCGGCGCACCAGTTTGCGCGTCTCGCGCTTCGACTGGCGGCGGATCGCCTCTTCCGGGGTCTTGTTCAGCGTGTCGGGGTCGCCGGCACGCACCTTTCTCGGTTTCACGCCGTCGGCGTTCAACCCGATATTGGCCAGGAACTCGCGCAGGAAGCCGACGCCGAAAACGCCGCCGATCGCAACATGCGTCGTCGACACCGGCAGGCCCATCGCGGAGGCGATCAGCACCGTGATCGCAGCGGCGAGCGCGACGCAGAAGGCGCGCACCGCGTCCATCTTGGTGATCTTCTCGCCCACGGTGCGGATGAGACGCGGGCCGAACAGCGCCAGCCCGAGCGCAATGCCCATCGCGCCGATCAAGAGCACCCAGAGCGGCAGCGCCACCTTGTCGGGCGCGGCCTGGCCGGATTCGGCGGCGGCAACAATCGCGGCGAGCGGGCCGACCGCATTCGCCACGTCGTTGGCGCCATGCGCGAACGACAAGAGTGCGGCGGCGAAGATCAGCGGCAGCGTGAAAAGCCGCGCCACATGCTTGCGGCGGTTTTCGATGGTCGTGGCACGGCGCGCGATCCAGGGGCGCGACAGCCACCAGCCGGCCGCGAAACCGGCGGCGCCCAATGCCCACACCGTTTCGGGCGCCGGCCGCCAGATGCGCGAGAAACCCTTCAGCGACAGATACATCGCGAAGGTGCCCGCCATCAGGCCGATCATCACCGGCACCCAGCGTTTGGCCGCCGTGATCCGGTCCTCGCGAAAGAGCACCGTCCATTTGACGAAGCCGAGAAGGCCGGCCGCGATGATGCCACCCATCAGCGGCGAGATCACCCAGCTCGCGGCAATCGCGCTCATCATCGACCAGTTGATCGCCGCCATGCCGGCCGCCGCGACGCCCGCGCCCAGCACGCCGCCGACAATCGAATGCGTCGTCGAAACGGGCGCGTTGAGGAATGTCGCCAGATGGATCCAGAGTGCGGCGGCGAGGAAGGACGCCATCATCAGCAACACGAAGTCGAGCACCGCAAGCGATTCCGAAGGCTGGACGATGTTGCGCGAGATCGTGTTGACGACATCGCCGCCCGCCAGGATCGCACCCGCCGCCTCGCAGATTGCGGCGATGATCAATGCGGCGCCGAGCGGCAGCGCGCGGCTGCCGACCGCCGGTCCCATATTGTTGGCGACATCGTTGGCGCCGATGTTCAGCGCCATGTAGCCGGCGATCACCCCGCCCGCGATCACGAAGATGCTGAGCGGTCCCACCGGCGCGAGGCCGGCCATGAACAAAAAGATGGCCAGCAGGAAAATGACGGCAAGACCCGGCGCCGCGATCGAACGCGAAAGCGCATAGGTCGCCTCTTCGAGACGGACGACCTTTTTGAGGTCCTTGTCGAGTGTGCTCTTCGCCAAAACCGCCCCCGAATCGTCCGCCGCCCCCAGGCGAACCGGCCGGGGAGAGCCTTTAGCATTTCGGGCGGGGCCCGGCTAGCATTTGTGACGGTTTTTTGACAGTTCGATGACAGTCGGGGGTCCGGGGGGCCCGCCGAGGCTCATTCGGGCGGCATCAGCGGCCAGTCGACGATCCGCAATTCGAGGTCCTCCATGTCGACCTCGTCCTCGTAGAGAAACCGTCCGTGAACGGACATTCCCGCGAGGCGCACCGTCTCGAATTCGCCCGAGACCAGCGGGTGCCACCACGGCAGGTCCTTGCCCTCCTTCAACAAACGGTAGGCGCAGGAAGGCGGCATCCAGTCGATGTCCTCGAGATTTTGCGGCGTCAGCGTCACGCAATCGGGCACCAGCGTCGAACGGTTCGGATAGTCCGAGCAGCGGCAGGTCTCCGCATCGAGCAGGCGGCAGGCGATGTCGGTGTATTCGAGTTGGCCGGTGTCCTCGTCCTGAAGCTTGGTCAGGCAGCACTTCGCGCAGCCGTCGCAAAGGCTTTCCCACTCCTCGCGGGTCATTTCGTCGAGGCGCTTCACGCGCCAGAAGGGTTCGCCGGTACCGGTCATTCCGGCACAGAACCTCGGCCCGCGCGCGCCGTCAAGCGGTTCCGGAAAATCACGGAATGCCTGCCATTGCTTCGCCGCGAAGGCGCCCCAATCCGCTCACAAAGTTAATTCAGTCTCGTTTCGGCGCAGTCCGGGGTGGCATGAGGCTCGCATGAAACCCCTGCCCGGTTGACGCCGGAAGTGTAGCTATCGAGGCAATTGACCCGTGTCGCAGGACGACGACGATCCCTATCCGATGCGCGCGCAGCAGCACCGCGCGCCATCGCACGACCTGCCGGAACCGCCCGATCCGGAGGATGAACGGTCGCGCGCCGCGCGCCGCTACCGTCCGGGTTTTCTTGCGACCCTTTCCTTCGTCCTCACCGCTTTCGTCGTCGGCGCCTTCCTCCTCGTTTCTCAGACGCTGCCCGACCTGCAACGCGCGATCGAAGCCGGGCCCGACGAAAGCCTGATGCTGACCGTGCTCGACGCGGAGGGCAACGAGATCGGCAGCCGCGGCAAGCGCACCACGCCCACGGTGCCGCTCGGCGAAATGCCGCCTTATCTCATCATGGCCGTCCTCGCGACCGAGGACCGCCGCTTCTACGAACATCGCGGTTTCGATCCGCGCGGCATCGCGCGCGCCATGTGGTCCAACCTCAAGGCGTTCGAATTCGTGGAAGGCGGTTCGACCATCACGCAACAGGTCGCCAAGAACCTCTATCTCGACAACAGCCGCACCGTTATGCGCAAGGCGCAGGAGGCGCTGATCACGCTCTGGCTCGAAAACAATCTGTCCAAGGACGAAATCCTGACGCTCTATCTCAATCGCATCTATATGGGCGCCGGAAACTACGGCATGGACGCGGCCGCCCGCTACTATTTCGGCAAGTCGGTGCGCGATGTGTCGCTGCCGGAGGCGGCCATCCTCGCCGGGCTGCCGAAGGCGCCGAGCCGCTTTTCGCCCAGCAACGATCTCGAACGGGCCCGCGCCCGCGCCGGCCAGGTTCTGGACCGGCTGGTTGCGTCCGGCACGCTCACCGCGCAGGAAGTCGCCGGTGCGCGCGCCAACCCGGCCGATGTCGTCGTTCGCGCCCAGGCCGAGGGGCAAGAATATTTCGTCGACTGGGTCGCAGGCCAGGTCGCCGCCGCGATGCCCGGCACGACCGGTCGCTATACCGTTCGCACAACGCTCGATCCGCGCCGCCAGAAGGCTGCCACCGCCGCCATCGAAAAGGCGCTCGCCGACAATGGCGAGGCACGCCGCCTGTCGCAAGGTGCGCTTGTCGCGCTCGGTGCCGACGGTGCCGTGCTCGCGATGGTCGGCGGCAGGTCCTATCTCGAAAGCCAGTTCAACCGCGCGTCGCAGGCGCTGCGCCAGCCCGGCTCCGCCTTCAAGCCGATCGTCTATCTCGCCGCGCTCGAGGCGGGCTACACGCCGGACAGTCCGGTTACGGACGAACCGGTGTCGATGGGCGGCTGGGTGCCCCGCAATGTCGCGGCGCGAGACTGGGGCACGGTCAGCCTCGCCACGGCGCTTGCGCATTCGGTCAACACCATTGCCGTGCAGGTCGGCGACAAGGTCGGCCTCGACAGGATCGGCGCCGTCGCGCGACGCCTCGGGCTCGAACGGCCGCTGCCGCGCAATCTTTCCGTCGTGCTGGGCAGTTCCGAGGTGACGCTGCTGGAATTGACGTCGGCCTATTCGGTCTTCGGCAATGAGGGCCGCCGCTCGCCCCCTTACGGCATTGTCGAAATCGTCGCCGAGAACGGCGACTCGGTCTTTTCGCACACGCCCGAATCCGTTCAGGCGACCAAGCCCGAACATGCCCACGACATGACTTACATGCTCTACAACGTGATGACCGAAGGCACCGGACGCGCCGCGCAGATCGGCGGCCGTCTTGCCGCCGGCAAGACCGGTACCAGCCAGGACAATCGCGACGCCTGGTTCATCGGCTACACAGGCAACGAGACGGCCGGCGTCTGGTTCGGCAACGACGACAATTCGCCGACCGACGGCGCGGCCGGCGGCAATGTCGCCGCGACCGCCTGGCAGTCTTATATGAGCGCCGCGCAAGCGGGCCAGCCGCCAGCGCCGCTGCCCGGCGCCGTGCGCTACCGCGACGCGACGATCCGGACAGCGACCGGCGCACCGTCGGGTTTCTTCGCCGAACTCAGCGATCTTTTCTCGGCGGCGCCGAAGCTCGAAGGCCGTTCGGCCAATTGGGGTCAGGGCTTCCGGCGCGGCGGCGAAACGCTGGGCGGTCCCGGCAAGCGCTGAGTTTGCGTCGCGCCGCGCGATGCGCCATACAGGCGCATAAGCCGCGACATACAGAGATTTTCAGATTGGCCCCGCCGCTTCTTGCCCTTCGCGACATTCGCGTCGCCTTCGCCGATCAGGTGTTGATCTCGGGTGCGAGCTTCGCGCTCGCAGCCGGCGACCGGCTGTGCCTTGTGGGGCGGAACGGTTCGGGCAAGTCGACTTTGCTGCGCATTGCGGCCGGACTTGCCGAGCCCGATGGCGGCGAGATTTTCCGCCAGCCCGGCACGCGCATCGCCTATCTCGAACAGGCGCCGGATTTCGGCGGCGCCGCGACCGTGCTCGATTATGCGACGGCAGGCGGCGCCGAAACACACAAGGCACAAGCCGCGCTCGACGAACTGAAACTTTCGCCGGGCGCCGACCCGGCAACGCTTTCGGGCGGCGAGGGACGCAAGGCGGCGCTCGCCCGCGTGCTTGCCGAGGAACCCGACATTCTGCTGCTCGACGAACCGACCAACCATCTCGACCTGCCGTCGATCGAATGGCTCGAGGAAACGCTGTCGCAGTTTCGCGGCGCCTTCATTCTCATCAGCCATGACCGGGCCTTCCTGCGCCGGCTGACGGCCGGTTGCTTGTGGCTCGACCGTGGTGCGATCCGCCGCCTCGACAAAGGCTTCTCGTCATTCGAGGCGTGGTCGGAACAAATTCTCGCCGAGGAGGAAACCGTCGCGCACAAGCTCGACCGGCTGATCGAACAGGAGACGCAGTGGTCGCGCGAAGGCATTTCGGCGCGGCGCACGCGCAACCAGGGACGGCTGCGGCGCCTGCATGCGATGCGCGCCGACCGCGCACGGCGCGTCGGCCAGACGGGCCGCGTCGAGCTGGTTGCGGAAAGCGGCTCGGCGTCGGGATCGCTTGTCGTCGAAGCGAAGGGCATATCGAAAGGCTGGCCGCAGCCGGACGGCAGCGTGCGCGTCGCCGTCGATAATTTTTCAACGCGCATCATGCGCGGCGACAAGGTCGGGCTGATCGGCCCCAATGGCGCGGGCAAGACGACGCTGCTGAAAATACTCACTGGCGCGCTGAAGCCCGACAGCGGCACGATACGCCTCGGCACCAACCTGACGCCCGTCTATGTCGACCAGACGCGCGCGCTGCTCGATCCCGAAGCGACGCTCTGGCAAACCTTGTGCGAAGGCGGCGGCGACCAGGTGATGGTGCGCGGTAAACCGCGCCATGTGGTTTCCTATCTCAAGGACTTCCTATTTCGAGAGTCGCAGGCGCGCCAGCCCGTCAAGGCGCTGTCGGGCGGCGAGCAATGCCGGTTGCTGCTGGCGCAGGCGCTGGCGAAACCGTCGAACCTGCTCGTGCTCGATGAGCCGACCAACGATCTCGACATGGAAACACTCGACCTGCTGCAGGAAATGCTGACCGACTATGACGGCACCGTTCTGCTGGTCAGCCACGATCGCGACTTTCTCGACCGCGTCGTCACCTCCGTCATTGCGCTCGACGGCGCGGGCAACGCCGCCGAGTATCCGGGCGGCTATTCGGACTACCTGACCCAGTCCCGGCACCAACGCAGCGAGGCATCGCGTCCGGGCCGTGCAGCGGTCACGTCCGTTCGGCCGGAGCGCGCGCGGCCGGCGGGCAAGCTCGGCTACAAGGAGCAGCGCGCCATCGAGGAACTTCAGGAGAAAATGCCGCGGCTTGCCGCGGAAATCGCCGCGCTCGAACAGAAGCTCGCGGATCCGGACCTTTATGCGCGCAGCCCCGACGATTTCCATAAGGCGACGGCACGCCACGATGCGCTCCGGGCGGAGCTTTCCGCGGCCGAGGAACGCTGGCTCGAACTCGAATTGAAGCGCGAGGCGCTTTCCGGCGCCTGAGAGTTAACCACCCCCGCATATTCCCTTTGACTGTTGCACCGGCACGGTTTTGGATGTTCGGCGTTGCGATTCGCGGGCGGGGGTGCGGCGAGGCGAAGCGTGGACCGGTTTCGGATCCAGAAGGATCCGGTGGGGGAATATTGAAGCTCTTCCTGAAGCTTCTTGCATCTTTTGTCGTCGCGCTCGTTCTGGGCGTCGGATCGGCGTTGCTGCTTCTGCGCGGCGGCCTCGGCAGCACGACCGCCGTCGGCCCGTGGATGACGAGCGACGTTATCGGTTCCGCCGATGCCGATCCCTACACGCGCGCCCGCGTCGCCGTCGGCGGATTGCTGGCGCTCAATCGCAGCGAGACAATCTATTTCACCGCCGCGACGGATAGCAACGGCGAGACGCTGCGCATGCAGTGCAGCTACAAGATCGTCGGCTCCGATCCGCCGGCACGCTGGTGGAGCATCACGGCCTATGCCGCCGACCATTATCTGATCCCCAACCCGCAAGACCGCTATTCCTTTGGCGGCAACACGGTGGCGCGCGAGGACGACGGCAGTTTCGTCATTTCGGCCGGTCCGTCGGAAAGCGGCGTCAATTGGATACCGACCGGCGAGGGCGACGGGACGTTCACGCTGACACTTCGACTTTACAATCCGGCCGAGGAAGCGGTTCGCGACCCGTCCAGGATCGCGCTGCCGCGCATCGCCAGGGAGGCGTGCTCACGATGAAGACATGGCCCATGTGGATCGCCGGCACGATCGTGCTTGCCGCCGTCTTTCATATCCTGACGATCTTCGCCCTGCCCTATGGCATCATGGACCGCGCCATGGCCGGCATCGCCGCACAGGCCGGTGGCGTCAACAAGCCGCTCTATCCCGAGCCCGCGACGGCTGCGGCGCGCGGCATCGTCCGTCCGAGCCCCGATCTCCTCTACACGGCCTGCGTCTACGATGTCGGCGCGCGGCCGCTGCGCATCACATCGCCGGTGCCGGACACCTACTGGTCGCTGTCGATGTTCGCCGCCAACACCGACAATTTCTTCGTCGTCAACGACCGGCAGGCCAATGCCGGTTCGATTGAAATCATCCTCGCGACCGACGACACCGCGAATGGCGGCAACGGCGCGCCGGTTGTGGTCGCGCCTTCGAGCCGCGGCATCATTCTCTTCCGGTCGCTGATCGCCTCCGACGAAGAGCGCGCCAGCATCGACGCCATGCGGCGGCAGTCCGGCTGCGAGCCGCTCTAAGCGGATTTCCTTCCTGCCGGTAGGGCCTTTCACGCAGTAGCCCCGCCGGTTTCCTGCTGATACCATCGCCTCCGTTGCCGCGCGGCCGCGCGATTCAGGGGGAGGCCTCCATGAACCGGAATCTGATTTTGGGCGCCGTCGCGGCGGCGGTGGCGGTTGCCGTCGTCATCGTCCTGGCGGTCGGCCCCGGCGGCGGCCGGGACGAGAGCGGCCTCACCCGCGTCAGCTTCGCCACCGACTGGAAGGCGCAGGCCGAGCATGGCGGCTTCTATCAGGCGCTTGCCAATGGCTACTACGCGGAAGCCGGGCTCGACGTCAAAATCGTGCAAGGCGGTCCGGGCATCAATGTGCCGCAACTGCTGGCCGCCCATTCGGTCGATTTCGGCATCGGCTCCAACAATTTCATTCCGCTCAACATCGTCGAGGCGGGCGCCGGCGCCAGGGCCGTGATGGCGACATTCCAGAAAGACCCCCAGGTCTTCATCACGCATCCGCGCGAGGATGTGAAATCGATCGCCGACATGAAGGGCATGCCGATCATGGTGTCGGACGCGACGGTGAGCGCGTTCTGGCAATGGCTGAAGGCGAAGTACGATTTCGAGGACAGCCAGATCCGCAAATACACCTTCAACCTCGCGCCGTTCCTGACAGATCCGGCCGCCATCCAGCAGGGCTATCTCTCCTCCGAGCCCTACATGATCCGCAAGGAAACCGGCATCGAGCCGCAAGTGTTCCTGCTGTCGGACTACGGCTATCCGGGTTATGCCGCGGTCGTTCTCGCCGCCGACCGGACGATCGCCGAGCAGCCGGAAGCGGTTCAGGCTTTCGTCGACGCAAGCATTCGCGGCTGGGTGAGCTATCTCTACGGCGATCCGGCGCCGGCGAACGCGCTTATCAAGCGCGACAATCCGGAGATGACCGATGACGTGATCGCCAACGCGATCTCGATGATGAAGAAATACGGCATCGTCGAATCCGGCGACACGGCAACGCTCGGCATCGGCGCGATGACCGATGCGCGTTGGCGGGAATTCCACCTGACGATGGTGACGGCCGGCGTCTATTCGGCGGGCCTCGATGTCCACAGCGCCTACACGCTGGAGTTCATCAATCAGGGCGCCGGTCTCGGCCTCAAGAAACAACTGACCGGCGAATAAGGGAGCGGCCGCGCAGCCCATGACCTCAGCCGACGCGCCACGGCCTCCGCTGCTCACGCTGACCGGCGTCGCCAAGACCTATGAGGGCGGCACGGTGGCGCTGTCGGGCGTCGATGCGGAAATTCGCCGTGGCGATTTCGTTTCGCTGGTCGGGCCGTCGGGCTGCGGCAAGAGCACGCTGCTCCGGATCGTCGCCGGGCTGATCGCGGCGAGCGCCGGTCAAGTCCGCTGGCATACCGCCGGCGGCGCGCGGCCTGCCGATGTCGGTTTCGTCTTTCAGGATGCGACGCTGATGCCCTGGGCATCGGTTCTCGACAATGTGCATCTGCCGTTGAAGCTTCGCGGTGTCGCGCTCGATAAAGCAAAGCCGCAATTGATGGATGCGCTGGCGCGCGTCGGCCTCGCCGATTTCGCGGAGGCTTTCCCGCGCGAGCTGTCCGGCGGCATGAAGATGCGCGTGTCGCTGGCGCGCGCGCTGGTGACCGATCCGCCGGTGCTGCTGATGGACGAGCCCTTCGCGGCGCTCGACGAATTCACGCGCGACAAACTCGATGACGACCTGCTCGACCTCTGGCGCAGCCAGCGCTGGACGGTGATTTTCGTCACGCACAGCATCTACGAGTCCGTCTATCTGTCGGAGCGGGTGCTGGTGATGGGTGCGCGGCCGGGGCGCGTTCTCGGCGAGGTCGCGATCGGCGCGCCGCATCCGCGCGATGCCGTCTTCCGCCGTTCGCACGACTATGCCGATCATTGCGCGGCGGTCAGCGCCGCGCTGCGCGAGGGGGTGCGCCCATGAACGGCGAGGACAGCGCCCTGTCGCGCTTCACGCGCATTGCCGTGCCGGCCGCCGCCGGTGTCGTCTTTCTGGGAATCTGGGAAGCATCGGTGCGGCTTGGCGACGTGCCGCTTTTCGTGCTGCCGCCGCCCAGCGCAATCGGGGCAAGCCTTGTCGCCAATTTCGGATCGCTGATGGGCTCGCTCTGGGTGACGCTGCGCGTCACGCTGATGGCCTTCGTGCTCGCGGCGGTGGGCGGCATCGGCCTTGCCATTCTCTTCTCGCAAAGCCGGCGGATCGAGATGGCGCTCTTTCCCTATGCGGTCGTGTTGCAGGTGACGCCCGTCGTCGCCATCGCACCGTTGATCCTGATCTGGGTCGGCTATGACCGCGTCGAACTTGCCGTGCTGATCCTCGCCTGGATGGTCGCCTTCTTTCCGATCCTCTCCAATACGACGCTGGGCTTGCGTTCCGCCGACCACAATCTGCGCGATCTCTTCCGGCTTTACGGCGCCAGCCGCTGGCAGGTGCTGAGCGAACTGCAACTGCCTTCGGCGCTTCCCTACATTCTGGCGGGCATGAAAATCTCCGGCGGGCTGGCGCTGATAGGCGCGGTCGTCGCCGAATTCGTCGCCGGTTCGGGCACCGGCGCGGGGCTTGCCTGGCGCATCGTCGAGGCCGGCTACCGGCTCGATATTCCGCGCATGTTCGCCGCCCTGTTCCTCCTGTCGGTGCTCGGCATCACGATTTTTTTCAGCCTGACCTGGGTCGAGCATCGCCTGCTCCGGCGCTGGCATGAGAGCGCGGTTCGCCGGGAATTCTGAGATACTTCCAGAAATTGGTTGAAATCCGCCATTTATCTCATATTTATCAAATTTTACTGTGAATAATAAAGTTCTACACCTCTATTGACGATCTTTAGCGAAAAACCCATGTTACCGGGTAGTTAGCAGCGGCTTCACACGCCTCGCCTCCTCTTCGCCAGATGCCCCGGTGGCGGGCGGTGAATTGGCGCGGATGGAGCCCCAAGGAGCGCCCGGCATGGCCCAGCACAGTCGCAAGGGAGCGCAGTTTCAGGCGCTTACCGCAAACCGTCTCGCCGACGGCATCGTCGTCTACCTGACCGCGGACGATCGCTGGTCGGAATCGCTGCAAGACGCCGATGTGACCGAAGGCAAGGAAGCCGGCGAGGCGCTGCTGGCGCGGGCGCAACCGACGGTCGACAGCAATTTCGTCGTCGAACCCTATCTCTTCGAGGTGACGCGCGAGGATGGCGGCATCCGCGCCGCAAGCGTGCGCGAAACGATCCGGCAGGCGGGCCCGACCGTGCGCCTCGATCTCGGCAAGCAGGCGGAGCTGCCGGGCGTTCATCGCTGAACGCAAGAAACCGCGAGAGGCAAAGGTTCGGTTATGTATCGCTACGACGAATTCGATTATCAGATCGTCAATGAACGCGTCGCGCAGTTTCGCGGACAGGTAGCGCGCCGCCTTTCGGGCGAGTTGACGGAAGACGAGTTCAAGCCGCTCCGGCTGATGAACGGCGTCTATCTGCAACTTCACGCCTACATGATCCGCGTCGCCATTCCCTACGGCACGTTGTCGTCGAAGCAATTGCGCATGCTTGCGCATATCGGCCGCAAATACGACCGCGGCTACGGCCACTTCACGACCCGCCAGAACCTTCAGTTCAACTGGCCGGCGCTGAAGGACATGCCCGATCTGCTGCACGACCTCGCCACTGTCGAGATGCACGCCATCCAGACATCGGGCAACTGCATCCGCAACGTGACGTCGGATCAGTATGCGGGGGCCGCGAAAGACGAGATCGAGGATCCGCGCATCGTTTCGGAAATCATCCGGCAATGGTCGACCTTCCACCCGGAATTCTCGTTCCTGCCGCGCAAGTTCAAGATCGCCGTTTCCGGCACGCCGGACGACCGCGCCGCGATCCGCGTACACGACATCGGCATCCAGATCGTGCGGGACGGCAAGGACGCGATCGGCTACGAAATCTATGTCGGCGGCGGGCTCGGCCGCACACCGATGATCGGCAAGAAGATTGCCGATTTCGTGCCGAAGGAAGATTTACTCGCCTATCTCGAGGCGATCATGCGCGTCTACAACATGTATGGACGCCGCGACAACATCTACAAGGCGCGCATCAAGATCCTCGTGCATGAGATCGGCGCCGAGGAAATGAAGCGGCAGGTGGATGTCGAGTTTGCCGAAATCCGCAAGACCGGTGCCTTGCATTTGCCAGCCGAAGAGGTCGCGCGTATCCAGGCCTATTTCGCGCCGCCCGGTTACGAAACCCTGCCCGACGAAAGCACCGAGCTCAACAAGGCGGTGCTTGCCGACCGGGATTTCGCCAATTGGGTGAAGTCCAATGTCGCCGCGCACAAGGTGCCGGGCTATGCGATCGTCAACATCTCGCTGAAGCCCATCGGCGGCACGCCGGGCGATTGCTCGTCGGACCAGATGGACGCGGTTGCCGACATCGCCGAGAAATACAGCTTCGACGAGTTGCGCGTCACGCATGAGCAGAACCTGACGCTGGCCGATGTGCGCAAAAAGGACCTGCCGGCCGTTCACGCGGCGCTGAAGGCGGCCGGGCTCGCGACGGCCAACATCAATCTCATTACCGACCAGATCGCCTGCCCCGGTCTCGATTATTGCGCGCTCGCCAATGCGCGCTCGATCCCGCTGGCGCAGCAGATTTCGGAGCGCTTCAGCGATCTCGACCGGCAGCACGACATCGGCGAGCTGAAAATCAACACGTCAGGCTGCATCAACGCCTGCGGCCATCACCATGTCGGCCATATCGGCATTCTGGGCGTCGACAAGAAGGGCGTCGAATATTACCAGGTGACGCTGGGCGGCGCGGCCGATGAAAAGACCGCCATCGGCGACATCGTCGGTCCCGCCTTCACCGAAGAGCAGATCGTCGATGCGATCGAAACCATCGTCACGACCTATCTCGGCCTGCGCCAGCCCGGCGAGCGCTTCATCGATACCTATCGGCGCACCGGCATCGACCCGTTCAAGGAGAGCCTCTATGCAACTCATTAGGAACGGGAAGTTCGTCGCGGACGATTTCGCGACCGTCGGAGACGAGGACGCCCTGCCCGATGGCGCCGTCATCGTCAGCCTCGAGCGCTGGCAGAAGGAGCGCGACGCGCTGACGGCGCGCAACACACCGCTCGGCGTGCGCCTGAAGAGCGGTCAGGAGCCCTCGGCCATCGCGGACGATCTCGACAAGCTGAAGGTGGTGGCGCTCGAGTTTCCGGTCTATCGCAATGGCCGCGCCTATTCCTATGCGCGGCTCTTGCGCGAGCGGCACGGCTACACGGGCGAAGTCCGCGCCGTCGGCAACGTGCTGCGCGACCAGTTCCATTTCATGGTCCGCTGCGGCTTCGACGCACTTGAGGTCGCCGACAACATCACACCGGAAATCTGGGCCGAGAGCGTCGGCGCGTTTTCGCTGTCCTACCAGCCGGCGACCGACGGGCGCGAACCCGTGTTGTCGCTGCGCCAGCGCCTCGCGGCGCGCGCCTCGGCCCGCGAAGCGGTCTGACGGCCTCCCCTTCCCCGCGCAGACAAGCAAAAGCCCGGCACCCTTTTCAGGGGCCGGGCCTTTTTACGCAACAGTACTCAACAGACGGGAGTCTGGAGCCTCGCGCGGAAATTACGCAGCGCGGAGCTTCTCGAAAGCTTCGGTGAACTTCGTGGCATAGGGGTTCACGGCTTCGCGAACGGTGTTCACGGTGAGCTCGTTGAGTTCGCGGGCGGCGTCGATGTTCCGCTTGATGGTGGCGCGAACGAGTTCGTTCTGGAGTTCCACCGCCGTCTTGATGCTGCCGGACTTGAGCGCGGCGCGGGCGGTCTCGACCGATTCCTCGAAGTTGGTGCGGGCCAGCGTCACGATGATGCCGGACGCCACTTCGATCGGGTTCTTCACGTCGGCCTTGGGGGCGGCCTTGGCGGTCTTCGCCGTCGCCTTCGCGGCGCGCGGCTTCGCAGTCGTCTTGGTCTTTTTCGCTTTGGGGGTCGCTTCGGGCATTGTTTCTATCTCCTGTACCGCGTGGTCGCTCGCCTCACGCGAGCGTTTCCAAGCACATACCGGCGCGCCGGATTTGTGCGCTGCAATATGAGATAGAATGCCCCTGCCTTAGCGTCAAGTAATTTTTGTGCATCGCACAAAAACACGCATTGCAGCGCGCCAAATTTCCTAAAATCTCCTTATAGAAAAAGGACTTAGTGGAAGTTGCGGCGCGCTGTCGCAGACGAGGTCGGCAAGCGCCGCGCCGCTGCCGGCCCCCAGCGTCCAGCCCAGCGTGCCGTGGCCGCTGTTGATGAAAAGATTCGAAAAGGGCTCCACCCGGCCGATTACCGGGCTGCCGTCCGGGGTCATGGGCCGCAAGCCGCACCAGAATTCGGCCGCGTCGGCGCCGGCCCCCGCCTGCGGCAACAGGCTCGTCAGCGCATTGAGCACCGAGGCGGCGCGGCCGGGCTCCAGCGTCAGGTCGTAGCCGCCGACTTCGGCCTGGCCCGCGGCGCGCAGCCGGTTGCCCAACCTGCTGATGACGATCTTGCGCGCTTCGTCGGTGATGCTGACTTCGGGCGCATTGCCTTCGGGCGCCGGCAGCGTCACCGAATAGCCTTTCACCGGATAGATCCAGGTGCGGATGCCGAGCGGCTTCAGCAGCGCCGCCGTGCCCGCGCCCGCCGCGACGACAACCGCATCCGCGTCGAGCACGCCGCGCGAGGTCACGACGCCATAGGCGCGGCCGGCACGCGCGATGATCTCCTCGACCACCGTACCGGTCTCGAACGTCACGCCGCGTCGTTTCGCGGCCTCGGCCATGTGCTTCGAAAAAAGATGCGCGTCGCCGCTTGCGTCCGACGGCGAATAGAGGCCGCCGGAAATCTCGCCGCGTTGCAGGGCCGATGCGAGTGCCGGTTCGACATCCACGCATTCGGCTGCAGTCAGCAGGCGCTGTTCGACGCCGAGACGCGCCATCGTTTCCATCTCGGTCATGGCGGCGCGCACCGCATGTTCGCTTGCGAAGATGCGCAGGATGCCTCTGTCGCGCCGGTCGAAATCGAGCGAGCGTCCCGCGTCGCGAAAGTCGGCCGCGTAGCTCGCCATGCGCTCGCGCGTCAGCAATGCCAGTTCGAGATTGGGCGGAATGCGCTCCATCCGTGCCGAGGTCCGGCAGCGCAACAGGAAGCGCAGCAGCCAGCGCCACTGGTCGGGGTCCATTTTCGGGCGCAGGCGGAACGGCGCGTCGTCGCGGCCGAGCCAGCGCAGGATCAGGCCCGGAATTTCAGGCCCGGCCCAGGGCGCAACCTCGCAGGCCGACATCTGGCCGCCATTGGCGTAGCTCGTGCCGAGGCCCGCGCCCTCATGCGCCTCGATCAGCGTCACCGTCTCGCCGCGCAGCGCGAGTTCATAAGCGGTGGCGACGCCGACAATGCCGGCGCCGATGACGACGGTTTTCACGATGGACCTGCCAGGAGCGTGAGGGTTTCGAAATTGTCCCTACCGGTATCAAAGCGGCGCGGCTTTGGCGACGGCAAAGAGCGGGGGCGACGGCAAAGAATGGGGCCTTCTGCCGAAAGCCTTTGCCCGGCATACTCGGCCGCCATCCCCCGCGACCGACAAGCCCGGAGCCCGCCGCCGATGACCGACCAAACGCCCCTCTGGCCCTTCGTGCCCTCGCCCCGCGCGGTCGACATTACGCATGCGAAGGGCTGCGTCCTCCACACGCGCGGCGGCGGCGAAATTCTCGATGCGTCGGGCGGCGCCATCGTTTCGAATATCGGCCACGGGCGGGCGGAAGTCGGCGCGGCGACGGCCGAGGCGATGACAAGCATGTCCTATGCGGTGCCGCCCTTCCTGACGCCGGAGCGGACGCGGCTGATGGAGCGTCTGCGCCGCGCCTGGCTGCCGGCGCATCTGACCCGCACCTGGCTTGCCAGCGGCGGCTCGGAAGCGGTCGATGCCGCCTGCCGCCTCGCTGTCCAGCATTTCCGTGCGAAGGGCGACAACACGCGCTGGAAGATTATCGGCCGCGACATTTCCTATCACGGCACGACGCTCTTCACGCTCGGCATCGCCGGACATGAAGCGCGCAAGCGCGGCTTCGAACGGCTCATTCCCGACATGCCGCTGGCGCCGACGCCTTATGCGCTCAGATCGCCGCTCGGCCGCCACCATCCCGATTTCGACATCGCCGCCGCCGACGCATTCGAGGCGCTGGTGCTGCGCGAGGGACCGGAGACCATCGCCGCGTTCATCGCCGAGCCGATCAACGGTTCGTCGGGCGGCGCGCTGATGCCCGGCCCGCGCTACTGGCCACGCATACAGGAAATCTGCAAGCGCCACGGCATTCTTCTCATCATCGACGAAGTGATGACCGGCTTCGGCCGCACCGGCAAGCCGTTCGCCTGCGCGCATTTCGACATCGCGCCCGACATTCTGGTCTCGGGCAAGGGGCTCGCCGGCGGCTATGCGCCGATCGTCGGCGTCTTCGCCTCCGAAGAAATCGTCGCGCCGCTCGCCGAAGGCGGACAGTCGCTGATGTTCTATACCTATGGCGGCCATCCCGGCGCCTGCGCCGCGGCCGACAAGGTGCTTCAGATCATGGAAGACGAAGACCTCGTCGCCCGCGCCGCCGCGCGCGGCCGCGCGCTTGCAGCCCGCCTTGAAGGCCTGCTTGGCCAGCATCCGAACGTCGCCGAAATTCGCGGCGAAGGGCTGCTGCGCGGCATTGAAATCGTCCGCGACCGCGAGACGCTCGAACGCTTCCCCGAAAGCGCCGCCGTCACGCAGCGCGTCATCGGCGCCGGCCTCAAGCGCGGCGTCTTCTTCTATGGCGGCGGCACGGGCGCCATCCGCGATATCGTATGTCTCGGCCCCGCCTTCGTCGTTTCCGACGCCGAACTCGACCGCATGGCCGAAACGCTGAAAGCCGCCATCGACGAGGCCGTCGCCGCCGTCTGACCCCCTCATTTCCAGGTCCATCTTGACGGCGGCACCGCCTTGTCCTATATGTCACCGTATGGTGACAAAAGCCGCAGCCAAACCGAAGCCCCGCCCGCGCGACCGCGCAAAGACCGAGACGGCGATCCTCGACGCCGTTTCGCGGTTGATCCTGCGCGACGGGTTGTCCGGCGTCGGCATCAATGCGCTGGCCCGCGAGGCGGGCGTCGACAAGGTTCTGATCTACCGCTATTTCGGCGATCTCGACGGCCTCTACCGCGCCTATGCCGAACATGGCGACTTCTGGTGGTCGGTCGAGGAGATGTTGTCCGCCACCGAAGGCGCGCCCAATGCGGCCGAAGCGCTGAAGCGCGGCCTTCGTCATCACGCCGCGGCCATGCGCCAACGCCCCGTGACGCTCGCCGTCATCGCCGCCGAGCCCGCCAACCGCACGCCGCTTGTCGTCGCGCTCGAAGAGGTGCGCGAGAAGCGTTCCATCGAATTGATGAAACAGGAAGCCGCGCGTCACGGCGGCTGGGGCGATGTCGACATTGCCGCCGTCACCGCGCTGCTTGCCGCCGCCATCGACTATCTCGCCGCCCGCGCGCTGAAAATCCGCGTCTATGGCGGTGTCGAAATCAAGACCGACAAGAACTGGGAACGCGTGCTCGCAGCCGTCGACGCGATGATCGACGGCCTCTTTGCGGCCAGCGCCCCTGAAACCAGGAGCAGGAAACCATGAGCAAGACACCGAAAGTCACGCGCCGCCGCTTTCTCGAAATCGGCTCGGGCATCACGCTTGTCGCCGGCGCAGGCCTTCTCTGGCGGGCCAACGAGCGCGGCGTCTTCGCCGAGCCGGCGGGCGAGGCCTATGCGCCGTGGCAAATGTGGAACGCGCCGGAATATGCGAACACGCCGCTGGCGCTGGTCGCCGCCGGCATTCTCGCGTCCAACCCGCACAACACGCAGCCCTGGATTTTCCGCGTCACGGATAGCCGGATCGACATTCTCGCCGACACGCATCGTCATCTCGGCACGTTCGATCCCTATTTGCGCGAGATGCATCTCGGTCTCGGTTGTGCCGTCGAAAACATGCTGCTGGTGGCGGCGCCCAACGGCTTTGCTGCCGATGTCCAGTATGCGCCGGGCTCGTTGCTCGACATTGCCGGTCGCGACGGACAGGTGCTTGCGGCAACGCTGCATCTCGCGCGCGCGACGGCGGCAACAGATCCGCTCCACGCCGCCATTCCCCACCGCCACACCGACCGCAACCCTTACGACGCCGCACGGCCGCTCGCCGCCGATGCCTTCGCCGGCATCGCGCATGAGGACGACGTCCGGCTCTGGCTCTTTGGCGACGGCGAAGCGCGCAAGCGTCTCGGCGCGGCGATTGTCGAAGCGACGAATGAAATCGTCGCCGACAAGGAAATGATCGAAGACAGCCATCACTGGTTCCGCGACGGGCCGGACGAGATCGCGCGCGAAAAAAGCGGTCTCACCCTCGACACGGTGGGCCTCTCGCCGGCGGTGCTGGCGATTGCGAAATTGCTCCCGGCGCTGCCCGCCGAACAGAGCCACGGCACCTGGGCGACCCAAACACGCGACACCCATGTGCCGACGGCACCGCTTCTCGGCCTCATCGCCACGCGCGACCGCTACGACCGGCGTCAGGCGCTCGCCGCCGGCCGGTTCTGGCAGCGGCTGCATCTGACGGGCGCGGCACAGGGAATATCGATGCACCCGCTCAATCAGCCGATCGAAACCATCGACCGCGAAAGGCAGCTCGGCCGTGAGCCGGCATCCGAAGCGCGCCTCGCCGCGATCACCGGCGATGAAAGCTGGCAGCCGACATTCGCCTTCCGCGCCGGTTACCCGACAAGGGTTGTGCGGACAAGCGCCCGGCGCGGTGTCGCGGAAGTCGTCGTCTGACGCGCCTATTTGCGCGCCGCGACGATTTCGTCGGCCGAAGGCGGCAGCGTTTCCACGTAAATCGAGCGGCTCGGAAACGCGAAGCCGGTGCCGGAACCTTCGACGATCTGCTTGATCCGGTAGGCCAGCGCTTCTTTCACGGCCAGCCACTCGCCCCAGACGGTCGTGTGGGTGAAGCAATAGACCATGATGTCGATGGAGGAAGGTCCGAAGCTGTCGATGCGCACGAAGAGCGGCGCCAGCGGCGGCTGCGCGAAGTCTTCCGTCGATGTCAGATAGGCCTCGATGTCGCCGCAGATCTGCCGAAGCTGGTCGTGCGTCGTCCGGTATTCGACACCGATCAGCCATGAAATGCGGCGATAGGTCATGGCGCTGAAATTCGTCACCGCGTGATCCGAGAGCTGCTGGTTCGGCACGAAGACCGGCGCCCGGTCGAAACGGCGCACATGTGTCGAGCGGAAACCGATCTTCTCGACCGTCCCTTCGACAATGCCTTCGACCTTGATCCAGTCGCCGATGCCGAAGCGCCGTTCGATCAGAATCGACATGCCGCCGATCAGGTTCTTGAAGAGGTCCTGCGCGCCCAGCGCCACCGCGACACCGAAAAGTCCAAGTCCGGCAATGATCGGCGCCACCTGAATACCCCAGGTCTGCAGGATCGTCGCGCCGGCGATCAGAACGATTGCGGTTTTCGCGCCGGCAATCATCCATTCGAGAATTTCGGGCGTCAGCAGCCGTTCGAGCTTTTTCATCCCCTGGCTCACCGGGACGACACAATTGTAGAGGGCCCAGAAGATCGCAATGATAATCAGCGTACGGTTGAGGCTCTCGGCGAAATCGCGCGCCGTATCCTCGAATGCGAGAAACTCGGTCGCAAAGAAAAATCCGAGTGCAAAAAAAAGAAAACGCAGCGGGTTACGGATCGCGTCCCTGATGTAGTCGTCGACTTTTGTCTCTGTCCTCTCCACCCACCGGTCGGCGATGGACAGCACAAAACGGGTGAAAAGGCCGCGCAGGACATAGAAGATGCCGAAGATCGTCACCGCGACCAGAAGATCGCCGATGCTGTGGCCGAGAACGCCGGTGCTCCAGACGTCCCCGACGAGATACCAGTAGTCCTCGAGATTCGTCAGTATGCCCTGCATCATCTGTCGTCGGGTCCTGTGTTGGGGTCGTTACGCGGCCGCAGTCCGCTCGCGCGTCGCCGAGAATGTCACGTTCGGCCATTTTTCCAGCGTGTAGCCGATTTCCCAATTGCTCTTCGCCATGAAGACCGGTGCGCCGTCGCGATCGGTCGCCATGTTGCCGCGATGGGCCTCGACGAAGTATTTCAGCTCGGCCGCATCCGCCGCCTGCACCCAGCGCGCGGTTTCGAAGGGCGCCGGTTCGAACTGCACCTTGATGTCGTATTCAGCGGCGATGCGCGACGCCAGCACTTCGAGCTGCAACTGGCCGACCACGCCGACGATCCAGTTGGCGCCGATTTCGGGCTTGAAGACCTGCGTCACCCCTTCTTCCGCGAGGCTTTCCAGCGCGCGGCGCATGTGCTTTGCCTTCATCGGATCGTCGAGGCGGACGCGGCGCAGGATTTCCGGTGCGAAATTCGGGATGCCGGTAAAGATCAGGTCTTCCGACTCGCTCAGCGTGTCGCCGACGCGGATCGTGCCGTGGTTCGGAATGCCGATAATGTCGCCGGCATAGGCGTCGTCCAGCAGTTCGCGGTCCTGCGCGAAGAACATGATCGCGTTGTTGACGCCGATGGTCTTGCCGCTGCCCGAAATTTTCAGCCGCATGCCGCGCTTGAACTTGCCCGAACAGATGCGCATGAAGGCGATGCGATCGCGGTGGTTGGCGTCCATGTTCGCCTGCACCTTGAAGACGAAGCCCGTCACCTTCGGTTCCGCCGGTTCGACGATGCGGCTTGTGGCCGGCTGAGCGCGCGGCGGCGGCGCGTAGGCGGCGACCGCGTCCAGCAATTCGCGCACGCCGAGCTTGCGGAGCGCGCTGCCGAAATAGACCGGCGTCATGTGCCCGGCGCGATATTGCTCGATGTCGAAGGCGGGTGAGCCTTCCCGCGCCAGTTCCATCTCGTCGCGGAACTTCCGGAGTTCGTCCGCGCCCAGAAATTCGGCGATGCGCTCGCCGGTCAGGCTTTCGGGCTCGCTGTCGGGGCCGCCCTTTTCCGTGCCGGGCTTTTCGTAAGGGATGAAGCGGTCGTTTTCCGGATCGAAAATGCCGCGCAGCAGCCCGCCCATGCCGGCCGGCCAGATCATCGGCGCGGTGTCGAGCGCCAGCTTCGAGGCGATCTCGTCCATCAGCTCGAAGGGATGCACGCCCTCGCGGTCGATCTTGTTGATGAAGGTGATGATCGGCACGTCGCGCATGCGGCAGACCTCGAAGAGCTTCAGCGTCTGCGCCTCGATGCCTTTCGCCGCGTCGATCACCATGATGGCGCTGTCGGCGGCGGTCAGTGTGCGGTAGGTGTCCTCGCTGAAATCCTCGTGGCCCGGCGTGTCGAGCAGGTTGCAGACGATGTCCTTGTATTCGAAGGTCATCACGGCCGACGTCACCGAGATGCCGCGGTCCTGCTCGATCTTCATCCAGTCGGAGCGCGCGCGCCGGTTGTCGCCGCGGGCCTTCACCTGACCGGCAAGGCGGATCGCGCCGCCTTTCAGCAGCAGGTTCTCGGTCAGCGTCGTCTTGCCGGCGTCGGGATGGGAGATGATGGCGAAGGTCCGCCGCTTGCGGATTTCGCTCGCCAATGCCCTGTCCTGACGGCTTGCGGCCTCGGAAATACTCAACGTTTCGTCTCCGGGATGGATTTGGGCGGAACCTAGCCCAAAGCGCCCCTGCCCGCCACCCCGCGACAAACTGGCCGATGCAAGCCGGTTGCGGGCTGTGCGAGCATGGCGGCATCATGCCATTGAATTTCAGGAGACAGTCATGACCAGCGCCCGGGACGTCGTCGAGCCTCATATCGAGGCCATGCTGAAAGAGGCCGAAGCCGCGAAACTCTCGACCGATGCTGTTGCCCGCATCATGTTCGAACAGGCGGTCCGCATCTGGCGCGGCATCCGCAAGCCGGAAGACATCCGCGCCGAACTGATCGAGGCCGCCGATCATCTCGACCCGGACGAAGACTTTATGTTCATGCGCCCTTAGATGGCGCGGGATGTTCATGCGCCCTTAGGTGGCGCGGGATGTTCATGCGGCCTTGAGTTCAGCTCACCTTTTCCTGAAGGAAGTGCCGGCCCTCGCGGTCCTCGATCTCGACCACCCAGAGGTCGGGGTCGCGGCTGCGCTGCTTCTCGATATAGGCATCGGCATCGGGTTCCGGCGCGGGCTCGGCGGTGGGCCGCGCCATCCAGAACAGCGCGCCCTCGCCGTCGCGGGCCGGCGCATAGACCGTTGCCCGCCCGTCGAGCCGGTTGACCTTGACCAGCACCACACCCGCCGTCGCGTCGCCGCGCCGGACCACCATCGCCGCCGCGCCCGCCGTCTCGCAGCGGCGGATCAGCGCCTTCACCCAGATTTCGGCCTTCAGCCGCGGCGCCGTGTCCATTTATTTCCCCATATTTTCCGTACCGCACCGGTAGGCCCGCGGCCAAGCCGCCGGTGTTCATCCTTAACGCGTTTCCCGTTTGCCGTCGCCCCGTTGCGGGACTAGACTCCCGCACACTCTATTAAGAGAGGCCGTTCCGCAAAGGGCCGATCGCCTGCGGAACCGGCGCTCAGGCTTTTCGGGCGTTGGGGGATGCCATGTCGAGGGGTTGCAACTTGTCGCTACATTTCCTGAACCGGGCGCATCGCGCCGCGCTGCCGCTCGCGGCGGCACTTCTGCTCACCGGCTGCCTGACATCGGGCGACACCAAAGCGCCGCCCGCCGCCGCGCCCCAACCGGCGCCCGCGCCGGTCGCGATGATCACCGACGAAGCGCTGATCGCGGTCATTGCGTCGGGCGTTCCGGTGCCGCTGCCCTCGCCGCTGCCGCGCGGCCCCGTGCAGGTCGCCTCGATCGACCCGTCCGCCGGCGTCTCGGCGCTGACGACCGCGCCGCGCCTTGGCGATCTCACCGGCGTCTATGTCAGCTACGGCTCGGCGCTCGCCATGGTCGCGGAAGCCCGTCTCAACACGCCGAGCGATGTGCGCCGCGCGCTTGCGACGCTGCGCATCCAGGAGCCGGACCGGCTCGCCGAAGCCTGGTATGCGTCGCGCGCCATGATCGCCGCGCAGGACCCCGAATTCGCGCAAGGCGTGCGCAACGAGGCCCGGGCCGTCGGCAAGGTCGCGCTGCTCGAACAGCTCGCGGCCGACGACGACCACATCCTGCAGGTCAGGGGCGTGAGCTCGGCCAGCGCCGCCGTCGCGCTCGCGATCCGCGATGAAACGGCGCGCATGTCGCTGCTTTCGGCCCGCTTCATCGACAAGGCCTATGAATTCCAGAAACAGAAATGGGGCATGATCGAGCCGCAGCCCGCACCGCTCGAAGCCCCGGTCAAGGCCGCGTCGGCAAGCCCGATGGAAAAGGCCCGCGCGGTGCTGTCGGCGCTTTCGCCCATCGGCACGGCCCATGCCTACACGCCCTCGGTGATGAACCGCATCCTGACGCTTGCCGCCCATCAGGTCCTCGACGGCTCGATGGACGCCATGCAGGTCGGCGCCACCCGCAACCCGACCGGGCGCTGCCTCAACTGGGCCCGTCTCAACCTCAACCAGTGCGTCGCCGCCGCCCGCTTCCCCTCCGAGGAAGCCTGGTGCACCGGCAAACACGCGGTCGACGATGTGAGCAACTGCTTTGCCGAGGCGCTGCCGTCGGCGCCGGTCACCCGCTAGGCCGGCAGACGCTCGCGCTGGAGGTCCGGCGCTTCGTACGAATTTGAATTGAATCTCGATCTTTTTTGACGCGCATTCTCGAAAAATGCGCGTCAATTTTTTTGCGTATTTTATTATATTTCTCGAATAATTAGATTATATTTTCAAGTATAGTATAATATCCAAATCAACCAACCTCTGTATTTGTTCGTATAAGACTCAATCTCTATTGCATTTTATCTTTCAGTTTAACTTGGCGACAGCAGATCGCGGCCTAGCCTTCGCCCATGTTGATCGCCGGTCCCTAGGAACGACCGGCCTTTGAAAGGGTGAAAACGATGTCTTTTATTCTCAGAGCCGCTTTCTGGCTGACGGTGCTGGCCTTCCTGCTGCCCGCGGCCGGCGACGAAACCTCCGCACGCACCGCCGATGCCGGTGGCTTCACCGCCGCCTCGCTCGGCGCGCCGCCCGAACCCGCCGAGCCCCAGATGGGCGCCGGCGAAGCGCTGACCATGGCGGCACGCTCGGCCCAGGACGTGATGGGCTTCTGCGGCCGCAATCCGGATATCTGCGAACGAAGCCACGCCATTCTCGGCCATGTCATGCGCCAGACCACGCATTACGGCGGCATGGCCCTGGTCTGGCTGACCGACAAGGCGAAGGAGCAACAGCAGGACAGCACCGCGTTGCCGGTCGCCACACCGGGCCGGCAAGCCCTTGCTCCCTCGCTTTTTGCAGGCGCCTGACCCCACCCATCGGTCGCCTGTCCCTCTGCCGGATGCGGGGACCTAGACCCGCATCCGGTCCACTTCCCGCCCCGTCGCTCTCCCCCCGAGCGGCGGGGCGCTTGTTCTTTGGGGCCCGGCCCGCTATGTCCTGACCGATACGGACGGAGCGCCATGAGCATTCAGGACCTCATCGACGATTTCGCCTTCCTCGACGATTGGGAGGAGCGCTACCGCTATGTCATCGAGCTTGGCCGCGATCTCGAGCCGCTCAGCGCCGCCGAACATTCGTCCGAAAACAAGGTGCAGGGCTGCGTCAGCCAGGTGTGGCTCGTTTCCGAGGTCCGCCCCGGTCCGGACGGTGCTCCGCGCCTTCATTTCCGTGGCGACAGCGACGCCCATATCGTCCGTGGCCTGATCGCCATTCTGATGCGCCTCTATTCCGGCCGCACGCCGGCCGAGATTCTCGCTGCCGAACCCCGCGCCGTCTTCGCCAGGCTCGGCCTCGACGAACATCTGACGCCGCAGCGCTCCAACGGCCTTTATTCGATGGTGGCGCGCATCGAGGCGGATGCGAAAGCGCATCTGGCCCCCGCCGGCCCCTGACCGCTGCCGGCCAACAGAGGAGACGATGAAATGACCTCCGTGTTGCTTGCCCTTCCCTTCCTTGCCACCTTGATCGGCGCGGCGCTCGGCGCCTATGCCGCGTTTCGTCCCGCCCATGTCGCCAGTCTCGTCGGCATCGCCTTCGACCCGGTGCGCGCCGAAAGCATTTCCGAGGTTCGCGCCACCTATGGCGGCGTCTTTCTCGGTTCCCATGCGGCGGCGTTCGTGATGGGCGTCCCGGCGGTCTTCGTTGCGCTCGGTTGCGCCTGGGGCGCGGCCGCCCTTGTCCGGGTGGTTTCGTCGCTTGCCGACAAGGTGCCCTTCCGCGCCAACGGGCCCGGCATCGCCGTCGAGATCGGCATGGCCGGCGCGCTGATCGTGCCGTTTCTCGTCACCTGAGCGGCGCCTTCGCCTTGCGTTTTGCGCCCGCGCGAAGCCCGTAATGCGCGGCCAGCCGGTCGAGCGCGATGGCGAGCACGATCTTGCCGGCGCGTTGCGGCCAGCCGAAGCGGCGTTCGGCCGCCTCCATGCCTTCGAGGTGACAGCAGACGGCGATCAGCAGGTCCGACAATCCCGGTCCCACCGCCGCCATCGCGCGGGCAACGCGGTTGCGCGCGGCCAGCGCATGATCGGCGATGGCGGCCGGATCGCGCACCGCGCCGCGCCGCGGTTGACTGCCGCCGATCGCCGACCAGTCGACGGTGACGCGCGGCGTCAATTGCCCGATCGTGAAATCGCGGCGCAGTTTCTCGCCGGCCTCGAATTGCGTCTCGTCGATCAGCGGCTTGCCATTCAGGCCCTTGCGGCGGCGCAGCCATCCGAGCGGCGTCTCGCCTTCATTGACGCAGACATCGGCCGCCGCGCCATCGAGCGCGATGCGCTTGCGCGCCGTCAGGCGATGCGCCGCCGCGAAGCTGTCCGGATCGGCGGTCCGTTTGTTTTCCGTCATCGGCATCCGCTCCGCGCGCCGCTCTCGAGCGCCAGCGCCAGCGTGTCGAGCAGGCGGTCGAAAGCGGGGTCGTCGCGGCGGTCCTCGATGCGCTGGCAGGCATGGCTCGCCGTCGTCCGGTCGCGTCCGTAGAGGCGACCGACTTCGGACAGGCTGATGCCGAAAATCACATGGGTCAGGTACATCGCCACTTGCCGCGCCTCGGCGACCGGCGCGCGGCGCCGGGTCGGCGCCTGCAACTCGCGCAGCGACACGTTCCAGGCGCGTGCAACCGTCGCCAGCGTAAGTTCCAGCTCGGCCTTGCGTTTTGGCGGCGGCACCGCGGAACGGCGGCGTCCCGGCCGGCCGCGCGCCGGGTCCGTCCGCGGCGCCAGTCCGGCGAATACCGGGCGCCGGGCTTCGGGACCGCCGTCGCGGACGCGCAAGAAATCCAGTTCCATCGATCTACTCCCTGCCAAAATATGTCGCTTTTTTAAGAACAATAGAGGAACATTCCTCCGCTTGGCACTTAAATTTACATATTTCGTATATACCGGGGATAAAGTTCGGTAAGCTCTTGCCGTTGCAAGGAGGATTCGCCCGTGAAGACAAGGATTCGCCACTTCAGGAAGCTGAAGGGCCTGACCCAGTCCGGCCTCGCCCTCCGGCTCGGCACCACGGCGGCGACGGTCTCGCGTCTCGAGACCGCCGACATGACCGTCTCAACGGATTGGCTGGAGCGGATCGCCGAGGCGCTCGACGTGACGCCCGGCGACCTGATCGACGTCGCCTTGCCGAACCGTCTGGTGGCGCTCGGCGAACTGGTCGCGGGCGGCACCGTCGCCGCGCTCCCCTCCGAGGCGGCGCCGGTGCTGACCGTCGAGACGCCGGCGGACAATCCCGTGCTGATCGGCGTGGCGCGGGACCTCGGCCCGTGGCGGGCGGGCGACTTGCTGGTCGGCGACCGTCACGATGGCGAAAGCGCCATGCGCGCCGCACTTGGCCGCGATGCGATCCTGGGCGGCCGCTCGGAAATCGGCTTCGGCCGGCTCATTGCATTTGAAAAAGGCGACGGGCTTCTCGCGCCGCCTGAAACCGGCGCGCATGGCAAGCGCATATCGGCGGCGTTGTGGGTCGCGCCGCTCGTTATGCTGGTGCGGCGCTTTCCGCCGCTAAATCGCTGAAATCAATTCGCGGCGGGTTTGCAACTCACGGTCACGCTTGACGCGCCGTCTTCCGCGCCACCGCAATCCATACCCGGAAAACACATCGCCGCCGCCGCGCCGGTGAAGTTGAAGGCGATATAGGCGCCACCACTGGGCGCATCGACAACGCCGGAGAGCCTGTATTCGCGGGTTTCGCCGCGCTTGAGCGTCACCGTTTCGCCGACCGCGAGATCGGACATCGCGATGTAGTTTTCGCCGTCGAAAATCAGGCTGGCGCTGCCCGCGACATCCGACAAGGTGCAGTGCGCGTGCATATCCGACGGCGCGCCGGCGCTGGCGATCGGAAACTTCGCCTGCTCGCCGCTGCGGATCGTGAAGCTGCCGCCCTGAATCGTCGCGGCCTGCGCCGTCGCGGCCAGAAACACGGCGGCAAACAACATCGCCACCGGCATGCCCGCACGCATCGTTGAAAGTTTCACGGCAACCTCCTCGCATCGTCGCCCGTCAGTCTGCGCCATTCGGGGCGCGTCCTTCAAGCGGCGCGTCGTTCAGGCGATGCGAAGATTGGCGCGTTCGGCCAGCGCGTGGGCCTTTTCCGATTGCAGGAAGGCGTCGTGGCCGAGCACCATGACGATGCGGCCTTCCGCGTCCGCCAGCGGCAGGCGCAACCAGAACTGGAAGACATTGGGTTGCTTCCAGGCGTCGAGCGCGATCACGCCCTGCGCCGGACGGCCGGCGCCGATCACTTCCCGATAGGCGCCGTTCCAGTATTCGGCCTGATCGCCGAGATCGTATTCGTCGAGAAAATGTCCCGTCATCTCGACGCCGAAATAATCGCGCAACCGCGTCCCGGCGAGGCGCACGCGCAGCCGCACCGTCTCGTGCGTTTCGGCGACGATGTCGAGCAGGCTGAGCGAGGGCAACAGCGCACGCAATTCGCCGGGCTGGATGTCGGCGCGCGTCGGAAAGGCGCCGTCGATGGATTTCGAACGCCAGTAATCGAAGAGCTCGCGCTGCTCGGGCACGATCAACTGGGCGCGGATGGCTTGGTCGGCGCGGGTCAGAAGCGCCTCCTCCAAAGACCGGGTTGGCTCCCGGCGGCGAATCATATGGAAAAATCTTGGGCGGATGCGGGCTTTAATGCAAGCCGCGCGGCGCGGAGGCCCTATCGCGCGCGGCGGCGGCCCGTCTGGCCGAGGCCCATCTTCTTGGCAAGCTTGGAGCGTGCCTGGGCGTAGTTCGGAGCCACCATCGGGTAGTCGCGCGGCAGGCCCCATTTCTCGCGATATTGCTCGGGGCTCAGATCGTAATGCGTCCGCAGATGCCGCTTCAGCGATTTGAATTTCTTGCCGTCTTCGAGGCAGATCAGGTAGTCGGGGGTCATCGATTTGCGGATCGACACGGCCGGTTCCGGGCGCGGCCCGGCTTCGGCGGCCCCTCCCACGGAGATTTGCGCCAATGTGCCGAAGACTTTGTGGATAAGACCGGCCAGTTCTTCTGGAGCTATCTTGTTGTGACCGGCATAGGCCGAAACGATCTCGGCCGTCATCTCGATGAGTTCAGTCTTATCCGCCACCACCGCCTCGTAATTTGTTCGGCACGCCGCCCGCCTCCCGACAAGCATCACTTCTCGGGTCGATAATTAATCCGAATATTACAAATGATTCTATAGCTCTTTCAGCGATTAGCAATCAAGGGGCCGAATTTGACGCCTTGCTGCAAATCACCGCGTCACGATTAGCCATGATTTAGCGCGATTTACACCCTGGCGAGGCCGCTTCGTGCCTTTCCGGCCGCTGCATATTGTCCTGCGAGCCAACCGCCGATGCCTTCGATCGCCCGCTCGCCCTCCGGCAGCATCTGATAGAAGGCCTGCCAGACATGGATCATGCCGTCCCAGATTTCGAGATCCACCGCGACGCCGGCGGCGCGGGCGCGGGCATCGAGATCGCGCGCATCGTCGAGCAGGACCTCGTCGCTGCCGACCTGGATCAGCAGCGGCGGCAGGCCCGCAAGATCGCCGTGATTGGGCGAGGCCAGCGGATCGCGCGGATCGGCGCCGGCGAGATACATCGCTGCCAGTTCCTTGATGCCGGCCTGCGTGATCATCGGATCGGCGCCGGCGCAGGATGCATAGGTGCCGGTGTCGCAGGTGAGATCGGTCCAGGGGCTCAACAGCGCGGCCGCCATCGGCATCGGCAGGCCGTCGCGTTTGGCCGCCAGCAGCGTCGCCATTGCAAGGCCGCCGCCCGCCGAATCGCCTGCCAGCGCAATCGTCTCCGGGGCATGCCCCTCGCCCAGCAGCCAGCGATAGGCCTTCAGCCCGTCATCGACCGCCGCCGGAAACGGATGCTCGGGCGCCAGCCTGTAATCGACGCTCAGCACATTCGCGCGCGCCGCCAGCGCCAGCCGCGACGTCAGGTGGCGATGCGACACCGGCGAGCCGAGCACATAACCGCCGCCGTGAAAATAAAGCACCGTCGCGCCGTCCGTTTCCTTCGGCCGCGCCCATTCGGCCTTCAATCCGTCGAGATCGGCGGGCATTGCGGTAACGCCGGCGGGCACCGGGAACACATCTGCATTGCCGTCCATAACCTTGCGGCGTTCGGCCAGCGGCAATTCGGCGCGTTTGCTGCGCTCGCGCACCAGCTCTTTCAGCCGCGCGATGCTCATGGCTTCACGGTCATTGGACATTCCCGCCTCCCTATGGTTCGATTCAACGAGATTCGCGCCCCGCGACGCGTTCCCTTTGGGCAATGCTAGCAGGCGGCGAATGCGGCAGGCTTCAAAAATCGCCGAAGCCGCCTCCACCGGTCAGGCATATGCAGAATCAGTCCGTCGATCTGCCCCGAAACGATCTTTGCTACGCGCGCGGCGCATGGCGGGCTTTCCTGCGCCTTGGCGCGGAAGATCGCGCGCGTGTGCGCGCCTTTGCCGACGCGCCTGGCGATGCGCGCGAAATCGCGCCGGGGCTGATGTCGTTTCGCGCCGGCGAGGATTTGCGCATCGTCTTTGCGCGCAAGTCCGGCCGTACCACCATTCTCGCGCTGACCGGCGGGGAGCAGGCGCCATGAGCCGCGACGCACCGCATCAGAAAATCGCGGGGCCCGACGGCGATACGCTGTTCGTCGTCGTGCCGGCGGCTGACTACGAGCGGCTGAAACGCGCGGCGGAGGATGCAGAGGACTTGCGCGCCGGCCGCGCCGCGCTCGGCTATGACGGGCCGGAGCCCGTGCCCGGCGCCGTTGCGCATCGCATCGCCGACGGCGAAAATCCGGTGCGCGTCTGGCGCGAACATCGCGGCCTCAAAGCCATCGAGCTGGCGCGTGCCACCGGCATGAGCGCGCCTTACCTGTCGGAAATCGAAACTGGCAAGAAGGACGGCACCTTCCGCACCATGGCCGCGATTGCCGAAGTGCTCGGCGTGTCGCTCGACGATCTGGCGCCGCCGGCCGACGAGGAAGGCCGCCGGGCGCGCGAACGCCGGGCGCTGATCGACGGCGTCGGCGCGCAGATCCGCAAGCTCGCCGCGCTCGTCACCGGGCCTGTCGATTTCAACACGGCAGCCGTGCGCCGCGCCGTCACGCGGCTTGCCGCCGACGCCGTGGCGCTGAAGGCGCAGGGCGGCAGTCTCGATAGCTGGCTCGATGAAGTGCTCGACGGCATCAGGGCGGTGCTCGATCTCGTCGACCGCGCCGAGGGCGACATCATCGGCACGGCGCGCACGGCGCGGCTGGAGCTTGAGGAGATCGTATCGGGTCCGCGCTTTGCGCGTGCGGCCGCCGTGACGGCCGAGGCGGCGGTGGAAGAGGAAGTGCCGCCTTACGCCGCGCCGAGCGCCGCCGACTGAGGCTCACGCCTCGTCGCCAAAGCCCGCCTGCAACGTTTCGTTGGCAAGTCCGACATCCCAGCAATGCAGCGCGAAATCGGCGCGGTCGGTCGAGATCGTGTCGAAAAGCTCGCCCATGCGTTCGAGGTCGCCCTTGCCCGGCAGGGCGCCCTTGCGCAGATCGACGGCGGCGACGATCAGGTCGCCGAATTCCTTGCGGTTGAGGCCGGCCGCCTTGGCGAACACCGACAGCGGTTCGCCGCCGGCATCGTTCAGGATACGGAACATCGTTTCGGTGCGAAGGCGTGCGGCGCGCGCAAGACCCTCGGCCAGCGCGCCGATGCCGTCGGCGGATGCGTTGGCGAGCAGCGTGTGCAGGCGCGCCTTGTCGGCCGGCGCCGGACGGCGCACCACCGACAGCGCGGAGGCGAGCGCCGGATCGGGCACGAAATCGCCGTCCAGGATTTCATCCAGCACATTGTGGATATGGCGGCGCTCGGCGGTGAAGCGCGTCAGGATTTCGAGGCGCAAGGGCGACGGCGCCCACCAGAAAATCCGGTGCGCGAGGCGCAGCGTCAGTTCGGGGCGCGCCAGCAGCGGCGCCAGCAATTCGGGTTCGGCGGCGCTGCGCCCGGCCAGCGTTTCGACGGCGCGCAGCGACAATTCGGAGGTGCGGTTTTCGAGCAGCCGGCAGACGAGAGCCGCCTCGCCCCCTTCGATCAACGCATCGGCGATGTCGCTGGTCAGGTCCTTGCGCGCGGCAAGCGCCATGCGGTGCGCCGCGCTTCCCTCGCGCGCCACCTGCACGAGGTCGCCGGCCTTCAATATCTGCCCTTCGCTCAACAGCGGACGCGCGATGTCGATGTCGTCGAGGGCGAGCGCCATCGCCAGTTCGCGCGGCGCGTCCGTATGCGGCGCAAGGCGCTCGGCAAGGCGCTGGCGCATGGCCGGTTCGAAACGCATCGCCAGCGAGGCCAGCATCGTGTCGAGCACGCTGCGTTCCTGCGGCGACACCAGCGAGGCCGGCAGCAGCGCGAGGTCGGCAAGCCGCCGCAGCATCGCGTCCTGATCGGCGGCGCGCGGGCGCGCGTCGTCGTCCTCATCGGTTGCGTAGCCGTGTAGCGCCATGATCCTGCCTTGCATCCTGCCCGCCCGCTCGGGGCCTTGCCCATCAGACCACCGGCCGCGTTAAGGCTCCGTAAAGCATCGCGGTGGATTTCGGCCTTGCCGCGGCCTATCCTGCCTTTCCACCGTCACCAGCAAGGCATTCCGAGATGAGATTTCCGCTGATTGCCGCCGTTCTGGCGCTGGCGCTGGCCGGTTGCGGGCTCGGCGTCAGCGAACATGCCGACGACCCGAACTACAAGGCCGGCCGCTCGGACGGCTGCTGGAGCGCCACCTCGCGCGTGCCGGGCGATCCCACCACGATCACCCGCAACGAGGAAGCCTACAAGACCATCGAGGCCTACAGGGCCGGCTGGAACGCCGGCTACAACGCCTGCCGCATCCGCGACGACAGCGGCGGCGGCATGGGCATGCCCGACAGTTCCGGCCGCGGCACCGGCGTGCGTTGAAGTGCCGCTGTTGATGCGCCGCTCAGGCGCGCTTCGCGTCGGCGGCCAGCGGGTGATCGATTTCCAGCGCCAGAATGTCGGACGGGTCGGCGAGTTCGCGCCAGGCGACACCCGCGATGTCCTCGACCAGCGCCGCGCCGCCGATGGCCGACGGCAACTGGAAGCCCGGCCGCGCATCGCCGGCAAGCGCGCGCCGCGCCAGCACCAGCGCGGCCTCGGCCGAATAGAGATGCGTGTCCGGCGTTTCGAGCCGCGCCCGGCGCAACGTGCCGTCGGGCGCGCGCGCCTCGCCCCAGACAACCGCACGGCCGTTTTTCAGCTGCGCCTCGGTGAGTTTGGTGCGGCGGCGGCCGAGTTTTTTCTCCAGCCGTTTCAGGCCCCAGCCGCGGCGAAACAGGCGGGCGCCGAACGTGCCCCCGGTCAGCACGCGTTCCAGCGGCTCGGGCAGCGCCTCGTAGCATTCGACGGTCGAATAGGCGCCGCGATGCCGCGCCGCCAGCGCATAAACGTTCCAGGGCGCGAGCCAGGCTTTTTCGGGCCCGGCGTCGAAATCGATATCGAGGCTGCGCGCGGCGGGCTTTTCCGGCACCGGCTGGCCGTTCTTCACCGTCTCGCCCGGTTCGCGCATGGCCGCGATCAGCGCCCGCGCCTCGTCGCCGAGCAGGAGCCCGCGCTTCACCGCCAGCGTGATTGCGCGGGCGCCGGGCAGGATATAGGCAAGCCGCGCCGCCAGCGCGTCGATGGCGGCAAAATCGAAGCCCGCGCCCGCGATCAGCATGACGCCGGATTGCTTGGCCGCTTCGTCGCGCGCGCCGAGCGCGGCGATCGTCGCGCGGTCGGCCGAAAGATCGATGAAATGCGTGCCCGTCGCGAGACAGGCGATCAGCAGCGAATTGAAATCGCCCTCGGCGAGCCGCGCCGCGTTGACGACGACGCCGACATCGTCGAGCTGGCCGGCGATGCGATGCGCGTCGCCCGGCGTGAAGATGCGCGGCTCCACCGGCCCGCCCGCCGTCGCGCCGCCCGCCATCGACGTTGCATGTTGCGCGACCGGCGCAATGTCGCGGCCAGCGCCGATATGCGCGACGCCGCGCCCCGCCGCCACGCGCGAGGCGAGCGCACCCACATAGTGGTCGACGCCGTAAATCAGTATGCGCGACTTCATGACCCCACCCAGTTGCCGCCCGGCCCGCGCCCCATTGCGGCGGCGGCCGATCTCCTGTTCATTGTCGCGTGAGGAAGGAAATGCCGCAATGCGAAGCTATGAAAAGAGGCCGGAACGGCCCGTTTTTGCGCTGTCATCGTTAATTTTCGGCGCTGTTTTGCTTGTCTTGCCGCTCATTGCGCCGGGCGCGGCGGAAGCGCGTGTACGGATCGAAACCGGCGCCGACCTCCGCGCGGCTTGCGCGGTGCTGGCCGAGCATCATCTCAATCCGAAATCGCCGACGCCGCGCCAGGCGCTTTTCTGCCGCCAATACCTGATGGGCTATTTCGGCTCGCTCACCTATCTCCATGAAGACGAGCGGCTGAAACGCGCCTTCAACACACCCTCGCAAAACACCGTCGCCTGCATCAATATCGACGGCGCCCGCTCTTACGACCAGCTCGCGCAACAAATCGTCCGCACCGCCGACTGGAACCCGCAACTGATGGAAGAGCCCGCCGTCAAGCTCGCGCAAAAAACCTTCTCCGACCGTCCGCCTTGCTGAGGGCAGGAAACGCCTTCCCTCACCCGCCCCTTTCGTCCACCGCCCTTGAAAATCGGTGCGGCCGAAGATTCGCGTTTCGGCGTCGCCGCCTTGCCAGAGCGTCAGCGTGACGGCAGCCGACAGTTTGTTGATTTTATCGGGCTCGGCGCGCAGTAAGCCATGGGCGCGTGCGCTATCGCCACCTCCAGACGCGAAAGTCGAACGCAAATACGCTTGTCATCGCGGAAGGTGCGCGTGACAATTTGCGTAAAGCGGAGCGAGCTTCGATTGAGGCATAGCCGCTAGGGGGAAACGGTCGATGAAATTTCGGTATCGACGTCTTGGTCCGGCTGTTCTGGCCGGGACGCTGCTCGGCGTTGCGGCGGTCTATTCCCTCATCCCGACCGAACGTAGGATTGTTCTGGGCGACCCTTCGAATGACTCCCATTCCGTTCTTTCCGTTACGCTTCCGCCCAACGTCTCCGGGCGCGGCGTTGACGGAGGCGGATACAAGAGCTTCCTGAAGATATTGATACGCGGCGACAGGTTCGCTGCACTCAGCTCCGAAACTCGGTGTGGAAACCTAGATCGGGACTTGAGCGAATTCTACTTGCCGCCCAGACAACAATTCGTACTGTCGATCAATCCTGCGTCGCCGGATGTGAACGACATCATGTTCAATTACCGATCGGAGCTACACGGCGTCGAGCTCGAACCGATGGAGCGAAGAGAAGACTACCCTCGACGAACCGGCCACTACACAATACCACTGAAGATGAACGAAGATGGCGGCTTGGCGCAGTTCGCGGAATGTCCGTACCGCAACGGGCTTCGTTCGTTGTGCAGGATACAGGTCCAATCGGCACCCGAATACCATTTCAACTTCATCGCATCCGTAACTCACCGCGAGCGCTGGGATCGCCTTATTGATGTGACATCCTGCCTTGTCGAAGGAATGATTACGGTGGAACGCCGTCAGCGCGTAAACAAGAGCCACTTCACGAGCAAGAACGAGAATCCACCGTTCTCTCTGGCGCTAGGCAACAGACATTCCGCCTACTGCATGGACCATCTTCTGCAAGACGAGTTGTCGAAACTGCCGCCCATCGAACCGATCGCATCATGGCGGGGACGGTGCCTTCTGAAGCTAACTTATACACGCCATGAGAGTGGCAGTTCCAACTACGGAATCTATCCGGAAACCGAGCGCGACGACGATGTTCAGTGGGACTATGGCCTGCGTACAGCCTCATACGGATCATCAGGCGAATATATCGGCCCGAGAACGCCGTACGGGAATATGGAACGCTACTATGGCAGCTTCGACGATCAACGCGTCATCCTCCAATGCATGGCAAAGGACGCCGGCGTCGCGCCATGGTGCTTGGTACGCTGGCCGCTAGTCGCTCAGGACGTGGCGATGCAATATCGATTTCCGCTTGAATGGCTGCCGGCATGGAAGCGCGTTCACGCTTTCGTCTTGAGCAACATGTCGCCAGAGTACTCTTTCCCGAAGCACATTCCCCGATAATGTCCTCGTGCCGATGCCGGAACCCGAGGTCGATGCGATTTACCCGCCCCACTGCGTCCATCGGCCGTGAAAATCGGTGCGGCCGAGGGTTTGCGTTTCGGCGGCGCCGCCTTGCCAGAGCGTCAGCGTAACGGCGGCGGACAGTTTGTCGATTTTATCGGGCTCGGCGCGCAGCCAGGCGATGGGCGCATCCTCGGTCGCCCGCGCGCCGGCCGCCGCCATCGCGGCTTCGATGCGCGCCCGCGTCGCCGCCGGCAGATATTGCCAGACGATGGTATGCATCAGCACACGGACGATGCCGTTCCTGCCCGCTGGCCCGAAATGTCGCTCGACCCATTCGGCGGCATCCGCCTTCTCGACCGCACTTCCCGTGCGGGCCGCTTCGTCGAGCGCCGTGGCGATACGGGCGAGCCGCGCGGTCTGGTCGGGCCAGATATAGGCGAGCAGCCTTTCGCGGTCGCGGGCGGGATCGAGCGGGTTGATGTCGCAGCCCGCGCGCGAGACAACCCGCAGCGGCGCATCGAGCGGCGGCAGGCCACCCGTCCATTCGGCGGCGATGGTCACAGCTGCGTCCGGCGCGCCCCATCGCGCTGCCCCGAGTTCATAGGCATAGCGGTCGAAGACGAGGTTCAATCCCGCGCTCGAGCCGATCTCGTGCAGCGCCAGCGGCAGTCCGGTGGCAGCGGCAACGTGCAGTGCGCCACCGAGCAGCGCGTTGGAGCGCCCGGCCTCGTTGGTCTGCGGCGCGCTGTCGAGGAAGCAGGTCAGGAAATCGTCGTGGCCTGCCATCGCCGCCGCAATGGCGTCGCGCAATCGCTCATCGTCCGCCTCATGCGGCGGATAGGCGGCGGCGAGTGCCGCGCAACCGCCCGACCGCGCCAGCGCATTCAGCGCGCCTGCCGCGCGCAAGGCCAGCGCGTCGTTCACCGTATGGCCCGCCCATCCGAGAATGCGCGCGCCGAAGGCCGTCTCCGTCGTCAATCCGTCGGCCAGCGCCTCGCAGACGCGGCCTGTGAAAGGCGAACCGAGATGACGGCAGGCCAGCGCCTGACGGCGGAAGGCATCGGGGATCGTGTGGGTGCCGGTCATTTCCGTTTTTCTCAAACAAAAGTTGTCATTCCGGCGAAAGCCGGAATCCATGGGCCGCGCGTCGAGACACCGCATTCGCCGAACCGCCGATGGACCCCGGCTTTCGCCGGGGTGACGCCCTTGTTTTAATCCTTGGGCGGATCGTCCCCCTCACGCGGCCCGCGTCTCTTCCGGCCAGTCGCCGACATAGACCGATTGCGGGCGGATCAGACGGCCCACCCGCTCCTGCTCCATCACATGCGCCGACCAGCCGGCGATGCGCGCCATCGCGAAGACCGGCGTCACCGCGTCGCGCGGAATGCCGAGCGCTTCCAGCAGCACGGCCGTGTAGTACTCCATGTTGGTGTCGAGGCGCTGGCCGGGCTTGGCCTTTTTCAGCGCCGCCAGCGCGCCGGCCTCGACCTTGCGGGCGAAGCGCAGGCGCTCGTTGTTGTTCGTCAGTAGACTGACGGCCTTGTCGAAGACATCGGCGCGCGGGTCGCGCACCTTGTAGACGCGGTGGCCGAAGCCCATCAGCCGCTCGCCGCTCGCAATCGCGGCGTCGAGCCAGGGGCCGATATTCGCTTCCGTGCCGATCTCGTCCAGCATGTCGAGCACCGGCCCCGGCGCGCCGCCATGCAGCGGCCCCTTCAAGGCGCAGAGCGCGCCGACCACCGCCGAGATCGTGCCGGCGCGCGTTGCTGCGATGACGCGGGCGGTGAAGGTCGAGGCATTCATGCCGTGATCCATCACCGTCACCAGATAGGCGTTCAAGGCTTCCGCCTCGGCCGCACTCGGGTTTTCGCCTTTCAGCATGTGCAGGAAGTCGGCGGCGTGGCCGGCCTTCGGGTCAGGGGCGATCGGTGCCTTCCCCTCCATCTGGCGACAGAGGGCGGCGACGAAAACGGGGGCGGCCCCGAGCACGCGCAGATGGTCCACCAGCGAAGCGGGGATAGCTTCACTTATCCCCGGGGTCGGCTCGCCGTCCGAGAGCACCGACAAGCCGGTGCGCAGACCTTCTGTGACAGTTTTTTGACAGTTCGATGACAGAAGCTGTGGCACCAGTGCGAAAGCGGCGGTGCGGGCGGCCCCCAAAGGGCCCCTCAGGTCGCCCGGTTCGGCCCCGGCGGCGCGCCAGAGTTCGCCCACCGCGCCCTCGAAATCGTGAGCGTTTACAAGGGTTTCGACCTCATATCCCGCAACGATCAGGCGGCCCGCCTCGCCGTCGACATGGCTCAGATTTGTCTCGGCGGCGACCACATTATCGAGGCCGCTGGCCGAGGCGCGCTCCTGTGTGACAGTCTTTGACATCGCTCAACTCCTTCAATTCCGGCGCCGAAATCCCAATAATTTCATGGGCTTGCTCCGCAGGCGCCATGGCGCTGCACAATGGTTCGACAGCGCGCTGTCACAATTGAAGCTGGGGGAAGGTTGATTGACCGTCAATCTTGATTAAGCTAATCAATATAAAATAATCCGAGGGCGTCATGGTCAAAAAGCCCGGAAATCCGCCGGAAAGCCTCTATCTCTCGGCCCGCGAGGCCGCCGCCGAACTCGGCATCAGTCCGGCGACGCTCTACGCCTATGTCAGCCGCGACATGATCCGCTCCGAGCCGGTTCCAGGTTCGCGCGCCAGGCGGTACCGCGCCGAGGATGTGCGGACCCTCAAAAAACGGCGGGTTTCCGCCGAAAATCCGGCCCTTCCCGCCTCTCTCAGCTTCGGATTGCCGGTCATGGATTCGGCCATCACCCTCATCGCCGACGGTCAGCTCCACTATCGCGGCTCGGATGCGACGGCGCTCGCGCGGACCTCCTCGCTGGAGCAGGTGGCGGCGCTTTTGTGGGGCGCGCGCGAGCAACCCTTCACCCGAGAGGCGGTACTGCATCCGGGTGAGAAGCTTCAAAAAATGGCGGAAAGCCTTGCGAAATCGCCCCGCATCGAGCGTTGCCTCGCCCTCCTCCCCCTCGCCGCGCTCGAAGATCCGACCGTCTACAACATGACCGATCGCGGCCTCGCCGCCACCGGCGCGCGGCTGATGCGCTTCGTCGGCGCGGTCATTTCGGGCGAGGAACCGAGCGAAAAACCGCTCCACGAGGTTCTCACCCGCGCGCTGACCCAGGGCGAAAAACCGGCTGCCGAGCTCATCCGCGCGGCACTGGTGCTCTGCGCCGATCATGAGCTCAATGCCTCGGCCTTTACCGTCCGTTGCGTGGCCGGCACCGGCGCCACGCTATATGCAGCGGTGCAGGCCGGCATTTGCGCCGCGCAGGGTCCGCGTCACGGCGGCTTGTCGGGCCGTGTCGAGAGCCTGTTGCTCGACATGGCCAACCGTCAGGATGTCGAGGATGCGGTGCTGCAGCGGTTGAAAGACAACGACCCCGTGCCGGGCTTCGGCCACACCCTCTACCCGGACGGCGATCCGCGCGCCAGGGCGCTGATCTCGATGCTGAAGGAGAAGTATGGCGACGACGCCAACTTCTTGCGCGCGCAACGAATTCTGCGCGTGATGGCGGAAGCGGGCGGTCTCAAACCCAATATCGATTTCGCCATTGCCGCCATGGGCGCCGTGTTGCATCTGCCGCGCGGCGCGGGCTTGAGCATTTTCGTTCTCGGGCGCACCGCCGGATGGATCGGCCATGCGATCGAACAATATCGCACCGGCACGATGATCCGGCCGCGGGCGCGCTACACCGGAGAGGCACCCAGATGACTGAAAAGACTGCACTAATCGCCGGCGCGAGCGGGCTTGTCGGCGGCCATCTGCTGCGACTGCTTCTCGCCGATCCGCAATACGGCCGCGTCGTCGCGGTGACGCGCCGTCCGCTCGACGGCGCCGCGTCGCCGAAGCTTGAAGAGCTGGTCGTGGACTTCGACGCGCTCGACAAGTCGTTGGCGCAGAACGACATTCCGGTCGACGACGCCTTTTGCGCACTCGGCACCACCATCAAGACCGCCGGCAGTCAGGATGCCTTTCGCAAGGTCGATCACGACTACATCGTCGCCTTTGCGAAAGCCGCGAAGGCGCGCGGCGCGAAACGGCTGCTGCTCGTCTCGTCGATCGGCGCCGACCCCGCCTCCTCCGTTTTCTATTCGCGCGTCAAAGGCGAGACGGAACAGGCACTTGGCGCGCTCGGATTCGAGACCTTGCATATTTTCCGCCCCGGCCTGCTGATCGGCGAACGTACGGAATCGCGGCCCGTCGAAGCCCTCGGCAAAATCGTCTCGCCCGTTCTCAATGCGTTGATGCTCGGGCCGGCGCGCGCCTATCGTTCGATACGCGCCGAAAATGTCGCCCGCGCCATGCGCGCCGCTGCGTCAACCGGCGTCACGGGACGGCAAATTCACACCCATGACAGCATGATGCGTCTCGCGGGGGCTTGAAAATTCCTTGCGCGTGATACAGTTCCAAAAATGAATTGAGTTCGGGAGGAGCCGCGATGACGGCGCATGAAGGGATGGCCGCCGCCAATGGCGATGCGGCCGCGGCGCGGCGGCAGCGTCTCAATTTCTATCTCGGTGGACAGGCGAGCTGGTTCGTCAGCCTCGGCATCCAATTCGTCATCTTTCCGTTTCTCGTAACGCAGGTGCTGCACGAACCGGCGGCGCGGGTCGGCATCGCGCAAATGTCGCTGATGGCGCCAGCGCTGCTCTTCATGCTGCTCGGCGGCACCGTTGCCGATCACGGCGATGCGCGGCGCATTCTGATCCGCGTGCATTTCCTGTCGGCGCTGCCGCCGCTGGTGCTGGCCGGCATCTATCTTTCGGGCAACCTCACCTATGCCTCGCTGATCGTCTTTGCCCTGACGATGGGAACGCTCAGCGCCTTCGCGATTCCGGCGCGCGACTCGGCACTCACGCGCGTCGCCGAGACCGGCATTCAACAGGCCGTCACGATGGCGATGGGCGTGCAGATGGGCTCGCAGCTTGTCGGCATGCTGATCGCGGCGCTTGCCGCGCTGACCGGCACGCCGGCGCTGCTGATCTTCCAGGCCGTCATCATGCTGACGGGGTTGTTCGCGTCGTTGAAACTCACGCCACTGCCGCCGAGCAATGCCGCCAGTACCGAAAGCCGGTTCGCGCAAATCGTCGACGGCATCAAGACGGCCGCCGCCGTTCCGATCGTCGCCACGGTGATCGGCCTCAATTTCGCGGTCGGGCTTTTTTATGTCGGCAGCTTCCTTGTCGTTCTGCCCTTGATGATCCGCGACATCTACCTGACATCGGCGGCCGAGTTCACGGTCAAGTTCGCGATCATCAATATCTGTTTCTGGGGCGGCACGATCGTCGTCAACATGGCGCTGCTCCGTATCGGCCATATCGGCCATCGCGGGCGCATGATGATGGGCTCGCTGGCGAGCGGCCTCGTCATCCTGGCGCTGTTCCACTTCCCGATGCCGTTCTGGATGATCTGCGTGCTGGTTTTCTGGTGGGGCATGGGCGCCGGCACGACGATGACGATGGGACGCACCATCGTGCAGATCGCCGCACCTGAAAGCCACCGGGCGCGCGTGCTCGCGGCCTATCAGCTCGGCTTTTCGGGCGGCGCACCCATCGGCGCGTTGACGATGGGCCTGCTTGTCGGCTGGCTCGGCATTTTCGACGCCGTGCTGGTGCCGGCAACGATCATGGTCGGTATCCTCGCCGCGCTTTATTTCCTCTCGCCGATCTGGAGCTACAAGGCGGAGATGGAGTGAGCGGCCTCACTCCGCCTTCGGCGCATCGGCCCATGCGGGGCCGGTGAATTCGGCTTCGATGATGAATTCCACCGGGTCGCCGACACCCATTGTCGAGCCCTCCTCCGGTACGCCGTAGGCGATGCCGAAGGCCGAGCGCGAGAGCGAGCCGCGGGCCGAGAAACCGATGCGCGCGTTCGGATCGAAGGGATGGCCGGCATAGCCGCCGTTGAACTTCGCGTCGAAGACAACCGGCAGCGTGATGCCATGCAACGTCAGGTCGCCGGTGACGCGGGCGGTGTCGTCGCCGGTCATTTCGATTTTCGTCGAGCGGAAGATCATCTCGGGAAATTGCGCAACGTTGAACCAGTCCGGTCCGAGCAGGGATTCGAGAAAGCCCGCAGGCGGGTTTTCGACCGCGAGCGAGGCCGGGTCGACGGTCGCTTCGAGTTTTGCGGCGGCCGGATTTTGCGGATCGATGTCGAGTGTCGCGTCGAAAGTCGCAAACCGCCCCGTGTAGTTCGAGAAGCCCATATGGCTGACGCGGAAGATCAGGCTGGCATGCGACTTGTCGAGCGTGTAGACGCCGCCGGGGACTGGCGCCGTGGATGCAGGGGGAACGTCCGCCGGTTCCTGCGCCGCGAGAGCGGCCGGCGAGCCAAGGAAAAGCGCGAGCGCGACGGCGGCGGCAATCGATTGCTTCATTGTCGTTCTCCTCACTCGAGGTTGGATTTCAGTTTCGCAAGACCCGTTTCGAAATCGCCGCCGATCATCTTGTCCATGTCGAGAAAGATACCGATGAACTTGAACATCAGACTGGACGGACCTTCCATCGCCCAGGTGAGGCGCGTTGCGCCTGCCTCCGGCGTCATCGTGAACATCGCGGTGTTGCTCGCCACCATCGGCGCGGTGAATTCGAGCGCGATGACGATTTCGGACGCCGGCACCGCGTCGCGGATTTCCATGCTGCCGCTGCCGGCATTGCCGTCGCCCTGCCATGCATATCGCGCGCCGACGCCGCGCTCGGCGCCGCTGTAGTCGCGCTCGAGGTTCGGATCCAGCTCCTCGTAAGGCGACCAGGCGCGCCAACGGCGGAAATCCTCGATCTCCGCATAGATCGCTTCCGGCGGTGCGTCGATCAGGGTCGAGCGTTCGACGCGGAACGTGTCGGGCTTCGTCGCCGCATAGGCGAGCAGCGCCGCGAAGACCGCGAGGAGGACCGCCGCAGCGATCAAAATTATCCTGAGCATGGTTGCTCCCTGTCGAGTATGGATTTTGTCAGCCGGGTTTGCCGGCCAGCGGATGCGCGAAGCTCCAGACATGGCCGAACGGGTCCATGACCTGCGCGTAACGGTCGCCCCAGAAAGCGTCCCAGGGTTCGGCAATCACCTTCGCGCCGGCATCGGCCGCGCGTTTTACCGCCGCATCGCAGTTCTCAACCTGAAGATGGATCATCGCTGAGGTGCCGCCGAGGCGTTTCGGCGCGATGGCGCCTTCGCCCGGATAGTCGGGAAAGTCGTCGCAGAGGAAGACGGCCGCACCGTTCACTTCCATATGCGCATGCAACAGACGTTTGCCGTCATCGGAGGGAACGCGCACCAGCTCGGTTGCGCCAAGCGCCTTCTTGTAGAAGTCGAGCGCAGCGGCGGCGCCGTCGATGATGAGATGCGGCGCCAGCGACGGCGCGGGCGGCAGCGGCGGGACGACAGGACCATTGGACATCGGACTACTCCTTGTTCTCCGCGAGATACTTGTCGAGGCGGTCGAGGCCTGCCGTCCAGAGGCGGCGATATTTTTCGAGCCAGTCGTCGACGTCGCGCAGCGCGTCCGGTTCGATGCGGCAGGGCCGCCATTGCGCATCGCGCGAGCGCGCGATCAGGCCTGCACGCTCCAGCACCTTCAGATGTTTGGAGACGGCCGGCAGGCTCATCTCGAAGGGCGCCGCCAGCTCCTTCACGGAGGTTTCGCCGCGCGCCAGACGCTGGAGGATGGCGCGGCGCGTCGGGTCGGCCAGCGCCGCGAACTTGGCGCCGAGGGGATCGGCCGAAGCGTGATGAAGGGCTGGCGGCATGAGCGAGGTCTCTTTATTTAACTCGATGGTTTATTACAAAAGAATGTCGTGCTGTCAACGGTTTCCATTGCGAGAAGTCGCGGCGCCGCCGCGCTTTGCGCCGGGCGGCGGCGCGCCTATAGTAAGGCGACCGAACCAATTTTATCCTTGGCCGAAGCCGGCCGCTCCGAGGCCTCGATGACTGCACAAGACGCGCCCGCCACCGGGACGCCGCGGAACGACCATGGCTGGTACATGGCCGGACTGTGGGGTTACTTCCTTGCGGGCGGCATCCAGGGCGTGTTGTTCCCGTGGATTATTGCTTTCGTGCTGCATGAAAGTTCGGACCGCGTCGGCATCGCGCAGATGTTCTCGATGCTGCCGATGCTGATCCTCGGATTGTTCGGCGGTGCGATGGCCGACCGGGTCGAGTTACGCGCGCATCTGATGCGGTTGCAATTCATCGCGATGGTGCCGCCGCTGGCGCTGGCGGCGTTGATCTGGAACGGAATTCTTTTCTACGAAATGATGATCCTCTACGCGCTGGCGCTGTCGACGCTGGGCGGCTTCATCATGCCGGCGCGGGATTCGATGCTGTCGCGCGTCGCGATGACGAGCCTCGGCGGCAACATCCAGCGCGCGGTGGCGCTCGCCATGAGCGGACAATTTCTCGGACAGGTCGTCGGCTACGCGCTTGGCAGCCCGGCTGAATATGTCGGCGCGGCGCCGTTGCTGATCTTGCAGGCGCTGCTGCTCGGCTTTGCCGCCTTCACGACGTCGCGGCTTGCCGTCTCGCCGCCGGTCGAGCATCGCGCGCCGGGCACGCGCCGCCGGCCGCTGCGCGACGTCAAGGAAGGGCTCGAAGCGGTGTGGCGCGACGAACGCATCCGGCCCGTGCTGCTGTTGATGTTTTTCTCCGGCGTGCTTTTCATGGGCGTCTTCATGGTGCTGTTCCCGCTGCTGATCCGCGACGTCTATCACGGCAGTTCGCGTGAGATCGGCTTCGTGTTCATGTCGTTCTTCAGCGGCATCGGCATTTCGTCGTTCGTGCTGTCGCGGATGCGACCGATCCAGCGCCAGGGCCGCGCGATCATGCTTGCGATGTGCACGGGCTCCGGCGTGATGGTGCTCATTCATTTCGAACCGCCGATCTGGGGCGTGTTCCTGCTCGCGCATTGCTGGGGGCTTGCGGCCGGCATCTCGATGAGCCAGTCGCGCGCGATCGTGCAGGAAAGCGCGACGCCGGCGCTCCGTGCACGGATGCTTGCGGGCTTCAATCTCGGCACGATGGGCGGCGGGCCGATCGGCGCGGTGCTGATCGGCTATCTGATCGCCGCAGTCGGGCCGCTCGATGCGGTTCTGGTGCCGTGCGGGCTGATGGTGTTTCTGTGGTTCGCGATCTACTGGCTGACACCGCTCTGGCGGGTCGAGGCGCCGCGCTAAATCGATCCGTGTACGGATTCGGAGGCTTCCCGAAAGCGGGGATTACTTGTTTTCGGCGCCCCGAAAGGCGCTTCTGTCATCGTACTGTCAAAAAACTGTCACAAACCGTTTTGGCGGCCGTACCTGTGCGCACCAAGGCACGTTTGAGCGCACGTTTTTCGACCCTCAAATCCGTTCCCTTTACGTCACCCGATGCGCCGGGAGAAAATTCGGAGCAAGAAAACTAATCCCCGCCGGAAAATTCAATCCGGCGGGGATAAATCTGGTCAGCTGTATTTGCGTTCCTGCCACCAGGGATAGAAGGACGGCATGTCGGTCGAGGTCTTGCAGGGATAGACCGCCGGCCGCTTTTCGAGGAAGGACATGACGCCTTCCTTGGCGTCGGCGGAGGCGCCGCGCGCGTAGATGGCGCGGCTGTCGACCTTGTGCGCTTCCATCGGATGATCGGCGCCGAGCATGCGCCAGAGCATCTGCCGCGTCAGCGAGACGGAGACGGCTGCCGTGTTGTCGACGATTTCCTTCGCAATGGCGCGGGCGGCGGGGAGGAGGTCGTCGGGCTTGTGCAGCGAACGGACGAGACCGCCCTTCAGGGCTTCCTCGGCGCCGAAGACGCGGCCCGAATAGGTCCATTCGAGGGCCTGGCTGATGCCGACGACGCGCGGCAGGAACCAGCTCGAACAGGCTTCGGGCACGATGCCGCGGCGGGCGAAGACGAAACCGAATTTCGCCGTGTCGGAAGCGAGGCGAATGTCCATCGGCAGTTGCATGGTGACGCCGACGCCGACGGCCGGGCCGTTGATGGCGCCGATGACCGGCTTCAGGCTTTCGAAGATGCGCAAGGTCAGGCGACCGCCGCCGTCGCGCACGCTTTCGTGGGACCAGTCGATCTCGCCATTGGCCATGACGGGCGTGTTCGCCTTTTCCGGACGGTCCTCGCGCTCGGCATAGTCGAAGGTCTTGGCGCCCGCCGACAGATCGGCGCCGGCGCAGAAGGCGCGGCCCTCGCCGGTGACGATGACGGCGCGGATATTGTCGTCGGCATCGGACTTGTCGAAGGCGTCGATCATCTCGAACATCATCTGGCCGGTGAAGGCGTTGAGCTTGTCCGGGCGGTTCAATGTGAGGGTCAGGATGTTGTCCGCCACTTCGTATTTGATCGTCTCATAGGCCATGTCGCTTGCTCCCTGTTGTGGCTTTATGCCGAATTTCCGGTGTGGCGGGCGCTGCCGCTGCGTCAACCCTGCCCTTGCCCATGCAAGTTGACGCGCGTGTCATATTGCTGTGTCTTTGCGCCAGCGGAACCACTGGTTTCTGTCATCAGATATAACAACAGGCGCGCATAAAAGCGACGCCGCCCTTGCAGCGACCCCCGGGAGACGACCGACGATGCATCCTCACGTTCATGCTGCCGCCACGCCCGACAAGCCCGCCTATATCATGGGCGCGACCGGCGAGACGGTGACCTTCAAAGAACTCGACGCGCGCTCGAACCAGGTGGCGCATCTCCTGCGCGACGCCGGCCTGAAAACCGGCGACGCCATCGCCATCTTCATGGAGAACAATGCGCGCTACTACGAAATCTGCTGGGGCGCGCAGCGCGCCGGGCTCTACTACACCTGCATCTCGTCGCGGCTGACGGCCGGCGAAGTGGCCTATATCGCCGCCGATTGCGGGGCCAAGGTATTTTTCACCTCAACGGGCGTTGCCGCCACCGCCGAAGAGCTTGTCCGCGACAACCACCTGCCGGGCGTGGCGCGCAAATATGTCGTGGGCGGCACGCTTGCCGGTTACGAGGCTTACGAGGCGGCGCGGGACAAGTTTCCGACGACGCCGATTGCCGACCAGACGGCCGGCACCGACATGCTCTATTCGTCGGGCACGACGGGACGTCCGAAGGGCGTGAAGCTGCCGCTGACCGGCGCCGCCATCGACGAGCCCAATGCGCTGGTCGGTCTCGCGGCCCTGCTCTACGGCATCGACGACAAGACGGTCTATCTGTCGCCCGCGCCGCTTTATCACGCGGCGCCGCTCCGCTGGTCGATGACGGTGCAGCGTCTCGGCGGCACTGTCGTCGTGATGGAGCATTTCGACGCCGAGGAAAGCCTGAAGCTGATCGAGAAATACAAGGCGACCCACAGCCAATGGGTGCCGACGATGTTTGTGCGCATGCTGAAAATGCCCGAAGAGGTGCGCAAGAAATACGATGTGTCGTCGATGAAAGTCGCGATCCATGCCGCCGCGCCCTGCCCCGTGCCGGTCAAGGAACAGATGATCGAATGGTGGGGGCCGGTGATCTACGAATATTATGCCGGTTCGGAAGGCAACGGTTTCACGGCGCTCAATTCCGAGGAGTGGCTGGCGCACAAGGGTTCCGTCGGCAAGCCGCTGATGGGCAAGGTTCATGTCTGCGACGAGGAAGGCAACGAGTTGCCGCTCGGCGAGGCCGGCACGATCTATTTCGAGGCCGACGATCCGAACGCGCCGATGTTCCAGTACTACAACGATCCGAAGAAGACGCAGGAGAGCCGGCATCCGGCGCACAAGCACTGGTCGACGCTGGGCGATATCGGCAAGGTGGATGCGGACGGCTTTCTCTACCTCACCGACCGCAAGGCCTTCATGATCATTTCGGGCGGCGTCAATATCTATCCGCAGGAGGCCGAGAACATCCTCGTCATGCATCCGAAGGTCGCCGACGTGGCGGTGATCGGCGTTCCCAACGAGGATTTCGGCGAGGAGGTGAAGGCGATCGTGCAGCCGGCCAATTGGTCGGACGCGGGACCGGCGCTCGAAGCCGAGCTGATGGAATTCTGCAAGCAGCAGCTTTCGGCGATCAAATGCCCGCGCTCCATCGACTTCGAGGAAGAGTTGCCGCGCCATCCGACCGGCAAGCTCTACAAGCGCCTGATCCGCGACCGCTACTGGGGCAATCGCGACAGCAAGATCGTTTGAGCGGATGTGGAGAAGACGCGAGGCGGCCCGGCGAATGTCCGGGCCGTTTTGCGTTTCGGGTTCCGCTCACGCAAGCGTTCGATTTCACCCTCCCACAGGGGGACAGCTAGAAGCCATGCTTTTCACGACCGGCAGCTCACTCACACATTATGTGCTAGATTTGGCCGATTCATTCGGACGGAGGTTTTCGATGCACATGGTGCTCAAGGGATTTGTCGCGGCGGCCATGCTGGCTGCCGGAATGGCCGGCGGGACGGCACTGGTTGCCGGGTCCGCGGCGGCGCAGACCTCCGAGATGCACACGCAGGGGCGCGAGTGCCGCAATCTCGGGAAGTCGAACAAGGTGTTCGACCGGAACTATTATGTCTATTTCGAAACCAATTCGAGCCGGGTCGATCCGAAGTACCAGAAGGATTTCGAGCGCATCGTCAAGCTCGCCAAGGGCCAGAAGGCCGGGCAGATCTGCCTGTTCGGCAAGGCCAGCAAGGTCGGCGACCCGAAGGCGAATATCGAGCTTTCGCGAAAGCGGGCGCGGAATGTCGCCGACGGTCTGGCCGCGGCGGGCTGGCCGCGCGCGCAGATACCCATCGTCGCCGAGGGCGAGGCCTGGGGCTGGCTGCAGGAAACGCTGACCTGGGACTCGGCCGAGGACCGGCGGGTGCGGATCAGGCTTTCGCGCTGAGCGCGCTTGGCGCGGTGAGCCAAGGCCGCTAGTTTACGGGCCCAGAGGCTCCCCAGGGGCCGCCAGAGACAACAACCACCCAACGGGAGAGCTTCCATGCGCGTTTTCAACACGGTTGCCGAGTATGTGGCCGAAAAAGGCAACGAGATCGGCGTCAGCGAGTGGGTCCAGATCGACCAGGACCGCGTCAACCAGTTTGCCGAAGCGACGGGCGACCACCAGTGGATCCATATCGACCCGGCGCGGACGCAAAAGGAACTTGGCATCGGCACCATCGCGCATGGCTATCTGACGCTGTCGCTGCTGCCCTACCTGATGGGCAAGATCAGCACCGTGAAGAGCGCGACGCGCGGCATCAATTACGGTTCCAACCAGGTGCGCTTCACCAACATGGTGCCGGTGGGGAGCCGCGTGCGCTGCCGCGTGAAGCTGAAAGACGCGACGCCGAAGGCCGGCGGGACGCAGATCACCAATGAAGTGACCATGGAAATCGAAGGTCAGGACCGCCCGGCGATGGTGGCGGAAACGCTGAGCCTGATTTTCGAATAAGCGAGTTTGCGCGCCCCGCTTCCCGCAAGCGGGGCGCCAACCGACCCCAGGGAGTTGAACGGATGACCGGCGACAGCGCGAAGAAGCCCGACGACGAATGGCAGAAAAAGCTGACGCCCGAGCAATATGCGATCACGCGTTGCGCGGCGACGGAGCGCGCCTTCACGGGGCCCTGGCTCGACGAGCATCGCGACGGCACGTTCAGCTGCATTTGCTGCGGGACGCCGCTGTTCCGCTCCGAAACCAAATATGAGAGCGGCTCGGGCTGGCCGAGCTTCTTCGACGCGGTGACGCCCGGCGCCATCGCCGAACGCGAAGACCTCAGCCACGGGGTGCGGCGGATCGAAATCGTCTGTGCGAAATGCGACGCGCATATCGGCCATGTGTTTCCGGACGGGCCGCGGCCGACGGGCCTGCGCTATTGCACCAACGGCACGGCGCTCGACTTCACGCCCGACGCCGACTGACCAGACCCAAATGAAACTGACGCCCCCCGCCGTGGCGCCGCGCGCCGCGAAACGGCCGCAAAGCGACACGCATCACGGCATCACGCGCATCGACGACTACGCATGGCTGCGCGACGCCAACTGGCGCGAAGTGATGCGCGAGCCGGGCGCGCTCGACAAAGACATCCGCGCCTATCTCGAAGCCGAGAACGCCTATACGGAAGCGGCGCTGGCGCCGCTGGCGGCATTGCGCGAAACGCTGTTTGCCGAGATGAAGGGGCGCATCAAGGAAGACGACAGCTCGGTGCCCTCGCCCGATGGCGCCTTCGCCTATTACACCCGCTTCGAAGAAGGCGCGCAGCACCCGATCTTCTGCCGGCGGCCGCGCGAGGGGGAAGGCGCGGAGCGGATCGTACTCGACGCCAACAAGGAAGCCGAGGGTACGGACTATTTCAGGGTCGGCGATGTCGATCACGATCCGACGCAGCGGCTGGCCGCCTGGTCGGCCGACCGCAAGGGCTCGGAATATTTCACGGTGCGGCTGCGCGACATCGAAAGCGGGCGCGACCTCGAGGACGAAGTGCCCGATACGTCGCCGGGCATCGCCTGGGACGCAGGCGGCGCGAGCTTTCTCTACACGCAGGTCGATGACGAGCACCGGCCGCTGAAAGTCTTTCGGCATGTTGTGGGCACGCCGGCGCGCGACGACAAGCTCGTCTATGAAGAGAAGGACGAGGGATTTTTCGTCGGTGTCGGCAAGGTGCAGAGCGGCAAGTGGCTGGTTATTTCGAGCCATGACCACCAGACCAGCGAGCTTTACCTGATCCCGGCCGATGCGCCGGAGACGGAGCCGATGCTTGTCGCGGCGCGCGAGGACGGCGTCGAATACGATCTCGAACACGATGCCCCGCGCGGGCGCTTTCTGATCCTCACCAATCTCGAGGCCGAGGATTTCAAGATCGTCGAGGCGCCGGAGGACGCGCCGGGGCGCGCGAACTGGCGCGACGTCATTGCGCACCGGCCGGGCACGCTGGTGCTCGATCATGTCTGCTACCGCGACCATCATGTGCGGCTTGAGCGGCGCGACGGGCTGCCGCGCATCGCGATCCGGCGGCTCGCCGACGGCGGCGAACACGAGATCGCCTTCGACGAGGAAGCCTATGACCTCAACATGGGGGCGGGCTACGAATACGAGACGCGCCGCTTGCGGTTTTCCTACAGCTCGATGACGACGCCGGCGGAAGTTTACGACTACGATGTCGAGACGCGCGCGCGCGTGTTGCGCAAGCGGCAGGAGGTGCCGTCGGGGCACAATCCGGCGGACTACATCACGCGGCGGATTTTCGCGACAGCGGCAGACGGGGCGCAAGTGCCGGTGTCGATCCTGCATCGCAAGGGGCTCAAGCTCGACGGCAGCGCGCCCTGCCTGCTTTACGGTTATGGCGCTTACGGCATCAGCATTCCCGCTTCCTTTTCGACCACCTGCCTGTCGCTCGCCGATCGCGGCTTTGTCTATGCGATCGCGCATATTCGCGGCGGCAAGGAGAAGGGCTATCGCTGGTACAGCGACGGCAAGCTGATGAAGAAGCGCAATACATTTACCGATTTCATCGCGGCGGGCGAACATCTGGCGGCGCAGGGTTTCACGTCGCGCGGCAACATCGTCGCGCATGGCGGCAGCGCCGGGGGCATGCTGATGGGGGCGGTCGCCAACATGGCGCCCGATCTCTTCAAGGGCATTCTCGCCGAAGTGCCGTTTGTCGATGTGCTGGCGACGATCCTCGATGCGTCGCTGCCGCTGACGCCGCCGGAATGGAACGAATGGGGCAATCCGATCGAAGCCCGCGAAGCCTATGACTACATGGCGTCCTACTCGCCTTACGACAATGTGCGCGCGCAGTCCTATCCGCATCTCTTCGCGCTCGGGGGGCTCACCGATCCGCGCGTCACCTATTGGGAACCGGCGAAGTGGGTGGCGAAGCTGCGCGAGTTCAAGACCGACGACCATGTGACGCTGCTGCACATCAACATGGATGCCGGCCATGGCGGCAAGTCGGGGCGTTTCGAGCGGCTGAAGGAAGTGGCGCGGGTCTATGCCTTCGCGCTGGCGGTGACGGAGAAGGCGTGAAAAAAGCACGGGCCGCGCTCCCCCTCAAGAGCGCGGCCCGCATGGCGCCCGGCGTTCGATCGCCGGTCGCTCAGCCTTGCAGCGGCGCGCAGACCGAATGCGTGCGGATTTCGTCGAGCCGCGGCATGGCGGCGTCGTTCTCGATCACGCGGCGGACGAGCGCGAGACCTTTTTCGGTGGGCGCGGTGACGGCGTTGAAACCCGCCGGCAGGTTTGCGGGCACATCGCCGCCGGGACCGGTGACGACAATGCCGATCACTTCGCCATCCTGCAGCCCGCCATCTTCGCGGTTGTTGCGGACGAAATAATTGTCGGTGATCGAGGAATAGAGCGCGAGCGAGGTGTAGGGGGCGCTCGCCGGCACCTCGATGCGGACGGGCCCCGCCGACAGGTCGAGAATGCAGATCGAATAGGCGAGGTCGGGGCTCGGCCGGACGACGGCACGCGACTGGTCGGTCGGCGCAGCCCAATGCGTGAACGCATTAAGCGCGCCATCGCCGCCCAACTTGTCCATGGCAGCGGACATCGCAACACGCGGGACGGCCCAGACCGCCGCGAGATGAAGGATGACGGCGGCGACCGCGACGGCGGCAACCCATTGGAGTTTGCGGTTCATCGGCAGGTTTCCTTCACGATGGAGGGCAGAACGGCGGCGGCGGGATCGGCATAGACGGAAGCCTCGGGATTGTAGAAGCGGGCGAGGAGGTCGAAGCTTTCGCCGACCTTTACCGGCAACCAGTTCTTCTCCTGCGGGTCGGCGGAGATGCGGATGACGAAGCTGCCGTCCGGTTCGCGCGCCGTCGTCGTCTGCGAAAAAGAGAAGACGTCGCGCTCGTTGGCGATCAGGAAACTGTCTGCGTCATAGGCCGTGATGCTCCACCAATGGGCGGCGAGGTCCGCACCTTCGAGGCGGTAGGTGCAGTTGCCGGTAAGCGCATCGCCATTGCTGTCGATGCCCGCCCGGTAGTACATGGTCTCGCGCTTGTCGAGCGCGAGAAGGCCGAACAGCGCGACGCGGGCGCGGGTGTACATATCGGCGTCGACGCTGCCGAAAACGATAGAAGTGGTCCATGGGCCGGCCCGGTAGTTTCCGTCGTAGTCGGTGACGAGCCACCATGCGGTGGCCAGGGCGAGGACGAGCGCCGCCGCCAGGGCGGAGCCCCAGTAGATGAGTGTTTTCATTTTTTCTCTCTGTCGTTTGGCGGCGGCGCTCAGCGCGGCCGGTCGCCGATGATGGTGACGCGCTCCATGCGCCTGACCGCCGGCCAGTAGTCCGACACCGCATAGTGCTGGCAGGCGCGGTTGTCCCAGAAGGCGATCGAGTTTTTCCGCCAGCGGAAACGGCACTGATATTCGGGGATCGCGGCCTGGGCGTAGAGGAAGGCCAGCATCGCGTCCGACTCAGCCTTCTCCATGCCGACGATGTGCTGGGCGAAGGCGGCGTTGACATAGATGCCCTTGCGGCCGGTTTCGGGATGCGTACGCACCACGGGATGTTCGACCATCGGATATTTGCGGTTCATCTCCTCGATCTCGGCCTCGCTGCGCCCCCGCGCGCGCATCGCTTTACGGAAATGCGCGAAGTCGTGGACGGCGACGGCGCCGTCGATCTTTTCCTTCACCCAGTCGGGGAGATTGTCATAGGCCGCGTACATGTCGGAGAAGAGCGTGTCGCCGCCGACCTCCGGCACTTCCACTGCGCGCAACACCGAGCCGAGCGAGGGACATTCGCGCCAGGTCACATCGCTGTGCCAGACGTTTTCGCGGCCCTTGCTGTCCTTATCGTGGGTGATGGCGAGGACTTCGGGATAGTCCTTCTTGTGGGGCGCGAAGGGATGCACTTCGAGATCGCCGAAACGGCGGGCGAAGGCCAGATGCTGTTCGGTGGTGATGTCCTGATCGCGGAAGAAAACGACCTTCCATTCGAGCAGCGCGGCGCGGATGGCGGCCAGCGCCGCTTCGTCGAGCGGCTTTGCGAGGTCGATGTCGAGCAGTTCGGCGCCGATGGTCGGCGTCAGCGGCATGACGGTGAAGGGCGCGGCTTGCGGCTTCAGGGCGGGCTGGCTCATGGCTTCCTCCGGGGTCGGGTTTCTCCGAACGCTTGCCGTGAGCCTAGGCGCGACGGCGCGGCGGCGGCCAGCACGCAATTGTGAAGTTCCGCCAGACGGAATTAATGGCAGATTGCCCCGCAAGCGCGGCCGGGCGATAAAGCTTGAGACGCAGCCAGCCGCCCGGCCCGCGCGGCGCCACAAGGGAGATCCAACCCATGAAAACCGGCGCGGTGCTGCGATTCTTCGTGCTGTCGCTCGCGATGCTGCTGCCGTCCGCCGCGCGGGCCGGCGACGCGCCGTCGATTGCGGCCGCTTCCGACCTGCAATTCGCGCTGACGGAGGTGGCGGCATCGTTCAAGGCGAGGACCGGCCGGGAGGTCAGGCTCGCCTTCGGATCGTCGGGGAACTTCTTTCGCCAGATCGGTCAGGGTGCGCCCTTCGAGATGTTTCTGTCGGCGGACGAGGAATTCGTGCAGCGGCTCGCCGACGCCGGACTGACGGAAGACGAAGGCGTGCTCTACGCGGTCGGGCGCATCGTGCTGATTGCGCCGCATGGTTCGCCGCTCGCGGCCGACGGGACGCTTGGCGATCTTGCCGCCGCGCTGGAAGACGGACGATTGAAAAAATTCGCCATCGCCAATCCCGAGCATGCGCCTTACGGGCAGCGCGCCGAGGAAGCGCTGCGGCATGCCGGTTTGTGGGATGCGATCAAGGACAAGCTTGTCTATGGCGAGAACGTATCGCAGGCGGCGCAGTTCGCGCTGTCGGGCAACGCGCAAGGCGGCATTGTCGCGTGGTCGCTGGCGCTTGCGCCGGAAGTGGGCGCGCGGGGCAATCATGCGCTCATTGCCGAAACCATGCACAAGCCGCTGCGCCAGCGCATGGCGCTGCTGAAGGGCGCGGGCGAAACGGCGCGGCACTTCCACACCTTCATGCAGGAAGACGAGGCCCGCGCGATCATGCGGCGCTATGGCTTTGTCCTGCCCGGCGAAACGATGTGAGCGGCTGATGGACTGGGAAGCATTCTGGCTGACGATCCGGCTCGGCGGGCTGACGGTGCTGCTGCTGATCCCCGCCGCCATTTTGACCGGGCGCTGGCTGGCGGCGACGCGGATGCGCGGGCGCGCCTTTGTCGAGGCGGGGCTGGCGCTGCCGCTGGTTCTGCCGCCAACCGTTGTCGGCTTTTATCTGATGATCGCCTTCGGCTCGGGGGCCTGGTTCGGGCAGATGTTCGAGCGGCTGTTCGGGCAGACGCTGGTCTTTACCTTTGAGGGGCTGCTGCTCGCGTCGCTGATCGTCAACATTCCCTTCGCCGTGCAGCCGATCCAGCGCGCCTTCGAGGCGGTGGGGCCGGACCTGCGCGAGGCGGCGGCAAGCTGCGGGCTGTCGCGCTGGCGGACGTTCTGGCGGATCGAGCTGCCGCTCGCCTGGCCCGGCATCCTGACCGGCACGGTGCTCACCTTCGCGCATACGCTGGGCGAGTTTGGCGTGGTGCTGATGGTGGGTGGCAGCATTCCCGGCGAGACGCGCACCATCGCCATTGCGATCTACGACCGGGTGCAGGCCTTCGACGAGGCGGCGGCCGGACAGATGGCGGCGGTGCTGCTGCTCGTTTCGCTCGCCACCATCGCCGCGAGCTACCTGCTGACGCAACGCATCGGGCGGCGCTATGGATAAGGGGCTCACTGTCCGGCTGCGGCAGGAAACGCCGATCCCGCTCGATGTCGCCTTCTCGGTCGCGCCCGGCGAAGCGATGGCGCTGGTCGGCCCGTCGGGCAGCGGCAAGTCGACGACGCTGCGCGCCATTGCCGGGCTCTACCGCGCGGCGGACGGACAGATCGCCTGCAACGGCGCGACATGGTTCGACGGCGCGGCCGGCCTTCACCTGCCGGCGCGGCAACGGCGGGCGGGGCTTGTGTTCCAGTCCTATGCGCTCTTTCCGCATCTGACGGCGCTTGCCAATGTGATGGAGGCGCTCAACGACACGCCGCGCGAGACGCGGCGCGCGGCGGCGACGGCGCTGCTGGCGCGGGTGCATCTCGACGGGCTCGAAGACCGGCGCCCGGCGCAGCTTTCCGGCGGCGAACAACAGCGCGTCGCCGTGGCCCGCGCGCTGGCGCGGCGGCCCGACGTGCTGCTGCTCGACGAACCCTTCTCCGCCGTCGACCGGGTGACGCGGCGCAAGCTGAGGCGCGAGCTTGCCGAGTTGCGCCGCGACCTGCCGATGCCCGTGGTGCTGGTGACACACGATCTCGACGATGTGACGCGGCTCGCCGACCGCATCTGCGTGATGCACAAGGGCCGCATCCTGCAATCGGGGACCGTCAGCGACGTGATGGCGCGGCCTGCCAGCGCCGAGATTGCCGAATTGCTCGACCTCGCAGCGGACGATGCCTGAGCATTTGGCGATTCCGTGAGACGGAATTAGGCTCTGCGGCAGGAGGCGTTTCATGCCGCAATCCGACGCCGACGGCGTTCAGCCGGTCATTCGCAGTCTGCAAATCCTGGAGGCGCTCAACGGCGCCGGGTCGTCGACGCTTGCGGACTTGCATGACGCGACCGGCTTGCCGAAGCCGACGCTGGTGCGGCTGCTCGATACGCTGATTGCGGCCGGCCATGTGGCGCGATTGCCGCGACGCGGCGGCTACGAACTGACCGAGCGGGTGCTGCGTCTGTCGAGCGGCTTTCGCCACGCCGACCGCGTGGTGGAGGCCGCGCGGCCTTTTCTCACGGCGCTGACCGCCGAACACCGGTGGCCGGTGGCGCTGGCGACATTCGACCGGGACGCCATGCTGGTGCGGCTTTCGACACGCCATGAAAGCCCGTTCAGCACCGATCCCGATTTTCTCAATCGCCGGTTGCCGATGCTGATTTCAGCCCTCGGCCGCGTCTATCTCGCCTTCTGTCCGGACGATGAACGCGAATTGATCCTCGCCCTGCTGCGTGAGACGAAAGCACCCGGCAACGCACCGGCGCGCGACAAGACCTATGTCCGAAATACAATCGCGGCCATTCGCAAGGCGGGCTATGCGACGACCGCGCCCCTGCGCGGCGACCCGGCAATGGGGCTTGCGGTTCCGATCATGGAAGGAGAGCGCGTGGCCGCGGCCATCACCATGCGCTATATCGGCTCGACCATGAACGAGGCGGAAGCCGCGCGCCGCTACCTCGCGCCGATGCGTGCGGCAGCGGCGGCGATTGCGGCGGGTCTCATTTCCGCGTGACGATGACCGCGACTTTCTGCGAGCCGACGGCATGGACCTTGAGACTCTGGTTTTCGTCGTCGCGCGTCGCCGTGCCGCCTTCGACCTCGACCTCGTAGCCGTTCGGGTATTGAAGGTTCGGCACGAAGATTTCGGTCTCGCCCTCTCCTTCCGCCTCGTAGACGAAACGGAAGGCGCCGGTTTCGCGCTTGAACTTCATTTTCAGCGGACGGCCGGCAATCGTGCGCGCATAGGGGCGCACGAAGCCCTTCAACGCCCGGCCGCCGCTGTTGATGTCGGAGGGATCGATGCGCTGGTCGATGCTGTAGATCGAGAGGTCTTCCTGGTTCCAGCCGTCGCCGACCGCCTGGTCGTTGCGGTTCGAGGCCGTGTAGTTCCAATGCGTCGAATGCATCAGCAGCTGGTCGAGTGCGTTGTACATCAGATCAAGCGCGATGATGTGCTTCTCCCACGGGCCGTCGGTGCGGTCGCCGGCGTTCCACGCCTTGTAGGCGGCCGCGTCGTCGATATCGAAGGGGATGCCGAATTCGCCGAGCAGCGTCGGCGCGCCGGTGCCGAGATTGAGCGTCCGCGAGGCATCCTTCAGGCGGCCAAGCTGGCGCGTGTAGGAGGCTTCGATGGCGTCGGCTCCTTCGATGGTGCGGCCGGTATAGGGATTGATCTTGACCGGGAAGTCGAAGCGCTTGGTCGAGAGGGTGACGATGTCGTACCAGTGGCTCGCATTGACGGTGCGCACCGGCGTTTCCTGCGGGAAGCCGCGGCCGAGGCCGGCGCCCGGATCGAGCTCGGCGAAGAGCAGCCATTCGTCGTTGATCGCGCGCATGCGCTGCGCGACCCGCGCGAAGAACGGCCCCATGAAGTCGTGTTCCATGTCGTAGCGGTCGCCGTTGCGGCGGCGAACGAAGAAGTCCTCGTCCAGCGGGACGATCTCGCCGCCGTCGAGCCGGTAGACGCCGGCGCGCTCGAAGGGACATTGCCGCCCCTCGCGCCAGATCGTGACGCCGTCGGCGTTGACCAGCACGTCGCGCTTCTTCACCACGGCGCGCGCATCCCAATCGATCCCCATTTCGGGAATCTCGCGGGCAAGGCCGCGCGCCGCCGCGAAACCGTCGAGCGGCGACCAGGCGAGACCCGGCCGCGCCGGAAAGGGGTTTTTCTCGCTCGGGCCGAGATGGCGATAGCTGAGCGGCAGGCCGACATAACCCGAGCCCGGCTCGTTGAGCGAGTCGAAGCCAATGACATTGGACAGACCTTTGACGCGATGCGCGACCGCTTCCATCGCGCCGAGATAATGCTCCTGCAGATAGGTCTGTGCCGAACGGCCCTCGATCAGAAAATCGGGGCAGAAGGCATCGCCGGCGAAGAACAGCGTCCACATGATCGCGTTGGCCGGATATTTGTAGTTCTGCGACCAGGTCATGGTCGGGTAGTTTTCTTCCTGACGCCCGCCGCGCGCGAAATCGTATTTGTATTGCATCACATGCGCGGCGCCCGCCGCATGGAACTTCGTGAAGTCGAGACCGACCGCGTCGAAGAGCCAGCCTGGCGCGCCGTCGCCGCCGGTCATGCGGCTCCAGACATCCTGATGGAAGTCGACAAAGACATACATGCCGTAGTCATCGGCCTTGCGGCAGAGCGCGGCGAAATAGTCGAGATATTCCTCGTCATACCGGCCCGGTCCCGCATGTTCGACCGCTTCCCATGTCGTCAGCAGGCGCAGGCAGTTGAAGCCCCAGGCCTTCAGCCGTCCGAAATGTTCGTCGGCCTCGGCCAGCGGAAAGGGCCGGCCGACGAAGGAAACCGTGCGGTGGTCGGAAAAGTCGGTCGGGATGTTGGTGTGGCCGTTCGGGGTGTAGGGCATCTTGCAGTCGCCGCCCAGATTGACGCCGCGCAAGAGACTCCTGCGGCCATCGGTCCCCTGAAACCACTCACCGTCTATTCCGAGCCTCGGCAATGCCATTCTTTCCTCCCGACCTTCTTGTTGAGGGCGAGGATAGCGGGCACCATCGGCACACACAAACGAGGGATGCCGATGAGCCAGACCATGACGCGCGAACAACTCCCACCCCTGCCCGCGCAGCCCGCGGGCGTCGCCTGGCCGACAAGGGACTGGCCGACAGCGGAGCTGCCCGGAAACATCGACAAGGCCCGTTTCGCGCGGCTGATGGACCATGCCTTCGCCGCGACACCGCCCGACGATCTCGGCGAGACTTTCGGTGTCGTCATCGTCAAGAACGGCAGGCTCGTTCACGAGCAATATGCGGCGGATCATGGGCCGGACGTCACCTGCCCGTCCTGGTCGAAGGCGAAAAGTATCACCCATGCGCTGGCGGGCATTCTGGTTGGCGACGGCAAGCTCGACATTCACGCCGCGGCCGATGTGCCGGAATGGCAGGGCGCGGGCGATCCGCGCGGTGCGATCACGCTCGATTTGCTGCTGCGGATGTCGAGCGGGCTTTCTTTCCGCGAGGATTATGTGCCGGAGCATCCTTCCGACGTCATCGAAATGTTGTGGGGCGCCGGCAAGGACGACGTTGCGCATTTCGCCGCCTCGTTTCCGCTGGAACATGAGCCCGGCAGTTACTGGTCCTATGCCAGCGGCACGACCAACATCGTCAGCCGCTGTCTGGCGCGCGCCGCCGGTGCGCATGGGGCCGACTTCGAAGCCTTCATGCGGGCTCGCCTTTTCGAGCCGCTCGGCATGCGATCGCCGGAGCCGAAATTCGATGCGGCGGGCACCTTCATCGGTTCGTCTTTTTGTTTCTGCACGCCCCGCGACTTTGCGCGTTTCGGCCTGCTTTATCTGCGCGACGGTGTGTGGGAGGGAAAGCGGTTGTTGCCGGAGGGTTGGGCCGATTATGCGCGCCGGCCGACATGGCAGCAGGCCGATGCCGAAAACCCATATGGCGCACATTGGTGGCTCGGCATTGCCGGCGCGGGCAGTTTCTCGGCCAATGGCTATGAAGGGCAATACACAGTCTGCGTGCCGGAGCTCGACATGGTGGTGGTGCGCAACGGCAAGACGCCGCTCGCGCAGAAAGAAAATCCGAAGCGCTGGATCGCCGAAGTCGTCGATTGCTTCAGGGGCGCCTGAAGCGCAGGGCCCAGACGCCGAAGCCGATCGTGAGCACGCCGGGGAGAATGACGCCGAGCCAGTCGGTCGTCGTGCCGCCGGGCGCCGCCGCGCAGCCGGCCGCGATGTCGGCAAGATGCGCCAACGCATGGCCGCCCATGAAGACGGCGGGCGCGAGCAGCAAGGGTGCGGCGAGGCGCGGCCAGAACGCCGCCGCGCCGAGACCCGCCGCGCTCGCGAGGTAAGCGGCGCCGACATCGCGGATCAGGTGCGCATTGGCGGCGCCAGTGAGCGCCAGGTCGGGGATCGAGGCGAACCAGCCGATCGGATCGGCAACCATGCGGCCGCCGTTCAGCAATGCGAAGATGCCCAGAAGCGCGGCAAGGATGCGGAAAACCGTCTGTTCCATGGCGTGAAGCCTAGGAGGCGCGCGGGGCGCGTGGCAGGGCCAATCCCCCGTCAAATATTGGAACCAAATGACGCCGCCGGTCGTGTAGACTGCCCGCCGGCAGGCGAAGGGGCCACCCGTAACCAAAGGGTCACAGGCATTGGGAAGCATCGTCCGATTTCCCGGCGATCTCGTTACCGAGCATGACCGGCGGCGCCTGAAGGCAGCCGCGGACGGCTCGCCGTTCGATCTCGAATTTCGCAAGAACGGTCAAGGCGTGATGGCGCCCTACCTGACGCGTTGCGGCCATATGCGCCCGAGCTTCCGGCTGCGCAAGACCCCGGAGGGCTGGGAGGCGATTTCGCTCGGCGCCGAGGAAACCGGCATGGTCGCCGCGCAGGGGCGCAGCGCCGAGGAACTTTTCCACGCGCTCGGCCCGCGCACTCAATGAACACAACAAAGAAAACAACGCCACGAGGAGACGTCCGATGAACATCATGCCCCGCATTTCGAAACCCGAGGATGTCGGCCTCGACGCCGACCGGCTCGCCAACATCCCCAATTATTTCAGTTCCTATATCGATCGGGGCAAGCTGGCGGGCTTTTCGACGCTGGTTTCGCGGGGAGGCGAGATCGCGCATTTCGAGGTGCGCGGCAATCGCGACCGCGAGCGCGGATTGCCGATGGAGAAGGACACGATCTTCCGCATCTATTCGATGACGAAGCCGATCACCAGCCTCGCGCTGATGATGCTTTACGAGGAAGGACATTTTCAGCTCAACCATCCGGTGTCGCGCTACATCCCGGAATTCAAGAAGCTGAAAGTCTGGGCCGGCGGCACGGCCGAGAAATACGAGACGAAGCCCTGCGCGCGGGAAATGACCATCCGCGATCTGCTGACGCACACGTCGGGCCTCACCTACGGTTTCATGTATGCCCATCCGGTCGACAAGCTCTACCGCGACGCCGGCATCGACGGCGCCAATACGCTGAAACTGACGCTGAAGGAAATGGTGACGGCGCTGGCCGACATTCCGCTGCTCTTTTCGCCCGGCGAACAATGGAGCTATTCGGTATCGACCGATGTCTGCGGCTATCTGGTGGAAGTGCTGTCGGGGCGGCCGTTCGACGAGTTTCTGGCTTCCCGCATCTTCGCGCCGCTCGGCATGGAAGATACGGGCTTCTTCGTGCCGAAGGACAAGCTCGACCGCTTCGCGACCAATTATTTCAAGGACCCGAAAAGCGGCAAGACCGGTATCATGGATGTCGGCGACGAAACCAGCACCTATGCAAAACCGCCGAAGTTCCTTTCCGGCGGCGGCGGCCTCGTCTCGACCATGACCGACTACTGGCGCTTCTGCCAGATGCTGCTCAATGGCGGCGAGATCGACGGCGTGCGGCTCTGCTCGCCCAAGACCATCGAGTTCATGACGCTGAACCACCTGCCCGGCGGCAAGCGGATGAACGAAATATCGAACTCGGCTTTCAGCGAGCTCGCACCGGCCGGCGCGGGCTTCGGCCTCGGCTTTCAGGTGACGCTCGATCCGGCGGAATCGCCAACGATAGGCTCTGCCGGAAACTTTTCCTGGGGCGGCGCGGCCTCGACCTACTTCTGGATCGACCCGGAAGAAGAAATGGTCGCCATTTTCATGACGCAGCTTTACCCCTCCTCCACCTACCCCTTGCGTCCGCAACTGCAACAGCTCGTCTACGGGGCGATTACCGATTAAGGCGGCACCCGGCCTATCATGCCGCTCTGGATACCGATCACGATTGCCGCGGCGTTCCTGCAGAACCTGCGGTCGACGCTGCAAAAGAAACTCACCGGCGAGATGTCGGCGATGGGCGCCACCTATGTGCGCTTCGCCTATGGCCTGCCGGTGGCGGCGCTTTATCTCGCGGGGCTTGTTTTCTTCACCGGCGCGACGCTGCCGGAACCCAACGCGGCGTTCCTCGCCTATGCGGCGCTGGGCGGGCTCGCGCAGATCTGGGGCACGGTGCTGCTGGTGGCGATCTTCGCCTGGCGCAACTTCGCAGTCGGCAATACCTACTCCAAGACCGAGACGATCCAGACGGCGCTGTTCGGCGCGATCGTGCTGGGCGACCTCCTCAGTTTCGGCGCGTTCCTCGCCATTCTGGTCAGCCTTGCCGGCGTCGTCGTCATTTCGATGGCGCAGGCGAAGCTGACGCTCGCCGCTTTCTTCCGCTCGCTCGGCGACAAGCCGACCTTGATGGGGATCGGCTCCGGCGCCTGCTACGGCGTCGCCGCCGTCTGCTATCGCGGCGCCTCGTTGTCGCTGGAGCGGCCGGACTTCCTCACCGCCGCCGCCTACACGCTGGTCGTCGTGCTGGCGATCCAGACGGTGGCGATGACGCTGTGGCTTTTGTGGCGGGGCCCCGCCGATCTGCGCGCGGCGCTTGCGACATGGAAGGTGAGTTCGGTCGTCGGGCTTGCCGGCGCGCTGGCCTCGATGGGCTGGTTCACCGCCATGACTATCCAGAACGCGGCCTATGTGCGGGCGCTCGGCCAGATCGAACTGGTCTTCACCTTCATCTCCTCGCATTTCATTTTCGGCGAGAGAACCAACCGGCTCGAATTCATCGGCATCGCGCTGGTCGCGGGCGGCATTCTGCTGCTGCTCTTCGCGCGCTAGGCCCAAAAAGAAAACCCCGGATCCGGTGGCTGACACCGGACCCGGGGTTGGCGGCGATTTCGGGGAAGACTGCTGCCGCGGCGTCGGGGGGGCAAGGGGTCGCCGGCAAACAATCGCATCCCGATACTGCCGCCCTGACGCGCCTCGGGTGCGCGCCAAGCGAAACACCGTTCTTCGATTGTTGATGAGACTAATCCTCCACGCGGCGGAATCAAAGAGATTCCGTCCGTAGACGCACGATTCTGTTTTCTGTGCCGCAGCGGGACAGAATCCGGTTCCGCCGTGAAGTGTAATGCCTGTCGTTAAACCGGCGTGTCGCCGCCGACGGTCGTACGATGCATCACACGCAAATGGCCGTCATACCCGCCATCGGCGAAATGCAGCGTGCAGCGATTGTCCCACATGGTCAGCATGTTGGGCTGCCAGCGATGACGATAGACGAACTCGTCCTTCGTCATGTGTGTGTAAAGAAAACCGAGCAGCGCCGCGGACTCGTCGGGCGACATACCCTCAATATGCGATGTGTAAACGGGACTGACATAAAGTGCCTTGCGTCCCGTCACGGGATGCGTGCGCACCAGTGGATGCGGGCAGGTTTTTTCGGCCTCCTTGCTGACGATGATCTTCATCGTCCGCTCTTCTTTCTCCTGCGCAAAAATGCCCTTGGTGCCATAGGGCAACGCAGCGGTGTGGATCGCGACGAGGCCGTCGAGCATTCGCTTCATCGTGGCGGAAAGCGCGTCGTATGCCCGCGTGCAGTCGGCATAAAGCGTGTCGCCGCCGACGGGCGGGGTCACCTTCGAATGCAGGAGGGTGGCGGCAGGCGGCTGTTCCTGAAAGCTCCAGTCGGAATGCCAGCCAGCGCCGAAATTGCGCGCCTTCTCGTCCGGCTCGCGGCGCAGTTCCAGAATATGCGGGCGGCCTTCCATCGGCTTGATGAAAGGATCGTGGCCGAAGGGGCCGATCTGCAGCGTGAAGGCTTCGAGCTCGTCGTGGCTGAGGGGCTGGTCGGGAAACCAGACGACCGCATGATCGGCCCAGGCCTGCTTGACCTCGGCCAGCACATCCGGGGGCAGCGGCTTCGAAAGATCGAGGCCCGAGATTGCCGCGCCGAAACCGTTGGCGTTCGGCGTGACCTCGATGCGGCGCGTTCTGGCGGCGGCTTGCGACATGGGTTCCCTCCCTTGCCCCTTTAATGGGGCTTCGGGAGAGATTGCCACAGGCGGGGGCGCGGGCAAAACCGCTTACTGGAGGGGCCCGCCGGCGATCGTGATGCGGTGCATCAAGCGCTTGTGCCCGTGATAGTCGTTGATCGCGAAATGCCAGGTGGCGCGGTTGTCCCAGAAGGCGACCGAGCCTTCCTTCCATTCGAAACGGCAGGAGAATTCGGGCCGCGAGGCATGGGTGTAGAGATAGTCGAGCAGCGGCTTGCTGTCGAAGGCGTTCCAGCCTTCGAAATGCGTCGTGAAGGCAGGGTTCACATAGAGCGCCTTGCGGCCGCTCAGCGGATGCGTGATGACGACGGGATGCACGGCTTCGCCGACAAGGCTTTCGCCCTTGAAGCCCGAGGCCTGGTCGCTCGACTTGTAGGCGCCGGCGGCGCCGAAGACATGTGCATTGGAGTGAACGGCTTTCAGGCCATCGAGCGTCTTCCTGAGCCCCGGCGAAAGCGCCTCATAGGCCTTGTACATATCGGCGAAGAGCGTGTCGCCGCCGGCATCGGGAAGTTCGCGCGCGACGAGGATCGAACCCATCGCCGGCTCGATGTCGTAGGAATGATCGGTGTGCCAGCCGCCGCCGACATTGACGAACTGGTCCTTCTCCTTCCGCACCTCGGCGATCTCGGGATATTTGCCGTTGGCGGGGAAGAACTTGTTGATGTCGATGTCGCCCCAGCGCCGCGCGAAGGCGATGTGGTCTTCCGGCGTCAGCTTCTGGTCGCGGAAGAAGATCACGCCATAGTCGCGATAGGCGTCGCGGATCGTCTCCATGTCGCTGTTCGAGGGATTGGCGAGGTCGACGCCCAGCACTTCCGCGCCGCAGCCGGGCGTGAGCTTCCTGACGGTTGCCGTTGCAAGACCCATGATCTTTCCTCCCGATGGGTTTTCTTGCCCTTGAGGATAGGCGGCGGCGCGCGCTAGATTGTTACTCTGGTGACATTTCTGGAAAAATCATGCCCCCCTCCCCCGACAGGACAAGGATCGCCCGGACTTTCAGCCGCAATGGCTGGTTTTCGCGCTGCCCGGCGCGGCTGCGCGAGGCGCTGGTGGCACATGCGCAAGTGACGACGGTGGAGGCCGGCCGCTGGATCTACGACACCGGCGACGAGGCGCATGGTCTCTACGGCGTTCTCTCGGGCTCGGTGACGACCCATGTGGTGCTCGACAATGGCGAGGCCGTGCCGATCAGCATTTCGGGGCCGGGCACGGTGTTCGGCTATGCGGCGCAGGTGCTGGGCGGCAAGCGTGTGACGACGGCGATTGCACGGGAGCGCGCCGAGACCATCTTCATTCCGCAACACGCGCTGGCGGCCATCGTGCGCGACATGCCGGAGCTCTGGCTGCATTTCGCCGAACTTGCGACCGAGCAACTCGTCTGGGCGGCGCGCGCCTATGCCGAGCGCATGCGGCTCTCGCCGCCGGCACAAATTGCCAGCCGGCTTTACCTCTATTCCTTCCCCTGGGGCGGCGGCGGGCCGGCGACACTGCCGATCCGCCAGGACGAGCTTGCGGAACTGACCGGCTTTTCGCGCAAGACCGTCAATCTCGTGCTGCGGGATTTCGCGAAACGCGGATTTGTGCGAACCGGCTATCGCAATATTTCGGTGCTCGACCCGGAAGGCTTGCAGCGGGTCGCGCGGGAAGGCGCGGCATGAAAAAGCCCGCGCCGTTCAGCGCGGGCCCTTTCGAACATGCGTGACGCCTACTCCGCCGCGCGCGCCGTGGCGATGCCGGCCATGCGGTTCAACCGCCCGGCGATGATCGCCTCGGCTTCCGAGACGATGCGGGTGACGAGTTCCTGGCAGGACGGGATGTCGTGGATCAGGCCCTGCACCATGCCGGCCGACCAGATGCCGTGGTCGGGATCGCCCGCTTCGTAGACGACGCGGCCGCGCGCGCCGGCGACGAGATGCGCGATGTCCTCGATCTTGGCGCCGCCCTTTTTCTCGATCTCGACAACCTCGCGGCTGACCGCGTTTTTCGCCACGCGGGCCGTGTTGTGCAGGGTGCGGAAGATCAGGTCGGTCGCGCGTTCGTCATTGGCGACGATCTGTTCCTTCACCTTCTGGTGAATGGCGCTTTCCTTCGTGCACATGAAGCGCGTGCCCATGTTGATGCCTTCGGCGCCGAGCGCCAGCGCCGCCACGAGCCCGCGCGCATCGCCGAAGCCGCCCGAGGCGATCATCGGGATCTTCACCTTGTCGGCGGCGGCCGGAATGAGGATCAGGCCCGGAATGTCGTCCTCGCCCGGATGGCCCGCGCATTCAAAGCCGTCGATCGAGATCGCATCGACGCCCATGCGCTCGGCCGAAAGCGCATGGCGGACGGCGGTGCATTTGTGAATGACCTTGATGCCATGCGCCTTGAAGTGATCGACATGCTCCTGCGGCTTGTAGCCGGCGGTTTCGACGATCTTGACGCCGGAGTCGATGATCGCCTGACGGTACTCGGCATAGGGCGGCGGCTTCAGCGCCGGGAGGATGGTGAGGTTGACGCCGAAGGGACGGTCGGTCAGGCCCTTGCACTTCTCGATTTCCTTGCGGAGATCGTCCGGCGTCGGCTGGGTCAGCGCGGTGATGAAGCCGAGCGCGCCGGCATTGGCGACGGCCGCCACAAGTTCGGCGCGGCCGACCCATTGCATGCCGCCCTGCACGATCGGGTGATCGACCCCGAACATTTCCGTGAATCTGGTTTTGAGCACTTCGCTGTCTCCCCTGAACGGGCCCCGCGCCACCGGGCCGGGCCGCTTCAATTCTCTTATGTGGCTGTTCTAGCAGAAGGAACGAGGCCTTTGCACATGTGGAATCCGCCACCGGCGATTGCCGCAACGTCGGCCAAGCGTCGCGGGGCGCGGGGCCCAAGTTCTTGAAATGAACTTGAAACCGGCGCAGTCTGCCGCGTCAGGATCGGACAACGGATTGTTCAGGCATGAACAACGAAGCCAATTGGGACGCCTACCGGATTTTTCTGGCGGTGGTCGACACGCAGAGCCTTTCGGGCGCCGGACGGCGGCTGAAGCTCAGCCATGCAACGGTCGGGCGGCACATTGCGACGCTTGAGAAAAATCTCGGCACCAAGCTCTTTGTGCGCGAGCCGACCGGCTATGCGCTGACCGGCGCCGGCGAGCGGCTGCGCGCCGAAGTCGAGCCGATGTCGCTGGCCGCCGAGCGGGCGCTTCACGCGGCGACTGGCGCCGACGGCCAGGCGCAGGGGCTGGTGCGTGTCGCCATTCCGCACAGCCTCGCCTCCTACTGGTTCATGCCCTATCTCGACGAATTCGCGGCGCGCCATCCCGGCATCGAAATCGAAATCGCCAACGAAGTGACGCAGGTTTCGGTGAAGCGGCGCGACGCCGACGTCGTCATCCGTCCCTACGGGCCGGGGCGCGAAAACGTCGTCGGGCGCAAGATCGGCCGCATCGGCGTCGGTTTCTACGCGTCGCGCAGCTATGCCGAGCGCTTCGGCCTGCCGGCCAAGCGCGAGGAATGGAAGGATCACCGGATCGTCGGCTTCGGCGGGCGCGCGGCGGAGGTCGAGCTTGCCGACTGGCTCGCCCATGTGACGCAGGGCGCGCGCGTGGCGCTGCGCTGCTTCTCCGACGCCGATCTCGTGCAGGCGGTGCGCGCCGGCATCGGCATTTCGACGCTGGTCTGCCTGACGGGCGACCATTACGCCGACCTTGTGCGGATCGCGCCGCAGAAACTCGCCAACGGCACCGAGATGTGGCTGCTGGCGCATCCGGACCTGCGCGACACGGCGCCTGTCAGGGCCGTCATCGACTTCATCGGCGAAAAAGCCAAGATCGACCGCGACCGGCTGGCCGGGCGCGACATCGCCTGATCGTATCCGAACATCCCGGCATTCAGCGCTGAACAGACATAACAGCGTAATCCGGTCCATACTGCGCACAGTGAATTTCCGGAGGAACCCGACATGGCGCTACCCGACATTCTGAAAAACAGTCTGGAGATACCCGTTATCGGCTCTCCGCTCTTCATCGTCTCCGGTCCGGAGCTGGTGATTGCGCAATGCAAGGCGGGCATCGTCGGTTCGTTCCCGGCGCTCAATGCGCGGCCGGCACATGTGCTGGAAGAATGGATCACACGGATCAAGGGCGAGCTTGGCGAATACAAGGCCAAGCACCCCGAAAAGAAGGTCGCACCCTTCGCGGTCAACCAGATCTGCCATGCGTCGAACGACCGTCTGTCGCACGACATCGACATCTGCACCAAGCTCGAGGTGCCGATCATCATCACGTCGCTCCGTCCGCCGGCAGAAGTGATCACCGCGGCGCATAGCTATGGCGGCAAGGTTTTCCACGACGTCATCAACGTGAAGCACGCCAAGAAGGCCGCCGAGCAGGGCGTCGACGGGCTGATCCTCGTTTGCGCCGGCGCGGGCGGCCATGCCGGTACGCTGTCGCCTTTCGCGCTGGTGCGCGAGGTGAAGCAGTGGTTCAAGGGCACGGTCATTCTGTCGGGCGCATTGTCGGATGGCTGGGGCATCGCCGGCGCGCTGGCGATGGGCGCCGACCTTGCCTATCTCGGCACGCGCTTCGTCGCCACGGAAGAAGCCAACGCCGATCCGTCGTACAAGGAACATCTGGTCAAATACGCCGCCGACGACATCGTCTACACCAATCTCTTCACGGGCGTACACGGCAACTATCTGGCGCCGTCGGTTGCCGCCGCCGGCCTCGACCCGCACAACCTGCCGGAAGCCGACAAGTCGAAAATGAATTTCGGCTCGGGCGGCAACATGAAGCAGAAGGCGTGGAAGGACATCTGGGGTTCGGGCCAGGGCATCGGCCAGATCGTCGATGCACCGCCTGTCGCCGAACTCGTCGACCGGCTGAAGCGCGAATATGTGCAAGCCTGCCGCGAATTCGCCGAGCGGATGCCGGCGGAAGCGCTCGCCGCCTCGAAGGCCGCGGCCGAATAATCGCTGCAACACAACGACTCAACGCGACGGCGGCGGGAGAAATCCCGCCGCCGTTTTCGTTCAGAGGACATAGAGCGTGGCCGTTTCGTGCAGGAATCCGAGGACATAGATGCCGAGCGCGGTGGCGGCGACGGCGGTGAACATGCGTTCGATGCGGTTGGTGGAGGTCATTGGATCGTTCCTTCCGTGAGGCTGGTGAGGGAGAGGGTTTCGTCTTCGGGATTGAGGTCGCCGGCGCCCAGGCAGCCAAGCGCGGCGAGGCTCTGGCGGACGGCGATGTCGAGCGGCGTGTGGGGTACGGCGCCGAGAAAAGCGGCGAGTTTCGTGTCGTCGAGCCGCACCGGCTTTTTCCAGAGGTAGCGCATCTCGCGCATCTCGCGGAATGTCTCGACGAAAGGCGACAGCAGCGTCAGCGCGAACCAGGGAAGCTTCCTGATGGGCGCATCGGGCCGCCGCGCGGCGGCGCGGATGGCATCGGCCATTTCGATGCCGTGTTCGAGCCAGTGACCGCCGAAATGGAAAACCTCAAAGGCTTGGAGTTCGCCGGTGCGGCCGAGAAGACGCGCCGCCGTCTCGGCCATGTCCGGCAGATAGGCCCAGGCATGACCGATCTTGTGCGGACCGGGATAGGTGACGGCGCGGACCGGCTTGCCGGGCTTCACCAGCCCTTGCGCGAACCAGTTGTTGCCGGCGTAGCGGCTGCCGAAGAAATCGCCGGCGCGCAGGATCAGCACGGGCACGCCTTCGCCGGACGCCGCGCGCAGGCGGCGTTCCATCTCGACACGGAGCTTGCCCTTGCGGGTCTTCGGGTTCTGCGGCGAGGTCTCGGCGAGCAGCGGAAAGGCGTCCGGGCCGAAATTATAGACCGTGCCCGGAAAGAGGATGCGGGCGCCATTGGCCTTCGCCGCCGCGATCGTGTTGTCGATCATCGGCACCACGGTGCCGGCCCAGTTGCGGTAGCCGGGCGGATTGACGGCGTGGACGATCAGGTCGGCGTTGACGGCCGCCGCCTTCACATCGGCGGCATTCATGGCGTCGCCCTTCACCCAGTCGATGAAGGGCATGTCGGCCAGTTGCCGGGCCGCCGCCTTCGGCTTGCGGTGCATGGCGCGCACCTGCCAGCCGTGGTTGCGGAGGGCCAGGGCCATTTCGCTGCCGAAGCCGCCAGTTGCGCCGATGATGAGTGCCGTCGAAGCCATGTTTCAATCTCCAGTTCCGCGTTTCGTTGACTGGAGAATGGGATATTCATATTCGAATATGAATTGCCTAAATTCGGGGAACCTTTATACATTTACGTATGACAGACACATCGCCCGGCTGGGAACTCTATCGCTCCTTCCTTGCGGTCGTCCGGGAGGGCAGCCTCTCGGGCGGGGCGCGGCTGCTCGGCCTGACGCAACCGACCGTCGGCCGCCATATCGACGCGCTGGAGCAATCGCTCGGCACCGCCCTTTTCACTCGCTCGCAGGGCGGGCTCGCGCCGACGGAACTGGCGCTCGCGCTGGTCCCCCATGCCGAGGCTATGTCGATGGCGGCGGAGGCGCTGCAACGCGCGGCTTCAGGCGAGGCGGAGGAAGATCGGGGCACGGTGCGCATCACCGCCAGCGAGATGATCGGGACGGAAGTGCTGCCGCCGATCCTTGCGCGCTTCAGCGAGGAACATCCCCGTATCGCCATCGAGCTTGTGCTGTCCAACCGCTCGGACGATCTCATCCGCCGCGACGCCGACATCGCCATCCGGATGATCCGGCCGACGCAAACCTCCCTTGTCGCGAGAAAATGCGGCACGATCGGGCTCGGCCTTCATGCGCACAAGAACCTGATCCAGCGGCACGGGATGCCGCAATCGGTCGACGACCTCACGCAATTCCCGATCATCGGTTTCGACCGGGAATCGTCGATCCGGCGGTTGAAGGACCTCGGCGGCTTTCCGCTCAGCCGCGAACTCTTCGCGTTCCGCTGCGACAGCGATGTCGGCCAGTTTGCGGCGCTCCGGGCGGGCGTCGGTTTCGGCATGTGCCAATATGCGCTGGCGCTGCGCTACCCCGATCTGGTGCCGGTGCTGCCGGGGGCGGTCGAGTTCGAGCTCGATGTCTGGATCGCGATGCATGAGGATTTGAAGACCAGCCGGCGGATGCGCCTGATGTTCGACCATCTGGCCGAGGAAATGACGGCCTATACGCGCGAAGCGGCGCGCTGAGCCAAACAAGCGGGTGCGGGGCGCCTGCTTGCCTGCTATATCCTTCGACAAACCGCCCTGCCCCGACGTTTCGAGGACGAACCGATGTCGAATGCCGCCGAAGCCAAGTCGCCCGCAACCGGCGAAAAGCCCAATCCGCCGCTCGCCTCCTTCAACTGGCAGGATCCGCTGCTGCTCGACACGCAGCTCACCGAGGAGGAGCGGCTGGTCCGCGACAGCGCGCGGGCCTATGCGCAGGAAAAGCTGATACCGCGCGTGCGCGACGCCAACCGGCACGAGATCTTCCACCGCGAGATCATGAACGAGATGGGCGCGCAAGGGCTGCTCGGGCCGACGCTGCCGGAGAAATACGGTTGCGCCGGGCTCTCCTATGTCTGTTACGGGCTGGTGGCGCGCGAGATCGAGCGCGTGGATTCGGGCTATCGCTCGGCGATGAGCGTGCAGTCCTCGCTCGTCATGCATCCGATCCATGCCTATGGCACCGAAGCGCAGCGCGAGAAATATCTGCCGAAGCTCGCGAGCGGCGAATGGGTCGGCTGTTTCGGCCTCACCGAACCCGATCACGGCTCCGATCCCGGCTCGATGAAGACGCGGGCGAAAAAGGCCGATGGCGGCTATGTGCTCAACGGCGCGAAAATGTGGATCACCAATTCGCCGATCGCCGATCTCGCGGTCGTCTGGGCGAAGACGGAAGACGATGTCATCCGCGGTTTCGTTGTCGAGCGCGGGTTCAAGGGCTTCGAGACGCCGAAGATCGAGGGCAAATTCTCGCTTCGCGCCTCGATCACCGGCGAGATTTCATTGCAGGACGTGTTCGTGCCGGAAGAAAACCTGCTGCCGAATGTGCGCGGGCTTTCAGGCCCCTTCGGCTGCCTCAATCGGGCGCGCTACGGCATTGCCTGGGGCGCGATGGGCGCGGCGGAGTTTTGCTGGCTTGCGGCGCGGCAATATACGCTCGACCGCAAGCAGTTCGGCCGGCCGCTGGCCGCCAACCAGCTCATCCAGAAAAAGCTCGCCGACATGCAGACCGAAATCACGCTCGGCTTGCAAGGCTGCCTGCAGCTCGGACGCATGTTCGACGCCGGTACGGCGGCGCCCGCCTCGATCTCGCTGATGAAGCGCAACAATTGCGGCAAGGCGCTCGATATCGCCCGCGTCGCGCGCGACATGCATGGCGGCAACGGCGTCTCGGACGAGTATCACGTCATCCGCCACGCGATGAACCTCGAAGCGGTCAATACCTATGAAGGCACGCACGACGTCCACGCGCTGATCCTCGGCCGCGAGCAGACGGGCATTCAGGCGTTTTTCTGAGGTGCATCCATACAACGCACCCGCAATAGGCATTTCTCTAAAACACCTAACTTCCTCTTCGGCATTCTCCAACAAACTAACGCGCGAAGATCGATAGAAAATTCCATGCACCCGAATTGTCCAGAATGCTCACACCTCCTACAGTGTACTGTTGCCTGAGGTCGGAGATTGCGTTCCGCGTGTCAAGTTCCAGTCTAAACAAAGCAATGCTGCCACTGACGTCTCCCTCATTCCTTTTTTCTATTGCGCGAGCATGCAATTCATCAGCGCCGAATTCCAAACGAGCAAAATCGTCTCGAAGAGATTGAATATCGGTCCAAAGACCAACACCGGCTTGTGCGGTTTCCACTAATTGCATAGTTGTAGTTCTTGACGTGGCAATTAAAGTTGCCACTCCCGGACCGTATTTGGGGTTTACTTGAGCAAAACCGTTCGCAACAGCGAGCCTGGCGGCGAAAATGGTGGGGCGGATAAGATATTCAGACCAACCTTGGCTTTTCGTCCACGCTTCTATGGACATGGCAACTGCATCTGAAATAACTGCCTCAACGAAATTGATACCCGTTTCGCCAGTAAGTGTGTTTTGCGCCCGCAGGTTCGACAAGAAGATTTGAAAAAGTTGCTCCCGAGCGACAGATTCAACCAACGCACTCTCGAACGCGCTAAAAACAGCGTTTTCAATTAGCGTTCTAATTGTGTAGCTGGAAAGTCCCGGGATCAGGGATAGGACTTGATGTAGCTGTTCCCTCATCTCCGCATGGGATGCGTCCGCCGTTGGCGGAAAAACCGTTGTCACTGTCTTCCCGCTTGGAAGTTCAATCTTCGACAAGTCTTTCTCTTGTCCCGTCAATTGAGCGCTGGATTCCGAGACCGTCGACTTGACAGCCGGACCGGCAACGGCCTGCAAAAGGGTTGCGGGTGTTGGCGTTAGCGGCATGGCTCCCTGCCAGAGGAGCGAAGGATAGTTGCCATTGCCGGCGCGCCATACCGTGTCGCTGAAGCCCGCTGGAAGCGCGGCGCTCTTGAGTTGCGCGGTCGTGAGGCCGGTTGCACCGGTTACCCCAAGCCCGGCCCCCGATGCCTGCCCCGTGTTCTGCATATCCCAATAGGATTGCAGAACAAGCCCAGCTTCCTCACCGACAAAGCCGCCGCGCGCCACTCCCGCGCCGCCGCCGCTCACCTGCCCTGCAGCATAGCTCCAGGCAATGGTCGCTTCGTTCCACCCGGCAAACCCGCCCAATCGCTCGGATCCGGCCACCCCGCCGTTCACAACGCCGGTTGCGTAGGAATTCACGATCCCTGTCAAAGCGTTGTAGCCGACGAAGCCTCCGGCATACCCGCCAAAGCCGTTCAGAGACACCGAACCGGCTGCGCGGGAATGGGAGACGGTTCCGAAGTTCATACCCAAGAAGCCGCCTGCGATCGCGCCCGGGGAGCCGGAAGTTACAGAGACGGAGCCAGTCGCTTCCGACATTAAAATCGTGCCGTCGTTTACGCCGGCCAACCCGCCACCAAATTCGGCCGATGCGCCGCTCAAGGTGAGCGATCCGCGGGCAGCGGATTCGGCGATCACGCCGAGATTTCTGCCGGCCAGACCACCTGCTTCCCCCTTAAAGCCGAACACCGCCAGATTGGTATTCGACGCGAATATCGTGCCGATAAAATCGTTGACGCCGACGAGCCCGCCCGTCGCAGCATAACCGGCCGGCGAGGAGGTGCCCAAAACGGTGCCGCCAGTCGCGGACGATTCCGCGACGATGCCGGAGTTCATTCCCGCCAGCGCCCCCACGACGGCGTCTCCAGCTCTCGTCCCGACGACATGCGCGTTGATCAGATCGATGCCCCGTAAGAATGCCGTGTCGGAAAGGACGCCGAAGAGGCCGACAAATTCGGCGGCGGAAATAATTGTCAGATTTTCAATGGTCGCGCGGTACTCAACAAGAGGGAGATTTCCCCCGATGCCGATCAACGAGCCACTGAACGGATTAAACCAGTCTCCGATCGGAATGAAGCCGGCGCCGCCATTCCAGCCCGCCGTCGCGCTCGCATCGATCCTGTTGGCGATGGCGTAGTTGCCTGAAAGGTTCTGACGGATGTTATTCAGGTCATGAAGGTTATTGACCCACATGTAGGCGCCAAATTGACCTGGCACCAAGGGGTTGGTCAGGACACGAGCGCTGAAGTTTGTTGGATTGGTGTATCCGCCCACCGGATTGTAGCCGAAGTCTACGAAGCCGGTGCTGCCACTGAAATCAACTTTGCCGTTTCCATTGAAAAGTATGGTACCGAGGCCATTGCCATACCCCGGCGCAACGACAGGATGTGTGATGCCGGCACCAAGATTCAGGGAGCCGCCGCCCGTGTTTGCAACAGTGACACCATTGTTGAAGACAATGTTCCGATGCGCCGTAAGCGTCAGAGTGTTGGCGCTGTTCCAAATGATTCCTTCGGCCACGAAAATGTCGCCGCTGCCGGGCAACGCCGCATTCGTTACAATGAACACGTCGTTAGATGCGAGTGCCGCCGTCAGCGCCGAAGGTGTGACGATCCACGTGCCGGTATTGCCGATCGTTATGTCCTGCGGATCAAGCAGGAGCGTTCCGCTTTTTCCATTCGACGCACCGGCATCGACAGAGCCCGCGAAGGCAAGCTGCTGATGACCAGACACTTCGACAAAGCCGCCATCGCCTCGAGATGCGCCACCCCTCGCCTCAATACTACCCGCAAAATCCGTTGTCCCATCCGCCCACACTACGACCTTGCCACCGTCGCCCGACAACTTTGCCGAGGCGTCTATCGCGCTCGCCTCGTCGATAGCGACCGTGCTTGCAGTCGAGATCACTTGAGAATGGGGCATTGCCTTCGAGTTCGTCGACGCCACCGCACTTGGACGTCCGCCGCCCACGTCTCCACCGATCAAAACAGTGCCGCCACCTGCCCGGCCGGAGACATCGATTGTCGCCGACGTCAACTCGATGGCCTCGCCCGTCACCAATACGACACCGCCGCTTGCTCCCTCCTCTCGGCCTGCGGCCGATAGCGTCCCGGAAAGTTTGACTTCCTGCACAGGTGCCCCGGCAAGTTTTGTGGATGCCGCCGCGCCGTTGAGCACGATCAGGCCATCCTTGCGATCGAATGAATCGGCTTCAATGACGCCCGAATTGTTGATGACGGAATCGACCGCCCGGCGCGCCGTAGCGGCGCTCAATTCGACCAGTCCTCCGCCCGCCGATATTTCACCTCGGTTGGCGACGAGGGAAGCAAGTGCCTGCCCGGTCGAAACATCTCTCACTTCGGATGCGATCGAATCCGAAATGACGAGTTGAATCAGGCGATCACCGTAAAGGTCGAGAGTGAATCCGTTGCCGGCCGCAAGCCCCACTCTGCCAAGGGTCGCGACAATCGTGCCGCTGTTCCGTACACCCGGCGCCACCAGTGCTGCGAATCCCTGTCCCATTGCAGTGATCGCACCCTCATTGACGACCGACGCATCCGGGCGGCCCGGTATCGTGAACTGGAACCGGCCTGCCATGAAATCGTCGTTCCCGATGTCATGCGTCGTGGCAAGAAATCCAGCCGTGTCTATTCTTCCGCCTGGTCCAATCAGGATTCCGTCAGGATTGACAAGAAAAATTCGGCCATTTGCCGTCAACTCACCATTGAGTTGCGACGGACCGAAGCCTCCGGTTACGCGATTGAGCGCAACAGACGAGGCACCCGGTTGAACGAACCGCGTCCTTTCGCCCGCGCCGATATCGAACGTATTCCAATTGAGAATGGCCTTGCTGGTCGTCTGCGTCACGGTGACATCGGGCGTACCCACACCGTGCGCTGTCGCATGACCGGCAACCACCTGCGGACCGACGGGATTTGCCATGGCCGCATCGAACCCAAGCAGCGCCGGAAAGAAACTTGCGAGCAGCAGACGACGGATTCTGTTCACCCGGCCCTCCTTTGAGCTAGTAACGCATGGCAACTGAGAAGAAAAACCGCCAATCGTTGCGGGGCCCATCAATTGCCTTGGCTGCGGTCAAGTCGACGTTGAAACTTCCTGCATTAAGTCTCAGCCCCGCACCACCTGACGCAGCCGACGCACTGGATGGAGTTCCAGCGGCGGGTGACAATGTGTGCACCCTGCCGTAATCGGCGAAGCCGTATATCTGGGTGGAGGCATCGGCGATCGCCGCTACCGGAGGCAGATCGTAGCGAAGCTCACCAAGAAGCTGCAAACAACGATCGCCGACAATGGCCGAGGGATCGAAGGCCCGCCCAAAGAATCGACCACCGAAGCCGCATTGCTCGGAAACGAGCAGTGGATCGAAGCCATACAGTGCATAAGCGGCGGCATACGCAGAAACTTCGGACGAAATGGGTTGCGTCCTGCCAAGCATCGCTTCGAGTTTTCTGAAGTCCACGCGACCTGCAGCGCGGGAAGCCTGCGGATGCCCGTTTGCGGTACTACCTAGCCCGTCGATACCCTGACTGAAAGTCAGGCTGAATTGACTAACACCTTGCCAGCGGTCCGCCACATCGGCATCGGCCCTCACTCGCACACCACGGAGACGGTCGACATTGAACGATCCGCCCAGAACATCGCTGTCGTTGTCGTTCATGAAAGCGAGACCCGTAAGCGTCAAATTGCGCTCACGTGATCGGACAACCGGATAACTCAATCCCGCTTCGACGACGGTACTGCGCGTCACAAAGTCCAGTGATTGCAGCGTGGCGGTTCCCGGCTCACCCCAACTGTGGCTAGCGTTGACAGAAAGAGCGAGCCCCTCGCTGCCAAGCACCTGGTTGTAGGACGCTGCAACATACTGCAATTCATCTATTTGCAGGGCGCCGGCATAGACAAAGGTCAATGCTTCGTGCATTCCCGCAACGTTGCTGAAGGTCGCCGAGGCAAGAAACTGCTCCGGTCCCCGCGATGATGTGCCCCGATTGTCAAGGCGAGCATTGACTTCGATGGGAGATTCCAAGACCTCAACAACCAATGTCGATGCTCCGGCCTCCTCTTCAGACGCCTGCAGCGCAGTTCTGATCTGCAGCCCTGGCAGATCGTTTGCCAGAAGAAGATATCTCTCCATGATGCGAATATTTGCGGGCCGCTGCGCGACAATTTTTCGCGCGTATGCCGAAAAGAAATCGCGGTAGAGGGCAAGTTCTTCAGGCCACACGACCTTGTCGATACGACCCTCTATCACTTCGATGCGGATAGAAGCGCCGTCGGCGTCGATCTCCTGTGGCGGCACGATCGCGCGAGCGAGTACGTAGCCGTCCGCGCCGTATCTGGCAGTTATACGGCGCGCGATTTCATAGACGGTCTGTAATGTCACCTTTCGTCCGACGAACTCGGCATAGAGCGGCCTGATATCTTCCAAACCATAGACGGAAGTCCCCTCTACAGCGACATGGGTGAGAAGGAGATCAACCTCATCCGCTCCCGATGGAGCAACCGTACCGGGCAAATAAATAACCGGCGGGCCGGGTTGTACTTGCGGCGCCCGGGGCTCCATGAACCGCTCATGCTCCCTTCCAGGCTGAGCCGCTGGAGGAATAACCTGCGCAACAGCAGTGATTGGTACCAACCACACCATCGACGCGATCGCAAAGCAGCGCAGTCCCGCAATCTGGCTCACTCCGTCCCCCATTCTTTCGGTATTATGAAGAATTGTAGAGAAGAGTCAATTTGCTGAAACTCAGTGTACCTATAATTCTTTGGCCAATACGGTTCGCAGAAGATTTACGTCGCGCGCGACATGCATGGCGGCAACGGCGTTTCGGACGAGTATCACGTCATCCGCCACGCGATGAACCTCGAAGCGGTCAATACCTATGAAGGCACGCATGACGTGCATGCGCTAATCCTCGGCCGCGAGCAGACGGGCATTCAGGCGTTTTTCTGAGCCGGCGGAAGCGTGAGCACCGCATACCAGGCATAGCCGCGATAGAGCCGGCGGAATTCGAGATCGGCGCCGAGCTTTTCGGCAAGCACGCGCAACGCCCGGTCGAGATCGCGGCGCGGCGTGACGTGAAAACGCGCGAGCCATGCCTGCAACAGCGCGCGGCACCAGCGCGGCAGGCGTTCCTGCTGACCGAAATCGACGATGTGCAGGCTGCCGCCCGGCGCGAGGTTGCAGACGCCTTGCGCCAGCGCCGCCTGCCAGTCGGGGATCATCGACAGCGTGTAGGACATGAAGATGCGGTCGAAACGGCTGAGGCCGAATACCGCATAAGGATGAAAGCGCGTCGCGTCGCCGGCCGCGAGATGGATTGCGCCGTCGAAGCCCGCACGCCGCGCGGCGCGACGCGCACTCGCCAGCATTTCATGCGAAATGTCGATACCGAAATAATCAGCTTGACCGTGCAGGCGGGCGGCGTGAACGAGATTGCGTCCGGTGCCGCAGCCGACTTCCAGCACGGTTGCGCCGGGCGGCGGCGACAGGTTCTCGATCAGCCGGTCGCGGCCCAACAGATAGTAGCGCCGCGTCAGATCGTAGAAGTGGCGCTGGCGGCGATAGACGCGGTCCATCAACCGTCCGTGGCTTCCAGCCTCCTCCTCGTGCGCGACCGCGCTCACGTCGCTCATCCTCTGAAGACATAAAGGTGGAAGCCGCCATAGATGGACGACCGGTCCTGCAAGGTGAAGGCGCGCGAGGCTTCGGCGCGGTAGTCCCAGCGCGCAAGAATTTCGTCGCCGACACGGCCCGGCAGCAGGCTCGGTTCGGCGGCGGTGCGGAAAATCACCCGGGCGCCCGGCCGCGCCGTGCGCGTGATTTCGGTCCACAGATCGTTCAGTTGCGCATCCGTCATCCAGTCCTGTGCGTCGAGCAGCACATAGCGGTCGGCGCTCACATCCGCCTGACAGCGCAGATATTCGGTGAAAGAAGCGTTCAGCACTTCGGCCCGGCCCGCATGCGCCTGAAGCGCGGCGAAATTTTCGCGCTTCAGGTAAAGCGGCAAGGGTCCATCGGCGCCCGGCGCGTAGCCGCGCGCGAATGCCTGCCAGGCGAAGTAGTTTTCCTTCAGCGGAAAGCCGCATACCAGGCGTTCGAGCCTTTCGCGCAGCACGAGCCGCATTTCGCGCCCGCCGGCCAGCGCTTCGTATTGCGCCGGCGGAATGCCGAGGCCGTAGAGGGATGAGGGCTTGCCGGTCAGCCAGCGGATGAATTTGCGGTCGAAGACCGGCGCGAGCTTCTCGTCGAAGAAGCGGCGCTGACCCTCGATCGTCGGGGCGTCGAGCAGGGCGCGGAAAGAAATGCCGTAAAGCCGCGCCAGCAGATGCGCGACGCCGATGAAATGTCCAAGCAGGCCGTGGCGATAGAAGCCGCGCGCGAAAAGCGAGATGCGGCGGCGTCCGCTCAGGGTGCGCTTGTCCCAATAGGCGCGCGTCGCCTCGTCGAGCGCCGGCCGCAGCAGCCGCGTGTAAAGGCCGAGATTGTCGCGAATGTCGGCGCGGCCGAAAAAGCGGAAGAAATGTTCATGGCTCGGCAGACGGGCGGCACCGGCGAGCTTCAGTTTCACCAGCGCGACATGCGGCGCATTGAGATCGAGCGCGGTGACGCGCGCCGGCCCCGCGGCCAGATAGGACATCACATTGCAGCCGCCGGACGCGATGGCGACCACCCGGCTTTCCGGCGTCAGCTCCATCGCCGCCATGTCGACCTCCGGGTCCTCCCAGATTTGCGGATAGACAAGGCCGGTGAAGAGCCAGGTGAAGAGGCGCTCCGTCACCCCCTCGCGCGAGGCCGCCTTGTGGCGATGCACGGCGCGGCCGAGGCCGCGGCGCACGCCGCGCCGGCCGGCCACAGGGGTCACGAATTCGGCGTCGGCGGGGATGGCGGTTTCGGACAAGGGCCTCTCCTGGCGAAAACGGATGGCGCCTCCGGCGTCATGCCGGAGGACATCCCGCCGATACCGCTTTCGGATGACAGTGTCGTGACGGTTGGACGACAAGCCCGCTTCCGAATCGGTTTGCGAGGCGTATAGTCGAGGGCGAAGACGACAACTCCAGGAAGCATCGCCGCTCGTTCCCCGTCCGGTTCCCGCCGGAAAATCGGGGTCCGGTGGCCCCCGTTTCAGCCGGCGCGGCCCGCCCGCGCCAAAGCCCCGGACGTTCTCCCGTGGAATCGCCGCGCAAGCCCCCGGAACGCAGCCCCTTGTGGCGGCTCGTGCCTCTGGTCCAGCAGCACAAGCTTCGCTTCTGGGGCGGCATGTCGCTGATCAATTTCGGACGTCTGCTCGAAGCCTTCATGCCGCTTTATCTCAAAATGGGCATCGACCGGATCGCCGCCGGCGACATGCGGCTTGCGCATCCGGCGCTGGCGATCCTCGGCCTGATGGTGGTCCGCTATTTCGCCTTCAATTACGGGCGGCGCTATGTGCGCGAGGTCGGCGTCGAGATCGCCTTCAATCTTCGCCAGCGGCTCTATTGGCATCTCGAGCTGATGGGGCCGCGTTTCTTCTCGCAATTTCCGACCGGCGACCTGATGGCGCGCGCGATCAACGACATCGCGCTGATCCGGCAGCTGATCGGCATGGGCACGCGGCTCCTGTTCGTGCTCGGCTTTTCGGGCCTCATCGCCTTCATTTTCATGTTCTATCAGTCGGCGTCGCTGACGCTGTTGCTGTTGCCGGCGCTGCCCGTCTTCGCCGTCATCGGCTGGGTACTGGCCAAAAAAATCTTCAATCAGTCGACACTGGTGCAGGAAGGTTTCTCGACACTCTCGGCACAAGTGCAGGAAAACCTCAACGGCATCCGCACCATTCAGACCCATGCGCAGGAGGACCGCGAGATCGACCGCTTCGAGGCGACGTCGGATGCTTATGCGCGCGATTACTACAAGCTGATGTTTCTGAATTCCGGCCTCACCTCGGCCATGCTGATCGCAACCGGCTTCACGACGCTGCTGGTGGTCGGCTATGGCGGCTTCCAGGTGATCGAGGGCACGATCACGCTCGGCACCTTCACCGCCTTCATCTTCTATCTCAACATGATGCTGGCGCCGATCAAGGAAGGCGGCGTGATGGTGACGCTGTTCCAGCGCGGCGGCTCGGCGGCGGCGCGGATTTTCGAGATTCTCGACCGCGAGCCTGAAATTCGCGATGCACCCGATGCGGCCCCGCTCGACGAGATCGGCGGCGCGATCACGCTGCATCATCTTTCCTATGTGCATCCGGCGCGTTCGGGTGACGGCTGGCCGGCGCTCAACGACGTCTCGCTGGAAATCGGCAAGGGCGAGATGGTCGCGGTGCTGGGGCGCGTCGGTTCCGGAAAATCGACGTTGCTGCGCCTGATCGTGCGGCTGCTCGATCCGCCGCCGGGATCGGTCTATCTCGACGGACGCGACATCCGCATGCTGCCGCTGACGCAGGTGCGCGGGCAGGTGGCGATGGTGCCGCAGGATCCGTTTCTTTTCGCCACGCATATCGCGCAGAACATTTCCTACGACAATCCGTCGCGCGAAACGGAAGAGGTCTGGCGCGCGGCCGAGAGTGCGGACCTCGAAACGACGATCCGCCGTTTCCCGGATCGGCTCGAAACGATGGTCGGCGAGCGCGGCGTCACGCTGTCGGGCGGGCAGAAGCAGCGCGCAAGCCTGGCGCGCGGGCTGATCCGCGAGACGCCAGTGCTGCTGCTCGACGATTGTTTTTCTTCCGTCGACACGGAGACCGAGGAATTCATTCTCTCGCGCCTCAAGACACTGCGGAAGGGGCGCACGACCATCATGGTATCGCATCGCGTCTCGACCGCGCGCCATGCAGACCGCATCGTGGTGCTGGAAGAGGGCCGCGTCGCGGAGGTTGGCACCCATGCCGAACTGCTGGCGAAGGGCGGGCTTTACGCGACGCTTGAGCGCCAGCAGGGCCGCCGCGACGAACTGGTGCAAAGCCTCGGCGGCCTGACGGAGAGCGAAACATGAGCGATCCGGCAAAGACGGCGAAGAAAAACCGCGACTACACCGTTTTCGACGATGAGATGGAGACGCGCGGCTTCGACTTCGGGCTGGTCGGCCGGTTGATGCACTGGCTCAGGCCCTATCGCCGGCAAGGATGTATCGCGTTGATCTTCGTGCTGCTGGCGGCCAGCGCCGCGGTTCTGGCGCCCGTCGTCGTCAGCCGCGTCGTCGTTGACGGCATTTTGTTGCCCACCGCCGACGAAGGCGCGCCCGATTTCGGCCAGAAGGCGCTCAATGCGCTGCTGGCCGACCTCTTCACGCTGCATCCGATCGTTGCGGCCTGCATTCTCTACGGGCTCTGGACATTGCTCTGGGCGGCGTTCGGCCATGGCTTCCGGGTGATGCTGGCGCGCACCGTGCTCAACGGGTTGCGCGACTTGCGGCGCGATCTCTTCGCCCATCTCGAGCGCCTGCCGTCGAGTTTCTACGACCGGGTCGCGGTCGGCCGCGTGATGACGCGGCTCACCAACGACATCGAAACGCTTTTCGAATTGCTGGCGGGATTCGGCGTGCTGCTTGGCGAATTCGTGCCGTTCTTCGTCGCCGTATCCATCATGCTGGCGCTCAATCCGACGCTGACGATGGAATTGATGCTGCTCTTGCCGGTGGCGGCGCTGGCGACATGGATCTTCCGCATGGCCTCGCGGCAGGTCTATCGCGGCATCCGCTCTTCGATGTCGCGCCTCAACGAGAATTTGCAGGAAAACCTGTCCGGCATCGAGGTCGTGCAGCTTTATGGCCGCGAGCAGATCAATTTCGAGCGCTACAGCGGCATCAACCGCGAGAATCGCAACCAGGAAAACCAGGCCATCCGCATCGAAAGCTATTACGGCCCGGCGATGGACAGCATGGCCTTTCTCGCCATGGCGGCGATCATCTGGTTCGGCGGCAATCACGTCTTCGAAATGACGGCGACGCTCGGCAGCGTCATCCTGTTCGCCCAATTCGCCGACATGATGTTCCGCCCCATCGTGGCGATGGGCGAACAATGGAACGTCGTTTTCCGCGCCATGGCGAGTTGCGAACGCATTTTCCAGGCGCTGGACTGGGACGAGGCGCTGAAGGAGCCGGCGGCGCCGAAACCCCTGCCGAAAGACCTCAAGGGCCATGTCCGCTTCAACCACCTGACCTTCGGCTACCGGCAGGGCCTGACGATCCTCAACGACGTGACGTTCGACATCGCGCCCGGCGAGCGCATCGCCATTGTCGGGCCGACAGGCTCGGGCAAGACAAGCCTCATTCGTCTGTTGTGCCGCTTCTACGACGTGCCGGAAAATTCGATCCTGATCGACGGCATCGACATCATGGACGTGGCGCCGTCGGAAATCCGCCAGCGTGTCGGCGTCGTGTTGCAGGATTTCCACATTTTTTCGGGCTCGGTCTACGACAATATCGCGCTCGGCAATCCGGCGATCACGCGCGAGGCGGCGCGGGCGGCGGCGCGGCTTGTTCATGCCGACCCCTTCATCCGGATGTTGCCGCAGGGCTACGACACGATGCTGACCGAACGCGGGCGCAATCTCAGCCACGGCCAGCGCCAGTTGCTCGCCTTTGCGCGCGTTCTGGCGATGAACCCCGAAGTGCTGATTCTCGACGAAGCGACCGCCAGCATCGACACCGAAACCGAATTGCTGATCCAGGACGCGCTGTCGAAGGTCACCGAAGGCCGCACCTCCATCATCATCGCCCATCGCTTGCAGACGATCCGCGAAGCCGACCGCATCGTCGTGCTGACGGAGGGCCGGATACGCGAGATCGGTACGCATGAGGAACTGATGGCCGTGGGCGGCGTCTACAAGACGCTCTACGAGTTGCAGGTGCAGGATGTGGCGGCGCGTTGACGCGCCGCCATGCCGTCAGCACTTCTGGACGACCAGCGCGATGTTGTTGTTGCCGGTCTGCACGGTCTGGGCGTGATGCCCGGTCCCGCTTTGAATGGTGTATGCCGCATTGTTGCTTCCGCTCTGTTGGGTGTTCGCCGTGTTGCCGCCGCCGAACTGACCGGTCGTCGCCTTGTTGCCAAATCCGGACTGAGACAAAAAAGCATTGTTCCACCGGGGCGCCGCGTAGCCGCAGCTGCGTGCGTTGTCGTTTGCTGCCGATTCCGCAATACGGCCCGCAAGTTTCTCGATCTGCTTGCCTGCCACATATTGAACGACGGGCGACTTTACATTCACCATGCTGCTGAACGTGATGTTTTTCTTCTGGAAGACAAAGGCGATGCCGTTGTCACCCGACTGATTGACGCTGGCGACGCTGCCCGCCCAGGCGGGCGAAACGAACATTGCGAAAGCGAAGACGATGGCGGCAAAGCCTGAAACCCTGTTCTTCATGATGTGCACCTTGATCCTTTCGATCTGTATACGGATTTGATGTCGCATCTTTAGTCTCTGCGCCCTGTTTCTTTCCTGAAGCCCGCATTCACCCCGCATTCACCTCAGTCCGCCGCGCAAAAATTTTGCCGGTGAACGGAAAATGAATGCGCGCTTCAGAACCCGCTCAGGAACACCTCGCTAAAACGGACATCGTCAACCACCGGCCTCGATGCAGGTCACCCAGAGCAGGAGATGCAAAATGAAGAAGTTTCTACTGGCCAGCGCCGCCCTCACCGCCCTCGTCGTTGCGAGCGCCACGGGCGCCAGCGCCGGCAACAGCGCCGCTGTCTATCAGAAGGGCTGGAACAACACCGGCGTCTACACGCAGAACGGCTACGGCAACAAGGGTGCGATCGACACCAAGGGCAATGCCAACTATTCCAAGGCCGTGCAGACCGGGCAGTGGAACTACCTGTATCAGCAGCAGCTCGGCAACCGGAATTCGGCGCTCACCGACCAGTACGGCAAGGGCAACTACGCCGTAACCGGCCAGGAAGGCCGCAACAACGCCTCCGCGACCTACCAGACGGGCCGCAACAACACGGCCGGCACCGCCCAGATCGGCAACAATCACAAGGCGACGACCGATCAGTGGGGCTCGAACAACACCGCGGCCACCATCCAGGTCGGCAACGGCCAGAAGGCCAACACCGTGCAGACCGGTCACGGCAACACTTCGGTCGTCATCCAGGGTGGCTACTGAACACAAAGCTCGCGCAGGGAGGCGGCACCCTCGCCGCCTCCGGCGCCTGCCTCTCAACCAGGGAGTATGACAATGTCGAAATTCCGGATGTCTCTGGCCGTCCTGCCGCTGGTGCTCGGTTGCGCGGCGGCGTCCATCGCCTCCACAAATGATGTGGCGCCCGCCGGATGCGAAATCCGCGCCTATGACGTGGCCGGCGGCGTGCGGATCGAGAGCGTGGTCTATGGCGCACCCGGTTCGGCCGGCAGCTACCAGCTCTCGCTGGTCCGTTCGGGCTCGGGCGGCACTTCGAACGTGTCCCAGGGCGGCGACTACGAGATCGACGACGCCGGCGAAGCCGTCGTGTCGGTCACCGAATTCAACCGCGGCGCCCGCGACCGCTACAGCGTCGAGATGACCGTCGAAGACGCCTACGGCGTCACCTATTGCGACCGGGGATCGCTCTAACCCCGACAGACGCCGCCGATGCGACGACGCGGGCAATCCTCACCCGGTAACCGTTCGATTGGTGGACTGGCTGGGGCGGGAGGGTTCGAACCTCCGAATGGCGGAATCAAAATCCGCTGCCTTACCACTTGGCTACGCCCCAGCGGACACGGGAAGCCTGATGGATCGGCCCCGCGAAATGTGGCGGAACATACCGGCATCGGCGGGGGCCCGCAACCGGCCGGCCCGCACCCCCAACACCGGGTGATCGCCCTTGCGGGGCCCCGTTTTGGCGGCTATAACGCCGCCTCGCATGGGGCACGGAGTGTGGCGCAGTCTGGTAGCGCACCTCGTTCGGGACGAGGGGGTCGCAGGTTCGAATCCTGCCACTCCGACCAATGCGCCAGGACGATCCGAAATGCCAAAAGGCTCCCGCCGCCCTGCGCCGGGAGCCTTTGACGTTTGCCGGCCGCTTAGCGGCCGAGGAGCTTGCCGACCAGGTCGAGAAGCGACCCCACCTTGCCGCCGCCGGGCGTGCAGGCATAGGCCGGCTCGGCGGAAAGGAACATGACGGCCGCGACGGCCACCAATGCGACCGCCGCCGCGCCGCCCGCGACAGCCAGCCGTTTCGATTGAAAGAGTTTCATTACGAGACATCCCCTGTGCCAGTTGGATACAGTTCGCATGCGAACGGCCTTCGTGTGCGGAGGCCGCACATGCGATAACAAATTTCAGAGCAAGACACAGACCGCTTGCCGCAAAACAGAACAGGGAAACGCCATGGCGACGACGCTTTACGATTTCACCCTCGCCCCGAGCCCGCGCCGCGCGCGCATCCTGCTGGCCGAAAAAGGCATCGCACATGAGACGGTGCAGGTGGACCTGACGAAGGCCGAACAACTGGGCGACGCCTACAAGGCGATCAATCCGTCCTGCACGGTGCCGGCGCTGAAGCTCGATAGCGGCACGGTGCTGACCGAGAATATCGGCATCGCCGCCTGGGCCGACGCCATAAAGCCCGAACCGGCGCTGCTCGGTTCGACGCCGGAGGAAAAAGGGCTGGTGCTTTCGTGGAACGCGCGCATCGAGTTCGAAGGCTTCATGCCGATCGCCGAAGTGCTGCGCAACACATCGAAGGGCATGGTCGGTCGCGCGCTGCCGGGCCCGCTCGACCTGCCGCAGATTCCCGAGCTTGCGGCGCGCGGCGCGCAGCGCCTGACGCGCTTTTTCGACATGCTGAACGAACGCCTGAAGGGCCGCGACTTCGTCGCCATCGATCGCTATTCCTTCGCCGACATCACGGCGCTGGTATGCGTCGATTTCGCCAAATGGGTGAAGCATGAACCAAAGCCGGAACATGCCGATCTTCTGCGCTGGCATGCCGCAGCGTCGGCGCGGCCGAGCGCCAAGGCGTGACAGCCACACAAAAACGGCCAGTTTGACACGAGTGCCCCGCACCCTATGATGCGCGCGCTCGATGGTTCCAAGCACTCGTCCTTTGTGGCGGGCGCAAGGAGGCAAGAGGGAACAGGGTGAGGTTTCGCGTGAAGCCGATGCCCTGGCTGCCCCCGCAACTGTAAGCGGCGAGGCCGCGTTCCACCTATGTCACTGGCGCAGCGCTCTTTCGGGAGTGGCGGTCGGGAAGACGGAACGAGGCCGACGACCCGCGAGCCAGGAGACCTGCCACCGGGTTCGTCATCTGCCGAGGGCCGGGGTGCGCCAGCGGGACGGTTGCGCCCCGCCGCGTCTAGTCGCGTCCCGGCATTGCCGTTTCCTGTCTTGCCCCTTCTCCCGGCGCCATGCGGCCGGGGTTGGCCGCGCCAGAGACAGGGCATTTATCCAATGAAACGCACAAACCGGGCGGCGATAGCCGCTCTCCTCCTACCCGTTATCGCGGCCGGTGCCGCGCAGGCGGACGACACACCTGTGGCACCCGAAGTGCTGGTGACATCGGGCATCGAACCGCTGCCGACCAAACAGGTCGCCAGTTCCTTCACCATCGTCACGGCCAAGGACATCGAGACCTTTCAGTATCGCGACGTCGTCGATGCGCTGAAATCCGTTCCCGGTCTGCATGTGGTGCAATCGGGCGCGCGGGGATCGCAGACGTCGATCTTCACGCGCGGCGCCAGTTCCAACCAGACGCTGGTGATGGTCAACGGGTTGCCGGTCAACGATCCGGCCTCGCCCGGCGGGGCGGCCAATCTCGCCAATATCCCGCTCGACAATGTCGACCGCATCGAAGTGGTGCGCGGGCCGCAATCGGCGCTTTACGGCAGCCAGGCGATGGGCGGCGTCGTCAACATCATCACCAGGAGCGGCGGCGCCGAGCCGCGCTCGACGCTGCGCGTCGAAGGCGGAACGCTCGGGACGCTCAACACATATGCGAACACCGGCGGCGCTGCCGGCGATGTCGACTACTTCCTCTCGCTTTCGCGCGAAACGACCAACGGCTCGGATGTCACGCCGGCCCGCCTTCGCGACGCGCGCGGCGAGGAAAAGGACGGCAACGCGGTCGTTTCCGCCTCCGGCCGCATCGGCGCGCGGCTCAACGAACATCTCAGCGCCTCCGCCTTTATCCAATACACCGCATCCGACACCGATATCGACGATGACGGCGCGACGGCGGGCTTCGTGCCGGTGTTCCAGAACTTCGACAGCACCTACAAATCGAAGCGGCTGCTGACCTCGGGCGAGATTTCCGGGCGGTTTCTCGACGGCCAATGGCGCCCGCGATTCTCGGTCGGTGTCACACAATACAAGTCCGATCTCGCCGACAACCCGGATCCCGGCGGTTCGATCTATCTCGCCGATGTCGAATACAAGGGGAAGACGGTCGTCGCGCGTTTCGAGAATGCGCTCGACATCCATCCGCAGCACCTTCTGACTTTCGGTGGCAGCTATACGCGGGATGAGTACTCGTCGAACGGACTGCGCGACTTCGGCGGCTTTGTCGTCACATCGACTTCGGATGCCGACACCGACGCCTTTGCGGTCTATGCAGCCGATCACATGAATTTCGGCGAGCGCTTCTTCGCCACGGTCAGCCTGCATCACGACATGCCGGACGACATGAAGAACCATACCTCGTACACAATCGCGCCGGGCTACTACCATCCGGAGACGGATACGCGCCTGACCGCGAGCTACGGCACCGGCTTCAAGACGCCGTCGCTCTATCAACGCTTCGGCAGCGAGTTCAGCGCCTTTCTCGGCTTCCCCGCCGGGCAATATACCGGCAACCCCAACCTCAAGCCGGAGAAGAGCCGCGGCTGGGAAGTCGGCATCGAGCAGGGATTTGCCGTTGGAAAAGCGCGCGTCGGCGCGACCTGGTTTGAAAACCGCGTCAAGGACGCCATCGAGATCATCTTCGATCCGATCACCGGCGATTCCACCGCCGCCAATCTCCAGCGTTTCGACGTCAAGGGCCTTGAAAGCTTCGTCGAAATCAATCCGACGGCACAACTGACGGCGCGCATCGACTACACATGGATGTCGCTCGACACTAACACGCCCGCCGTCGTCGGCGCCCTGACGCGCCGGCCGCGCCACGAAATCGGCCTCACGACAAGCTGGCGGCCGTGGGACGGAACGGTCTTTTCGGCCAATGTCCAATGGGTCGATCCGGACCGCGACATTCCGCGCGACGGCTTCGGCTTCTATGTCTATCCGTCGCCCTACACCGTCGTGAATGTCGCGGCTTCGCATCGGCTGACGGAGAGCGTGCAATTGACCGCCCGGATCAACAACCTGTTCGACAAGACCTACGAACCGGCGCATGGCCTTGAGGCGCCGGGCATCGAGGCGCTGGCGGGCGTGACTTTGACGTTCTGAATGGCGTATAAACACGAAAGGCGCGGGGATCGCTCCCCGCGCCATTTTCTTTTCCGTGCTGCCCGCGATCAGCGCCCGGTGAAATTCGCGGTGCGCTTCTCGACGAAATGCGCGACGCCCTCCTTGAAATCGGCGCTCGAAAAGCTCTTCTGCATTTCGCTGTCGCCGACTTCGAGCGCGTCGTTGAAGTTCTGGAACAACGCCTTCCAGATTTGCGCCTTCATTACCGCCATCGAACGCGGCGAAACGGTCGCCGCCAGCATCTTCGCGTAGTCCATGACGTTGGCCATGAAGTTTTCCTGCGGGAAGGTCTTGTTGACGAGGCCCATTTCGGCGGCCTCGGCGGCCGACACCTTGCGCGCCGACATCAACAGGTCGAGCGCATGGGCCGGGCCGACCAGATGCGGCAAGAGCCACGAGACGCCATGCTCGGCGATCAACCCGCGGCTGGCGAAGGAGGTGGTGAATTTTGCTTCGGAGCCTGCAAAGCGCATGTCGGCATAAAGCGCGACGACGAGGCCGAGGCCGGCGGCGGGCCCGTTGATCGCGGCAATGATCGGCTTCTTCACCTGCATCAGATAGCCGAAGCGGCCGCCGTAATGCGGGCTGACATCGGGCCCGAGACCGCTTGCGAAATCGAACGTCTCCTCGCGTGCGGCGCTTGCCAGTTCGCGGTCTTCCCATTTGCCGGGCTTGATCGACTGCAGCAGGTTCATGTCGGCGCCGGCGCAGAAGCCGCGGCCCGCGCCTGTGATCACAATGACGCGCACTTCGTCGTCCGCAACGGCTTCGGCCATGGCGCGCTTCAGACTTTTTTCCATCGCCGCCGTCCAGGCATTGAGCTTGTCCGGACGGTTCAGCGTCACCAGCGCGACGCGATCCTTCACCTCATATGTCAGGTCTTCGTAGCCACTCATTCTTTCCTCCCTCGGTTCCGGCGTTTGGCTTTCATGGCGATGCCGTTTGGGTCAGTATAGGCCGAAGCGCGCCGGGTTTTCGAGACGCGCAGCGGGAGGACAAGAGGATGGCCGAATTCAGCGAAATTCTGTTCGAGACGCCCGAGCCGCATATCGCGCGGGTGACGCTCAACCGCCCCGCCCAGATGAACGCCTACACGACGCGGCTCTGCGAGGAGCTTGTCGAGGCGATCGAAACCTATCTCCGCGACGACGAATTGCGCTGCCTGATCCTGACGGGTGCCGGACGCGGCTTCTGCTCGGGCGGCGACATCAGCGGCGCCGACGAGCATCACGCGGAACTGATGGCCTCGCAATTGTCGCATGGCCGCGAGATGCGCGACGGCATGCACCGCGTGATCCAGGCGCTTTCGCGCCTCGACAAACCGACCATCGCAATGATCAACGGACCGGCCGTCGCGGGCGGGCTGACGCTGGCGCTTTCCTGTGACATCCGCATTGCCGCCGACACCGCGAAACTCGGCGACACGTCGGGCCGTTTCGGGTTGTTGCCCGACGAAGGCGGGGCCTGGCTCTTCCCGCGTTTCATGGGGCTCGATCTCGCCCTCAAGATGACGATGCTGGCGGAGGTCTATGGCGCCGAGGAAGCGGAAGATCTCGGTCTCGTCACCGAAGTCGTGCCCGCCGCCGACCTCGAAGCCCGCACGATGGCGCTTGCCCGCGAATTCGCGCTCCGGGCGCCGCTCGCGGTGCGGCTTGCCAAATCGATGATGATGCGCGGCCAGGGCCTGACGCTGGAACAGTCGCTGGGCGACGCGGCCTTGTCGGTGATGATCGCCAATCCGAGCGCCGACGTGCGCGAGGGGGTCAAGGCCTTCTTCGACAAGCGGATGCCCAAGTTCAAGGGCAAGTAGGACCAATCCTGCGACAAGATGGTCGAAAACCGGCCTTTGCGCGGCGATGGCCGCGGCGCTAGACTGCGCCGCATGGGGTTAGCGGGCACATATAATATTGCACGAGGCAGGGTCCGGTTCGGGCCGGCGCATCTCGTTGCGTTCCTCGCGCTCATCGCCCATATCGCCCTGCCGACGGCGCTGCAGATCGCGGGCCCAGCGACGCAGGGCCTGTTCGAGACGGTCATCTGCGCCGGCGGCGAAAACAAGACCGTCTATATGGATGCCGAGGGCAATCCAGTCGAGCCGGCGCCTGCCGGTACATCGCATGACTGCAACTCCTGCCTCCATCATTGCGGCGCGGTGCTCGCCTCCACGGTCGCGCTCGCCGCGCCCGGCTGGTCGCTGCCGGCGCTCGCCGCACCGGTCCTGCGCATATTCGCCGGCGTCGTTGCGACGAATGTCCAGCCCCGCGCGCCGCCCGCCGCCTGACCTCACGACGATCCTCACCCGTTTTGATTGAGCGCCCGCCGCATGGCAGGGCGCATCCATGCAGGCAGGTTTCATGTCCCACATATCTCCGCTTTCGCGCGGCGCCGCGGCGCTCGCCTTTCTTTTTGCCGTTTCGCCTTCGCTCGCCGATGGCTTCGATCCCGTCACCGGCGTTCCGGTCATCACCGTCCATCCAGGCGGCATCGAGGGCGATGTCAGCCCGCTTTCGGGCCTTCCGGCCGCGCCGCAGCGTCCGGGCACACTGACCGTCCCCGGCGTCACGGAAGCCCAGCGCGAAATGTCGCGCATTCCGGGTTCGGTCGCCGTGGTGCCGACGGCGCGTTATGAGGACACCTACGCGCACAATCTCGAAGACGTGATGGATTTCACGCCGGGCGTCTATGCGCGCAAGCGTTTCGGCGCCGAGGTGCGGCTTTCGGTGCGTGGCTCCGGTCTCAGCCGCAACTTCCATATGCGCGGTCTTGAGATCCTGCAGGACGGCGTGCCGTTCAACCTTGCCGACGGCTCGGGCGACTTTCAGGAAATCGATCCGCTGATCGCGCAGCACATCGAAGTCTACAAAGGCGGCAACGGCTTGCGTTTCGGTTCGTCGACGCTGGGCGGCGCCATCAACTTCGTGACGCCGACGGCATGGACGGCGCCCGCCGCCAATCTCGTCCGCGCCGAGGGCGGCTCCTACGGCACAGCACGCATCCACGCACAGGCGGCGCGCGTCTACGGGCCGACCGACATTTACGCCGCGATGACCGGCAATCATGTCGATGGTTTCCGCGCGCAAGAGAAAGAAGAGAGCATCCGCTTCTCGGCCAATCTCGGCCACCGCTTCAACGACCGCGCCGAGACCCGCTTTTATGTGATCTCCAACACGGTCGATCAGGAATTGCCGGGCACGCTGACCCTGCAGCAGGCGCGCCAAACGCCCGAATTGGCAAATCCGGCCAACGTCGCCGGCAATCAGCAGCGCAATGTCCGATCGATCCGCGTCGCCAACAAGACCGCGCTCGATCTCGGCGATGGCGCGGTGCTGGAGTTCGGCGGCTATGGCGGCTACAAGCGCCTCTATCACCCGATCTTCCGGGTGCTCGACCATCGCGGGCCGGTTGCGGGCCTTTTCGCGCGCTATCGCGACGAGGGCACGCTTGCCGGGCATCGCAACATCGTGACGGTCGGCGGCGACGGCTCATGGGGCGAGGTCGACGCCAAGCAGTTCACCAATGTCGCCGGTTCGCGCGGGCCGCTGCTGGCCAGCGGCACGCAGGAAGCGACCAATCTGCGCGTCTATGTCGAAAATCAGTTCTACGTGACGCAAACGGTAGCGCTGATCGGCGGCGCGCAGGGGCTGCATTCGACGCGCAAGTTCACCAATCATCTGGTGCCGGTGCAGAGCGACGAAACGACATTCAGCTCGGTCAGCCCGAAGGCCGGCGTGTTGTGGGACTTCGCCGAGAACGCGCAGGCCTTCGCCAATGTGTCGCGCAGCTACGAACCGCCGACCTTTTCGGAACTGGTGCAGGGCGGCGTCTTCCAGTTCGTGCCGCTCGACCCGCAGCGCGGTGTGACCGTGGAAATCGGCACGCGCGGCGCGACAAAGACCGTTGCCTGGGATCTGACGCTTTATCGCGCCTGGGTGGAAAACGAGCTGATCGGCTACACGCCGGGCGGCGGCATTCCGGCCGCGACCTTCAACGCCGGCGACACCGTCCATCAGGGCGTCGAAGCGTCGCTGACTTTCGACGTTGCCGCCGTCACCGGCCTCGCCCTGCCGGAGGGAGCCCGGTTGTTGCTCGAACAAGCCTATACCTGGAGCGATTTCTTCTTCGACGGCGACCCCGTCTACGGTTCCAACAAACTTGCCGGCATGCCGCCCCATGTTTACGCGGCGGCGCTGCGCTATCGCTCGGGCAGCGGATGGGATGTCGCGCCGAAGCTCGAATGGGTGCCGGATGGCGGCTATGTCGACTATGCCAACCGGCTGAAGGCGCCGGGCTATGCGACGGTCGGCATGGATGGCGGCGTCGATGTCGCGGACGGCGTGCGCATCTTCTTCGATGCGCGCAACCTCACCGGCAAACGCTACGTTTCGACCTACAACACCATCACCGATGCGGCGCTGGTGCCCACCAATGTCTTCTATCCGGGCGAGGGACGCAGCTTCTTCGCCGGTGTGAAGGTCGCCTTCTAGGGAGATGAACATGAAGAAAAGCATTCTGGCCGCCGCGCTCGCCGTCGCGTTCGCCGCTCCCGCCGCCGCGCATGTGACGCTCGACAAGGGTGAGGCGGCGGCTGGCGGTTACTACAAGGCGGAGTTCCGCGTGCCGCATGGTTGCGACGGCGCGGCGACGACGCGCATCTCGATCCGCATTCCCGAAGGCGTCATCGCCGTCAAGCCGCAGCCGAAGCCGGGCTGGGTCGAGACGACGCGCATCGCGAAATATGCGGGTGTCTATGAAAACCACGGCAAGACCGTGACGGAAGGCGTCGTCGAGGTGACATGGGAGGGCGGGCCGCTCGCCGACGACCGCTTCGACGAGTTCGCCTTCCAGGCGAAGCTGCCCGACGACCCGGAAATCATGATGTTGTTCTTTCCGGTGGCGCAGAGCTGTACCGAGGGAGAAATTTCCTGGGACCAGCTTCCGGTGCCCGGCGCCGGCAACCTGCCCCGGCCCGCGCCCGGATTGATGCTCATTCATGGCGAAGGCGGCCACGCGCATCATCATTGATGCCTCTGCGTTGGTGCGGCGGGCGGCCGATCTGCTAGTCTTCTCCCCTCAACCGAGGGGAGAAGACGCATGGGCACGACGATGCCGGAAAAAGGCACGAACTGGGCGGCGCTGAAAGCCGAGATGACGGAGCGCACACAGGGCGACGTCAAATGGCGCGACGGCAAGACCGCCGTCTATGTCTTCAATGCCGGGCCTGACGTCGCCGAGGTGCAGAAAGAAGCCTACACGATGTTCATGTCCGAGAACGGCCTCGGACCCTTGGCCTTTCCGAGCCTGAAGCAGATGGAGGACGAGGTCGTGGGCATGGGCCTCTCGCTTCTCCATGCGCCCGAAGGCGGCGCCGGCAACATCACGTCGGGCGGCACGGATTCGATCACGATGGCGGTCAAGACCGCGCGCGACTATGCGCGCAAGGAAAAGGGCGTCACCGGGCGTTGCAACATCGTCGCGCCCTTCTCGGCGCATCCGGCATTCGACAAGGCGGCGAAGATGATGGAAATCGAGATCCGGCGCGTGCCTTGCGCCGATCTCGTGGCCGATGTCGCGGCGATGGAAAAGGCCGTCGACGGCAACACCATCATGCTGGTCGGCTCGGCGCCCTGCTTTCCCTACGGTTTGATCGATCCCATCGCGGCGCTGGGCGAGATGGCCGAACGCAAGGGTCTGTGGCTGCATGTCGATGCCTGTGTCGGCGGCTATATCGCGCCTTTCGTGCGCATGAACGGCGGCGACATTCCGCCCTTCGATTTCGCGGTGCCGGCGGTTCATTCGATGTCGGCCGACCTGCACAAATACGGCTATTGCGCCAAGGGCGCATCGACCGTCCTCTACCGGTCGGAAGATTTGCGGGCGCACATGATCTTCGACTGCGCCGACTGGCCGGGCGGACGCATGGTGACGCCGACGCTGGCCGGCACGCGACCGGGCGGCGCGATTGCCGCCGCCTGGGCGGTGATGAATTTTCTCGGTGTCGAGGGCTACCGCGCCAAGCACAAGCTCGTCACCGATGCGCGCGAGGCCATTGAGGCGGGCGTGACGAGGCTCGGCTTCCGCATTCTCGGGCGCCCGCAACTCGGTCTCATTGCCTTCACCCACGATGAAGTCGATCCCTTTGCCGTCTGGGGGAAACTTTTCGAGCGCGGCTGGTTTACGAGCCTCACCACCGAGCCCAAGGGCCTGCACCTGATGCTCTCGCCCTTCCATGCGCAGGTGACGGACACCTACCTCGCCGATCTCGAATGGGCGCTTGGCGAGGTGAAGGCCGGGAATGCCGGCAAGAAGCGCGAAGCGCGGTATAGCTGAACAAAAAAGAGCCCGCCGCGCGGGCGGGCTCTCCGTTTGCCGTTGACGGCTCTTAGCGGCCGAAGGCGTCGTCGATGTCTTCGCCCGCCTCTTCGGCGGGACCGTCCTCTTCGAACGCATCCTTGACGGACTCGGCCGCGTCGTCGAGCGCCTCGCCGGCCTGTTCGGCGGGCCCCGGATCGTCGCAGGCCGCGAGGCCGCCCATCAGGGGAAGAACGAGAGCAATTCCGATCATCGATTTGCGCAGCATAAAAACCTCCATGCTTTCAGGGGGACAAACTCGAATTCTGTCGAACGGATGGATGCAGGCTAGATGACGCCTGCCAGCACAAGCACCAGCAGCACGATCAACACCGTGCCGAGGCCGCCGCTCGGGCCGTAGCCCCAACGTGCGCTGTAAGGCCATGTCGGCAATGCACCGACAATCAGAATGATCAGAAGGATCAGAATGAGAAGGTTCATATCCGTCTTCCTTTCCTCTGTCGTTGGCCGTCTCCGGCGCGATCGAACCGCGTTGACGTAGCGTCGCTCCGGCCCGAACAAGTTGTGGGAGGCTGAGGGCGGGTTGTGTCCATAGTTCGGCAATGATGGGGCGATAAGACGACAATCGTGTCGCAAACAGGCTATGCCCGCGCTCCGCCTTTCCGCTTTTCGCCGGTCCGCGCCCTGCTACACTCCGGCCAAAGAAAATGTCATCCGGGGAGGAAACGATGGGCGGAGCAACGGTGCGGTCGGGCGGCCGCGTGGCTGAAAATGCAGCGCTTGCCTTGCGCGCGGCGCGCGCGGCGAGCGGCTTCAGAAGCCTCGGGATCGGGGCGGGCGATGTCGTCGCCGTCTATCTCAGGAACGACTTTCCGTTTTTCGAAGCCTCCGTCGCGGCGGGTCTCGTCGGCGCCTATTCGACGCCGGTCAACTGGCACAACTCGCCCGACGAGGCGCGCTACATCTTCGAGAATTCGGGCGCCAAGGCCATCGTGATCCATGCCGATCTCTGGCGCGGCATCGAGAAAGCCATTCCAAAGGGCGTTCCGGTCTTCGCCGTCGAGACGCCGCCCGAAATCATGTCCGCCTACGGCATACCGGCGGAGGCGGCCGCGTTGCCACAGGGCGTCGAGGACTGGAGCCGCTGGCTCGAAAAATTCGAACCCATCGAAGCCGGGCCCGCCGAACCGCCCGGCACGATGATCTACACATCGGGCACCACCGGCCACCCCAAAGGCGTACGCCGCGCCACACCGACCGCCGACCAAGCGGCCGCCACGCTGCGCATCATCAGCCAGGTGATGGGCTTCACGCCCGAACACGGCAACCCGAGCGACATGGTCACGGTCGTCACCGGGCCGATGTATCATTCGGCGCCCAATGCCTATGGGCTGTTCGGTTTCCGCGTCGGCGCCAACATCATTCTCCAGCCGCGCTTCGATCCGGAAGAGCTGCTCGGAATGATCGAGAAGCACAAGGTCACGCATCTTCACATGGTGCCGACGATGTTCGTTCGCCTGCTGAAGCTGCCGGACGATGTGAAAAAGAAATACGATCTCTCGTCGCTGCGTTTTGTGGTCCACGCCGCGGCGCCCTGCCCGGTCCATATCAAGCAGGCGATGATCGAATGGTGGGGGCCTGTGATCTTCGAATACTACGGCGGCACCGAAACCGGGGCGGTCGTGTTCTGCAACTCGGAGGAATATCTCGCGCATCCGGGCACCGTCGGCAAGGCGGTCGAGGGCGCGAAGATCCTCGTGCTCGGCGAGAACGGCGAGGAGCTGACGAAAGGCGCAACCGGCGAGATCGTCTGCCGCGTACCGTCGATCGCCGACTTCACCTATCACGGCGACGACGAGAAGCGCCGCCGCGCCGAGAAAGCGGGTCTCATCTCGCTCGGCGATGTCGGCTATCTCGACGCCGACGGCTTCCTCTATCTCTGCGACCGCGCCAAGGACATGGTTATCTCGGGCGGCGTTAACATCTACCCGGCCGAAATCGAAGCCGAGCTTCACAAGATGCCCGGCGTCGGCGACTGCGCGGTCTTTGGCATTCCCGACGACGAGTTCGGCGAGGCGCTCTGTGCCGTCGTCCAGCAGCAGCCGGGCGCCGCGCTGAAGGATACCGATGTGAAGGCTTTCCTGCGCGAGCGCATCGCCGGCTACAAGGTGCCGCGTCTGGTCGAATTCAAGAACGACCTGCCGCGCGAGGATTCGGGCAAGATTTTCAAGCGCAAGCTGCGCGAGCCCTATTGGGAGAAGGCCGGGCGGCAAATCTGAACGGACCAAAAGCCCGGAATTTCGCCAAAACCTCGCGTTGCACAGCAGCAACACCTATGTTGCGTCGCAAAATATTCATCGCTGACATCTTGTCAGTTTGTGCGACGCAGCATATCTTGAATTCAAGAGCAAGGGATGCCGCTTCAGGCATCCTCCCCCACGGAAACGACCGGGCCGGGCTTTGTGTCATCCTTGTATGAGGTAAGCCCCCATGACGACCGCCCAGCACTCCGCCTCTCCTCTCGCCACCGAGACTCGACCCTTGGGCGCCAGCTTCACCGCCCGCATCAGCCGCTTCTGGACGGCCGCCAAGGCCCAGGGCGCGCGCACCCGCGCCGAGTTCAACGTCTCCGACGCTCTCGCCGCGGCGGGCTACACGCTGCTCTGGGTCTATTCGGCCGGACTGATCGTCTATATCGCCGGTCTCTACTGAGAATTTCCTCCGGGCGCCTGGTTTGTTTGCCGGCGCCCGGAGCAAAAATCCGGCGCTTGCGCTGCGTCAGGTCAGGCCGATATGATAAGCAATGCTTATTAGTAGCCAGACCCTTAGCAAGCAGCGCATGGTATTTCGATGCCGACCCTGAGAAGCGAGCGCAACACGGCCGAACCGCGGAGTTCCGCCCGGCCCGCCGTCCCGCCTGAGAGTGCGGCACAGAACCCCGAACGTACCACCGGCTTCCTGCTGCGCGACAATTCGCGGCTGATGCGCATTGCCTTCACCGAGCGCGTCAGCGGGCTCACACAGGCCCAATGGGGGGCGCTGGCGCGTTTGTCGCGCCATCAGGGGCTCAACCAGGTCGGCCTTGCGGACCTCCTCGAAGTGCAGCCAATCACCGTTGCCCGGCTGATCGACAAGCTCGCCGCGCTCGGCCTTGTCGAGCGCCGTCCCGACCCGAAGGACCGGCGCGCCCAGCAGCTTTTCCTGACCGACAAGGCCCAGCCGCTGCTCGACCAGATGTGGGACGCGGGCGACGAAATTCTCGACGCCGCCTATTCGGGCTTCAGCGAGCAGGAGCGCCACGATTTCATCGAAATGATGATCCGCATGCGGGCCAACCTGGCGCGCCTGGCGCAGGACGACGGCGTCTGACGGCGCATGAATGCCAACGGGACGGATTGAGGCGCGCGGGTTGAAGCGCGCGGCCGGACAGTCCATTCTCCGGCCCGCAACCGGGAGCTGCCCCATGTCCGTCGAAATTCCCTATGTCCGCGACATCACGTTCGAATACGGCGCCTGCGACGAGGTCTCGCCGCTGATCCGCCGCGTCGTCGCCGACAATCCCTCCGCCTTCACCTTCAAAGGCACCGGCACCTACATCATCGGGCATGGCGAGGTCGCCGTCGTCGATCCGGGGCCGATGCTGATGCCGCATGTCGAGGCGCTGCTGGCGGCGCTCGAGGGCGAAACCGTCTCCCACATCCTGATCACGCATACCCATTCCGACCACTCGCCGGCCGCCAAACCGCTGAAGGCGCTGACCGGCGCACCGACCTATGCCTTCGGCCCGCATGGCGCCGGACAGGACGGCACGGACGATGTGAAAGTCGAGGAAGACGGCGACATGGATTTCAAGCCGGATGTCGAGGTCCGGCACGGCGACATCCTCGAAGGCGAGGGCTGGAGCGTCGAATGCGTCTACACGCCAGGTCACACCTCGAACCATATGTGCTTTGCGCTGCGCGAGGAGAAGGCGCTCTTCACCGGCGATCATGTGATGGGCTGGTCGACCAGCATCGTCAGTCCGCCCGACGGCAACATGAAGAAATACATGGCCTCGCTCGAAATGCTGCTTCAGCGCGACGACGAAATCTACTGGCCGACGCATGGGCCCGCGATCCGCGACCCGAAGCCCTTCGTGCGCGCCTTCATCGCCCATCGCGAGGAGCGCGAGCGGCAGATCATGAAGCAGCTCGCTTCCGGCAAAACCCGCATCGCCGACATGGTGCCGGTCATGTATGCGGCCGTCGACAAGCGGCTTCATCCGGCGGCGGCGCGCTCGGTGTTCGCGCATATGGAACACCTTGTCGAACGCGGCCTCGTTGCCGCCGACGGCAAGCCGTCGCTCGGCGCGAACTACCGGCTGGTCTAGCCGGCCGCCAGATTTTTCTTCAGCGCGTCGCGGAAGGTGCGGATGCGGTTGGCGTTGGCGCCGAGATCGCTGATGCCGACGCGCGAGACCGAGCGGATGTCGACCGCCGCGCCGCCCTCGCGTTCGACAACGCGGATCGCCACATCGTCCCTGAAATTCATCACCCGCGTCGTTGCCGTCGCTTCGATGAGACCGGCTTCCGGGTTGAATGCAACGATGTCCCAGCCCTCGGCGCGGGCGGTTTCCAGCGCCGCCTCGAAGACCTTGCCCGGCTGCGCGCCGACTTCGATGGTCGCGATGTCGGGATAGGCCTGGCGCTGCAGTTCGGCGAGGTTTTCGGGCTCGGCGCGGTCGAGCGGATTGGTGCCTTCGCCGCGCAGCGCGACGACAGCGTCGAATTGCGGCGGGTTGTCGAGGTCGGTCGTGATGTCGTGAATGCCCGGCACCTGCGCGCCCGCCACGATCGCCTGCACCACCGGCGCGGCCACCACAAGTCCGAGCACGAGGCCCATGATCGCGAAGCGCGCGCCGCTGCGGTTCGAGACCAGCGTGCGGACGATGCCGGCCGCCGAGACGATGACGGCGACAAGGCCGATCAGCGCCGCGACCGCCAGGCCGCGCACGGCGATGCCGAAATGGATCAGCTCGGTGCGATTGCCGATCACGCAAACTGCCAGCACCACAAGCGCCGCAACGGCGATCCAGAATCCCCATTTGGCCAGACGCGATTGCTGCCGGTCCATGATGTCGTCCCCCCAGGTACCGTTCGGACGGGCCCGTCATGGACCCGCCCGTCTTTGTCTTGTTACTCGGCGGCGGTCGCCGTCGGCAGTTTGTAGTCCTTGAACTGTTCGCGCAGCGCCAGCTTCTGGATCTTGCCGGTCGCTGTGTGCGGGATTTCCGTCACGAACACCACATCGTCCGGCATCCACCATTTGGCGATCTTGCCGTCCATGTAGCGCAGGATTTCTTCCTTGGTCGGCTTCTCGCCTTCCTTCGGAATGACGATCAGCAGCGGCCGCTCGTCCCATTTGGGATGAACGATGCCGATGACGGCGGCCTCGGTGACTTTCGGATGGCCGACGGCGAGGTTTTCGATCTCGATCGAGGAAATCCATTCGCCGCCCGACTTGATGACGTCCTTGGCGCGGTCGGTGATCTGCATGTAGCCGCCCGGATCGATGGTGGCGACGTCGCCGGTGTCGAACCAGCCGTCCTTGTCGAGAATGTTGCCGCCCTCGCCTTTGAGGTAGGAACCGGAAATGGCCGGTCCGCGCACCATCAGATGGCCGAAGGCCTTGCCGTCCGACGGCAGCTCATTGCCGTCATCGTCGGTGATTTTCATTTCGACCGTGTAGATCGCGCGGCCCTGCTTGACCTTGACGTCGATCTGCTTTTCGAGCGGCAGATCCTCCATGCCGGCCTTTAGGGCGCCCAGCGTCCCCATCGGCGACATTTCGGTCATGCCCCAGGCGTGGAACACCTTGACGTCGTAATTCTTCTCGAAGACCTCGATCATCGAGCGCGGCGCGGCCGAACCGCCGATGACGACGCGGTTCAAGGCCGGCAGTTGCGCGCCGCTCTTTTCGAGATATTGCAGCAGCATCAGCCAGACGGTCGGCACGGCGGCCGTGACGCTCACCTTTTCGGTGTCGAGCAGTTCATAGATGCTGGCGCCGTCCATGTTGGCGCCGGGCATCACGATCTTGGCGCCGACGGCGGGGGCGGCGAAGGCAATGCCCCAGGCGTTGGCATGGAACATCGGCACCACCGGCAGGATCGCGTCGGTCGATTTCATGCCGAGCGCGTCGCCCATGTTGGCGGCCATCGAATGCAGCACGTTGGAGCGGTGCGAATAGAGCACGCCCTTCGGGTTGCCGGTCGTGCCGGAGGTGTAGCAAAGGCCGCAAGCGGCGTTCTCGTCAACCTCGGCCCATTTGAAGTTGCCGTCTTCCGCCTCGACGATTTCCTCGAAGCAGAGCGCGTTCTTGAGCTTCGTCTGCGGCATATGGGCCTTGTCGGTCATGATGACATAGGCCTTCACCTTCGGCAGCTGGTCGGCAATGCCTTCCAGGATCGGCACGAAGGTCAGGTCGAGGAAGACGATCTTGTCTTCCGCGTGATTGACGATGTAGACGAGCTGTTCGGCGAAGAGGCGCGGATTGAGCGTGTGGCAGACCGCGCCCATCCCCATGATGCCGTACCAGGCTTCGAGGTGGCGGGCCGTGTTCCAGGCCATCGTCGCGACGACGTCGCCTTCCTTGACGCCGAGCTTCGTCAGCGCCTGCGCCACCTTGCGGGCGCGCAGATGCACCTCTTTATAGGTGGTGCGCGTGATCGGTCCCTCGACCGAGCGCGTCACGATCTCGCGGTCGCCGTGAAAGCGCGCCGCGTGATCGATGATCGTCGTCACGCGCAGCGGCCAGTCCTGCATCAATCCCTTCATGGATCCGTCCCTCTATCCTGTTTGGCACCCTCGCCGGGCTTTCCCGACATCGGCCCCGTTCGGGGCCTGTTTGGCGGGCAGTCTAGTGGCGTTTCTCCCGCCTCACAACGGCCCGCCGCAGCGTTTGCCTTGCTTTCGGGCCGCCCCGCCCGTTCTAATGGGGCAACAAAACAACAGGATTTCAGGGGGCTTTACCGATGACCGATCTTCATTTCCGCTCGGCGAGCGATCTTGGCCGCATGATCCGCCGCCGGGAGATCGGCTCGGCGGAGCTGACCGAACATTTCATCGCCCGGATCGAAAAGCACGACCCGAAGATCAATGCCGTCGTGGCGCGGGACTTCGACGGCGCGCGCAAGGCAGCGATTGCGGCCGACGCGGCGCTGGCCCGCGGCGAGGTCAAGGGCGCGCTGCACGGCCTCCCCTTCACCATCAAGGACGCCTATGAGGTCGAGGGCCTCGTCTCGACCGGCGGCAACCCCGCCTGGAAGGACAATGTGCCGGCCCGCAGCGCCACCGCCATTGCGCGGCTGCAAGGTGCGGGCGCCATCGTCTTCGGCAAGACCAACGTGCCGTTCCTGTCGGGCGATCTGCAGAGCTACAACGACATCTACGGCACCACCAACAATCCTTACGCGCTCGAATGCGGCCCCGGCGGTTCGTCGGGCGGCTCGGCGGCTTCGCTGGCGGCCGGTTTCACCTCGGCCGAATTCGGCTCCGACATCGGCGGCTCGATCCGCACGCCAGCCCATCTCTGCGGCGTCTTCGGCCACAAGCCGACCTTCGACATCGTGCCGAAGCGCGGCCATCTGCCGGGCCCGCCCGGCGCGCTCGCCGAAGGCGATCTGTCGGTCGCGGGCCCGCTTGCCCGCTCGGCCGAAGACCTCGGGCCCCTGCTCGACATCGCGGCCGGGCCCGATTGGGCCGATGCCGCCGCCTGGAAGCTCGACCTGCCGCCCGCGCGGGCCAAGAGCCCGAAGGAGCTTCGCGTCGCGGTCTGGATCGAGGATGCGTTTTGCGACATCGACAAGGAGAGCGCCGCGCTTTTGACCAATGCCGCGAAGGCGCTTGAAAACGCCGGCGCCAATGTCGACTGGCAGGCGCGGCCCGATTTCACGCTGGCCGAGATCACCGAGGTCTATCTGATCCTTCTCCATTCGCAGGTCGGCGCCGGCATGCCGGAAAAGGTTCAGGCGCAATGGCGCGAGACGCGCGCCAATGCCGCGCCGGACGACAAGAGCCATCGCGTGCTGCAGGCGATCGGCGGCACGCTGACGATCACCGAGCGCGCGATCTGGAAGGAAGCGCAGGCGCGGTTCCGCTGGAAGTGGCACGAATTCTTCAAGAGCTACGACGTGGTGCTGGCGCCGGTGATAATGCGGCCGGCCTTCGAGCATAATCACGACACCAACTGGCACCGCCGCCAGCTCGAGGTCAACGGCGTCATGCGGCCCTACATGGATGTGCTGATCTGGGCCGGCCCCGCCGTTGTCTCCTACCTGCCGGCTTCCGTCGCGCCGGTCGGCCTGACCAGTGCCGGCAAACCCGTCGGCATCCAGATCATCGGCCCGCATCTCGAAGACAAGACGACGATTGCGGTGGCGGGGATGTTCGAGGAGATCCTGGGCGGGTTCACGCCGCCGAAGGGGTGGTGAGGGAATATAATCATGGCGAAGCTAGAGGATTTGAAGCCAAAACAACATTTCCGAGTCTACGATTTGGTTGAAGCTGCTGGGTTGGATGTACGCGATTGGGCGGCGTCTGCAACCGATCCGACAAATCCTCAGACAAATGCCAAGTATCGCTCAAACTGGTCATTTGTTGATCCGGGCAACGCAGTCGTCCTGTTCTTGTGGTACGACGAGTTAGAAGAAAAAGACGACAAAATATATCAGGCGTTTAACCTCAACGATTGGCTCGCCAACTTCGAAGCAAATCCGCGCCGGCATCTAAGGTTATCGCGAGCACGCGCGTTCAGAGACGCTGTGCGAATTGCTTACCAACAGCACCTTCTGGTCAGGGTTATATTCATAGAAGGCAGCAAAGAAGATATTTCAGACCCGGAGGCTGAATCTTCCAAAATTGCCTTGAGATATCTAGATTCGGAGCCTTGGTACGTTGAGAGCTACGACGACACGACCGGTGATTGTGTTATTACGCGTGGTCAGCAATCTGGTGCTCACCCGCTCTACGTGGATCAGTTCTCGTTGCACGATGACACTCAGTCATCCGATCCCGAGCGGCGTAAGGCTATAACTCGGTCATTCAAGAGAAGTGGGGCCGTAAGAAGTAGCGCGCTTGGCCGTGCTGCCGGCCATTGCGAATTTTGCAATGAGCCAGGCTTTCGAATGCCTGATGGCCGCCTCTACCTTGAGACCCATCATATCATCCCGCTATCTCAAGGTGGTCTAGACCAACCAAGGAACGTTGTCGCCCTTTGCGGCAACCACCACAGAGAGGCACATTTGGGAGAACGTCGGGACGAAATCGCGCACAATCTATCTGTTCTGATCTCAACATTCTACAGTCGTTAAACACCCCTTTGACACCTCCGCCTTCCCCTCCCATGATGCCCGCCAAACCGCACAAAATAATCCGAGGAGCTCCCCGATGAGCCTGTCCAACGCCGCCGTTCGCGACATCGAGACGGTGATCCATCCCTACACCAATCTCGACACGTTCCGTTCCTCAGGCCCCATGATCCTGGAGCGCGGCGAGGGCGTTTATGTCTTCGACAATGAGGGCAACAAATATATCGAGGGGCTGGCCGGGCTCTGGTGCACCTCGCTCGGCTATAACGACAAGGAGCTGATCGCGGCGGCGACCGAGCAATATGCGCAGCTTCCCTTCACGCATGTTTTCGGCGGCAAGAGCCATGAGCGCGCGGCGGAAGCGGCCGAGCGCCTCAAGGCCATCGCGCCGCATGCGGCCTCGAAGGTTCTTTTCTGCGGCTCGGGCTCGGAAGCCAACGACCAGCAGGTGAAGCTCGTCTGGTATTACAACAATGCGCTGGGGCGCCCAAAGAAGAAGAAATTCATTTCTCGCATCCGCGGCTATCACGGCGTCACGGTCGCGTCGGCCTCGCTGACCGGCCTTCCCGCCAATCACCGCGATTTCGACCTGCCGATTTCGGGCGTCCTCCACGCCGACTGCCCGCATTACTACCGCTATGCCGAGCCCGGCGAAACCGAAGACGAGTTCACGACGCGACTCGCCAAGAACCTTGAAGAGATGATCATCCGCGAGGACCCCGACACGGTTGCCGCCTTCATCGCCGAACCGATCATGGGCGCGGGCGGCGTCGTCATTCCGCCGGCCGGCTATTTCGAGAAAATCCAGGCGGTGCTGAAAAAATACGACATCTATTTCATCGCCGACGAGGTCATTTGCGGCTTCGGCCGCACCGGCAACATGTTCGGCTCGCAGACTTTCGGCATGAAGCCGGATTCGATCTCGGTCGCGAAAGCCCTGTCATCGGCCTATTTCCCCATCGCCGCCGTGACGGTGGGCGAGGAGATGTACCAGGCGATGATCGACGAGAGCAAAAAGATCGGCACCTTCGGCCACGGCTTCACCTATACCGCGCATCCCGTGGGCGCGGCGGTGGCCGCCAAGACGCTGGAGATTTACGAGAAGCGCAACATTGTCGGCCATGTGCGCGATGTCGCGCCGCGTTTCGCCGCGCATTTCGCGCGTCTCGCCGATCATCCGCTGGTCGGCCATGCGCGCGCGTCGGGTCTCATCGGCGCGCTCGAACTCGTCGCCGACAAGGCGTCGAAAAAGAGCTTCGATGCGAGCCTCGGCATCGGCGCCGCGGTCGTTGCCGCCGCACAGAAGCACGGCCTCATCGTGCGGCCGCTTGCCGGCGACATCGTCGCCTTCTGCCCGCCGCTGATCGTGACCGCCGAACAGATCGACGCGATCTTCGCCGCCATCGAAAAGGCGCTCGACGATGTGGAGGCGCGGGTCGGCAAGGAAGGCCTGCGCGCCGCCTGATGCCCGAGCTTCGCTATCAACTGACCTTCGAGGGCAAGGTCGCGCCGGACGACGACATGGGGGCGCAAATGACGATCGAGGCGACGGCACCGATCCCGGCCGGCGTCGACGATGTGTTGCGCCAGAACGGTTCGTCGGCCTCGCTCAATGCCAGTGTCGAGACGGATGAATATGGCGGCTTCACCGAGACGGGCGAAATCCGCTTCGGCGTCGGCACGCTGCGCTATGTGTCGCGCGGCGAAGGCTTCATCGAGGAAACCGAAGAACCCGACATCCAGCAAGGCTGCGTCATCCGCCGCATCGACGGCGGCAGCGGCATCTTCGAAGGCGCCACCGGCTACATCGCCTCGACATTCACGGTGGACGAGAACGCCCGCTACTGCGACAGCCAGAGCGCGGTGATTTTCACGGGGTGATTGCGCCGCGCCTCAAACGTGCTGGCCGCCATTGATCTGGATTTCGGCGCCGTTGACGTAGCTCGACTGATCCGTGCACAGAAAATAGATCGTCTTGGCCACTTCTTCCGGCGTGCCGAGGCGGCGCATCGGGATTTCGGCGACGATCTTTTCGGTGCCGGGCGACAATATCGCGGTGTCGATTTCGCCGGGCGCAATGGCGTTGACGCGGACGCCGATGCGGCCGAACTCGGCGGCCATTTCGCGCGTCAGCGCCGCCAGCGCCGCCTTCGAGGTGCCATAGGCGGTGCCGGCAAAGGGATGCACGCGCTCGCCGGCGATCGACGTCACATTGACGACCGATCCCTGCGCCGCCTTCAGTTCCGCCACAAGGCCGCGCGCCAGCATGGCGGAGGCAAAGAAATTGACCTGGAAGACCTGCGTCCAGACGTCGAGCCCGGTCTCGAAGACGCCGAGCCGCGCCCCGCCCGGCCCCTTGGGCGAGATCGCCGCATTGTTGACCAGCGCGTGCAGGCGGCTGCCCTGGTCTTTCAGGCGTACGCGCATTTCGGCGATGGCGTCTTCGGTGTTTTTCGGGTCGGCGAGGTCGACCTGAATGTGATCCTCCGGGCCCGCCTCCCAGGGGCAGTCCTCGGGGAAGGGGTGGCGCGAACAGGTGATGACGCGCCAGCCCGCGCTTGAGAAGCGCTTCACCGTCGCGTGCCCGATGCCCCGGCTCGCGCCGGTCAGGATCAGCGTCCTGCGTTCCGAATTCTCGATCTGTGTCATGGGCGGCAATCTAGGCCCTGCCGCCCGGTTTGTCATGGCCGCAGGCTTTCGCGGCCCTTTCGAGCGTTTCTGCGGCGCTGCCCGAGGCGTCGACCTTTTGCCAGTCCATGACCCCGAGGTCGTAGGTCAGTTGTCGGCGCAGCACCTCGACGCCGGCATCCGACGGGTCGCGGCCTTCCTTCTCGCGCGCCGCGACCCGCGCTTCGAGCACGTCCGGGGCGGCGTCGAGCCAGAGCCCGGCGAAGGAAACGCCGAGACCGGCGGCGAGCCGCGCCGCCGCCTGCCGCTCCTCGGGGCGCGCGAACACCGCGTCCAGCAGCACGCCCTGCCCCGCTTCGAGCGCAATCCGCGCCTGGCGCAGCATTTCCGAATAGACCCGGTCTCCGGCGCCCGGCGCATAGGCCGCGTCGGGCAACCGGTCGAGCGGTTCGACGCCGAACATCCGCTTGCGGATAATGTCGGTCCGCAGATGCACGGCGCCGGCCGCGCCGCCGAGCGACGGCGCCAGCGCCTTTGCCAGCGTCGACTTGCCAGTGCCCGACAGGCCGCCCACGGCGACAAGGCGCGGCCGCGGCGGTTTCAGTACCGTGGCGGCAAAATCGAGATGGGCGCGCGCCTTCGCGACTTCCTCTTGCGCGGCCGCCACCTTGGCGCGAATGACGGCGCGGGTGCCGATGAAGAGTGGCAGCAGCGCCAGCCCTTCAAGCGCCGCCTCGATTTCGGCCTCGTTCAGATGATCGAGCCAGACGTTGAGCGCGCGGCTGGCATGCGCCGCAAGGCGGCTGTCGGCGCGGGCGCGAAAACTCAAATCCATCAGCAGGAAGGCCAGATCGTACAGCACATCAATGCGGGCAAAGCGGTCGTTGAATTCGATGCAGTCGAAAATGACCGGGCGTCCGTCGATTTCGGTGACGTTGCCGAGATGAAGGTCGCCGTGGCAATGGCGCACCCAGCCGGCGTCGCGCCGCGCATCCATCAGCGCATGGCGGCTTTCGATCAGCGCGCGGCAGACCTCATCCACTTCGGCGACGCGGCCTGCCTCGAACACCGGGCCGATATGGGGCTCCATGTCGGCCCTGTTGCCGGCAACGATTTCTCGAAATCCCGCGCCGCCGCCGGCATCGTGCCTCACTTCCGCCGCGCGGTGGAAGCGCGCCACGTCGGCGGCAAGACGCTCGACCAGCGGCAGCGGCAACCGCCCCTCATCGGCCATCGTCGCCAGCAACCCTTCGGCCTTGAAGCGCCGCATCTCGACCAGCCAGTCGGCAACCGCGCCCGCATCGCCGCCGAGGCAAAGCCCGTGGCCCACGCGCCGCAGCGCCACGACACCGAGATAGATTTCGGGCGCCGTGCGGCGGTTGAGCGCGACTTCGGATTCGCAAGCCGCGCGGCGTTTTTCGACATCCGAGAAATCGAGAAATGTGAAGCGCACCGGCTTTTTCAGCTTGAAGGCGCGCGCGCCGGCGAGAAAGACATGCGAGATATGCGTTTCGACATGCTCGACCGGCGTCTCCGGCGGCAATCCGTAGCTTTCGGGCCGCGAAAGGAAGTCGATCGTCGCCCTGTCCGTTTCGTCGGTCAAACCTGCCTCACGTCCGCTCGAGGCGAGTCGGCATTTCGACGCCGGCGGGATCCTGATGGACGATGACCTCGGAGCCCGGAAATTCCGCCATGATCTCGCGCTCCACCTCGTCGGCGACCCTGTGCGCGTCCATCAGCGTCATCGCGCCATCCATTTCGAGGTGAAACTGGATGAAGCTCTGCGTGCCCGAGGCGCGGGTGCGCAAATCGTGCAGGTTGACGACTTCGGGATGCGCCATCGCGATTTCCCGGATGCGATCGCGCTCGGTCTCCGAAAGTTCGCGGTCCATCAGCTGGTTGAGCGCCGCAATCACGATCTTCGCCGCGCTCCAGGCGATCAGGCCCGCGATCACGATGCCGAAAAGCGGGTCGGCGCGATGCAGGCCGAAGACGCCCGACAGCAGCAGCGCCGCGATGACCGACAAGTTCATCATCAAGTCGCCGCGGTAGTGGATCGAGTCCGCCTCGATGGCGAGCGAGTTGGTCTGCCGCACCACATGGCGCTGATAGGCGACAAGGCCGAGCGTCACGACGATCGCGAACACCGTCACCGCGATGCCGATTTCGGATTGCGCGACCGGCACCGGCTCGACGAGCCGCAAGACGGCCGCCACGGTGATATATCCGGCGGATGCAAAGATGAAGAACGACTGTCCGAGCCCGGCCAGGGCTTCTGCCTTGCCATGTCCGAAACGATGCTCGCGGTCGGCCGGCGTCAGCGAATGGCGCACGGCAAACAGGTTCAGAAGCGAGGCCGCGCCGTCGAGCAACGAGTCGAACAGCGTGCCGAGCATCGCGATCGAACCGGTCATCCAGAAGGCAACCGCCTTGATCGAGACCAGCGTGACGGCGACCGCGACCGCCGCATAGGTCGCGCGGCGCATCAGCCGTCCGTTATGGGCGGCCGAATCGGGGATAAGTTTTTTTTGCGCGGGTCCGGCCGTCATCGCAAGGTCCGTCGCCGGTCACTTGTGACAGTTTTTTGACAGTACGATGACAGTCTCACGGAAAAAGCCTCTTCTGACGCCACTTATCCCCGCTTTCGCGCTCGAAAACCAGCCGGTCGTGCAAGCGGAAAGGCCGGTCGCGCCAGAATTCGATCCGTACAGGGACGATCCGGAAACCGGACCAGTGCGGCGGCCGCGGCACCTTGCCGATTCCGAATTTGGCAACGAACTTCGCCACTTCGCGCTCAAGCTCGAAGCGGGTTTCGAGCGGCCGCGACTGCCGCGACGCCCAGGCGCCGATCTGGCTGTCGCGGGCGCGCGTGGCGAAATAGGCATCTGCCTCCTCATCGCTGACAGGGTTCACGGACCCGCGCACACGCACCTGCCGGCGCAAACTCTTCCAGTGAAAACAGATGGCGGCCTGCGAATTCTCGGCAAGCTCACGGCCCTTGTCGCTTTCGAGATTGGTATAGAAAACAAAGCCGCGCGCATCGACGTCTTTCAACAGCACCATGCGCACATCGGGTAGACCCGATTTGTCGGCGGTTGCCAGCGCCATTGCGTTGGCGTCTTCCGGCTCCTTCGCGCGCGCCAGTTCCATCCATTCGCGAAATAGCGCGACCGGGTCGTCGGAGGTAAAAATTTCGGCGCCGTCCGCCGTTGTCGTGCTGTCGCTCATCGAGATGCCCTGTTTCGACCTTATCGCCGCGGAAAGTCTGTTTCTGGCCGCCGGACCGCCGAATGCTCCATTCTTGCCACAATCGGTGTCTTATATACCTCTGTTCTTATATGGTTCCGGAAATGGAATTTTCCGCTCCAGACCGAAAGTATGGCGGTCTTTCGACCAAAACCACAGGATGGAATGAGATGAAATTCGTCAAGGGAATTGCCATCGGTGCCGTGGCGCTGGCACTCGCGGCCTGCGATCAGCAAGGCGGCTTTGGCGGCGCCGGCACGAAACAAACAATCGGCACCGTCGGTGGCGCGGTCGCGGGCGGCCTCGCGGGTCAGGCCATCGGCGGCGGCACGGGACGGCTTTGGGCCACCGGCGCCGGCGTGCTGCTCGGCGCCCTGATCGGCAGCGAGATCGGCAAATCGCTCGACCGCGCCGACCAGGCCTATATGGGACAGACAACCTATAACGCGCTCGAAACCGGGCGCTCGGGCCAGGCGGTGCAGTGGCGCAATCCGGACTCCGGCCATTACGGCTCGGTGACACCGCAAGCCGCCTACCAGTCGGGAAACGTGACCTGCCGCGAATACACGCAGACAATCAATGTCGGCGGGCGGAGCGAACAGGCCTACGGAACCGCTTGTCGTCAGCCTGACGGTTCATGGCAAATCCGGAACTGATTTTTCGGGGGCGGGGCGAAGTCCATGATCGAACTTCGGCCCGCCCGAATTCCGGCCCTTGTCGTTCTGGCAATATGGCTTGCATGGCCACAGGCAGCTGCGGCGCAAGGACCGGGCACGACGGTTCGCGACCGGATCGAGCAAAGCCGGAGCGTCACGCGCGCCGATAGTGACCGTTTCGACGAAGGCGTCGCCGCCTATGACGCCGGAGATTTTCAAAAAGCATTCGAGATATGGCTGCCGCTGGCGCAGCGTGACGATCTCGCGGCAATGCGCAATGTCGCGACGTTGCTGCGGCAGGGAAAAGGCGTCGACCGGAATCCCGAGCGCGCCCTCTATTTCTACGAACGCTCCGGCCGCGCCGGGCTCGTCGCCTCGCAAATCAATTCGGCCTTCATGTATCTCGATGGCGACGGCATTCCACAGGATTACAGGAAAGCGTCGTTCTGGTTTCATGCCGCCGCCGTCGCCGGCGTTCCGGTGGCGCGCTACAATCTCGGCGTGATGTATGAGCGCGGACTCGGCGTCGAGGAAGATCCGGCCCGCGCCCTTGCCTGGTACACGCTGGCCGCGCGCAGCGGGCATGCCGGCGCGCTCGACCGGCTGGCGGTTCTGGTGCCGCACCTGCCGGGTCCGACACCGCCAACGGAGGCCGATGCGGCGCTTGAGGCGCGGGCGCCCGCGCCGCCCGCGGCCGAGCTCGACCGGCTCGACAACGCCGCCAACCCTTAACCAATTCGTATCGCGGCGGCGGCTATTCTTCCGGTTTCACCTGGGTGGAGAAACGGGCGCCGTGCGCGATCCTTACGAAATTCTTGGGCTTGCGCGGGACGCGGGCAACGCGGAGGTCAAGGCTGCCTATCGGCGTCTCGCCAAACGTCTGCACCCCGATGCCCAGAGCGAAGGCAATGCCGGGCGCCAGCAGGCCCGCTTCCAGGAAGTGACGGCGGCTTACAATCAGCTCAAGGACGAAGCCGCGCGACGGCGCTTCGAGGCCGAACGGCGTGCCGCGGCAGGCGCCGCGCGCGCGCCGGTCTTCGAGGAAACGATGCGGCGCGGCGCGGCCGAACCTGCACCGTCGGAAGACATCTTCTCCGAACTTTTCGAAGGTATTCGCAGCGCCGGCAAGCGTGTCTTTCGTGCGCGCGGCAACGACCGGGGCTACCGGCTGAGTGTGAGTTTTCTCGAAGCGGCCAACGGCGTCCGCAAGCGTGTGCGTCTCGATGGCGGCAAGACGCTAGAGGTCAATGTTCCGGCGGGCATCGACGAGGGACAGCAGATCAGGCTGCGCGGACAGGGCGACGCGGGGCATGGCGGTGCGGACGCCGGCGACGCGCTCGTTACCGTTGCCGTCGAACCGCACCCCCGTTTCCGGCGCGAGGGTCATGACATTCACCTCACCTTGCCGGTCAGCCTTCCAGAAGCGGTGCTCGGCGCACGGATCGACGCACCCACCGTCTCCGGGCCTGTCTCGCTGACGATCCCCGCCGGCGCCAATGCGGGCACAAGGCTCCGCCTGAAGGGCCGTGGCATTGCCGTCGAGGGCGGTGCGCCGGGAGATCAGTATGTGACGCTGGAGATCGTGCTGCCCGAGGCTACCGATGAGGCCCTCCGCGACTTCGCGGCAACATGGACGGCAGGGGCTAAGCACAATCCACGCAAGGATTTTTCCGATTCCTGAGCCGACATGATTAGACATGAATCGTGAACCGGCGGCATGGCCGAATTCCGGGCTTTTTTGTTCGACCGGTATAGGGTTTTGTGTAGGATGCGCGACGATTTTCGGCCAGACGAAAAAGCAAGAGACGGGGACCCGATGAACGAAGCCACCAGCATCGCAGGCGCGACCCTCAAGGGCGGCCTGATGGCGGGCAAGCGCGGCCTTATCATGGGTGTCGCCAACAACCGGTCGATCGCCTGGGGTATCGCCAAGGCTTGCGCCGACCAGGGCGCGGAGCTGGCTTTCACCTATCAGGGCGAGGCGCTGCAGAAGCGCGTCGTGCCGCTGGCGGAATCGGTCGGGTCGAACATGGTCATGCCGTGCGACGTCACCGACGCCGCCAGCATGGACGCCGTTTTCGAACGGTTGTCGAAGGAATGGGGCAAGCTCGACTTTCTCGTCCACGCGATCGCCTATGCCAACAAGGACGAACTCGACGGGCGCTATGTCGATACCACGTTCGATAATTTCACCGCGAGCCTCGCGATCTCCTGTTATTCGTTCACGGCGCTGTGCCGCCGCGCCGAACCGCTGATGACCGATGGCGGCTCGCTCGTCACGCTCACCTATTACGGCGCGGAGAAGGTCATCCCGCACTACAACGTGATGGGCGTCGCCAAGGCGGCTCTCGAGGCGAGCGTGCGCTATCTGGCGGTCGATCTCGGGCGCAACAATATCCGCGTCAATGCGATCTCGGCCGGGCCGATCAAGACGCTCGCGGCTTCCGGCATCGGCGACTTCCGTTACATCCTCAAATGGAACGAGCTCAACGCGCCGATGAAGCGCACGGTGACGATCGACGAAGTCGGCAAGACCGGCCTCTACCTGCTTTCCGATCTCGGTTCGGGCGTCACCGGCGGGGTCCATTATGTCGATGCGGGCTACAACGTCATCGGCATGAAGGCCGAAGACGCGCCGGACATGAGCATCGTCTGAACTTCTCCTGTATGGTTCGCTTTGGAGACCTGCCCGGACCGGCCGTGCGCGTCTCCTGACCAGTTACAAGGGCGGCCCCGCCGGGGTTCGCATTTCGGAGCCATGTCGCACAATACGTTCGGTCATCTTTTTCGCGTGACGACCTGGGGCGAGAGCCACGGGCCGGCGCTTGGCTGCGTGGTCGACGGCACGCCGCCGCGCCTTGCGCTGAAGGCCGAGGATATCCAGCACTGGCTCGACCGCCGGCGGCCGGGGCAATCGCGCTTCACGACCCAGCGCCGCGAGCCCGACGCGGTCAAAATTCTGTCCGGCACCTTTGTCGAGGACGGCATCGAACTGACGACCGGCACGCCGATTTCGCTGTTGATCGAGAATGTCGACCAGCGCTCGAAGGACTATGGCGACATCGCCGAAAAATTCCGGCCCGGCCATGCCGATTTCACCTATCTCACGAAATACGGTATTCGCGACTATCGCGGTGGCGGGCGTTCCTCGGCGCGCGAAACGGCGGCCCGCGTGGCGGCCGGCGCGGTCGCGCGCGCAGTGCTGCCCGGCGTTTCAATTCGCGGTGCGCTGGTGCAGATGGGGCCGCATAAAATCGACCGCGCCAATTGGGACTGGGCCGAAACCGAGCGCAATCCCTTCTGGTGTCCGGACGCGAAGGCGGCCGCGCAGTGGGAAGACTATCTCGACGGCGTGCGCAAGCAGGGTTCATCCTGCGGCGCCGTGATCGAGATTGTCGCCTCGGGCGCACCTGCAGGTCTCGGCGCGCCGATCTATGGCAAACTCGACGCCGATCTTGCCGCCGCGATGATGAGCATCAACGCGGTCAAGGGAGTCGAGATCGGCGACGGCTTTGCGGCTGCCGCACTTTCGGGCGAAGAGAATGCCGATGAAATGCGCGCCGGAAACAACGGCCCGCTTTTCACGTCCAATCATGCCGGCGGCGTTCTGGGCGGCATCTCGACCGGACAGGACATCGTTGCGCGCTTCGCCGTGAAGCCGACATCGTCGATCCTGGCCCCACGCAAGACCGTGACGCCTGCGGGCGAGGAGACCGAAATCGTCACCAAGGGCCGCCACGATCCCTGCGTCGGCATCCGCGCCGTGCCGGTCGGCGAGGCGATGATGGCATGTGTGCTGGCCGATCATCTTCTGAGACACCGGGGTCAGAACGGTGCGTGACGCGCAACGGCCGGCCGCCGTTCCGCCGGCTGTGCTGACGGCCAATTATGCCAAGGAAAAGGGCGAGGGCATCGTCTATGGCGGTATCCTGATCGCCGGTGTCCTGATCTTGTATGCGATCACGCGAACGCCGGCGCTCGCGACGATCGGGGCGCTCGCCGTACTTGGCGTCGCGCTCTATCACTGGCCCTTTGTCGGGCGCGACCGCCGGGCGATGGAAATTTCTCCGTCCGGTCTCGTCGTCGAGCGGCTCGGGCGCCTGCCGTGGAACGCGATTGCAAGCGTCGAAATCGTCGATCGCTACCTGCGCGCGATCCGCAATGCCGATTTGCGGATCGAGCTGCGGCGCCCGCTTGAAACGGCCGTCGACGATGCGGCGAAGGTTCATCCGTTGCGGCGCGCAATGTATCGTTGCTGGCGTGTCACCGGCCCGCAGCAGATCACCGTCAAGCTCAGCACGCTCGACGCGAAGCCCGAAGTGGTACGCGCCGCTATTGTTCAATATCTCGGCCGCGCCATCTAGACCGGCCGCTCAGCCTTTCAAAAAAACGCCGACCAGTTCGATGTGGGGCGACCAGAGAAACTGGTCCACCGGCGTCAGGCGCGCCAACCGGTAGCCGCCATCGATCAAAGTGCGAGCATCGCGCGCGAATGTCGCCGGGTTGCATGAAACGCCGACGACGATCGGCACGGTGGATTTCGCCAGTTCCGCGCATTGCGCCGCCGCACCCGCGCGGGGCGGATCGAAGATCACGGCGTCAAAGGATTTCATTTCGACGGCGAGCAACGGCCGGCGCATCAGATCGCGAATTTCGGTCGTCAACGGCTTGAAGCGCAGCGACGGTCCCTGCTCGCGGGCCGCGCGCGCGAGCGCCGCCAGCGACGCGGCTTCGCTTTCGACCGCATGAACGGCGGCGCGCGGCGCCAGTGCCGCCGCAAAGGTGCCGCAGCCGGCGAAGAGATCGGCAATCCGCACCGCACCGCCGACCGCTTCGCGCACCAAGGCGACCAGCGCCTTCTCGCCGTCGAGCGTCGGTTGCAGGAATGCGCCGGGCGGCGGGGCAACGCTCAGGCCGGAGAGGTCGACAAGCGGCGCACGGCGCTCGGCAACGACATCGCCGTCCCATGTCAGCCGCGCGAGATCGGCGATCGCTGTCTGCTTTGCCAGTTCGGCGCGCAACGGCCCGTCGAGCGTTTTACCCCCGCTCACCGCCACATCGAGCCCGCTTGCGGATGCCGTCACCAGCATGGAGGCGTGGGCGCTGCGCGACAGGCCATGGCCGATCAGCGTCGCGAGCGCCGGAAGTGCGCGCTCGATTTCCGGCACGACGAGCGGGCATTCCGATACGGGAACAATGTTATGACTGGCCTTGCCGTGATAGCCGAGCGTCAGCGTCTTGCGGCTCCGCGTCGCGGCAAAGGACGCCCGACGCCGACTCCGCGGCCTCGCCGGAATCAAAGTCTCGATGTCAGCTACAACGCCCCGCGGGCGAAGCGCCGCCTCGACCTGCGCATGTTTCCATACGGCATAAGCTTGCGGCGCCATGTGCTGGAGCGCGCAACCGCCGCAGACCGTGAAATGCGGGCATGGCGGCGTCACACGGTCGGGCGACGCTTCGAGAACCGAAACAAGCGTTGCCCTTCCCTCGCCTTCCGGCAGAATGCGGACGCGCTCGCCCTGCAGCACATAGGGCACGAAGAGCGGACCCGCCGGCGTTTCGGCAACGCCGTCGCCTTGCGCGCCAAGCGTGGCGACTTCGACCTCGATTTCAGCGGTCATGGCAGGCCGCCAGCAGGAATTCCCGGTTGCCGTCGCCGCCCTCGATCGGGCTCGGCACGATGCCAAGCACGCGCCAATTCATTTCATTTTCCAGCCAGCGCGAAATGCCGTCGCAGACTTTTTCGTGCAGCGCGGCGTCACGGACGATGCCGCCCTTGCCGACATTTTCAGGCCCGACCTCGAATTGCGGCTTGATGAGGGCGACGAGCGGCGCGCCGGGCTCGGCCAGCGCCAGCGCCGCAGGCAGCGCCTTGGCAAGGCCGATGAAGCTCAGATCGGCAACGATGAATTCGATGCGTTCGGGCACGATCGCACGCGTCAGGTCCTTCACATTCATTCCTTCAATCGCCCGGATGCGGGTATCGCTCGCAATTTCCGGCGCCAATTGTCCGTGCCCGACATCGACCGCGACGACGGATGCCGCGCCATGCTGCAGCAGGACTTGTGTGAAGCCGCCGGTCGATGCCCCGAGATCGAGACAGGTCCGGCCGGCGGGGTCGAGGCCGAAACGGTCGAGCGCATGCCGCAGCTTGAGCGCACCGCGCGACACAAAGGGGTGCTCGGGCGCCATCAGTTCGATTTCGTCGGCCGCGTCCACAAGATCGGCGGGCTTTGCCGCCGGCCTGCCGCCGACACGCACATGGCCGGCGCGGATCGCGCCTTGCGCGCGGGCGCGCGTCGGGGCCAGGCCGCGTTCGACCAGCACAAGATCGAGGCGGCGTTTCTCGCTGCTCATCGAATTTCTCAGACGAGTTTCGGCAAGGGCTTCGGCGCGATTTCCGCGATTTGCCGCTCGAGCCCCAACGCCATCAGCGCCGTTTCGACGATCTGCGGCGCATTGAGATGCGCCGTGTCGTACATCTTTTCAGGCTTGTCGTGATCGATGAAAATGTCAGGCAATGCCATCGGACGCACTTTCAAGCCGCGGTCGAGCGCGCCGGAACGCGCCAGAAAATCGAGCACATGGCTGCCGAAGCCCCCGGCCGCGCCTTCCTCAAGCGTGATCAGCACTTCGTGTTCGCGGGCAAGACGCGCGACCAGTTCCTCGTCCAGCGGTTTGGCGAAGCGCGCATCGGCGACCGTCGCGGTCAGGCCCATCGCGGCAAGCTGATCGGCGGCCTTCAGCGCCTCCTGAAGCCGCGTGCCAAAGGAGAGGATCGCAACCTTCGTGCCTTCGCGCAGGATGCGGCCTTTGCCGATTTCGAGGGGCGTGCCGATTTCCGGCAATTCGAGCCCGATGCCCTCGCCGCGCGGATAGCGGAAAGCCGATGGCCGGTCGTCGATTTCTGCCGCCGTCGCCACCATGTGCATCAGTTCGAGTTCGTCGGCCGCCGCCATGACGACAAAGCCCGGCAAGCAGGAAAGATAGGCGACATCGAAGGCGCCGGCATGGGTCGGCCCATCGGCGCCGACAAGCCCGGCGCGGTCGATGGCAAAGCGCACCGGCAGGCGCTGGATCGCCACGTCGTGCACCACCTGGTCGTAGGCACGCTGCAGGAATGTCGAATAGATGGCCGCAAAGGGCTTGAAACCTTCGCTCGCAAGACCCGCCGCGAAAGTCACCGCATGCTGCTCGGCGATGCCGACATCGAAGGTGCGCGCCGGGAAGCGCTGGCCGAAGAGATCGAGCCCTGTGCCCGACGGCATCGCCGCCGTGATGGCGACAATCCTGTCGTCGCGCTCGGCATGGGCGATCAGGCTTTGCGCGAATACCTTGGTGTAGCTCGGTGCGTTGGCGGTCGATTTCGCCTGCGCGCCGGTGATGACGTCGAATTTCGAAACGCCGTGATATTTGTCGTCGGCGGCCTCGGCGGGCGCGTAGCCCTTGCCCTTCTGCGTCACGACATGAACGAGGATTGGGCCTTCGCCCGCATCGCGCACGTTTTTCAGCACCGGCAACAGGTGATCGAAATTGTGGCCGTCGATGGGGCCGACATAGTAGCAGCCCAGTTCCTCGAACAATGTGCCGCCCATCGCCATGCCGCGCGCATATTCCTCGGCGCGGCGAGCGCTTTCCTCCAGCCGCTTCGGCAGGAGTTGCGCCAGTTGCTTGGCGAGATGTCTCATTGAGCGGTAGGCGCCGCCTGACAGCAACCGCGCCAGATAGGCGCTCATCGCGCCGACCGGCGGGGCAATCGACATGTCGTTGTCGTTGAGAATGATGATCAAGCGGCTGTCCATCGAGCCGGCATTGTTCATCGCCTCGTAGGCCATGCCGGCCGACATTGCGCCATCGCCGATGACCGCGACGACATTGTTGGTGCCGCCCTTGAGATCGCGCGCGACCGCCATGCCGAGGCCGGCCGAAATCGAGGTCGAGGAATGGGCAGCGCCGAAGGGGTCGTATTCGCTCTCGTCGCGCTTGGTGAAGCCCGACAAACCGCCGCCCTGACGCAAGGTGCGAATGCGGTCGCGGCGGCCGGTCAGGATCTTGTGCGGATAGGCCTGATGACCGACGTCCCAGACGATGCGGTCTTCGGGCGTGTTGAACACGTGATGCAGCGCGACGGTGAGTTCGACGACGCCGAGACCCGCGCCCAGGTGGCCGCCTGTCACCGACACGGCGTCGATCATTTCGGCGCGCAATTCGTCGGCGATCCGGCGCAGATCGCTTTCGGGGAAGGCGCGCAGATCGGCCGGGCTGTTCACCCGGTCAAGTAGTGGGGTCGCGGGTTTGCTGGTCAACGCTCACCTCGGCCGGCAAGGGCCAGATACGAATGTCCGGAGCCGGCGATGCGGGGCGGCTCTCAGTTGCGGCGCGTTATAACGAAATGCGCCGCCTGACGCAAAAGGTCGGCTCTTTCGTCAAATAAATCAAGATGTTGGACCGCCTGATCGGCGAGCATGCGGGCCTGCGCCCGAGCCCGGTCGGCACCCAGAATCGAGACGAAGGTCGCCTTGCCGGCGGCGGCGTCCTTGCCCGTGCTCTTGCCCATCAGCGCGGGATCGCCCTCGGCATCCAGCAGGTCGTCGGCGATCTGGTAGGCGAGGCCCATATCGTGGGCATAGGCATGGAGCGCTTTCTCGACGTCGGCCGATGCGCGCCCCAGCACGGCGCCCGCCTCGCAGCAGAACGCAATCAGCGCACCGGTCTTCAGATGCTGAAGCCGTGTGATGGCACCGATGTCGAGCGGCTGGCCCTCGCTTGCGAGGTCGATCATCTGGCCGCCCACCATGCCGCGGGCGCCCGCCGCCGCGGCGAGACGCCGCACCATTTCGATGCGGACGCGGGCGCGTTCATGGGTCGCGGGGTCGGCGACGATCTCGAAGGCGAGCGTCAGCAGCGCATCGCCGGCCAGCATGGCTGTCGCCTCGTCGAAGGCCTTGTGGACCGCCGGCCTTCCATGACGCATCTCGTCGTCGTCCATGCAGGGCATGTCGTCATGGACCAGCGAATAAATGTGGACGCACTCGGCAGCCGCCGCGGCGCGCAATGCGGATTCGGAATTCACACCGAAAAGCCGGGCGCTCTGCGTCACCAGAAAAGGGCGGAAACGCTTGCCGCCGCCGAGCGCCGCGTAGCGCATGGCTTCGGCAAGGCGGCTTTCCGGACCCTCGACGCGCGGCAACAACCGGTCGAGCATCGTCTCGACATCGCTTGCATGGTCGGCCAGCGCATGATCGAAGGGGGAAGCGGCCATGGGCTGCGCGCTCAGTCGATGTCGAGCGGGGCGGCGCCCGAAGGCTCGCCATTGGCCGAAAGCGTGATTTTCTCGACTTTCGCCTCCGCCGCCTTCAGCCGCGCCTCGCAATGGGCTTTCAACGCCGTGCCGCGCTCGTAAAGATCGATCGATTTTTCGAGCGGCGCTTCGCCGGATTCAAGCTGGCCGACGATCTTTTCGAGTTGAGCCAGCGCTTCCTCGAAGCTCAGCTTGTCGATGTCCTTGTGTGCGTCGGCCTTGGCAGCGGACATGGGCGTCTTTCCTCCGGGATTTGTCAGGCGGCCAGCATCAGGGCCCGAACATGCGCGCGGGTGCTCGCGGCGAGCGCCCCCAAGTCATAACCGCCCTCAAGCGCCGAGACAACGCGGCCGCCGCAGAGCTTGCCGGCGAGCTTGACCAGTTCGCCGGTCGCCCAGCCGAAATCTTCCTCGGTCAGGCGCAGATTGGCGAGCGGATCGGCCATATGCGCATCGAAACCCGCCGAAATGAAGATGAAATCGGGGCGGAATTGTTCAAGCGACGGCAGGACGGCGCCGGTCATGGCGGCGCGAAATTCATCCGATCCGGCGCCGGGCGGCAGGGTGCGGTTCAGGATGTTGCCGAGGCCGTGTTCGCCGGCGCGGCCGGTGCCGGGATAGAGCGGCCATTGATGCGTCGAGGCGTAGAAGAGCGCGGGATCGGTTTCGAAGGCGGCTTGCGTGCCGTTGCCGTGATGGACGTCGAAATCGACCACCGCGACGCGCGCGCAGTCATGCGCCGCGCGGGCATGCTGCGCGCCGATGGCGATGTTGTTGAAGAGGCAGAAGCCCATCGCGGTTTCAGGCTCGGCATGGTGTCCGGGCGGGCGCACGGCGCAGAAGGCGTTGCGGACGCGGCCCGCCATCACCTCGTCAACCGCGTGAACCACCGCACCGGCGGCGCGGAAAGCTGCCTCGGCCGAACCCGGCGACATCGCGGTGTCGGCATCGATGCGGCGGAAACCCTCGGCCGGCGCGCCATTTTCGATGCGTTCGATATGCGCGGCCGGGTGAACGCGGGCAATTTGTTCATGGGCGGCGCGGGGCGCCTCGTCGCGCGCCAGCAGCGCGAATTCCTCGGCCTCCAGCGCGCCCAGCACTGCGCGCAGGCGCTCGACGCATTCGGGATGGCCCGGCGGCGTCTCATGCTCGAGACAGGCGGAATGGGTGACGAGAAGCGTGGTCATCAATAACAATTATAGCATGTGACTCGCTCAGGCGCGGCGGTACCAATTGACGCCCTTGTCGTCGCGGGCAACGGTCGCAAGGCCGCGGCCGAGCAGGCAATTCAGATGGGCGAGGCTTTCGCCGGTCGCCATGAAGAAGACTTCGGCGCCGATCTTGCGCTTGAAGAGGGCCGAAAAGACGTCGATGGCGCGTTTCGGCTCGTCGAGCATATTTAGCAGCTTCTCCAGCCCTTCTTCATGGCCGTCGATCAGTTGCGTCAGGCGCGTGTGCAGTCCGTAAAAGGGTTCGTTATGCGCCGGCAGCACCAGCAAATCGTCCGGCAGGTTGCGGCGCAGGCGCTTGCAGCTTTCGATCCAGTCTTCGAGCGGGTTTTCGTAAGCCTCGGTCGGATGGACGCTGACATTCGATGAAATGCGCGGCAGCACCTGATCGCCCGAAATCAGGACCTTCGCTTCCTCGCAATAGAGGCAAACATGCTCGGGCGCGTGGCCCGAACCGATGACGACGCGCCAGACGCGGCCGCCGATCGTCAGTTCGTCGCCTTCGCGCAGGCGGCGGAAAATGTCGGGCATGCGCGAGACATTTTTTCCGAAGCCGCCGAAACGCGCCGCATAGCTGTCGATGCCGCGCTGGCTGAAGCCCGCCGCACGGTAGAAATCCAGCGCTTCCTTCGGCGCTTCGCGGCCAGTGTCGAGGACCAGCGTCTTGCACATCAGGAAATCGGTGCGCGACATCTGGAGCTCGACGCCCCATTTGCGCGTGAACCAGCCGGCAAGGCCGACATGATCGGGATGGAGATGGGTGACGACGAGACCGGTGACCGGCTTTCCCTTGAGGCCCGACTGAAAGACCTGACGCCACAAGGCTTTGACCTCGTCGGTCGAGACGCCGGTGTCGACCACGGTCCAGCCTTCATCGCCCTCGATCAGCCAGAGATTGATGTGGTCGAGCTGGAAGGGCAGCGGCATGCGGACCCATGAAATGCCCGGCGCGACCTCGATGATTTCGGCCGGACCCGGCACCCGCCGCTCGAAGGGATAGCGGAGACCGGCGCTTTCGATGGTCGCTTGCGAAATATCGGACATTCGGGACTCTCATACGGTGCCGCCGCCGAGAGGCCGGGGCGGCCCTTCCCGTGATAGGCGCAGGGGCGCGTGAGGTCAAACGGGGCCCAGCCCCTGCTCGGCCGACGCTGCGGCATCCTTGCGGGCGAGGCGGTATCCGACGCGAATCCAGATGGCGAGCAACAGACTCGTCAATATCAGCACCGGCCAGGGGCCGAAGGCGAAAATCAGCGGCATGGCCGCCGCCGTGAACAAGCCGCCGCCGACGATGGGCGCAAAAAAGAGCTGCTTGTAGCCAAAATTCTCAAGCCCGCCCGAACGGTTTTCCGGGTCGGCGATGCGGAAGAGCATCAAGCCGCTCACCGTCATGCCCATCGCCTGACCGAAATGCGGAATGCCTTGCGCGAACCAGTCCGGCCCCAGCATGCGCGGCGCGAGCACCAGAAGCGCAAAGACATTCCAGGCAATGCCGCCTAGCGCCAGCCAGACGAAGGGACCGAGATTTTCGTGAATCGCCGACAGCGACAGCGTCGCCAGCGCCGCGACGATCAGGATGTCGAGGGCGGCGCCCGAAATGCGGTTGACCAGCGCGCGGTCGACGAGGCCCATGCCGATATAGCGGCTGACGACGATCTGCACCGCGACGCCGCCGAGCATCGCCAGCGGAAAGAGCGGCAGATAGGCAAGTACCGTCGTGCCGCCCTCGCCGCCCCATGTGCTTTCTTCCAGCAAGATCAACAATCTGTGCAGACCCCAGCCGATGGCGATGGCGAGCGCGAAGAGCCCCAGATGCAGCGACATCGGATCGATGGGCTGGGCGGCGTCGGTGGTCGCGGGGCGCGCGGCGAGCTGTTCGGTCGTGTCGGCCGGCGGGTCGGGGTGAAGTGCGGGCGTCGGCGCGCGGATGCCGGACGGATCGACGAGGCCGCGGCGTGCCGCCCAGTTGATCAGCACAAGGCCGATCAGCACCGAACCGACAAGGCCGATGGTCGCAAGGCCGAGCGCGAGATCGGTGCCGGCGGCGAAATCGACATGCTCGAAAGTGGGGCCGAGGCCGGCCGCCGTGCCGTGACCGCCCTCGAAGGAAATCTCGATCAGCGCGCCGGCAACGGGCGGCGTTGCGTAGAAAGGCGTCAGCAGCGCGACGACAAGGCCGATGCCGACGACATATTGTCCCCAGGCGATGGCCTGGCCATAGGCGATGACGGGGCCGGCGCGGCGCCAGATCTGGCCGGGGCCCGGAATGATCTTGCCGAGAAAAAGTCCTGCAAAAACAACGTTGATCAGCAGCGCCGGAAGTTCGCGCCAGATGCCGTAGACGTCTTCGGGAACAAGCGAACCGAAGCGCGTTTCGCCGTCGAAAATCGCGCCGGCGACTTCAGGGCCCGCGAACATCAGAATAAAGCCGGCGATCACCGAGCCCGGAATGAAAAGCCGCGCGAGAACGGCGAGACGCCAGCGCAGATATTTCGAAACGATCAGCATCACCCAGACGATGGCGAGCGCGGCCGAGATCGTTCCGAAGTCGGTCAACATCAGGAAAGCTCGTCGGCGGTGAGGGCGAAAAGGCTTTCGGCGCCCGAGGTTGCAGGGCCCAGCAGGCCGTGGGCGCCGGGCAGGATGTTGGCGGCGTAGAAGCCCGCCAGCGCGAGACGCGCGCTGTCCGCGGTTTTCAGCGCGGCTTGCGCGAGATAGTGGCCGCCGGCGACCGTGCCGAAGAGGCGCAAATACGGCGAGGCGCCGGCGAGGCTGTCATTGGGCGCCGATTTCACGCGGACGAGCATCCAGGCGGTCGCCTTGTCGAGCGCGTCGAGGGCGTCGTCGAGCGCGGCGCCGACCGCGCCCAGCGTCTTCACGTTCGAACGGCGCGCCGCTTCCGCCGTCTCGCGCATTTCAGCGATAAAGCCTTGTGCCACCGAGCCATTTTCGAGCGGCAGTTTTCGCGATACGAGGTCGATGGCCTGAATGCCGTTGGTGCCTTCGTAGATCGGCAGGATGCGCGCGTCGCGAAAGAATTGCGCAGCGCCGGTTTCCTCGATGAAGCCCATGCCGCCGTGAATTTGCACGCCGAGCGAGGCGACCTCGCAACCGATGTCGGTCGAGAAGGATTTCGCAATCGGCGTCAACAGATCGGCGCGGGCTTGCGCGGCGGCGCGGATTTCCGCGGTTTCGCCGGCATGGGCGGTGTCGATGGCGACGCCGGTTGCGTAGCAGATGGCGCGGGCGGCGGCGGTCGAGGATTTCATCGTCATCAACATGCGGCGAATGTCCGGGTGTTCGACGATCGGCGCCATGTCGCCGGGTGCGAGGGTGGAGCCTAAAGGCCTGCCCTGCTTGCGTTCTTTCGCGTAAGCCAGTGCGTGCTGATAAGCCGCTTCGGCGACTGCGACGCCTTGTGTGCCGACCAGCAGACGGGCGTTGTTCATCATCGTGAACATGCAGGCAAGGCCGCGATTCTCCTCGCCGATCAGCGTGCCGACGGCGCCGCCTCTTTCGCCGAAGGACATGACGCAGGTGGGGCTGCCATGAATGCCGAGTTTTTCTTCCAGCCCAATGCAATGGGCATCGTTGCGCGCGCCGAGCGAACCGTCTGCATTCACAAGGAATTTCGGCACGAGGAAGAGAGATATCCCCTTCGTGCCGGCCGGCGCGTCGGGCAGGCGCGCGAGCACGAGATGGACGATGTTGTCCGTCATGTCGTGATCGCCATAGGTGATGAAGATCTTGGTGCCGGTGATGCGGTAGGTGCCGTCGCCTTGCGGAACGGCTTTTGTTTTCAAGGCGTTGAGATCGGAACCGGCTTGCGGTTCCGTCAAATTCATCGTGCCGGTCCATTCACCGGAGATGAGTTTGGCGAGGTAGAGCTTCTTCTGTTCCTCGGTGCCATGCGCGGTCAGCGCCTCGATGGCGCCTTGCGAGAGAATGGGGCAAAGCCCGAAGGACATGCAGGCGGCATTCCACATTTCCTGCATCGCGACGGCGAGCGACACGGGGAGACCCTGACCGCCGTAATCGGGCGTCGCGGCGAGGCTGCCCCAGCCGCCTTCGACCCATTGGCGATAGGCGGCGGCGAAGCCGGAAGGCACTGTGGCGCCTGACTTTTCGAGCTTCGCGCCTTCGGCGTCGCCCGAGCGGTTGAGCGGCGCCAGCACCTCGGCGGCGAGCCTGGCCCCCTCCTCCATCACCGCTTCGACAAGCTCCGGCGAGAGATCGGCAAAGGGGCCCTTGCCCGCCAGCGCCGAAAGGCCGGCGACTTCGTTCAAGGCGAAAGCCATGTCGCGGACGGGCGGGCGGTAGGTCATGGGGGCTCCTCGGAAGGCGGAAAGTGACGGAACGGCGTGGCTTTTCGGCCTTTTACTGTATTCTCCGCCGCAACGGTACCGTTCAGACAGGTAGTTTCATGGCCGATTGCGTCGAGGCGAACGCAGCGAATATCGCGGCTGCGGGCGCGGCGATCCGCGCGGGGCGGCTTGTCGCCTTCCCGACCGAGACGGTTTACGGGCTCGGCGCGGATGCGAGCGACGACAAGGCGGTGGCGCGCATTTTCGCGGCCAAGGGACGGCCGCGCTTCAACCCGCTCATTGTGCATGTGGCTACCTCGCAAGTTTCTGAAAAACATGGGCTATTTACCGAGGAGGCGCGGAAGCTGGCGGCTGCCTTCTGGCCGGGCGGGCTGACGCTGGTGCTGCCGCGGCGCGCGGACACGCCGCTGTCGCTGCTGGTGAGCGCCGGGCTCGACACGGTGGCGCTTCGCGTTCCCGCCCACGAGATCGCGCAGGCGCTTCTGAAAGCCGCAGAAAGGCCGATTGCCGCGCCTTCCGCCAACCGCTCGGGACGGGTCAGCCCGACGCGGGCCGCGCATGTGATGGCGGAGCTTGGAGATGCCGAAACGCTGGCCATGGTGCTGGACGGGGGGCCTTGCCGGCTCGGACTCGAGTCGACCGTGATCGGATTTCCTCAAGGAATTCCGACACTTCTGCGGCCGGGGGCGGTGGCGCGGGACGACATCGAAAAGGTGCTGGGGCGGCGGCTGGCGGAGGCCGATGCGGGTTCGGGCGAGGAAGGCCGCGCCTCGCCGGGGCAGCTTGAGAGCCACTACGCGCCGGGGTCGCCGCTCCGGCTGAACGCGACGGAAGCGGGCAAGGATGAGGTGCTGCTCGCCTTCGGGCCGGACGCGCCGGATGCGAAAACCTCAATGAATCTATCGACTTCCGGCGACCTGACCGAAGCGGCGGCCAACCTCTTTGCGATGCTCAGGGCGCTCGACGCGGAGGCGCGCGGACGGACCATCGCGGTGATGCCGGTGCCCGATAAGGGGCTTGGCGAGGCGATCAACGACCGGCTGAAAAGAGCAGCCGCGCCAAGGGGTTAGCGTTCGGAAATCAGCAAGGTCGGGACGCCGTGGGTCGGCTTGCGGATGGTGGCGACTTCGGTGCCGGGCTTGCGGCCCTTGCGGACTTCCGAGACGTCGAGACCGGCTTTTGCGAGGCGCGCGACGGCGGCGGCGATGTCCGGCACTTTCCAGGCAACCCCCCAGAATCGTTCGGCTTTTGGCGCTTTTTCCTTGTCGAGCGGCTCGACAATTTCGAGCGTCAACCCGCCGGCGCGGAAGAAAAGCTGGCGGACGCCCCATTCCGGTTTCGTGTGGTCAAGCGCCAGACGGATGCCGAATTTTCCGCCGAAGAGCGATTTCGTCGCCTCCGCATCGGGCGTCAGCACCACGGCATGGTCGCAGGCGGCGACGGCCTCGGCCTCGGAAACGCCGTCCGAAAGCGGCGCGGGCGGCAGCGCGTCGTCCGGCCCAAGGTGTTGAATTGCAAAGAGAAAAAGGCCGTTCGTCGCCTCGCGCGGGAACATGACGGTGCGCCAGCGGCGCGTCGCGCCCGACCGATCGTCCGTACCCGAACCATCCATCGGCTGGGTGCCGGCCAGCCCGCGCGCGGCGAAGGCGGCATGGGCCGCGTCCGCATCGGCGAGACCCAACGCCAGCCCGAAAATGCCCTCGCCCGCCTTGTCGAGATGGGCGTTGAGGGCGTCCGCCGTCGGCCCCTCGGCGACGGGGGCGAGCAGCTCCACATAGGTATTTGCGAGGCGGTACAAGACATTAGCCGAGCCCATGCCGGGATGGGTACCGCGCCATGAGGGCGCGCGGCCGAAGATTGCCGTGTAGGTTTTCTCGGCTTCCGCCAGATCGCGGACCGCGACGATGAGGTGATCGACGGCAGTGACTTCGCTTGTATGCGGGCTCATTTGTGACAGTTCTCCGGTGCTGACCGCCGCGCACTCTAGAGCCTGTCGAATGTCGCCGCCAGCACCGTAAAAACGCAGCGGGATTTGCACTTATCCCGCATATCGCCGTAGCGACTGTCATCGTTCTGTCAAAAAACTGTCACAAACGGGGTTATCCCCGGCGGACTTTTCGTTCGTGTACGGAGGAGTGAGGGAGTTATCCCCGATTCTGCCCGTCGCGCGGCCTCCCCCTCACCCTTCCCACCTGCGCGCCAGCGGCGCTTCGGCGGGCCCCTTCCCTCTCCCCCATGGGGAGAGGGAGGCGTGAAAGGTGAAAATAATTTATCCCCGGATTTGGGGGGATGCCGAAAAGGGAATCACGCGGCGGCGCGGAAGAGGTTTTATGGCGCTTCCGCCTTCGTTCCTTGCGCAGGTCGCACCGGAGCGTGTTTGGCACAAAATTAAAAACAAAAACAAGAGTGTCACCCCGGCGAAAGCCGGGGTCCACTCGCAGCGCCTCTTGCCGCAGCTTTTGTAATTGTACGATGGCGCAGACGCCGAGCACCGCCCGCACTTGCTGAGGGAACCAATGGGCCCCGGCTTTCGCCGGGGTGACACCTGCTTTTGGGATTTCGCTGGAGCGACACCTGTTTTTGGGTTTTCGCCGGGGTGACACTTCTATTTATGTCGACGCCCGTGCGCACCTACACAGCCGCCGTCGCCCCCGCCCTCACACTACCTTCCCCGGATTGAGGATGCCTTTGGGGTCGAGGGTCTTTTTCAGCATACGCATCAATTCGATTTCGACGGGCGATTTGGTGGCGGCGATTTCGTCGCGCTTCAAGCGGCCGACGCCGTGTTCGGCGCTGATGGAGCCGCCCATCTGCCTCACGATCCCGTGCACCAGCGCGTTCATGTCGTTCCAGCGGGCGAGGAAGGCGGCTTTGTCCGCACCGATGGGCTGGCTCAGGTTGAAATGGACATTGCCGTCGCCGATGTGACCGAAGGCGACGGTGCGGATGCCCGGCATCGCGGCTTCGACGGCGCGCGTCGCGGCGGCGATGAAGTCGCCCATGCGCGAGACCGGCACCGAGACGTCGTGCTTGATGCTGCCGCCTTCGAGGCGCTGCACGTCGGAGAGCGTTTCGCGCAGACGCCAGAAATCGGCGCGCTGTTTTTCGGAACGCGCCAGCGCCGCGTCGGTCAGCAATCCCTGTTCGAGCCCTTCGGCGAGCACCGCCTCGAGCGTCGCGTCGAGGCCGGCGGTGGCGCTGCCGGCGCTCATTTCGATCAGCACGTACCAGGGCGCGGGATCGGGCAGCGGATCGGCCGCGCCTTCGATGTGCCGCGTCACGAATTCGAGGCCGATGCGCGGCACCAGCTCGAAGGCGGTCACCATGCCACCCGAGACATTGTCGGCGACGCGCAGAAGCTTCACCGCCGATGCGGGATCGGGCACGGCGGCGAAGGCGGTGGCGATGGATTGCGGGCGCGGAAAAAGTTTCAGCACCGCGCCGGTAATGATGCCGAGCGTGCCTTCGGAGCCGAGGAAGAGCTGCTTCAGGTCGTAGCCGGTGTTGTCCTTGCGCAGACCGCGCATGCCGTCCCAGATGTCGCCGTTCGCCAGCACCACTTCGAGGCCGAGCACGAGGTCGCGCGCATTGCCGTAGCGCAGGACCGCCGTGCCGCCGGCATTGGTCGACAGATTGCCGCCGATCTGGCATGTGCCTTCCGAGGCGAGGCTCAGCGGGAAGAGGCGGCCGGCTTCCCCGGCCGCGGCCTGCGCGGCGGCAAGCGTGACGCCGGCATCGAGTGCGAGTGTGTTGTTTTCGGCGTCGAGGGCGCGGATGCGGTTCATGCGCTCCAGCGACAGCACGACCTCGTTGCCCGCCTCATGCGGGATCTGGCCGCCGACAAGGCCGGTGTTGCCGCCCTGGGGAACGATGGCCGTTCCTGTCTCGTGGGCGATTTTCAGTAGCGCCGAAACTTCCTGCGTCGAGGCGGGCCTGAGCACCGCCGCCGCGCGGCCGACATATAGTTCGCGGCGCTCGGCGAGATAGGGCGCGACGTCGTGGCCCTCGACAACGCCCTTCGCGCCGACGACGGCTTGCATGCGGGCGAGTGTTTCGGGCGTGGGTTTCATTTGAATATCACAACAAACACGATGTCACCCCGGCGAAAGCCGGGATGACACTTATATGTTAGTCGACGCTCATGCGCACCCTCACACCCGCTTGTGGGCGCGGGCGCCTTGGTGGAGCCAGCGGGCGCGGTCGGCGGTGTCGCTGCCGAGGAAGTGATATGTCTGGGGCAGCGTCATGCCCGGGGCGGTGCCGAGGAAGAGTTCGGCGTCGACGGCCTGGAGCGGCACGCGCTTGGCGCCGCCGGCGATCACCGCATAGTCGGGCGCCGGGTGGCTCGTCGCGACGAGGCGGCCCTCTTCCACCGTCACCTCGATCGTTTCCATCGTGTTGGCGTAGCGGCCTTCGTAGCGCGCGGGATCGGCGATGAAGGCTTCATCGACCGGCGGCAATTCGGGCGGCGCGATGCCGGCTGCTTCGGTGAAGACTTCGCGGATCAGGCTGTCGGCCATCGCCTTGCCGTTGCCGCCATTGGTGAGGAGGCAGAAGGCGGTGCGGCTCGCCGGGTGATAGCGCAACCACGCCGCCTGACCGATGGTCGAGCCGTCATGGCCGAAGACCTCGTATTTGCCGTCGCCGTCCCAGTCCCACATGAAGGCGGCGAGGCCGATGGCGTCGATGTTCATGCGGCGCGGGCAGACGATGTTGGCCGTTTGCATCGCGGCGACGCTTTCGGGCGACAAGAGCCGCGTGCCGTCCGCCGCGGCGCCGCCGGCCATCAGCATCCGCGCGAAGGCGACGACGTCGCGCGCCATCGCCATCGGCGTCGAGCCGACCGGGGCGTTCGACTGCGCCAGATAGACGATCGGCGTCACGAAGAGCTTGCCGGGCTGGCCGAGATGACCGATCGCCGTCCGATAGCGCATGGCCTGTTCGGGCAGGGTCGAGAAGGCGGGCGTGGCGAGCGGTTTGGCGATGCGCGCGCGGACCGCCTTGTCCCAGATGCGGCCGTCGGCGACCTCGATCATGCGGCCGGCGGCGACAAAGCCGGTGTTGCAATAGGAAAACATTTCGCCGCGGCCATGCACCTGTCCGAGCGCCGCCATCAGGCCGACGAATTTTTCGACGCGGTCCTCGCCGCGCCCGGCATCCTTGAAATAATCGCCCTCGATGCCGCTTCGATGCGCGAGCAGGTCGCGCAAGGTGACTTCGGCGGCGACCGCTTCGTCTTTCACGCGGAAATCCGGCAGCGTGGCGCGCACGGGCACGTCGAGCGCGAGCTTGCCTTCCTCGACAAGCTGCAGGCAGAGCGTGGATGTGTAGAGCTTGGTGATGGAGCCTATCTGGAAGAGCGTTTGGGGCGTGACCGGCACCTGCGTTTCGAGATTGCAGACGCCGGTGGCGGCTTCCGCCAGCGTGTCGCCCGCCCACACCGCCAGCGACGCGCCCGGCACGCCGCATTGGCGCGTCAACGTGTCGAGCAAGTCTTGCAGGCGCGCGGGGGAAAGAGGCATGGCGCTTCAATCGGCGCTTCTGGCCAGCGCGCTGCCGATAGGCAGGTTTTGCGCGGGCACGATCAGCACCTTGTCGATGCGGGGGCCGTCCATGTCGACGACTTCGAAGCGGTAACCGTTCCAGCCGAAATAGTCGCCTTCACGCGGCAGGCGGCCGAACCAGTTGAACATCACGCCGGCCAGCGTGTTGACCTCGCCGCTTTCGTCGCCGGGGAGCTTGGCGAGTTTCAGCAGGCGGCGCACTTCATCCACCGAGACGACGCCGTCGATGATGTAGGAGCCGTCGTCGCGGATGGCGACGGCCGCGTTGACGTTTGCCGCGTGGTCGGAAATGTCGCCGATCATCGCGAAGAAGATTTCCGACATGGTGATGGTGCCGACGACATCGGCATATTCGTCGATGACGAAGGCCATGAACATGTTTTCGGACTGGAGAATGCTCAGCGCCTTCAGCACGCTTGCGGTGCGCGGGATGTAGAGCGGCGGCGACATGCGCGAGAGCAATTCGTCGTTCGACTTCGGATGGAGGAAAAGCTCTTCCAGCCGGACCATGCCGACGAAAGGCCCGTTGGCGCCCTGGCGGACGGGATAGCGCATGTTGTGGTGCTGGCGGATCAGCGCGAGATTGTGCTCGACGGGCTCGGTCGTATCGAGCCAGACAAGCTGGACGCGCGGCGTCATGACCTCGCTGACGCGGGTGTCGCCCAGACGGAAGACGCGGTTGACGATGTCGCGCTCGACGCTTTCGATGGCGCCGGCGGCGGCGCCCTCCTCGATCAGATGCTTGATCTCGTCTTCGGTGACTTGCGGCGCCTCGCGGCCGGCAATGCCGTAGAGCTTCAACACCCAGTCGGTCGAATGCGAAAGGAAGGTGACGGCCGGCGCGAGCAGGCGCGCGAAGCCGCGCATCGGCCGGGCGACGGCGGCGGCGATGCCTTCGGGGTTCGAAAGCGCGATGCGCTTGGGGACCAGCTCGCCGAGGATCAGCGTCAGATAGGTCAGCACGATGACGACGAAGCCGAAGGCGACGGGCTCGGCCCAGGGGCCGATCCAGGGCCAGTCGACCATGACGCTCGAAATCGGCCCGGCCAGCACCGCGCCGCCGAAAGCGCCGGTGAAGACGCCGACCAGCGTGATGCCGATCTGCACCGAGGAGAGGAAGCGGCCGGGCTCGGCCTGGAGCTTCAGCGCCGATTCGACCGGGGCTGTGGCGGCGCCCGCCTGCTTGCGCGCGCCCAGAAGCGCCTGCAGGCGCTGGCGCCGCGCCGAAACGAGCGCCATCTCGGACATCGAAAAAAACCCGTTCACGAGGATCATGACGAGCAGGATGACGATGTTCGAAAGCATGATGTCCCCGGGGGCTGGAAGGCGAGTATAGGCGAGAGCGGGCGCGAGCGCGACGGGGTAGCGCGGGCGGGCGGAAGGGGGCAGGATCGGCGGCTTTCTCAACCGGGCGGGAGAAGGCACATGCCTCATGGGGATAACGAATCGGGGGTGCGGACGGCGCGGGCGGGCGACGGGCCGGCGCTGGCGGCGCTGTGGGCGGCTTGCGGGCTGACGCGGCCCTGGAACGACCCGGCGCAGGACTTTGCCTTCGCGCTGGCGGGGCCGGCCTCGACGGTGCTGGCGATCGAACGGGAGGGGCGCATCGTGGCGTCGGCGATGGTCGGCCATGACGGGCACCGGGGGGCGGTCTACTACGTCGCGGCCGATCCGGCGATGCGGGGGCAGGGCCTCGGGCGCGCGGTCATGGCGGCGGCGGAGCGCTGGCTCGCCGAACGGGGCGTGTGGAAGCTCAACCTGATGGTGCGGCGGGGCAACGAAGGGGCGTTGGGGTTTTATGCCGGGCTCGGCTATGCGCAGGACGAGGTTGTCGTGATGTCGAAGCGGCTGACGTGAGGGAAGGTTTTGGCACGCGGAGCCGCACGGGACTTCAAAACAATCCCATCTGGCGCGTGTCCTTTGCGGGCTTTTTCGCGCGGGGCTTTTCGGGGGGCGGTTCGGCGGTTTTGACGACGGGGTCGAGGAGGCCTGGGTCGTCGTTCGCCACGCGGTTGATCCGTGTGCTGACGGGCTGGGCGTCGAGGAGGTCGGCCGGCGCGGGGCGCATGAGGGCTTGCAGTTCTTTCGGCGGGGTGGCCGGGTCGAGCCACTTCTCCCAGTCCTTCTGGTCGAGGATCACCGGCATGCGGTGATGGACGGGGCTGAGCGTTTCGTTGGCTTCGCAGGTGACGACGGCGCAGGAGTCGATTTCGCTGCCGTCGGCGGGCATCCAGTTGTCCCAGAGGGCGGCCATGGCGAAAGGCGCGCGGTCGACACGGCGGATCACATAGGGCTGCTTGGGGCCTTTGCCTTCTGCCTTCCATTCGTAGAAACCGTCGGCGGGCATCAACGCGCGGCGGTGGCGGAAGGAACCGCGGAAGCTCGGCTTTTCGGCGATGGTTTCGGCCCGCGCGTTGATCAGCAGCGATTGCGGCATTTCCTTCGCCCAGGACGGCACGAGACCCCAGCGGACCAGCATGAAGCGGCGCTTGCCGCCGTCGAGAATAACGATGGGCACCGGCTGGGTCGGCGCGATGTTGTGGCGGGGCGGGAAATTGGGCTTCTCGAACCAGTCGAAAAGCTGCCGCATCGCCTCCGGCGCCGAGGTGATCATGTAGCGTCCGCACATGGGACGAGGATAGCATGGAAGGCGACAGGCCGGGCTGTTACGTTGTAACATCCGTCCGACAGAGGAGACGACATGGCGGCGCGCGCGGCGGTCCACGCCCATACATCGCACAACCACCGGGCCTGCATCGACGATGCACTGGCGACGGCGCGGGCGCTGTGCACCGCGCGGGGCGTGCAACTGACACCGCTGCGCGAGAAGGTGTTGCAGATCGTCTGGCGCAGCCACAAGCCGATGGGCGCCTATGAGGTGCTGGACGAGCTGGCGCGCAGCCACAAATCGGCACGGCCGCCGACCGTCTACCGGGCGCTCGACTTCCTGATGGCGGAGGGCCTCATCCACAAGATCGAATCGCTGAACGCCTATCTTGGCTGCATCGAGGCCGGCGCCCCGCATTCGGGCCAGTTCCTGATCTGCCGGAAATGCGGCGCGACCGAGGAAATCGTCGATCCGCGGCTCGAAACGGCGCTCGAAGCGGCGGCGGCCCGGGCGCATTTCCGGCCCGAGCGCAAGGTGGTCGAGATTTCGGGGCTATGCGCGCGCTGCGGAAAATAGGCCGTCGTTGAAGCTTGGCCGCCTTCGGATAAGATCGCCGCTCGTTTCGCATCCCCTCCCCGGAGTTCGCGCGCCCATGATCCGCCAGACAATCCAGATTCTCGTCCTGACGCTGCTGGCGGCCGGGCCCGCGCCCGCGCAATCGGCCAAGTTCGAGCCCGGTACGCGCTCGGGCCCCTTCGTCGCGACCGACAAGTCGCTGACCGACCTCCTGGGCGAGGGCTACCGCATCCGCGGCAATCTGGGCACGGCGCTGATCCTGCAAAAGGAGGCGTCGGTTTTTTCCTGCCAGGTGCCGCCGGACCCCGAGGCGCTCGACTTCAAACCCTATTTCGTCTGCGCCGAGCTCAGCGAGCTGCCGCGCGCGCCCGAAGTGGAAGCGCCGAAGCCCCGAACGGGTAATTGACCGGCGCCGCCTCTCCGACTGCCATCCGCATCGAAAAACAGAAACCAGAACAGGGAGAAATCTCATGGCCTACAAACCCTTCGACCTCTCGGGCAAGGTCGCACTCATCACCGGCGGCAATGGCGGCATCGGCCTCGGCATGGCCGACGCCATCGCGCAATCGGGCGCCGACGTCGCGATCTGGGGCACCAACGAGGACAAGAACAAGCGCGCCGCCGAACAGCTTCGCGCGCATGGCGTGAAGGTCTATGCGCGGAAGGTGGACGTGTCCGACGAGAAGCAGGTCGTCGACGGCATCGGCGCGACGGTGAAGGATCTCGGACGCATCGACGCGGTGTTCGCCAATGCCGGCGTCGGCTTCGGCGCGCCTTCCTTTATCGGCATGACGACCGAAACCTATCGCAAGACGCTGGCGGTCAATCTCGACGGCGTGTTCTTCACGCTGCGCGAGGCGGCGCGGCACATGGTCGATCGCGCCAAGGCGGGCGATGCCGGCGGCTCGCTGGTGGGGATTGCAAGCCTTGCGGCGATCGAGGGCGCGGCGCGCAACGAGGCCTATGCGGCGACCAAGGGCGGCGTCATTTCGATGATCAAGAGCGTCGCGGTCGAACATGCGCGCTATGGCATGCGGGCCAACGCCATCCTGCCGGGCTGGATCGCCACCGACATGACGGCGCAGGCGCAGGCCGCGCCGGCCTTTGCCGAAAAGGTGATCCCGCGCGTGCCGGCGCGGCGCTGGGGCGAGCCGGAGGATTTCGGCGGCGTCGCGGTCTATCTGACCTCGGATGCTTCGTCCTATCATTCGGGCGATACATTTGTGGTCGATGGCGGCTACGCGATTTTCTGAGGACAGATGACGGACAAGCGGAACGGCACCACGGAAGAGATCGACCGGCGGCTGATCCTGATGGCGCGCACGGTGGTGGTGCTGTTCCGGCAGTTCGAACAGATCGCGCGGGAAATGGACATCACCATCCCGCAATACCGCTTCCTGCTGTTCCTGAAGCGCGGGCCGAAGCGGGCCGGCGAGTTGGCGGTGGAAGCCGCGATCCGCAAACCGACCGCTTCGGGCCTGATCGCCGACATGGAAAAGCGCGGATTGATCGAACGCGCGCCCGACAAGGATGACGGGCGCTCGATCCGGCTGACGCTGACGAAGAAAGGCCTCACGAAACACCGCGAATTCGAGGAGGCGCTGGCGCGCTACCTGCCGTCGCTGGTGGAGGAAGGGGACGCGGAGCGAATGCTCGAGGCGTTTACCGAGCTTGCCTATATCATCGACAGCAAACGCGAAGGCGCGGGGCCGCTGGAGGTGGAGGAGTAGAGGGAGGAGAACCAATGAGCCTCGATCTCAATCCGGTTTCGGTGTCGGACTATCGGGAGCTGGCGCGCAAACGGCTGCCGACGCAGTTGTTCGACTATATCGACGGCGGCTCCTATGCGGAGGCGACGCTCGGCGACAATGTGGCGGCGTTCGGGCGGCTGAAACTCCGGCAGCGCGTGCTGCGCGACGTTTCCGCCATCGACACGGGCACCGCGATTTTCGGCGAACGCTGGAAAATTCCGGCGGCGCTGGCGCCGGTCGGTTTTGCGGGTATGTATGCAAGGCGCGGCGAGGTGCAGGCGGCGAAGGCGGCCGAAAGTTTCGGCGTGCCGTTCACGCTCTCGACGGTCGGCATCTGTTCGATCGAGGAAGTGGCCAAGGCGACGAGCGCGCCTTTCTGGTTCCAGCTTTATGTCATCAAGGATCGCGGCTATGCGCGCGCGCTGATGCAACGCGCGCATGAGGCGGGCTGTCCGGTGCTGGTGTTCACGGTCGATCTGGCTGTGCTGGGGGCGCGCTACCGCGACACGCGCAACGGCATGAACGTCGCCATGTCGCTCGGCAAGCGGTTGAAGGTCGCCGCCGATTTCGCGCGGCGGGTGCATTGGCTCCGCGATGTGGCGCTGGGCGGCAAACCGCTCGACTTCGGAAACTTGCGCGAGGCGGTGCCGGATGCGCGCGGCTTCGGCGAATTCGGGATGTGGGTCGCGCAGAATCTCGATCCGGCGATGACCTGGAAAGACCTCGAATGGGTGCGGGCCAACTGGCCGGGGAAAATCGTCATCAAGGGGGTGATGGACGCCGAGGATGCACGCATGGCGATGGCGGAAGTGGCGCCGGAAGGGATCGTCGTTTCCAATCATGGCGGGCGGCAGCTCGACGGGACGCCGGCGACGCTCGACGCGCTGCCGGCGATCCGCGAGGCGGTGGGCGACGCCACGACGGTGCTGCTCGATGGCGGCATCCGCAGCGGGCTCGACATCGTGAAGGCGGTGGCGCAGGGGGCCGACGCCTGCCTGCTGGGCCGCGCCTGGGCCTTTGCGCTGGCGGCGCGCGGCGAGGCGGGCGTGAAAGCGATGCTCGGCACGATGCGCAGCGAAATGAATGTCGCCATGGCGCTGACCGGACACACCAAGGTTTCGGAGATCGGACGCGAAACGATTGCCGGCTAATCGTTGCGGATATCCGGCTGACGGAAGGCCGGATCGACAACCGCTTCGACATCGGACGCTTTTCGGCGCCTGCCCTTTCCATCGACATAAGCGACCGCGATTTTTTCGCCGGTCGATTTCGCGCGCAGCGTCAGCGGCAGCTTTTTGCCGCCGAGATATTTGTCGCCCCATTGCGTCATCGCCATGAAAGGGAGCGCCAGCGCCTGTCCCATTTCGGTCAATGGATATTCGACGCGGGTGCGCTGGCCCGCCTCGCGGTAGTTGCGGCGCTTGACGATGCCGCTTTCGACAAGACCGGCGAGCCGGTTGCTCAGCACCGTGCGCGGGATGTCGAGATCGGCCTGGAAATCGTCGAAGCGGCGGACGCCGTGGAGCGCCGAACGCAGGATCAGCAGCGTCCAGCGGTCGCCGA